>JBIKUX010000019.1:0-51398 GCA_044347345.1 Bdellovibrionota bacterium | reverse complement strand
TAGTAGGTGAAAAAGGTCGTTACTTAGGAATGATCCTTGGTATAGCTTTTTCTGCTTTTGTGATAACTCAACAAGGCTCTATCTTTTGTGGGCTTATGTCCAGAACTTTTGGATTTCTTACTGATACCGGTCAGCCAGATATTTGGGTGGTAGATCCAAAAGTACAGTATGTCGACGACATTAAACCACTGCAAGATACTCAATTACTGAGAGTAAAAGGTATTAAAGGTGTTGAGTGGGCTGTTCCTATGTATAAAGGCCAATTAAAGGCTAGGTTATACAACGGTGCCTTTCAAACATGTAATGTAATTGGGTTAGATGATACTACATTACTTGGAGGCCCTCCTAAGATGGTGCAAGGGGCACTTTCTGATCTTCGACGTGCTGATGGGGTAATAGTTGATGAAGTAGGAGCTCGTACCAAGCTAGCTAGAAGATTTCCGGATGGCACTGTCCAGCCTCTTAAAATAGGTGACACTCTCGAACTTAATGATAATAGAGCCATTGTAGTAGGAATCGCGCGAGTAACTCGGACATTTCAATCTCAGCCGATTCTTTATACAACTTATTCTCGTGCTACCTCGTATGCCCCTAAAGAGCGTCGCTTACTGTCCTTTGTTCTGGTGAAAGCTAGTGCTGGAGAGTCACCAAAGCTTCTTGCCGAACGAATTAAGAAAGAAACTGGATTAGGAGCGTTTACTCGAGAAGAATTTAAGGAAAAAACAGTAGGATATTTTTTGAAAAATACTGGTATACCAATAAATTTTGGTATTGCAGTTATACTGGGTTTATTAGTCGGCACTGTAATAGCTGGACAAACTTTTTATAATTTTACTCTCGATAATCTTCGCTATTTTGGCGCTCTCAAAGCGATGGGAGCAACTAGTGGTACCTTACTTAAAATGATAGTTGTTCAAGCTGTGATGGTAGGGTGTATTGGATACGGATTAGGGGTAGGTGGTGCATCTTGGTTTTATTTTATCAGTAAAAAATCTGAATTAGCTTTTTTTCTGCCGTGGCAATTACTTTTAATTGTAGGTGGTGCAGTGGTGTTTATCTGTGTTCTTGCTGCCATATTAAGTATGATAAAAGTTATCAAGTTAGATCCGGCTGTGGTATTTCGGAGTTGAGTAATAATGGCATTTCATGCTGTAGAGTGTCGCTACCTGGTTAAATCTTTTTCCACAGCAGGCTCAACTGTTTCAGCTTTATCCGGGGTTAATCTAACTGTTGAGCAGGGAGAACTACACATGATTGTAGGGCCATCTGGATGTGGTAAGACCACTCTAATATCTGTAGTCGCAGGTATCCTAACTCCGGACTCTGGAACTTGTATCGTTTTAGGACAAGACCTTAGTCTTATGAGTCAGCGAGAAAAAGCTTTATTTAGGGGTAAATCAGTAGGATTTGTCTTTCAAGCATTTAATTTAATTCCTACCTTATCAGTAGCTGAAAATGTTGCTGTACCGTTGATTGTTAACGGTTATTCACACAAAGATAGCTTACGAGAAGCGGCACGACTCTTAAATAGAGTTGGCTTAGAGGACAGAAGTGACGAACTTCCTAACCGCCTATCAGGTGGTCAGCAGCAAAGGGTAGCCATTGCTAGAGCTCTCATACATTCACCTAAAATAGTTGTTTGTGATGAACCAACGAGTGCATTAGACCATGAAAATGGAATGAAAATTCTCGGTTTATTCCGTGAACTAAGTTACGAACACCAAGCGACCCTCATTATTGTCACCCATGACTCACGTATATATAAATTTGCTGATCGAGTATCTCTGATGGATGACGGAAAAGTGATAGCTGTGCGTTCAGGAGCGGAGGCTGTAGAAAAACATGATGAAACTTAAGCAAATTATTCTACCTTTGGTTGCCATATTTGGCGTGTTTTTCGCCATAAAAGTGGTTAAGCTTGGCTCGGCTGAAGTTACACCAGCAGAGCCAATCGTTTCCCCGTCTCTGTCACCATTTAGGAATCGTGTGGCAGGTGCGGGAATAATCGAGCCTCTTTCAAATAATGTACTAATTGGTGTTCCCTTTGCTGGAATAATAGAGGAAGTGTTAGTCGAATCTGGGCAAACGGTAGCAAAGGGTGATCCTCTTTTTACGTTGGACCGGCGAGAGCTTTTTGCTCAACTACAGATGAAAATAGCAGATGTAGCTGTTGCTCGTGCTGAGGAATTTGAACGTAAAGCAGAGCGTGATGATGCACAGATGGTTTACAATCGTGTAATTAGTTTAACAAAAGCTGGAGCCTCTAGCACCGAAGAAGAGGATAAAGCAAGGTTTTCTTTAGCTAGATTAGAGGCTGGCGTTAAAGCCTCCGCTGCCAGACTTACGGTTGCTGAAAGTGCGCTTAAGCTGGTTGAGACCGAGCTTGAGCGCAGTATTGTAAGGTCTCCTATTGATGGTAAGGTACTTCAGGTAAACATTCGTCCAGGAGAGTACGTTCAAGGTGGACTGCAAGCTGAGCCTTTTTGTATTTTGGGAAATATTAGCCGATTTATTGTTCGTGCTGATATTGATGAAAACGACGCATGGCGTATTAAGCCAGGCGTAAGAGGAGAGGCAATAGTAAGGGGAAATAATTCTTTAAAGTCAGCTCTTACTTTTTTCAGAGTAGAGCCGTATGTTATTCCAAAACGTTCTCTTACCGGATTAAGTAGTGAACGAACTGATACTCGAGTACTTCAGGTTTTGTTTACTGTAGCAGATGAGAACTTTCCGGTTTATGTAGGTCAACAGGTAGATGTATTTATAGAAGTAGCAGAGTAGTATAGTTTTAAAAATATGTGGCCGTGCTTAAGTTTTGATGATCGTCTGTTAGTTACTCGTCTTGATCTCTCTTCGGTGGATCAAGATTGTAAGTTTATGTACTTCGATATTGGCAGTGTTTTAATTGATCTACACTGGGATATTTTTTCGAAGGCAGCGGCTAATTTAGTATCTACCCTGAAGGGGAGTTATTTTCCACCAAGTGAGGTTTTACCCTCTCTTAGAGACAGTGAGGTGTGGATACCTTTTGCTACTGGCAGAAGTGGGCCATTTGAGTTTGCTCGGGGTTTTTTAAAGGCACTAGGGGTGGACTCTAACTTACTTGATAAGGATCCAGTGTTGGCACTTGATGTAAAAGCGGTTAGCTCGCAAATAATTGGGTCAGTGCGACCAAGGGCGCTTCGTCTTATAAGAGAGATTCGGTCGCGAGGTATAGGGGTAGGAGCTTTATCCAATTCTATCCCATGGCATGAAGCGGATGTGGAAGCTACGTTACGCCTGAGAGATATTTTTGATGTAGTCTTATTCGGTCAAGATGTTGGGTGTGAAAAGCCAGCACCTGAGATTTACAAAATTGCTTTCTGTGCCGCAGAGCGGTGGTTAAAAAAGCGAAATGGTGAATTAAGCCCACAAAATATTTGCTTTGTAGATGATACTCCGGCCAATGTTAGGGTAGCTAGAGATATGGGATGGAGAGCTTCGCTTTTACCACTTATCAATTCACCTTTTTATGAGCAATTTTTAGACGGAAGTCTGCCTGATGATGAGTTGAGGCGAATATCTACAGATTTTCGTTTTTTAATTTTTGGAGACTTAGCGGCTGAACGTTTAGAAGAATTAGTATTAATTCCTTAAGGTTTACCTTGTGTAAAGTTATTAATCTAGTGAGAAAGTAAATGCCTTTATTCTCGTCTGACTTAACTACTTCTACTACAGGTTTACCTAGTTCACACGATTCGGGATACCAAATTTCGTATCTCAAGAGCATGGCTAGGAGCATTAAAGTACGATTTTTTTGTAAAGCGATTCTTATATTGTCCGTCTTGTGCTTGCTAGCGGTAGTAACTTTAAAATTTTTGTCTTTAGTACCACGAGAACGTGCCGAACAAGCAAAAACATTGCCTGAAAAGGCTCTTATAGGTGGAAAAAAGTTACTTTCTGGCATTATTTTTTCTTCAACTGTTCCTGAAATTTCTAAGCATGAATCTCATCTTCCATCAGTAGAAATTTATATCAGGGGCGAAAAGATTGACGCGTTAAATAGTAAGCTTCCCGAGTCTGGTCGAGAATTTCAAAATGCTAAGGTTAAACTTAATACCTCTCCTTCCGGTAGTTCTGTTTATGAAGCAAAGGTACGATATCGTGGGGACTCTATAAATCATTGGGCTTTTCCCCAAAAATCCTGGCGAGTGCAGCTTAGGGGAGCTAAAGTCTATGATGGGCGGCGGATATTTAATCTATATCTGCCTCGTACGGAGTCTCGTATAGCTGATTATCTTGGATATGAGATGGGAAAGCGAATCGGATTAATCTCTCCATCAGCTTACCCAGTTCATTTCCGACTCAATCGACAATTTGATGGAACCCGTATTTTTTTAGAACAGGTAGATCAATCTTTTTTAACATATCGAGGATTGGATGCTGGATATATATACATTGGTGATATAACAACAGAACAGATCTATTCGCCAGGTAAGCGTAAATCATTATTTCATCAAGTAGACGCTTGGACTATAGATGGGCCAAATTTAGATCGTGGCGTTGCAGATCCTGATTTTGGTGAAAAAAATCCTATCAAGCATCTTTTATCCGTTTTAAATCGCAAGCGTTCTATTGAGGAGTTTTTACCAAAAATTCGAGAAATTATCGATACTGATACTGCATTGGCCTATATAGCATTACTTGAAATAGTTGGCTCCAACCACGTCGATGATACTCATAATCACAAATGGTATTTAAATCCGCGTAAAGGAGTTCTCCAACCTATCGTTTGGGATACAGCGGCCTATATGTGGGGCGACCAAAATGGTGAAATTGATCTGCCAGTAAATACCCTATTTGAAAAGGTTGTTTCGGTACCAGAATTCCACCATCAAAAACATCAAAAGATTTGGCAATATATTAATAGCGGTGTTTTATCGACAGATAGTTTATCTAAATTTATTAATGACGAATACAACAAGATAAAAAATGACGTTGAGGCTGACCCTTTTAAATTAACAGCTCTTCACACCCGAGTTAATTTTTTATCAAATAAGGAATTTCATCTCGGTGTGGTAGACCTATTAAAAATTATAAAGACTCGTAACGAAAAGTTAATTGCAGCTCTTAGGGATGCTAAGTACCATACAATTTATAAAGGTACTCATAGCTACCAGAGTTTATCTATAATTAACTTTGGTACTCCTTCTATTAAGCTAAAGAGTATTAAAATTCCGGTTTCTAATAGTAGTCAAACCACACAATTAAGACTTGAGCGTTTGGGAACTAAGTCTAGTCTAAATGCAAAAGTTGATAATGGATATGTAGTATTTGCTTTGGATGATTTTTTATATTCTAGGGGTACAGTATCAAATACTTGGCAAAGTAATAAAAAGCTTCCAGCTCGTTATGAGTACAGAATAGTGCTCGATGGGGATGGTGAGATTGGAAATGTAGTAACAGTTACTGCTCAAAACGGTATCACCGGTGAAGACTTACCTCAGTATACCGCTAAATTAAATGAAAACATTGCTAATTTACCCTCAGAGACTTTGCCTGGGTGGTGGAGTGAAACTTTACGTACAATCCCAGACCCCATTAAGTGGAGTGGTGAAGTTAATATCTCCTCCAATTTAATTTTACCCGAGCAAACGGATCTTATTGTAGCTGCTGGCACTACGGTAAATATTTGCAGTAGATGTAGCATCATTGTTCGTGGAGGAAAAATAATCGCAGAGGGAACCCCTGAGAAGCCTATTATTTTTCGCGGAAATAACTCGGATTCAAATGATGGTAAGCGCTCGTTTAAAACCATTGGTGTTCTGGGTATTTCTGGTCTTAAGCGACAAACCTCGCGCCTAAGTCATGTGCGGATAGAAGGCGGAAGTGAAGGGGAGGTGGGCTATGTTTACTACCGAGGTTCCCTAGCATTGCATGGAGTAGATGCTCAGTTAAATGATGTTACTTTTGCTAAATCGACGCTTGGCTTGGTCGATTCGCATGCGACGTTAAAAGATACAAAATTCTTAGGTGGTGTAGTTCGAGCGATAAGTAACGTTAACTCATCTATCAGTGAAGATAACGCCACTTTCATTGAACCACCAATACTGACCCATGATATTAACTTAGCTAATTCTCGGTCTTACGGCACACCTGTTCGTTCGGAAAGAGAATATCGGTACGGCATCACAAGTGCAGACCATAAAGAAAAAATTTCTGTGATTGATGGAGAGGCGTTGGCATTAGCATTCAATGCGGCGTTAGTAGAGGCAGTTAAAGATACATCAAGATGGAATGCTCCGAAATACACTCAAACTCCTTATAGGATAGTTCCGGTGGTTGGTGAATCAGTATACCGAGATATTTATTTTGATACAGATGACTATGTGAATAAAACTCATCACGTTTCTTACAGGTTACGAAATCGTTTTAAAGATAAAAAGACTCACGATAGACATATAAAATCTCCATTAAACCCTGATTTTTGGCCATATAGAATTGAGTTTCAAGGCAAAACAGGTAGAGAAGCCGACGATAATTTAATGACTACTGTGAAAGAGGCACGCTTTGAATTTAGGAGACAATCATCACCTTTTTCAATTGTTGACCCACCACCACCACCACCGTGGCCTCTTCCTGAGTACATACCAATTCTACAGAGTGGGCGATTTGGAGACATAGTCCCAGAACCAGCACGTCATGTAATGGAGTACTATAAATCAATATTTCCTGAACGAAAGGAATATGCTTTTAAACCGAAAACCGTAGTATCTACTACTCGAAGAAGGCAGCATTTAGAAATTCGTTCACCGTGGGGATCTGGGCCAAACCCTGATCAAGCTTATATTATTACTTTAGATCACAGCCAAGTTTACGATGCCGTCCCTTTTATCGATGTAGTTAAAAAAGGATGGAACGGGGAGAAAGTGGTGTTACCACCTTATTTAGGAGAATTTTTTGAAGTTGAAGTGGAATTTGAAAGAAACGTTTCATCAAAACTTGATCAGAGAATAGCTGAATTAGAACTTTTAAATCCAAACCATCCTGAATTAGCCAATCTTCGTTTAGCTCTTAGGGCTTTTGTAGATGATCAGAAGGTTATCGTAGACGCGTTAAAGTTATATCTGGGACGGCACAAGTATGCCTTTTCCCCCGTTTTTGAGAGCAAGTATCGTCAGTCACTTTCTATGGTGGAGGCAAACTAAAAAAAATCTTCGAGCAGCCATCTGGCTCAATAAATTTTGGTAGTAGCTTCGCTTGAGGGGTAGAGAGCTTTACTTTGTGTTTCAGCGTATATACTGTAGCCTCATAGGAATGGCATCGCGCCTTACTTATTTCAAACTTATTCTTTATTAAGCGATTTGCTGTAGCGGAACCTACCTTAGGTATAAGTTCTAATAAAGTTGCATCGGTATCGTAAAGAGATACAGGTTGTCCAAATACTATCTTAGATTCTGAGTCTTCCAATGAAATTAATCTAGCTATCTCGTTATCTGAGAGTTTATTTTTTTTGCTCTTAGTGAAGTGCTTTACAGTGCAGAAAATTGCCACAACAAGGGTCATTAAGAAGTACGAAAAAATCTCTCCTGTGATGATACTATCCGTATGATCTTTAATATCTCTATTATTTCTGTTACCAACTTTGTTATCTATCACTTTCACTTACTATCCCAGACTCAATTCTGAAACTGGCATAGTCGAGTTTGTTTAGGAAAAGTTGCTATTAATAATTTATTATTATGCGACTTTGTCTAATCTTTGCGCTACTTCTCTTGCCTGAGGCATTGGTTTGCTACTCAAATCTTCATTTCTTTCAGTCGGAGCTGAGGCTCTTCGTCGGTCTTCAGCGATAGTTCTCGGACTATAGGTTGTTGGAGAGGTTCTGTCTCTTGCAACTGGCTGTTTATTAACTTCAGGGTTTGCGTTAGCACGTCGAGCTTCAGCTTTAACCTGAGCTATCTCAGCTGCTCTATTATTATCCTGTTTTTCTTGAGCCTTTTCTTTGTTTCTAGCTGGTTTTTTAACAGCTCCAGAGGAAGATGCGGCTGATGATATTACTTGAGTTGTGATGGATGGCATACGGCTACCTCACCTGTTATGTTGTTCTCTTTAACTTGCTCTCTGAGACACCCATTATTTTACAGTAACTTTGAGCAAGAAAAGGATTTATCCTTATTTCTTGTAATAATACCTCGGCGATTCTAGGAGAAGTTTTTATATTCTGACGCTTTGTTTAAACTTATTCCGTAAGAAATTTTCTTCAGTCATGTTGTAAAATTCTCATGGCGAGGGTGAGAAAAGAGATTGATATCGTTTGATAGATAATTATTTTCTATCAAATAACATGGTGGAGGTTTGAAGCCATTGAAATTACAAGCAGTTGCTATTGAGTAGGCTCCCATATCAGGGGAAATTATCAGGTCTCCTACTTTAAGGTTTTCGGGTAAGATAGCGTCTTCTGCAACAACGTCTAAGGAATCACAGGTTGGACCAGCTAGAGTCCAAGAAACAAGATTACTTTTTAGGTTATCATTGGTGCCACTATTTCTTTTGATTCGTATAAATGACAAAGGCTGTTTTTCATATAATTTAATGGAATAACAGCCATAAATACCGTCGTTGAGGTATGCCCATCGAACACCATTACGAATACTAATTCCAATAATGGATGAAACTAATGTTCCAGCATTACTAACTAGAATCCTTCCTGGTTCTGCATATATTGAGAAACCTTTATCTAACGCCGGAATCAGACTTTTCTGAATATATGAAAAATATTCATCAAGGCATATTCCTAGCTTTAATGCGTGGCGTTTATCACAAAATCCACCGCCTATATTTATAATCGAAGGCTTTATTCCTGTTTTACTGATAATTAGGGACGCTAGTTGTAGAGCTGCATTAATTCCTGTTTTATAACTTGAAGGGTTGATACAATTTGAACCTACATGAAATGATATCCCCGAAACTTTGAAACCTAAACTTGAGGCTCTCTCTGCTACTACCACTCCTTCATCAAGTTTACAGCCAAATTTTTTATTTAAATCAATCTGAGCTCCACTTGACGTTAGTGCTAATCTTATAAACAGCGATGGTAGATAGCGGATTGTCTTTTTTTCACGCCAGTAGTGTACAATACGTTCGACCTCATGAACCGTGTCAACTGTAGCATATGGAATTTCATGTTCAAAAAGTGCTGAAATAGTTTCTTGAGTTTTAATTGGTGTAGATAAAAATAAATCAGACGTTTTTGCACCAATACTGGTTAGTAAATTTATTTCACCGGCAGAAGCAACATCAAATGAAATTGAGCGATTGAGAAAGTAATTAAGTACAGCCAGGGATGAATTAGCTTTTACAGCATAAAAAAGTTTAACAGATGATAAGTGCTTAGTTAGAAGATTTATATTTTCATCGAGAATCTCCTTAGATATCGCTAAAAAAGGTGTATTTAAAAATTGTTCTTCAGCTAATGTCATTAGCAACTTTTTTTTAAAAATTTATATTTCACTAATTTTGATTAAAATCTGCGTAAATTTTATGTTTAGTATGATATATCTAATCTCAACATTTGAACCTTTTTTTATAAATTAGTTAAAATGAGTAAAGTTAATGTTTACACCGAGTGGGATCCTCTTGAGGAAGTAATTGTTGGTCGTGCAGATAATGCACAAATCGCTCTCTGTGATAAAGGTCTTTATGCGGTAGAGTATCGTCAATTTAGTCTGCCTTATCAGGTGCCGTCGGGTCGTTATCCAAAACGGTGCATTGATGAAACAAATGAGGACTTAGATATCTTTGTTTCTGAGTTAAAAAATCTCGGTATTATTGTTAGAAGGCCTGAAATCTTTGATCATGCTCGCTCATTTTCTTCACCAGATTGGCATTCCGATGGCCAATATAATTATTGTCCACGCGACCTATTTGTGTGTAGTGGAAATATGATAATAGAGGCGCCAATGACTTTGAGAGCGCGCCAGTTTGAAACTATCTCATACAAATCAATCCTCATTGATTATATGAGAAGTGGTGCTCGTTGGATTAGTGCTCCAAAACCACGATTACTAGACGCCATTTACCGAGTTCCGCAATTAGATGGCGAGACAGCCATATGTGAGGGAGAGCCAATTTTTGATGCGGCTAATATACTAAGGATTGGCCGAGATATTTTGTATCTTGTTTCAGATACTGGGAATAGGGATGGAGCAACTTGGCTACAAAGTGTTTTAGGTGATGAATTTAGAGTTCACGTGTGTGACAACGTCTACAGTGGCAGTCACATTGACACCACCTTTACACTAGTTCGTCCAGGATTACTTGTAGCTTGTGCTGAAAGAGTGTCAGAGGATAATTTGCCAAAAATATTTGAGACTTGGGATGTAATTTATATTTCTGACGTTTATGATATCGGGTTTAACTCAATTTCTTATGCCTCAAAGTGGATCGGATTAAATTTTATGATGATTAATCCTAGTCTAGCTGTAGTTGATAAAAATCAAGTCTCTCTTATAAGAGAACTTGAGAAGCGAGATGTTGATGTTTTACCTTTGCAGTTGCGTCACGCTCGTACCATGGGAGGAGGTTTCCACTGTGTCACGCTCGACGTGCGTAGAAAAGGAGTATTAGAGGACTACTGCTCGTAATAGCTGTAATATTGGAATTTGTTTAGGTTGTTTAAGTTATTGAGGTAATTATGTGAGCTCTATTAGTTGTTTGAGATTAACCCTTTAAGTTACAAGGAGCAGCATGGCAGAAATTGCCAAAGCAATTCCTAATCCTTGTCTCAAGCTAACTGTATCATTAAAAAAGAAAAACCCTACAAGCACGGTAGTTACACATAGAACAATCGTAACCCAAGCTGAAACTACAGCTAATGGATATTTTTGATTAAGATAACCAAAAAGAATATAGCTAAATGGGGCAATAACTATAACGGTAATCAGAGCAGGTAAAGAATTATTTTTACCCCAATGTGCAGCGAGTGAATCACAGATTACAAATAGACTTGCGCAAGCAGCAAGAATAAAAAATCGCAAAAGTGGTGAATCAAGCATATTTTTTTAGGGCTTTTTATTCTCGTATGGCCGCTAGTACTATCCATCCACCCGAATAGGAAAGACCAGAATATCTCATAGAACGTGAGACATTCTTTATAACAAAGCCGTTACTTGTTAAGAAATCAATGATAATTTTCTCAGATACGTTTGGAGAAGGTTCTAATTCTTGGCCTAAATTCCAGCCATTGGAATCAACCACAGCGGACATGATAAATGCTCCACCAGAACGCACTAAGTTTAATACTTTATCCAAGCAGGATAAGTAATCTTTCAAGTTACTGGCTATGGAATCAGCCACAAAATTCATTGATACGATGGAAAAATTATCACTTCGTATGGTTGATGGAAAAATAGGGTCGTTAAAAAGGTCTACATGTACAGGCGGATTTTGGGATTTTTTTCTATCAAGATATGCCAGTATTTCATCAACATGATTGTAAGGCTCATCGTATATTTTAGTGAGCATTGGAACATAATTACGCCAATAACTTACATCCATTTCTTGTAATGAACGGCGATTATCTAAGTTATAATCCGATAACTGCACATCTGATACACAAGTAAGGAGGGCTAAGAGTGGAGCAAGAGCAGGCCCAGTAGATACATCGAGAAGAGGCATTGACTTACCTCCGAAGTGCTTCATAATTTCCAAACCAGCTTCTTGATAAGCAAGCATTAAAACAGCGTTATCAGTCCATTCTAGCGCGGATTGTGGGGTCTCAGGCCAATATTGATCCAGGTATATTTGGCTGTAACCGTATAAAATCTCGCTCTTAGTTTTTTTATCCAATTTCATATTAACTTAAAAGTTAAATATTATTTACTACTATTTAGGTACAGATTTAACAAAAAACGACCGATCACAAGGTACACGAGAAGTTTTTATAAAAACTAGGTTTTTTGGGTTTCACTTGATGAAACTTCTACTTCGTACTGCGCTTGTTCCATTATCTACAGTAACCATTCTTAGTCTTGGGCTATATCTTATTTTTAATCAACAGACAGTCAAAACTTTTAATAAGTTAGAAGAATCTGTTTTGATCCGAAATGTCGAGCGCGTTGAAAATGGTATTAAAGCCATTGTAGACCAACATGCTATTAAACTGGTGGACTGGGCTCATTGGGATGATTCATATCAGTTTATGAAGAGTCAAGCGCCGTCATATATTCAAGAAAACCTAAATCCTCTTACCATGAGTGCGCTTGGCTATACTAGCCTCTTATATTTTTCATCATCCGGGGATTTTTATTACGGCACTAGTATTAGTACTAGGGGTGACTCAAAAGTAGAAGTACCATCTGAACAAATTGAATTAATAAAACAGTTGTTAACAACTAATCAAAATTCTCAGGCGCGTGGTCTTATAGAAATAAGTGGTCGTGGGTATTTATTTGCATCTTCACCAATTCTACCAAATTCCGGAACAGGGTCATCACGAGGCACTTTAGTAGCAATTACTCTGTTAAGTGAACAGATTTTTAGTGATTTATCTTATCGGGTAAATCTAAATACAACTTTTTCTTTGGTAAAAAATTCGCTTAGTAATAAATTGATTGTCGACAAGCTCAAGAGGAGTAAAAACAATGTAGAACTAGCTTTTCCAAGTAAAAATTTAAGTTATGGATATGGCTTATTGAGGGATATCAGCGGAAACCCTTTATATTTGTTTTCGGTTACTAGTAATAGAGAGGTACTATTATTTGCAAAAAAATTCCAAGCAATATCTGTTTTAATTTTGGGCATAAGTGGAATAGTAGCAACTTTTTTTCTCATATTTGTAATTTATATAGCTGCAATCAAACATATAAATCTTCTTTCTGAACATGCTAAACAGATTGCAGTGAAGGGGATTTTTGCAAATAAATTCCTTAATATTTCTTCTACTGGTATTTCCTTAAAAATAAAAACCTTCAGTTGTATAGCTTTAGTTTTTGCTGGAACAATCATTTTTACTGGCACAACGCTTACTCGATTATTTCTAAAGCAGTTTGAAGAGATAGAACAAAAGGAAGCAAAAGAGGATCTTGAACGAGGATACAGAGCCCTCCAAGCTAGATTAAATGAGCTTTTAAGGAAAACAGTAGATTGGGCTCAGTGGGATGAAACATACAGTTTTGTTTTAACAGGAGACGCGAAATACAAGACTTCAAACTTTGGCTTTGATACTTTCGAAAAAATGGGAATTAGCCATGTTCTTTTATTTAATCGAGAAGTATCACTAATTGACGGATACAAGACTGACAAGGATAAAAAAGTTTTACACCCAGTTAATACGAGAACTGTAGAACGCTTTAAAAGCGTACCGTTAAGTGCAAAAAATAGTAAAGAAATTAGCGGATTTATAAACCTTCCTGACACTGTTGTATTAGTTGGAGCTAGTCAAGTATTGAATTCAAAAAGATTGGGTGAGCCCCGAGGATGGTTACTATTTGCTAAATCTATTGATGAGCAGTTTGAGCAAGAATTAAGTAAACAAACGAATTTATCACTGAATTTTGATAGAATGGTTGGGGACAATTTAGTAAATACTAGATCGATTCTCCCAATCACAGAATCAACAATAAAGGCTACATTACCAATAAAAGATCCTAGAGGAAATACAGCCTTCCGGTTGTCTATAATTCTACCAAGAAGTATTTATGAGCAGGGCAGATTAGCAGCGAAAATATTGCCACTGTATATCTTTATCGGTGGAATTGTATGTATAGCTACAACTCTGATTGGAGTAAGTCGTTTAATGCTTGTTAGAATTGATAATATAGGGAAACAGTCAAAAAATATAACTCTGACAGGGAATCTACATCAAAAGATTTTTAGTTCTGGTCGTGACGAAATAGCCAGTTTAGCCACCAATATAAACAGTATGCTAGCTGCGTTACAAAGAGCACAGGAGGATATATCTAAGGCAAAAGATGCTGCTGATGTCGCTAATAAAGCAAAATCAATGTTTATAGCAAAAATAAGTCACGAGCTACGAACTCCTCTTTCTGGAATAATTGGCATTCATAATATTATTTTGGGACACTCTGAAATTTCAAAATCTGTGCGCGAACTGTTGCAGATGGCTAATCTTGCATCAGAAAGTCTTCTTGAATCTGTTAATGAAATTCTTGATTATTCTAAGGCAGAGGCAGGAGAACTAACATTTAATTATGTACGTTTTGATTTACGAAAAATGATCAGAGATACGATGAAAATTATCTCGTCACGTCTCGACACTAAATTAACGACAAGTGAAGATAAAAAAATAGATTTAGTGGTAGATATTCATCCAACTGTGCCACTTTATTGTATTGGTGACCCTATACGAATAAGGCAAGTTCTAATTAATCTTCTCGGAAATTCCATTAAGTTTACAGAGCGTGGAGTCGTAAAATTAACTCTTTCAGTTGTCGGTAAGTGCAAGAATACCATCAAGCTATGTATGACTGTCGAAGATACTGGGCTGGGGATCCCAGAAAATAAGCTAGAAACCATATTTGCTCCGTACAAGCAGGTTGAAGATTCACAGGTTCAATATCAGGGTACAGGATTGGGGCTTTCCATAGTGAAAGAATTCATTGAGGGTATGGGTGGGACTATTTCTGCTATCAGTACAATAGATAAGGGGAGTAAGTTTACGATTTTTCTTCCATTAGATATTGATGAAAGCAAGCAAAGTGACATCGTGCCACGGTTAAATAATGACGGAAGAGAAAATTTCTGGCCTAGTAGAACACTATTTATAGGGTCAAAAAACATTTCTAATGAAACTCTTGTTTCAGGTTTAAATCGTTTTGGATTATTTACTGAACTTATACCTTTAGAGGACTCAGCTCAGTTACTGTTGGGATTGACTACGGTCAATACTGATTGCTTGATCGTTTTGTCTGAAGAAGCTCTTGAATTACCATCTGTTATATCTACAGCTGATTCCTTTGCTCGTCATGGTCGAGTAAAGGTCATTGGCATAGTTACACCGTCACGGATTTCTCTAAGAGAATCATTAGAGCCGTATTCATTAAGTGGATATGTTACAGTTCCAGCTCTGGCTGAGGAGATAATTTGGGCAGCACAAGGAGTAAAAGAATCTTATACTTCCGAAATTGAGCTTGGCAGTAATAGTCAACTAGCATTTTCACGAACATTAAAAATATTGATTGCTGATGATACAATTACAACACGTTTTATTCTAAAAAATATGCTCGAAGAGGCAGGCCATATAGTAACAGAGGTGTCAGATGGCAAAGAACTAATTGAACTTATAAGCCCCCAATTATCTGGAAGAGAGAAGTTTGACCCGTTTGACCTTATCATAACTGATATTAGTATGACGCACATGAACGGAGACGTGGCATCTTTGTATATCCGGTCACTTGAAAAGCAAGTTTCTGCATCGCGCCGTATCCCAATTATAGCTGCGACCGCCCAAGCTTTAGCTGATCGGCATGATCTTATTTATCGGTCTGGAGTTGATTTGGTGCTAGTTAAGCCTATCAAACCCTCAGCTATTGCAGAAGCATTCTCAAAATTACTTTAAGGAGATAGCATGGGCTCAATTAAAGACTTCAATCTCCTAACACGCTCCTGAATCTGATTAAAATATTTATGTATTTCTTCAATAGGCATGGTTGAAGATTTTAGCTCTAAATTTTCCGTTACATAGGCTTCAAATATGCATCCTGATTCTAATAGAAATCCCTTTAATTTATGTAAGGATTGATTTGCCTCACAGTTCACACCATTGCTACTTTTATCAATACTGTCGCTAGGTTTAATTGAGTTATCTACTGTGGTTAGGACATCCTCGAGATTATCAGAGAATAATTTCAGAACCATTTTTAATCTTCGCTCGTTTTTCCCGCATCTCTGAAAAAGAGATGTATAATCAATCAAGAGAGGCGGGCTATATTCTTGTAGACCTAAGGCTTGATAATTAAAAACATCTTTAAGTGAGTTGATTAAGGTTGGGGAATCATTGTACGACGATTCGTTTAGTCCCTCAATTGAACAAGTTTTCTCATTAAAAATATCACTCACCTTGAGACAAGGATCGGGAATCTCGGTTTTCTCTTGATTTATTATCTTAACAATCTCATTTAAGGTTAAGCTTAGAGCCGTTCCAAATTCTGAAACCTTCGGTTCCCGTTGTACCAACGAATTGGTAATCCCCCTGCATTTGCCAACTAAATAGCCTATATAATGAAATTTTAAATCTTGTTCATTCTTAAGCTGATCTTTCTCGATCTGACTATTTAACTCTGATACTTTATTTGAAAGTTGGTGATTGTCTTCAATTAGCGAGCTTATAATAAGAGTTATTTGTTTGCGATAGTCACAATCATTGTTAAAAAAATTGATCAAATTTTTTTTATTTGGGGATTCTTGAGGTAATATTTTTTGATTTTTTAAGAAGTTATTAATCTCAAAAAAAGTATAAAAACGCGTCATTAAAACGGAACATACTATTACAAAGCAATACCCCAGAAAGATTAGGTCAACTCTGATGAAAAAGTTCAGTTGATATTGATTAGTAAATAAATAAAAAATGATTAATATGCTAAGTAGCAGTAGGTAAGTAACTGTTTTTTTGAGTGAGATTAATCGTAGTTTTTGAGTTATTCTCAAAACTATTACTCACCAATAAAGTTATAAATAATCATACTTATCGTTTTCTTTGCTTAATAAATATGCTTTTTCGATCATTTCACTTACCTTACATCTCAGTTCGGGATATGAAGCTGGCTTCATCATCCAAGCACTTGCACCTAATCTAATAGCACCCTCAGCGGCAGATATATCCGCTCGACCACTAACGAATAAAAAAGGTATGTTTTTTGAGTTTTCAGTTGTTTGAGCCAGACGGAGAAGGTCTACACCGGTCTTGTTAGCTTCAATAGCATAGTCACAAATGACTATTCCTATTTTTCCGGAATAGATGTATTCCGCAGCAGTTGCGCAGTCAGCAGATTCAAATATTTCACTAAAACCCATTTCCTCGAGCATATCTCGCATTATTCTCCGAGATGTTGCCAGATCATCAACAATAAGAACTGAGGGAAGCTTATGAATTTTTGTCATTAAAATTAATAGTTAACTTCTATTTGCAATTTTTACAAAAGGTAATTTAATTACTTGTGTAAGGATTTTTATGCCGCTCTACTAGTAAAAATTCTGTTCAAAGGTCATGTCGGAGAAATCAAGAAAACCCTTAACTCTTGCGCACAAACTTTTTAGCAAAAAAAAGTAATTAATTTAGCTAAAGAAAGTAATTAGACTGTATGGCTTGGTTAAATATTTCATAAATTATACACGATTAAAAATATTTAAGTTTTGAGCCAATAAGACATACAATGCATAGTTATTAATGTTTAAGAGTTTCGGTTTAGTGAAATAATGTCCCAAAAAATTGGTTACGCTTTCTTTTGTCATGCATTTTTTATTTTTCTTGGTTTTATTCTTAGGTTTGTTCTCTCTTGTAAGACTTTTGGAACTAACGACGTAAATACTTGGTATAACTTTTGTGAGGTAGCAAGTAATCTAGGAATTACTGAGGTGTACATTAAGTACCCAAATGCGAATCATCCACCTGTATCGTTATGGCTTATGCGTGCTTTATTTCGCTTAGCAAATGCTTTAGATGTGCCATTTTATGCATTGTTCAAAGGAGTAGTTAGTTTTTTTGATATTATTACTATGGTTATAGTAGGTTTTAAAGGTGGTATTCTACCTTTAGCATTATACTCTTTTAGTCCTGTAGCCTTGTATACTATTGGATATCATGGAAATACTGACGGTATTGTAGTTGCTCTGAGCTTACTGGGCATGACTCTTATTAATCACCGCAGATATCCTTTTATTGCTGGAATGTTGATTGGATTATGTTCCAGTATAAAGCTTATTGGAGCGCTTCTTTTGCCTTTTTTGTGGCGCTATGACTCTAGATGCTTTTTCCGCGGTGTTATTGGAGCGCTTATTCCTCTATCAAGCCTACTTTTTGGTATTTATTTGGCACCACACCAATTTGTTAATCAGGTTGTGCGGTATTCTCCACCTTTTGATTATTGGGGAGTCCCGATGTTGGCTACTATGATTGCTTACGAGTGGAGGTCTTTGTGGAGTAATTTTCCGAAAGAATTGGTCGCTTTATATATACCCATTGCAAAGATAAGTACAATTTTGGTTAGTTTTTTTATTGGAAAAGGTACCGGTAGTTCTTTAAATAATTCTGATTGGAATGATACTCTCATAATAATGGGAGTTTTTGTGATTCTTGCGCCTGGTTTTGGTATGCAATATCTTTTGTATCCATTACCTTTTCTATGCTGCTTGCTACCAAAAAAAGCACTTATTTATAATATATTTGGCGGGGTTGCCGCTCTGGTATTGGTAATACACTTTTACCGGCCAATGAATGGAATTCCAGCTTCTTTTCATAATAGCACCTCTCCACCACTAGCAATTTTTTTTCTGTTTTTAACGTGGGTTGTAATAGTGGATTCTTTATTTTCTGTACTTTATAAAAATAAAAGATTAGCGAATAAATTCATACATTGAATCTGAAGTGAACAATATCGCCATCCTTGACAACATAGTCCTTACCCTCAACACGTAATTTGCCAGCTTCCCGAGCTTTTGTTTCACTTCCAGCAGCTATAAAATCATTGTAACCAATGACCTCAGCTCGGATGAAGCCACGCTCGAAGTCAGAATGAATTTTACCAGCAGCTTGAGGGGCTAGAGTACCTTGGGCTACTGTCCAAGCATGAGCCTCTTTGGGTCCTACAGTAAAGAATGTGACTAGTTTAAGAAGCTCATAGCCAGCGAGAGCCAATCTGTCTAGACCTGTGTGTGTGGCTCCTATCTCGGCTAAATAAGCAAGACGATCGATACGATTTAATTCTGCTAATTCAGCTTCGACTTGTCCTGAAATTATTACTAACGGCATTCCGTGATTTTTTGCTGTAGCTGCAGCTCGGTCAAGAGGGCGATTTCCATCAATATTTGGAACTGTAATTAATTCCTCCTCGCTGACATTAGCAACTAGAAGTGCCGGTTTAGCTGTAAGTAATGAGTTGTAAACCTCGATAAAGTCATCTGGAAGAGAATCAGGTAGTAGAAAATCTTTTGCAAGCCTACCACGACCTAGCTCTGTTTCCAAAAGGGAGAGTAGTTCAGCTACGATGCGCTTTGTCTTGTCGCCACTTTTAGCGATTCTTTCGTATCTTTCGCGTTGTTTTGCTATAGATTCATAATCCGAGAGTATGAGTTCAGTAAGTATGGTATCGAGGTCTCGCGATGGATCTACGCTACCTTCGACATGAATAACGTCGTCATCAGCGAAACAACGGACAACGTGTACGATTGCATCAACGGCACGAATATGCCCAAGAAATTGATTGCCTAGTCCTTGTCCCTGGGAGGCACCACGTATAAGACCGGCTATGTCAACAAATGTAACTTGAGTTGGAATAATTTTCGCTGAGTTAGCCATCTCTGCTAATCTTGACAAGCGTTCATCAGGCACTGGAACCGCCCCTGTATTGGGCTCTATTGTGCAAAATGGAAAATTGGCGGCTTGGGCTTTAGCTGATGTTAGGGCATTAAATATAGTTGATTTACCAACATTAGGAAGACCAACAATACCGCAGGTAAAACTCACTATAAATCTCCTTTAATTAGTTTCAGTGATTGTTATGAAAAAAGTAAGAAATATGCAAACTCTGCTGAATTTAGCTCGCAACTAACCGTATGCCATTATTCTACTGTTTAAAGCAACTCCTTGTTACTTGCCTTTCATCAAGTGAGTGGCTCGTTCATCATAGGTTCAGTTCCATTATAAGATAGGTTCGTCATAAGATAAGTCCCTGACACCAGGGTGATACGTTCTTTATCCCTGACACCTGATTGGATAAGGTTCTGAGACCTGATTATTTGATAAGAATAGTTCACTGAGACCAGTTGATAAGGATATTTGCTGCCTCAGTTTGGGCGGTGGTGCTGAGGGGCTGTGATGCATTGGTTGGTAGAGCTACGTGTAAAATTGAATAATCCCTCACCGTGGATATAAAAACGGCGGAATAGTTGCTCCATTAGAAAAATTTTGGGGTTGCCATTGTTAACATTAGTGATCAGGTTAGTGGTGTTAATTTGGAATTATTAAGTAAAATCTGAAAACGATGCCACATAAATTGTTGTTCCAAATTAAAATCTGGTCGAGACTCCTTAAGAATTCTTGCTGCATAATTGATAATGCCTTAACGCATTGTAAGACCTTCAGGACTAATTAATAGTTAAAAATTTAAAGTTAATCACTTGAAATTTCTGGAGCAATAAGAGAACCCTTATTTATATTAAATTCGTTATATTTTGAAGAAAGCAGTAAGAAGAAGAATAAAGTTTAGGGATTTACTGAACCCTTTAAGTTTTATTTAAATATTATTAATAAGATGTAATTGGCTAAAAGGTGAACGAAGCTAATAGTCAGATAAATGGTGAAAAAATATATTCATCAACTGGTATACCACCTATTAAGTGTTCATCTATAATGCGGGCTAAAACCACAGGAGTGCACGAGTGATACCAAATGCCTTCTGGATATACGACTAAAATTGGTCCTTGGTTGCATATGCGTAGGCAATCAGCCTTTGTCCGTAAAAACGGTAATTTTCGTTCATGAATTATTGATTTAAGGAATTCCCACGATTTAGAGCCTTCATCCTTTGAACAACATTTAGCTTTCGCAGGTGTAGCACACAGAAATAAGTGGTGTTGTTTTGGTGGGAAATTGTCTAACAAATTCTTATTTTTTTTTCATTTTCCTGCTTTTGAGCCTTTTTAAGGCTATCCCATAGTTTATTAACTTGCATTTTAAGTGATTCAATACTCCCAGAATTATCTATAATAAAATCCGCCCGCTTACGTTTTTCCTCTTCAGAAAGTTGATATTGAAGTCTTAATTCAACAGCAGTTTTTGTGCAATTATCCCGAGCCATTACACGGTCAATTAAGATATTTCTTGGCGCACTTACGAGGACAATAGGCCGAATCCAAGATGGAGTGTCTTGAGCCTCAAAAATTAGTGGTGCCATGTAAAATATAAGGTTGGAATCTGTAGGGATAGATCGTATACGCTCTTCAACTGACTCTCGAATTAATGGGTGAACAATAGTCTCTAAAAGTTGTAGCTGTTTTTTATCATTAAAAACAATATTTCCGAGAGCTTTTCTATCTAATACACTTTTGTTTGAAGCACCGGTTTTAGGATCACTGCCGCTATAATAGCTACTTGTTGTTATGGTCTCTGGCCATAATTCAGCAATTTTTTGGAAGGCGGGTTGGCCATTAGACATTACCTCTCTGGAAATAGAGTCAGCATCTATTATTATTGCACTTTTTTCTTTTAGTAGTTGCGCAACCAAAGATTTTCCGGATCCAATACTACCTGTGAGTCCTATTACTCGCCGCATTAGTAAAACTCGTGGTATCTTATTCGCAAAGTATTAATCTTGATATTTATAACATTGATTATGGAAAACGATACTGAAAAAAGTTTGGAATTTGAAACCGCCCACTGCATTGATATTGGAACCGAAGTTATAAAAGAAACTCTCTACCCTGAAGGTAGTTCAGATGCGATTATTTTGCATCATCTTCTCCAACGTATCAGGCATTCATCTGATCTGCTTAAGAGTCATCTTTCTGGATGGGTCGCTGTTATGCTCTCAGATAGTCGAAAATGCTATGACATTAATCTTAGATCTGCGCCTTACAAAGTAGAGAAGCGAAACATTATGGTTGATAAATTTCCCAATATACCTAATGGGGAAACGCAGAAGCCAGAAGATTTTGTTTCTGATGTCCCCGACTGTATTCTTACGCTTGACTCTAGGTCGCTGCAAGAAATTGCAAGTGGTAATCTGAATCCCCAGCTTGCTATGTTGGCAGGAAAAATTCGTGTAGAGGGTAAATCAAATCTCGCTGTATATCTATTTAACCTCATCGCTCCGCGCGAAAGAGCGTAAACCAATCATATTGGCAACTGTTGGCGCAATTTGTTCTGTACCTACCGGAGTGGCAATTTGTTGCGTCGATAAATTTCCACCATAAAAAACTATAGGCACTTTTGTATCGTAGTCATACGGTGTTCCGTGACCTGTCCCGAAAGGAGTCGTTGTTATAAGGATTCCTGGATTAAATTGGAGTAAAATATCAGGGCTTCTTGGCTCATAAAAACTGCGAGAAAACATTATTTGCCAATTTTTAACTGATTCAAGATTACGAGAGACACTTTTCCCCATTAGCTCATCTTTAGTCCAAACAGCTCGTAATGAGGCACAATTTTTTAAATTACTTGCTAAGGCTCTGCGAAGTTTAGCTAAATTTGATTGTGTATCTTTTGCTACGACAGTAAAATCAGGACGAAGATCGATATCTTTATGCTTTGATTTAAATAATCTTCCCTCTTTTTGAATACAGGCTATTTCAGCTGATGTTAATCTCTTAAATTGCAATGGTTGAGAGAGTTTTTTGCCCAAGTTATGACTCGTTATGTGACTTGACAGTGATTGAGATTTTTCGTTAACCGATTGCTCGTAGTTTTCTGGTAACGGGAGAGCGCCGTGATCACTCGTTAATACAACCAGAAGGTTTTCACGACCAACTTGATTAATAGCATTTTTTAGAAGGTCATCAATTAATTCACTAACTCGAACTAGTGTATCAAGTGCTTCAATACTGGTTGGACCAAACTCGTGCCCGATAACGTCAAGACTGGAGAATGATACCGCTAAAAAATCTGGATATGATTTGGTACCTAATTTTGCGGTTTTAAGAATCGCTCCAGCAGCTTTTGCTGTAAGAGCATCAAGATAAGGTGAGTGGTATATACTTGACCAAAAAGTAGCGTCTTCTTTAGCCGATATACCCCCTAGTAGATAAGGAAATTTACGCTCGCTGGTACCAATTTTTAGTGAAGATGTGACTGGAATTTTCTTGACAATTTTACGAGTTTTTTTGTGTAGTTGCCACATTGTTCCATAGGGAATTAATTTAGTTTGCTCTCGTTTAACTTCCTCTATGATTATATTTTGATCGATTGATAGTTTAGATGAGTAGTACTGGCTTGATCTAAAGTTACCGATACCCATGTCATACCAAAGAGCGTTTCCGTTATGACTAGCCAGAAGAATTGCAGACCTATCTTTGCCGCTAACAGCCACAACTTGGGCTTGGGGGTGGTCGTGTTTGATCCAATCAGCTAAACCTGAGACTCGAAGAGAACGTGGAGAAAAGCCAAATTCGTTGTCCTCAACACAGTATTTTTTGTGGCCTGAATCCCTTTCTACCCATTCATTAGCGACTATTCCATGGATGGAAGGAGGTGTTCCGGTTGAAATAGTGGCATGTCCGGGGCAGGTCTCAGTTATTGCATGTCTGTGATGAGCATCAGTAAATACAACACCATTGTTGAGTAATTTTTTAATGCCGCCACCTAAAGATGAGCCAAAGGTTTCGATATGAATGGCACCAAGTTGATCTACTACTATTATAAGGACTAGTTTGATTTTGTTAGAACTAGAAGTATTGATAGGAAGATTAGTGAAGTTTTTCGCAACTGGTATGTTGTGATAATTTACCTGCTCTGCAAATAAATTTTGCGTACTCAGTATTATAATTGTAATTAAAAAAATTCTTAATAAAACCATTTCTCTTAATTATATATTTTACACAAAATACTAAAACGACTTCTTCCTTCATGCGGACGCCGTTGTTATTTAGACGCCGTTGTTATTTAGACGCCACTGCCAGGGAGGTATTGGTTTTTTTTGTTTAGCCCAAAGTCCCTTATTTTCTCTCTGAGCTTTGATCTGAGCATCGGCAAATTTATGCTCGTGTGGAGCGTAATGATTATACCACCAGACAAAGCCATTTTTTAGTAACTCTTCTTGAGCTGTCAGTCCATTTGGCAATGTGACAATTGCTACGAGTCTGCCGTACTGGTCAGTATCTTTTACATTAAGTGTAACTTCTTTACCGAGAAGGAGCTTTTTAGCGTATTTATGCGCACTTTTACCGAATGTTTGACCTATTTCTGGTGCATCAATGCCAAAGAGACGAACCTTTATGGTCTTATTAGTGAGTTTTTGTGCAGAAGGGTCAGTACTTATAATCTCTATTGTATCACCGTCTGCTACTCTTACTACCATTGCTGAGAGTAAATTATTGTTACTGCTCTGAATATATCTACAACTAGAGCTACATATGATCGAGATTAGGTAGAAAAGCCACAAGAGAAATATAATGAGCCATCTCATGACTTATCTTGTGGTAATCGGACTGTAAACATTGTACCTTCTAATTTTCCGCTTGACACTTCTATACTACCTCCTAATAGGTTAATTATTCGTTTGACAATGTAAAGACCGAGACCGCTTCCGGGTATGCCGAGACTAGTACTTGATCTAGTAAAATAGTTAAATATAAGCGAAATGTCCTCCTTCGGAATGGGTTCACCATTATTCCAGAAGAGGATAGCAACCTCTGTTTTTTCGTTTGGAATGACAGATACAGTGATAGAGCCTGATGGGGGAGTGTATTTGAGGCAGTTAGAGAACAGATTTGTTACGATTGGATCGATTAGAGCTTCTGACCCTCTCACATATACAGGGTTAGGAGGGAAAAAAGTTTTCAGAGAAATATTATCTTGATCGTTTCTATATGAATTTTCGATTACTTCATTTATTAAGTGAATAATGTCAGTTTTACCTGACATTCTGCTTGAGCAAGTATTGCCCGTAAGTTCGGCTAGGATACTATAGTTTCGGACAATACCAAGGGCTCGTGAAGCAGCACGTCTAGCTTGGGTAATGAGAATACGAGTTTTTTCTGGTATTCTAACATCATCTTCTTGGTGTTCGAGAACTGTATCAAGTAAACTAAAGACGGCATGCATTGGATTAGTTACATCGTGAGCAAGTAATGAGAAGAGCTCAGGAAATTTTTTCATTGTAATTTTTTTTGCTGAGGTCTTGTAGATTTTGAAGAGGTGTAACGTTCATAAATCCTGCAATTGAGCATATTATTAAAATTTCGTACAGTTAAGATTAATGGAACATCATCAAGTACCCGCTAATTTTAAGTTTCGCAACCGAGTAACAAACAGCCAAACATCAACTCAAGCATCGTGTGATTTTTTGGCAAAGCTGCTTTCAGATATCTCGATAAAAAGTAGAGACCGGCTTGCTAAAGGAGAGTCTCTAATTGATCTGTCGATGATTAATCCGGATATTCCGCCACCCCGTATTTTAGTGGATCGTTTAGTTGAGGCAACGTTAAAAGTTCAGAATCATCGGTACGCTGTAGCAAGAGGAGTTAGAAGAGCTAGGGAGGGGTTTTCAGCTCTTTATCAGCGTTGTTTTGGAGTTCCCTTGGATCCTGATACAGAGGTTTGTGTTACGTTCGGCACTAAGGATGCTATCAATACACTTTTTTCCTTGTTTGCAAGTGGAGCGAGTTATCGTAGCGACCGCTCTAATTATGTCCCTGTGACTTTGCTTTTGCCTTTGCCTACCTATCCTGGCTTCATTTTTGCCGCACACTCTGCGGGTTTATCTGTTTCATATTATAAAGCTGACGGTTCGGAGGACTCTATCCTTGCCAGTATTGGGGAAGCAATCAAGTACTATCCATTTAGCGTTCTTGTGCTTAATTATCCCAACAATCCTACTGGATTAACAGTTTCAGCGGATTTTTATCGTCGTTTGGGAGTTCTGTTGGAGTCTACAAATGTTACCGTAGTAAATGATTTTGTTTATGGAGAGATGGGTGGTGGTGTAAGCGTATTATCTGAGCAAAGCCTCCGTTATCGATCTGTCGAAACCTACAGTTTGTCAAAAGCTTACAGTGTACCGGGCTGGCGAATAGGAGCCGTTATGGGTGTTCCGACGTTGGTTAAAGCAGTAGCGCGACTTAAGTCTGCGATGGATTACGGATTGTTTTTACCTTTGCAACTCGCTGCCGGTATAGTGCTCAGTAGTGGTGAGTTAGTGGCACAGCCGGTAATAAAAGAATATCGCTCGCGTGCGAAAATTCTGAGTGATTTATTAAATAGTGGGGGGTGGGAGGCTCCTAAATTTAATATCATAGGGGAGTCCGACTCTAGTTTTGGTGTTTCTTCTTGTTCATCTATATGGGCTAAATTACCCGAGCGATGGCGTCATCTAGGTAGTAGATACTTTGCTGAAAAAGCGCTGAATCACGGAATAGTAGTCACACCTGGTTGTGCATTTTCAAATAGTTCAGTGACTAATGGTTCACTACCTTTGGGTAGTGAAGTTTGTAATTCGAAAAGTGGATTAGCCGGTGCTATTGTGGGTGATTTGGATTCTAGCAGAAATGTATATGACCAATATGTCAGGTTTGCGCTTGTAGTTAAGGAAGAGAAACTTCGCTCTGTGGGGATTTTACTGAATTCTCTTGAACTTTAAATTAAAATGGCTGGTTACTCTATTAGCAGTTAAATGCTTAAGTAACAGATGGCGTTACGAGAAAAAATAAATTTATCAGAATGATTTGTAAAAATTATAAGTTATGAGAAGGCCTTATTTAGTTTTAACAGCTGTGTGCGCGGTAGTTAAAGTTCTTGGTTTTAGTTCTCTTGCTCATGGCAGTGATAGCTGCGTGCAGGCGAGTAGGTTTGTTCAAGAAGGGGCTTTGCTAGCTGATGGGTCAGATAGAGAGAGGCAGCTTTACTTAGCTGCGATAGACAGATGCCCTAAGATGGCTGAAGCTTATCATAATCTCGGGTTACTTGCTACTAAGGTGGGAGACCTTGATGGTGCAAAGGAGTATCTGCAGAAAGCTCTAACCCTCCGAGATGATGCAAAATTTCGTTCAGGACTAGCGAATGTATTTTTGGAACAAGGCAATCATGAGGCTAGTGCGGTCGAGTATCAGAGAGTTTTAGAGCGCGACAAATCTTTTGTTCCCGCATTACAGGGCATGAGTGTTGTTTATGAACGTCGAAAAGAATTTGATAGATCGCTTGAGGTTCTCGAAAAGGCTCGTTCTATTGACCCTGAAAGTGTAGTAACTCTCTACAATTTAGGGGTAGTTTATGATAGGTTAGGCAAACTTGAACAAGCTGTAGAGGCTTATCGGTCTGCCGTTCGGGTAGATCCTAAACATGAAGATGCACATTACTTTTTAGGGGTAGCTCTCCGTAAGCAAGGAGCAATTAAGGAAAGTGTTTCTGCTTTTGAGGAGGCGGCAAAACTTCAGCCAAATAGTGTTCGAACGCAACAGGCGCTTGGGGCTCTGTATGGGTTGTTAGATATGAAAGATGAAGCTGAGGTGGCTTTTAGACGAGCAGTATCACTGGATACTTCCAATACTCAATCTTTACTAAATTTAGCTGCAATCCTTTTTGAAAAGAAGCAACAAGAAAAAGCCCTTGAAACGGTGGAGGCTGTATTAAGGATTGAGCCAAATAATTCGAGAGCTCACCTGATCCATGGTTTAGCAGCCTTTGAGCTTGGGCGCCTAGAGTCAGCAGAGAGCTCTCTCGTTGCCGCAATTGCAGCTGACCCTGCTTCAGCTGACGCTCATTTCTACTTGGGGGTTCTTTACGGTCAGACGGGCAGAAAGCGAGAGGCTTCAAGGGAGTATCAGAGTGCTGCTAAGTTAGACCCGAAATTCAGAGACAGGGTCCGCGAATAATAAACAAGCTTAAAAGAATCTCTATTAGAGCTGTTTATAAATAAAATAGTAAAATTTAAAATTCTAACGTAGCACCATTGGTCGGAACGTTTTTCTGAGTTGTGACCTTTGATCCTTTAGAGTAATAAGGTGGAAGTCTTGCAGTATGGTTTGTGTGTTCCGGGTGGAAACGAGACTAGAGAGTTTCCTTGTCTGTAAGCCAAGGATATTTGTTTGTAGAGGTTATAAATTGAGAAATACCATTTAAGTGTTTCAGCGCGCCTTTGGGGGCAAACGCATAGTACTCTGGGTCTGTGAGAGTTTCGTGTAGAATTTTTTGTTTGAATTGGCAGTGATCCAGGCTTCGTTTGCAAAATAGCTTTTCGACCAAGAAACTTTTTACCCTCAGAAAAGCGCTTATGGATAATTTCTAATCTTCTTGCTTCGAGTTTTTTCATCATTAATTTAGCGTATTCTTTTTGAGATAAACTTTCGTAACCTGGAAGTCTTTTATATTCTAGAATATATTTTTCGAGAAATTTTATTTTTTTTACTTTTGGGTTGAGTTTCTTAGCTTTGTGGTAAGCTGACCAATTCATTATTTTAAAGGTGCGTTTAATTCCCCATACCGCGTCATGGAAGCAATTATATCCAGGATAATCTGAGAT
This sequence comes from Bdellovibrionota bacterium, assembly GCA_044347345.1. Taxonomy (GTDB): domain Bacteria; phylum Bdellovibrionota_C; class UBA2361; order UBA2361; family JBIKUX01; genus JBIKUX01. The sequence continues at coordinate 23,013 of JBIKUX010000019.1, read as the reverse complement.
TTTTTCCACTAGACCATCGTTTACTGGTTGAAGAACAGTATAGAAGAACCAATTTTCTATATCATCGGAGCCGGGAAGAAATTCATTTGAATAGCGACGACCCCATAAGGTGCCTCCTGGATATGAGTGGCAGTAGCGAGAAACAGCCTTAGCCACTGATGATTTAAAATCACGCATAAAGTCGCTGCGATTAAGATTGTTAAATTGAGCTGTACAGTGTAGGTGGTTACCTTGTATGGCAAGAGCATACAAATCTACTTTATATCGGTTAGAGTATTTAGCGGCATAACCTAGAATTGCCTTTTCGAGGTTTAGATTATTGATTAGCCAGAGCTGTGAGTTTCTGGTTCTGGTGGTTAGAAAATCCGCCAATTCATTAGTCTCAATACGAGGATGATAACCCATTGCTGACCTGCTCCTAAAAAATCGTGTTTGGTTAAACAGCTAATACATAGTCGATTAGTTCAACACTTTGTTGCGTATCCCATTGTCTCTGATACTTAGAACGATGGAAAAATGATTTAGAAACAAATTAGAACAAAGTTATATATAAAGAGGAATGACATGCTGTGGGTCAAGGTAGTATATTTTAAATTAGGACTTGTGGAGGAGTGTCATGACTCGAAACTCATCAAGAGGACTTCAAATGCGCTTGGTAGCGCCCGTTTCGAACACTGGACTTTCTGCTGTTGAAATTCCTCCTCGTCATCTTAAATTTTCTCAGTTAAGTAAGCTTCAATCGGAACATTCATTGCACGAACTTGTTCAATTAAAGTCACCAGCTTTGGTGCCTATTCAACCTTCGATTGCTCGAAGTTTAGTCACGTCTCTGTGCCCTAGAGGTGGGTTAGTTTACATTCCTATGTCTGGTTCAGGTACTATTGCTCTCGAAGCTCATATTGCAGGTCGAAAAATCATAGCTACTGATCCGGAACCTCTATTTACCTTGATTACTCAGGGAAAACTTTCTCCAGTAGACATCGCCCAAGCGGCAATAGCTCTTCAATATATGGATTTTAAGAGACCTATTCCACTTGAACGATTCCATCAAGGATTTGACGCTTTTTATGATGAAGACACATTTAGAGAGATTTCTTGTTTCCGTTTTGCACTGAAGGAAATAGTGTCAGGGACGTTAAACGGGTCGTTTAGGTTTTTGGATGACTCTGCAGCTCGAACAGCTCTATATTTGAGTACTGTTGCACTTGGTCTCCTTCATGGTCATACGGTAGGTCATTTATCGTCATACTCCTCACCATACGAATCATTAGCACCGTCGGTGCAAGAAAAAATAAATCGTGATAGAGGCGCGCTACCAGGATATCGAGCATTTGTACCTAGAATATTGAGAAAGGTAGCTCAATTATCCCGCGACTGCAGGCCATCGCAGTTCTCATTTAACCTTAATCCCGGCCAGGTTCAATGCGGAGATCCACGTTCGGCACCTCATATATCCTCCGGTAGTATCGACCTTACTTGTATGCAACTTCCTCTCCCTCATACAGGGCCAAGGGTTCAAGGTCAGTGGCTAAGATTATGGTTAAGCGGTGATATTTTATCTCCCAACCGCGGTGGAGATATTAATTCTTTACAAGAATGGCAGGATTGGCTTGAGGAAGTTTTATTTGAAGTAGCTCGAATTACTCGACCAGACGGTTATGTTGCACTTTTGCTAACTAATAGTTTTAATGAAAAGAAAGAAATTCTTCCTTTATATAGTATCCTCACCACGATCCTATCTGAGTGTTATGCATCTTTTTGGGAGATAGTTCAGACTGTTAATCTAAACAATTCAAAAACTTTACATCGTCATCAAGCTAAACACTCGGATAATCAAAAACTACCCGTAAAACCTGCTGGTCAAGAAGAAAGCTATCTTGCTAATCGTCAAACGAGTGAACACGTTTTGGTGGTAGTCCTAAGGAGACGTAGATCCTAATGGTTTCAGTTAATTAGATGAATTTTTAATGACTGTCGAAGAGCTAAACTTAAGTATGAGCTTTCGGTTACTAGCTCTTGCCCCACTAAAAAATTAATAATAATCCACCAAGTTTTGGCAAGACCCGCTAATCCTTTGGTATCAGCTATAATCCACGCAACAAGCGTAAAAAACGTACCTGAATTAATCAAAAAAACATAAATGATACCGGAGAAATAGCCTCCGGTTAATCGAGAAAAATCAGTCTGATGAGGTCCAATATCTCTTATGCTCATAGTTAAGTCAGCACCGTAGGCAAGTCCTACAAGAAATGTATGTACACTGTGAAGTGGAGCAATCTGTAACATATACGGCATTGTCAACATTGGAACAGTAAACAAAGGAGTCCAATATGGAGCCAAAGCAATTATGGCGTTGTACTTAGCGGTCTCTCGAGTATATTCATACGTGAAAGCGCCTGTGTTTTTTCCTATTTTTAATTTTTTTGGTCTATTACCAACAAATCCAGAGAACAATGAGTGCTTAAATTCATGCAGAAATACGGATATATATCCCGTTAAAAATACATTGGCGATGTATTTTCCAAAAAAAATAGCCGTCAAAAAAATACCCAGAAAACGTAATCCGCCAACTGAAAAGACTGAAAAAAGACTGCAGATGTGAACTAGGTTGACAATACAAAGTGAACTAATCGAAAAATAAAAAAAAAGTCCTCCGAGAGATTCAGAATTAACTTTTTGTCTCTTGTTTTTTTTTAGTGACATTCTTGTCCATAATTTACCTAACAGCAAAAAATTTTTATAAATTATCTCGAAATTTATGAGTAAGAGAATTATTGCTTGCAAGCAATAATAGTTCCATAGAGTAAAGCCCGTGCCACTAAGTCGCTGGCTACGTTGTAACCATTCTTTTTTATGTCATGTTTTAATTCGGAGATGCGTCTTCGACGTAAACGCCGTTCACTCATGTTTGAACATTTTTTTGAGGAACCTTCTCTTTTAGAAAAAGTTCCTTCCATCCAACCCTTCAACCTGCGCTTTGTCATTTATTATCTCCAGAGATTCTTCCAAGGTATCGATTGTAAAAACCTCCAACTCAAGAAAGTTCTAATGTTTTTGAACACTTTTTCGGTGTCAGAGACATAGCGAAGCGGATTGTTAAGTTATTGAGCGGCTTGGGGGCTAACTTCTAAGTATTTTGCTCTCGATTAAAAGCAAAACTTCCGTAATTTCATGCCTCTTGCAAAGCTTTGATTCCCGGAAGTACCTTGCCCTCAAGGAGAGCCAAAAAGGCACCCCCACCGGTTGATATGTAATCAAACGAACTAACTTTACCTGCGGAATGAATCGCCGCATCTGTATCACCACCACCAACTACTGAATAGCCATCACTTCCGCCAATAGCGCTCATCATAGCCTGTGTACCGGCGGAGAAAGGTAACATTTCAAAAGCTCCCATCGGACCATTCCATAAAATAGTGCCAGCTTTACGCACAGCAGCTCCGTAGTCCTTACAAGTATCAGGGCCAATATCGAGCGCCATCATACCATCTGGAACTTTTTGAGCTGGCACAACCTGATACGGAGTGTCCTCTGAAAAACGCTCAGCTACGACCAAGTCTGCCGGTAGATGCACACTACAGCCACGCTCCCTCAAAGAATTAAGAAGACTCGCAGCTATTTCGACTTTGTCAGGCTCATATAGCGATGCCCCCATCTGATAACCTTGAGCCGCAAGAAAAGTATTTGCCATGGCTCCCCCAATGATAAGCACATCGGCCTTTTCAGCAATATTAATTAAAGCAGTAAGTTTTGATGAAACCTTTGCACCCCCTAGTACAACACATAGAGGACGCTCTGGAGATAGTAACGCTCGTTCGAAAGCGTTAATCTCTTTTTCCATTAAAAATCCTGCTACTGCTGGATCTCCTCTTTTAATAAATATTTGTGGCACCCCTACTATAGACGCGTGCTCTCTATGTGCTGTGGCGAAAGCGTCAGACACAAAAACTTCCCCGAAAGAGGCCAACTGATGAGAGAAAGTTGGGTCATTTTTCTTTTCACCAGGATTAAATCTCAGATTCTCTAGAAGCAGTACAGAACCTGGTCTCATAGATTCAACATTTCTTTGAACAATGTCACCTATACAATCTGTAGCAAGAGGTACATTTTGACCGATCAATTCACCAAGTTTTAATGCCACAGGACTTAGTGAATCAGTTAAAGTTTTTTCCTTTGGGTCATTCAAATGCGACATTATAACTACGCTGCAGTTTTTCTCTAAAACGTAAAAAAGAGTCGGTAAGAATTGTTTTATTCTGTTATCGTCACTAATCTTGCCGTCTCGGTCGATAGGAACATTAAGGTCAGCTCGTATTAAAACTCGCTTGTTAGTAAGGTCTAAATCACGAATTGAGCGAATTTTCATAGCAAATAATCCTCAGCCTTAAAATTTTGAAAAAATTCAAATTTATAAACTATTTCCCTATAAACTAAATCCCAGTAGGGCGGTCACAAAAAACTAAACTCAAATCAAATTTCTTTCTTAGTAGCCAGCCTAAAGCTCTCACTCCCCAAGTCTCAGTAGCGTAGTGCCCTCCAGCTAGAACAGCAACATTAAAATCTTTGGCACAATGGAAAGCCTCTTGTTTAAGTTCTCCTGTAATTAAAAGTTCGATCCCTCCCTTTGCAGCTGCCTCTAAACAACTTGTACCAGAACCAGTCACGATGCCCACTGAAGAGAATTTATTTTCAAATAAACGCTCAGTAACTGGTAAAAAAGAAGGCGAACAAGTTCCAGTAATATTACTCAGCCTTTGACTGACTTCGTAATAAGAAATAGGTGGATTAAAGATACCTCGTACCCCAATAGTTGGTTGCGAAGCGTCTAAATTATACCAAGATTCACAATTCTCCAATTGTAGCGCAAACGCAAGTTGAAACGCATTGCCTACTTGGCTGTGACCATCAAGTGGAAGATGGCAAGCATATACAGAAATATTATTTTGAGCGAGTTTATGTATTTTCTTGGCGAATGAACCACAAATAGGTATTAAAGAATGTCCCCACAAAAGTCCATGATGAGATATTATAAGTTCTGCTCTCAGGGAAGCTGCATCCTCAATCGTATCTTCTCCAATATCTACTGTACAAAGAATTCTTTTTATGAGGGCATCTTCATTCCAACATACCTGAAGACCATTATGAGCATAGTCTCTAAATGCCTCTACTCTGAGAAAGGATGAAATAAAGGAAGTTAGAGTTGAAAGCCTCTCTGGCATTTAAATAATCTCGTATTTTAATTATCTTTCGCACTTTGAATCTGAAATTGCAAAGATACTTCTAAGGTACCTCTCGCTCAACCTTACAATCATGTGTTATCAGTTATATCAAAAGTAACTAGTTTTTGCCTAATACCTATCATCAAGCGACTTAATGTAATATTGGAGTAGATGCGGCTATGGCTTGGTTTTTAAGAGAAAAAGCACCAAAACCTCCTGTAGACCTTACTGAACCACTTCAAATGAAAGAGGATGTATGGACTAAGTGTCCGAGTTGTGGGGCTATCCTCTACACTAAAGAGGTCAGAAGAAATTTCGGTGTATGTATTAAATGTAATCATCATTTTCGCCTAGGTGCTCGTCAAAGAATTCCACTTTTAGCAGATAGGCATTCATTTTTGGAAACGGATGCAGATCTCCGCTCCACTGATCCTCTAGGATTTCGTGATGACACTCGCTATAGAGATCGTCTTAAAAAAACAGAGAAAAAGACCGGTTCTGTTGAAGCTGTAATTACCGGAAGATCACGTATTCACAATATTCCCGTGGGACTTGCTGTGTTTGATTTTTCCTTTATGGGAGGGAGCATGGGTTCTGTTGTAGGTGAAAAACTGGCCAGAATCATAGAACTTTCGATAAAAGAGCGTCGTCCCGTCGTTATTGTGTCCGCTTCAGGGGGAGCCCGAATGCAAGAGGGGATTTTTTCGCTTATGCAGATGGCTAAAATCAGTGCTGCGCTTGGAAAACTTGGACGGGAAGGCCTTCCTTACATCTCAGTTCTTACTGACCCGACTACCGGTGGCGTTGCGGCTTCGTTTGCTATGCAAGGTGATGTTATAATTGCTGAACCAAGGGCTCTTATTGGTTTTGCTGGGCCGAGAGTTATTGAAAAAACAGTTCGACAAAAACTCCCTGATGGTTTTCAAAGGTCTGAATTTTTGCTCAGCCACGGTATTATTGACAGAATAGTCCAGCGTTCAACGATGAAGGATGAAGTCGCCACAATTATTCGTAATTTTGGCTTTGATGCCTAGGAGGCAGGTGTGCAAAGTAGTTTGGGCACATTTAATTTCTTTTGCTATTTTAAAGCCTTTTGTAGGGTGTTTGCGGCTGTAATCTTTGTTGAAATAATTACGGTGCAGTTCTTAAAGCTCTCATCGTTGCTAATTATATCCGTAGCTATATCCGCAACAGAACTTATTTTTTCAACAAATGCTGAAGCTCAACAACTTAACCGCAGGCGTCTTTTTAGAAGTGACCAACCTGACGTGCAACAACAAGAGCAAGCTCAAAGAGAGCGGCTTTTAGCATCGGATGCTAATCCTTCCGAAGATACGAGTGTAATAGCACCAAATGTTTCATTTGACCAAGATAAGAAGAAATTAATAGCTAAAGATGGTGTCATTGTTTCACGAGAAAGCCTAACAGCCCAAGCTGAGTTAGCCGAGGTAGATTCAGAGGCAAAGGAAGCTGAGCTTTACGGTGATGTCATACTCTCGCTTAAAGATGGGTCGATTCGAGCAGATTCGGCATTTGTTCAGCTTGAGTCTGAAACTGGTATTTTTAATAATGCCAAGTTTACACTTGAAAGTGGTCAAATTTCATGTAGTGCAAGAGAAGCATATAAAATTTCTGAAACTAAATATAATCTATTGAATGTAGATTTTACTACATGTGGATGTAGCAACGGGGAGGTTCCATGGAGTTTAACGGCGGATAGTGCGAATCTTGAAGAAGAGGGTTATGCTAGTCTTACAGACGTAAGATTAAACCTCTATGGACTGCCGGTAATTTATTCTCCTTACTTTGCTTTTCCTGTAAAGCGAAACCGAGCAACAGGATTACTCGTTCCTACTTATGGAATTAGTAACCAGGATGGCTTTCGCTACCGGCAGCCTTTATATGTCGTTACAGGTGATACGAGTGATGTTTTGCTAACGCCATTCATTGAAACTAATTCAAGAGTCGGTACTTTTGCTCAGTATAGACAGCTTTTTTCTGAGACTCACTCCTTGCGGAGCAAATGGGTTTTTTCTAATGAAGCATGGAGAGGTGACTCTCTGCGTGGCCTTGCTAATCCAGCAGGAACAGAGGCTTCATTTGATGAGAATCGTTTTGGTCTTTTCCATTCTCAGATGTGGCAATCACAATCAAGTCAAACTTTTGATAAATCAGAATTAGGTGCAAGTTTTCCTACCTCTTTTATCGCTGACATACATTATGTTAGCGATGATACAATTATTCGAGAGTTACCCGATCAAGACATTGGGCTCATAACTTCTCCATTTACCACCTCTTATGTAGCTTTACGACAAGGATTAGGTACGTATCTTAACGCTGAATTAAGTAGTGAGTACAATCAGGTAATTGATAATAACATTGTTGGTACAGACAAAGCAGTTTTTCAACGTCTTCCGGAAGTTTCCTTGAATGGTCTTCGCAGTTTCAGGCCTTTTGGCTTTAATCCGTATGGTGTGAAAATCGTCACCAAAGGTGGATTATCCGCCACCCAATTTTCACGTGAAGAGGGTTACGAAGGACGACGGTTAAATATCAGCCCTATAGTACAAGTTCCATTTAGATATAAAAATATCCTAACTTCGCAATTTGAGCTTCGTGGCTTTGAAACTTTCTATAACGTTGACCCTGATAGCAATCAATCCGGCACAATGTTTAATCCAATTACAAGATATGATGCAGTCTCTGACATTGATTCTGATGCAACTGTGCTCAGCCAGTCACCACACAGGAGAACTTTTGTTGGTAGCTATGTTATTTCAACGGCAGTTGAAAAAGTCTTTGATGCTGAGCCTGAAGGTCTGTTAGGTACCCTTGCAAGCTTAGGTGCGGGTAATCAAAATGTCCTTCTCAAGAGGACTAAGCATGTAATGCAACCATTTTTGAGGTATACTTACGCCCCTGATGTCAATCAAAATCATATTCCTCTTTTTGACTCAATTGACAGAGTGCGAAGAAGAAGTGTTGTAACCTATGGACTAAGTACTTCTTTGCTTGGACGATTTAACCCTCGGGTTCCTACAGCATATCCTTTACCAGAGTTTGCTCCTGAGCCCGAAGATCTACCACAACTTGGGTTGGCAGATACATATCCGGCGTTAGATTTTGCCCCTTTAGGCTCATCAGCTAGCGGTTCGTCAATTGTTAATGGAGGAGTTAGGAGAAATGGAGAAATTCGGAGGCTTCTTGACCTTACGGTAAAACAAAGCTACGACTTGATTGAAAGTGAAGAAAATTTAGATCAGTTTCGCGAGCCGTTATCGGATATAAATGTAATTTTTCAGATTACCCCCAATAGATCATTTGGATTTGATATAGACTCGAATTACAATTTAGAGAAGTCGGGGCTTTCTTCTTGGGGTGGAGGGTTTAACTTAGTTGATGATAGAGATGATTATTTCAGAGTTCGTTATACCTTCATCGATCCAAACGTTAATCTTGACCCTACTTTGGCGATACCAAACATTAGCAATTTAGAAACTAGCATTGAGGCTGTAATTACAGATAGATTGCGGCTTGCTTACTTCTCTCGTTTTGATGAGACAGCCTCAAAAATGCTCGAACAAGCATCGGCACTACGTTTGTTGAGTGCTTGCGATTGCTGGTTTGTTGACTTTGGTGTAGCTGAGCAGATAAACCCTAATCGAACTCAAATTAACGTTCGCTTTACTTTTTCCGGGTTGGGAGGTATCACCCAAGATATTTTACGTCGTAACAGACAGCAGTAGGAAATACTTTGAAATCGGCTTAATCAGATAATTTGAATTAAAAACCTTTGTAATTTATTTATGGACTCATCAAGCAATCAAACGAATATTTTAGCAAGGTTCCCTCGTCGAGTAATGATTACTGGTGGAGCCGGTTTTATTGGTAGCAATTTTGTGCACCACTGTCGAAAAAACAGGCCAGATTGGGATCTGCATGTCGTTGATTCACTTACTTATGCAGGTAACCTCGACAATTTATCTCAGTTTTTGACCTCGAGTTCTGATTCAGTATCTTGTGAGTCAAGAGGATCAATTAGGTTTACTCGATTAGATATTTGTGACCGGTTAGGACTGGCTTCACTTTTAGAATCGTCTGCTAGTAATGATAGACCTATAGATACTATTATTCATTTTGCCGCTGAGAGTCATGTCGACCGCTCTATTCACTCTGCTGAACCATTTATTAGAACGAATGTGCTAGGTACTGAATCACTTCTTTCAGTTGCTAGGCAACATGAAGTTCGACATTTTGTTCATATTTCGACTGATGAAGTTTATGGCTCGCTAGGCCCTACTGGTCTATTTTACGAAGATACTCCCCTTGACCCTACAAGCCCTTACGCTGCTTCTAAAGCTAGTTCAGATTTGGTAGCTTTGGCGTACGCTAAAACCTATGGTTTAGATGTATCGGTCACTCGCTGTACTAACAATTACGGACCATATCAATTTCCAGAAAAATTTATTCCCTTGTGCATTCTAAACGCCATAGCTGGAAATCCAATTCCGCTTTATGGTGACGGACTAAACGTAAGAAGTTGGCTTCATGTTGATGATCACTGTGAAGCTATTGTAGCGGTAGCAGAACAAGGAAAAGCTGGAGAGGTTTACAATATTGGTTCTTCTAGCGATGGAGAGCTGACTAATCTTGAGGTAGTGACAAAAATTTTAAAGTATCTCGGTCGCTCGGAAGGTCTTATTCAAAAGGTTACTGACCGAGCGGCTCACGATCGTAGGTATGCTGTGGATACCTCAAAAATAAAAAATAAACTCGGGTGGACGCCCAGATACTCTTTTGATTCAGGGCTAATTGAGACAATTAACTGGTATGTAGAAAATGATAATTGGTGTACCAGAGTCTTAGAAGGGGACTATAAATCCTTTTATGCGCAACACTACTCAACACTAGCTAAACCTTTGGATGGCCGCGAGAGATAAGTTCTGGGACATATAAGTTCCTTACAGGAAAGCTAGTTTGATAGATGGCTCAGCATGGATATAAATCAAGCCGCAAAGGGTTCAATAGTAGTTTTTGGAGGAGGCGGTCAGGTAGGTTCTGAATTAGGTAATTTAAAAAAAACTAGGTTGATTACTCTTAAAAGCAGTGAGTGTAATATCACAGAATACAGTCAAATTGTATCTGTTCTTGATCGTATAAAGCCTCAATTAGTGATTAACTGCGCAGCTTTTACCGCTGTTGACCGAGCAGAGACTGAGAGTTCTCTTGCCTATTTGGTAAACGCTAAAGGACCAGAATTGTTAGCTCAGGCTTGTATAGCAAGAGACATCGGCTTTATTCATCTTTCTACAGATTATGTGTTTGCCGGAGACGGACATAAAAGGCTGACTGAAGAGAGTCCCACAAATCCTTTATCTGTTTATGGTGCCTCAAAATTACAGGGTGAGGAGGCAGTACGGGCTATCATGGGGAGTCTAGGTATTACGGTGCGTACTTCGGCAGTTTTTGGACAGAATGGTCCAAATTTTGTACTAACTATGCTTAAGCTTTTTTCTTCTCGTCCAACAATTGATGTGGTTAATGACCAATGGATGAGTCCAACCTGGACTGGTTGGTTGGCGCCAACTTTACTCGAGATCGGGGACTATTTTGCCAAATATCATGCTTTTCCAGTTGCTACGATTCATGCTTGTTGTTCAGGACAAACTAATTGGTTTAATTTCTCCCAATATATCTTAAAGCAAAGTGGTTGTATTTTAGGAGAGCAAAAAAATCATGAATCGGATGTAGCGCATGGTACAAGTTTGCAATGTAATATTAGACCAATCAGCGCTGCTCAATTTAATGCGGCTGCTAAGAGACCTTTGTTTTCAGTATTAGATACTGCGCTTTTACAAGAACACTTTGGTATTACTCCTTTACCTTGGCAAGAAGGTTTAAATTCTTACCTTTCCTATCTAGGATACTGTAAGGGTGAAGCAAGAGAGTACAATCATACAATTAGAAACGAGATAAGGTAGGTAATGGATAACAAGAATCTTAACGATGTTCATGTGGTTATCCTAGCTGGCGGTCAAGGGACTCGTTTTTGGCCTATAAGTCGCAGACACAGACCAAAGCAGTTTCTTTCGTTAACAGGTGTTGGTGAAAATCTTATTCAAGCAACTGCTCGTCGAACCGACTTACTTCGGGGAAATTGTCCGCTATGGGTGGTAACTACAGCGAGTCAAGCTAGTCTTGTTAAGGATGCTTTGCCCCATGCTTCCATAATCGTAGAGCCATGTGCTCGCGATACTGCAGCATCAATTGCATTTGCAGCGATGTGCATCGATTCTGTTAGTACAGAGCCTAGCAAGTCTGAAGCAGTAATGGTAGTGCTTCCTGCTGACCATGCCGTTAATGACGATGAAGCATTACGACAGACACTTTTGCGAGCTATATCTGTTGCTAGAGAGCAAGATTTGCTAGTAACTATTGGAATCCCCCCAACTTGTCCTCACACTGGTTATGGTTATATTAAGCGAGGTCGGTCACTTTCAGAGAGTGTATTTCAGGTAGCTCGGTTTTTTGAGAAGCCAAGTGAAGCTCGAGCAACTGAATATATCGAGTCTGGTGATTATCTCTGGAATAGTGGCATGTTTGCTTGGCGTATTAGCACCATTCGCTCAGCTATGGCTCGACATATGCCTGCTCTTGACATGAGTATGCGCGCTGTAGAGCGTGCACCGATTGAGGAACGTGATAGTATTACGGAGATTATCTTTAACGGTTTGGAGCCCATTTCAATTGATTTCGGTCTACTTGAACATGCGCAAAACTGTGCTGTGGTTAGCGCTTCAAATTTTGGATGGAATGACGTAGGTTCATGGGATGCTTGGGCGGCGTTGTTTAAGCCTGATGATAACAATAATCTAATTCGGGGAGATACGGTAGTACTAGAGAGCTCAGGATGTGTTATTCATTCGGAAAAGCGTTTAACAGCAATAATTGGTGTTGAAGATCTCGTAGTTATTGATACTGACGATGCACTTCTTATCTGCCCGCGAAACCGGGTACAAGAAGTAAAAAAAATAGTCAAAGAACTCGAACGTAGTGGACGGAACAGTTTGTTATAGAAAAAATTTTATCGAATCAATAGGCAAAAATAGCGAGGAAAATATTGTGTCAGAAAAAATTGCCCTAATTACAGGTATAACTGGTCAGGATGGGTCTTATCTAGCTGAGTTGCTTCTTGATAAGGGTTATCAAGTTTTTGGTATGGTACGTCGTGGGTCTATTGACCGGTATGATAGGCTGGAAGGAATACTTGATAAGATTCATCTTATATCCGGAGATCTCTTAGATCAAAGTTCTCTTATTCGAGTTATTAGTGAGGTAAAACCGCGAGAGGTTTACAACCTTGCAGCCCAAAGTTTTGTACCGACTAGTTGGCAACAACCTATTTTAACTGGAGAGTTTACTGGTCTTGGGGTGACCAAGATACTTGAAGCAATACGTTTAGTGGATAAAAATATTCGTTTTTATCAGGCATCTAGCTCTGAAATGTATGGTAGGGTACTTGAAACACCACAAACTGAGACTACTCCATTTTATCCACGCTCTCCGTATGGAGTTGCTAAGGTTTATGGCCATTATATTACCGTAAATTACAGAGAAAGTTATGATATGTACTCTGTCTCGGGTATCTTGTTTAATCATGAATCGCCAAGACGTGGCTTAGAATTTGTTACCCGTAAAGTTACCGATGGTGTTGCAAGAATAAAGCTAGGACTAGCTGATAATCTCCGTCTTGGTAATCTAGATGCCAAGCGGGATTGGGGCTTTGCTGGTGATTATGTTGAAGCTATGTGGCTTATGCTACAACAAGACACCCCCGATGATTATGTTATAGCTACTGGAAAGACTTATGAGGTTAGGGATCTTGTAAAGGTAGCTTTTGCATCTGTTGATTTACCTTGGGAAAGATATGTAAAAATAGATTCTCAATTGCTTCGTCCAGCAGAAGTTGATCTTCTCGTAGGAGATGCATCAAAGGCCAAGCATAAACTTGGTTGGGAGCCTAAGGTTTCATTTGAATTAATGATTCAGAGAATGGTGGAAGCTGATATCGAACGGCTTTCAAGATGAAAGTTCTGGTTACCGGTGCGCATGGATTTGTTGGAAGGTATCTGGTAAAGCAGTTACTAGAAGATGGTCACGAAGTTTTGGCTGTTAGCAATTCTAATTGTGAGCCTATTAGAAATTTTCTATTAGACACCTCCTTTGATCCTGATAAGCTATCTAACATTTTAGAGGAATCATCGCTTAAAAAAAATTTCGATGAGGATTTTATTGATCTTACATCGCCGAATTTGGCTACAAACTTAGTTGTTACCTACAAACCTCAAATAATTTTTCATCTTGCTGCACAGTCATTTGTTCCAGCTTGTGAGGCAAATTTCTCTGAGGCTTTATTGGTGAATGTAGGGATTACTGACGCTTTAATTTCTGCCCTTTGTAACTTGTCTTATCAGTCACGTTTTATATTTATAAGTACTGGGGATATTTATGGAAACGTTAAGGAAGAAGAGCTACCGATAACTGAAGATTCAATTCCATCTCCACTTAATAGGTATGCTGTTACAAAACTTTGTGCTGAGACAGTTGTATCGTCTTGGGGGCGACGGTCACCAAATGTAACAACAGCTATTATGAGACCATTTAATCACATCGGGCCGTTTCAGCACGAAAGGTTTGTGGTATCGAAGATTACCAAGGCTATCGCACTAGCTCTTGACGGTAATGGTTCTAGGGAAATTATTTTAGGTAACATTGATGCTCAGCGAGATTTTACTGATGTTCGTGATGTTGTTAGAGCTTATACAGCTGTCGGTTATGCATTTCAGGAAGTTGGTATCTTTTTAGTTGGCTCTGGTAATCCAATATCTATTAAGAGTTTAGCTGAGCAGGCTATGCATGTGGCGGGTATTAAAATTAAGATGAGTGTTGATGATTCCTTGCTTCGCTCTCACGAACAAACAGAAAAAAAAGTCTTAGGAGTTGTTTCCCCACTGATTGCTAATTTCAACCGAATTAGGCGAATAGGTTGGAGTCCGAAGATAACTCTTGAACAGTCTTTATCTGATATGATTCGGTTCTGGAGAAATAAGGGCTGTTCAGATTTTACCTAGCTAGAACTAATTGTTTTTAGTTTGATAGAAAGAAAGGATGCAAAAATTTTTTAAAATTATTCTTACCTACTTCTGCAACTACACTTCTGCGACTTTTTTATGAATTATTTAGTAACATTAATTTTTCTATTTATTTTTTCAGGATGTAAATCTTCGGAGATTAAAGATGCGATTGATGTAGCTCAAGGATTTGATAGATCTGCAATAGATAGGCGCTATCTTGGCATTAATGCTTTTATTAACGATACAAGATTCGGTTCGGCTGATGAGCAGTTTGACGAAATAAAAACCAATTTACGCTTACAAAAAGTGAGAGTGTTAATTGCTTGGAATTCTGCGGTGCAAAATTCTCCAAATAGCGAACCATTTTGGGGATTTTATGACAGTATACTTAGAGCAGTGCCGGATGAGATTGAAGTTCTTTTGATAATTACCGGATTGCCAGATTGGATGAAGGATTCAACCAATTGGATTGATAATAACCCTCGATTAACTTTTATTGAAAAGTGGGTTCGACCAGTTTTGCATAGATACGGAAACAATAGACGTGTGACAGCTATCCAAGTATGGAATGAACCAAACATGCTATCTGAAACCGATAATAATACCTTAGCCGTTGCCACTGACCCAGAAAGTTATGTAGAGCTTTTAGCTTTAGCTAAGAATGCAATTGATGAAATATCGCCTAGGATTCTTTTGGTTAGTGGGGCTACGACTGCGCTTAATCAAAATTTTCCCTCGTCATTAGACTACAACAAAGCAATGAGAGATTACGGCGCAACTTCGTTAGTCGATATTTGGGGAGTCCATATATACGGAAGACAAAAGGAAAGGTTCTTACGTAAAGGCGGGGTAATTGACTTTATCAATGGTCTCAGGAAACCAGTTTGGGTCACCGAGTCTGGCGCACAAGGGATTAACGAACAGCTAAAATATGGAGAAGAAGTTTGGCCGTTTCTCAGACAAAGGATGCCTTCAATTGAGCGCATTTATATCTACCAATTTACTGACACTAACCCTCCATCGTCGACGTATGGACTTCGTAATTTAGACCCAGTACTGGGTCTTTCTGACTTGTATATCAAGTTGCGCGATGGTGAATAGTAAATTTATAAAAAAAATTAATTTTTTGCCTACCATTACAACAGTTATAGCGCAACGGTACCGACTAATTAATTTAAGAAAACTAATTGATTAAGGGTATCTTAAGTTTCCCGATATTTCCTAGTTGTTTTTCACAGGTTTTCTTATAGGGAAATCAGGTTTAATCCACTCCCTATCATGTTAAATAGCCAGAGAAGAAAAATTAGTTTTTTGGGTGTGATGCGGTAAAAGTTAAGTGGACAAATAGGTGGTAGTTGTGACAACAGTTTTTTTTGAAGATGAAGATAATAAGATTAGTTCTAAAAATGAGGGAAGTCAGGAGCTTAGAATCTTATTTTTAACTGAAGATTTATCTCGGCCAAAAATAAGCGATAAGTGGAATGGTTATAAAGAAAGTTTTAGCAACATTAGGGACTCAGATGAAACTCGAAGAGCATTTGCTGCCATTCAGCAAGGTACTGAGTGGGTAGCTCCCAGATATGAAAGTAACGCTATGCCAGTGATAGTTAAATTAATTAACATGGCGATAACAAGGGGGATTCTTGCTGGACCACCACTTTTAGTTGCCACGCAAAATTGTTATGGACGAGCAATAGAGGAGCGCATTTTAGAACTGTGTAGACACTTTGGTGTAGATCAAACGGGAGCTTTAATTAGAAATAATCCGCCAATTCGTCATCCTTTGACTAAAATTGACGCAAGAGTTGCTCGCATTCTCTGTTTGGTAGCTGGGGTAGAAGACACTGGCTTCGATAGTGTCCAAGGGCTACAGAACTAAGCATTTCTTTTATTTTCATGAAGCCCTTCGTCGCGTCCTGATTTTGTGGCGAGGCTCTAAAATGTGATCTCTGGTTTTGGCAGGGTCAAGATCAAAGTGACGACAAATTGATTTAAAGGAAAAAACATACTCATCATCTTCATTTAAAAGGTAAGATTCAGCTTCCTCTCTAACCTCACCGTCAGTTTTTAAATCATCAATTACCCTGAGAATTATTGCCCTCATCAATTCACTCAAAGGATTATAACTTCCACCTCCATAGACACCTTTATCCATTTGTGGCAACCGACTAGATGAACAAGAATCGCTGGAAGAACTCATAGAAGTGTACTTATAAAATTGATGTTTTTAGCTTATGTGGCTAAAAACCTAACTATTTTAAAATGGAACTTTTTGGTCTACGAGATAAAAGGCATTTGTTGTGCAAGAAAAACCGACAACAAAAAGACTGTGCGCAAATTTTGTTATTGCACAGAATTATATTCTGTGATGCCTAACAACTTTCTTGATACTTAGTAGTCAAACGAAACTGCTAGGTAAACGAAATTAACGACTAGTAACCTCTCTCTCTATCTTACCGATGATAACAACTACCTTTCTTAGTTCCCCTCGTAGGATGCAAAGGTTATTGACAAATATAAAAAACATGTAACAAACAATTGCAAATTCTTTATCGAAGTCTGGCAAGAGTGAAAGAAATGAGATTATTTAAGCTAGTTCTTACTTCGAGATTAGTATTTATTTGATTAATAGAGGCTAAAGCTTGACTTGCTTTTTCACCGTATTGAGTAGCTATTTCCCTAGCTTTAATCATCACTTGGGAGTCTTTTAGATGGTAAATAGCCTCTTGTATCGCCGAGTCTGAAGGGATAGATCCGAGCAAGGTTTGGCTCGCTAATTTATCGCCTGAGGCTAGCCACAGCACGTTGATAAGCGAAGGCTTTCTTTCACGAATGTCTGTGCCAGTTTTTTTGCCAAATACAGCTTGGTCGCCGGTTATATCCAGGATATCGTCAAGGATTTGGAAGGCTATGCCTAAGGATTCACCAAAACATGCCAGATGTTCTTGATTCTCTCGTGAAACGCCCGCAAGGAATGCAGCACTAAAAGCACCGAGCCGAAATAGCGCAGCGGTTTTTTTTCTAGCGATACGGATCGTAGAGGCTTCATTGTGAGCGGATAGAGGAATTGAAAATTCTTCAGTTTCTCCCTCAGTAAGGGAAATACAGGCTGATTCGGTGGCATCAATAATAACTCTATCTAATCGACTACAAAGACTAAATGCGCGAGTAAGGAGAAAGTCACCGGCAATTAAAGTCTCGGCCATTCCAAATTTAGCTAGAGGGGAAGGTTGTTGTCTTCTAACATCAGAGTTATCAACAATGTCATCATGGAGAAGCGTAGCCATATGGATAAGTTCAATGCCAGCTGCAATTGTTATTAAAGCCTCAGACGGAGGAGCCGAGGAAAAAAGCTGACCGCATCTTAAGGTAAGAATCGGTCTTAATCTTTTGCCCCCAAGACCTAACAAATAACTCGGTATTTGCGTCATCACAGGCGTTTCAGAGATAAATTTTGATCTTACAAGAGCTTCAACCTCGGCCATACCGGCAACTCTTGTCAGTTCCTCAAGGAAATTATCTGAAGTTGAGGACGAACCACTGTTTATCATAAAGAGCTAGTATTAGTTTTAAGTAAGTTGCTGATGTTATCACAAAAAAGATGCACTATCAGCCCACTCGCGTTAGTATGCGACAACAGCCTCCAGTAGGCTAGATAGATACTGTATAATCACTGGTGTCAGGCAAGAGGGGTAATTATGTGGGCATCATGGGGTGGATACCCGAGAGTTGCACAGCAATATAAGATAGTAAATTGGCAGAATGAGATTTCTACGGCTGTTGAGCAAACAAAAATAGAGTCAATTCTCCCCGTGGGTTTACGAAGAAGTTACGGTGATTCTTGTATCAACACAGATGGTGTAGCGATTACAATGAATTCAGTTAATAGATTTCTTAATTTTAATCCAAATACTGGTGTCGTAGAGTGTGAAGCGGGAGTATCTCTAGATCAGATACTCCGATTTTTTGTGCCTAGAGGATGGTTTTTACCGGTTGTGCCGGGCACGAAGTTTATTACAGTTGGGGGAGCAATCGCCAATGATGTACATGGAAAAAATCACCATGTTGGTGGCACCTTTGGGTGTCATGTCAGCTCGCTTCTTTTACGGAGGTCTGATGGAACCGTTTTGCGCTGCTCTCAAACTGAAAACAAGGGGTTCTTTTGTGCTACTATAGGTGGGTTAGGACTAACAGGTACAATTCTTAGTGCAGAAATAACTTTAAAACCAATTACTACCGCATATATAGATCAAATTTCAGAGAAATTTACCTCCCTTGCTGAGTTTTTTGAGGTATCAGACCGATTATCGAGAGACCATGAGTATACTGTTGCTTGGATTGATTGTATCTCGGGCGGTGAAGAAGGCCGAGGTATTTTTATGGCAGGAAACACCAGAAGGTATGACGCCAATCTTGACTTAGCTGGCGATACTTCGATTGGCGATGGCTCTAAAGCGGAAATGGTAGCCAGGAGAAGTGCGACTAATTTTAGAATGCTCAAAACTCATAGAGATTCAATTTTATCTGTGCCGATTGTGGCTCCTGAGTGGGTTTTGTCTCCTCTTACAATGAGATTATTTAATTCCGTTTATTATCATAAACAAAAGGCGAAGGTTAGAAACTCTTTAATACACTATGATCCCTTTTTCTTTCCTCTCGATGCTGTTGGTCATTGGAATCGACTTTACGGTAAGCGTGGATTTTTGCAGTTTCAGTGTGTTTCATCGAGAGAAGTTATTCGAGAAGTTCTTCGTGAAGTGGTGAAATCTCAGGCTGGTTCTCTTCTTGCGGTGCTCAAGGAGTTTGGGAGCTTAGTTTCTCCTGGAATGTTATCTTTTCCGAAGCCTGGAGTTACTCTTGCTTTGGATTTTCCCTTTCGCGGGCGACCTACTGAAGAATTATTTTTACGATTAGCCACTATAGTATGTGATGGCGGAGGTCGTATGTATCCAGCAAAAGACGCTCTTATGACTCCTGAGCAGTTTTTGGAATTTTATCCGAATTTATCTGAGTTTTTGCCTTTTGTTGATCCTCTTCACTCAAGTGATTTTGCTCGACGGGTGCATCTTGTATAATTTTTAGTGAATGTGCTCCTGCTAGTTTGTTATTTACAACCATTTTTTTTATAGGTTTAGTTAGTGATGTCATCCTAGTCGGTGCCCTTTTTTTAGAGGAAGAGGGAGAAGTGGATGAGGTTGATGAGGATGGACGAACTCTGACGGTGTTACTAGCAGATTGCGAGGACTTTGAGGCAGATGCGTTTTTTGCTACTTCCAAAAGTGTATCTGCCTTACGTTTTCTCTCGGTTTCCATTGCAATAGCCTCAGATGATAAATTCGCTGTGCGATTTAACTGTGCTGTAAGGTATGCTTTAAGCCGGTATGCGTTTTTTTTTGTCATACATGGAAATGAAGAGAGACCCTCACTGGGCAAATTAACAGTGAATATGCTTACTGTGTATTTACGAAAAAGTACCTGAAACGCTGATTGTCGCAACATTATGGTCATAAAGCCCGTAAAGGCAAAGGAGGTACGCGTGCGCCAAATCACACCTTCCTCTGTTCTAAGCATAAATCCATCGATTTTTACGGAAAGAGTTTTACGCCACCAGTCAAGAATAAAAACTCTAAGCAGCATGCCAAGCCAATAAATACGAGTAAAAGCAACCTCATAAGTGAGTGATATTGGAGTTTTTTCAGCATTACCGTATAACCAGACACGTACGGCAACTACTGTAGCTATAACTATTCCTAAAAAAAGCCAAGGATACATGCGCTCTAAAAGCCAAAGAGGAGATATTCGAACAAGGTCTGTTAGGTCGTGAACGGTGAACCAATCTAAATGCCGAGACTCTGATCCTGGTACTGACTTTTCGCGAAGAGTAACTTTTTGCTGGGCTTTTAAATTACTACTAGTGAGAGGAAGTTGTTTACTTGTGCTATTCACAGAGAGGCTCCGATATTAGCGTAATTAATTTGCTGGTTGTCTAATCCTAAGTTGACGGTCAATCTGACTACCAAGATAAGCCTTTAACTGTTCAGCAAGCGGTACAGGTAGTCCAGGAATAGTTACTATTTCCGTCTCTGGAGTAGTAACAACCGCTAGATTTAACGTGCATAAATTAAAAAACAACTCAAAAAAAGACTCTTGCTTCATGTAAAAGGTAGTGTGGGGTAAGAGATGAACTGATGCTTCCTTATGGAGGAAAACTCCGCGTTTGATGTTAAGACGGAACTCATGAATTTCACCGCTAATAGACTGACGATAAAGCTCCCAGTATGCCAGAAGTGTAAATGCAGTTAGCCAACTAAATCTTAGAAAAATGCCTAACCAGACTTCTAAGGTATTATTTGGATTAAAAATAGCTTCAATGCCCCAAATTAAAAATACATTAGCTGTAACAATAGTTAGAATTGCTAACAGTTTCCAAACCTTAAACAACGGAAAAAGGATGGAAACTTTCAGTAAATTATTTATTTGTTGGGTTTGACCGTGAGTGAAATTGCCACTTGTATCGATAATTGCGAGGTGACTATCTTTGTCTCGCGAAATTAATGCATTGTCGTTTACAATTTTATTCGAAGAAATGGGTCGTACTTCGCTCGCCTTATTGGGTAAGGTGGTTTCAGAATGTTCTTTTATAAACGACCGTTTTTTTGTCATACCCGCGTACAGTATTACTTTTATTCGTATTAGTCCTTAAACTTTAATAAATTTTTATTTGAAAGGATTGTCGTAAGCACAAATTTGTAAAGTACAAGCATAGCATTAATTACTTATTGCAAGTTTAAATTCTCCTTGGGGTCTCACTTAAGGGTTATGAAGCAAAGATTACCGAAGAATCACTTACCAGCTACGCTGAAGAAAAGAAAACTGAAAAAATCGTCTAAGAGCGTAGCGATAGGAGAAATTCCTACAGCTAAAGAGCTAGCTCCTTCAATTGCACGTGGTAGTAGTCATAAGAGGCAGCACGTTATAACATTCCCTGTTTGTAAACACGGACTTAATTTTACAATTTCTGACCAAGTACGAATTTCGCCACTTTTGATATTATTTAAAATAATACCGTGGATATTCACAGCTTTCGTAGCGTTTTTTGGGATTGTGAACTTTAGCGAGATACAAACTTTTTTCTCAACAAGAACTGTAAGCGCACTTAGTTTAACAGATGAACGTGATTGGCTAAAGATTCTTCCGGTTGGTTCATTACTGTCATTTTTTAGGGGCAATCCAAATCTTATTAAAGCGATCTTTGTAATTCTACTTTTTTCACCATTAATCGCTTGGTGGTACTGGGCTCAGTATTACAAGACTTATAAATTAAAAGTAGTTGGCTTTCGTCTAGTAAATGAATCAGGAGTATTTATGCGTAGAATTGATACTCGCATAATTTTTCCGGTTTGCGTCTTCTCAGTAAGGAGAAGTTTACTTGAGTTTCTTTTTGGATTGTACACAGTACGAATGTATATGGCATCAGGTTCAAGACCTGATGGGCCTAAGCGATTTCAACATTTAGATTTTCCGGCTTTGTCGTATCAGGAATCTCGAGTAATAGAGCAGTATTTTATTGATAACGTAAGCTGTATGATAGCACCCTCTAAAGCAGCGTTGGATGCGTCTGTTTCTCAAAATAACTACTCGCTTCATCTTAGTAACGACTCTCCTGATGGATCGGGCAGTGGAGATTCAAGTGGCGGGGGTGACGGCGCTAGCGGGGACTAAAAAATTTCAAAAAGGATAGTTGGCAACTATAAGCTATTAAAACTAAGTTTTTTTTGAGTTAACTAAACATTTTTTTCTTGGTTGTTTATTGATTCTTGAGTTAGCCTTGATTCACTAAAAAAGTCGTTTAACGGAGTGAGTATGAAACCAAAAAAAATTCAAAGCTCGTCCAAGTCATTATCGTTAGATTCGGCATTAAATTCCTCGGTACCAAGATCCTCTAAATTAGTACCAAACACTACATCATACTTTTTTAACCGTTTTTATAGAGAGCATAAGCGGTTAGATTCAGAGATAGCGACGCTTGTCGCTCGCGGTGTTTCTACTTGGGCTGAGTCAGATAAAATTACTGAACTTAAAAAACTTAAGTTAAAATATAAAGAACTTCTCGGTCAAATGTCATCTTGATGGTATTAGCTTTTCGTTTACTTCGCCCATTTTTACTCGCCTTTGTATTTGGTGCTTCGGTGCTTGTAGTAGAGCTAACTGGAAGTAGATTAGTAGCCCCATTTATTGGAAGTTCCATCGTTGTCTGGGCAGCTTTACTTGCAAGTATTCTGGGAGGACTCAGTTTAGGAGCTTGGCTCGGTGGTTATGCAAGTATCAGTGGCTATTCGTCCAGATGGTTTGATTTGTGCTCAATTCTTTCCGCCATCTTTGTATCTGTAATACCGATAGCTGCATCACCCATCTTCAGCTTTATTAATAAAGCTGAAGGAGGTATTACGCCAAAAATTATTATTATTGGCGTCAGCATTCTATTTATTCCACCTACCATTTTTTTGGGTAGTCTTTATCCTTTTTTGCTTAGCGATGTGGTGATGATCAGCCCCCCTTCTTCGCTACGGTCTGAAGCATAGTCCGGTTGTTATCTTTTAACTCCTTTCTGAGCTGCGAAGCAAACACCGCTGGGGGTACCCCCAGCGAGCCGTGTGGTT
>JBIKUX010000007.1:0-106309 GCA_044347345.1 Bdellovibrionota bacterium | reverse complement strand
AATGAGCATATATGATAACGCCGTATTTTTTCACATATTTAGCTAAATAAGCCTTCATACGCTCGATTAGTTTAGGGCATCGAATGAACCAAAGTTCGGAGCGAATAGTACGACTGGTAATAAACCAAACTGTATCAGCTTGTTCGACGCGAAGAGCCTTGCCCATGTTACATACTCCTGAGTAATGAGAACAATAATGCGTCCTCTTATACTCGAGAGACTTCGCAATAAGTTGCTAGATATTCTCCTCGCTCCTGGCACCACAGCGTCTCTGACACTATGGGAGACTTGACCTGGCTCTGGTTATTCGGAGACGATGGAGAATTGTTAGGCGGAGTAAGCTTATGAAATACCCAATGACCCCATCCGGCTATGCATTACTGCGCCGCGAATTGTTAAAGCTTAAAGGCATGCGAGTTGAGCTGGCAGAAGCTATTGAGGTCGCACGCGGTCACGGAGACCTCTCAGAGAACGGCGACTACGATGCTGCTAAAGAGCGCTCGGGAATGGTTGAGGCTAAAATTAGAGATCTCGAGGCTCGCTTAGCTGCTGCCGATGTCATTGACCCTCTTTCTATTAAAGACCCTATTCGAGTGATGTTCGGTGTCACTGTGTTTCTCGAATCAGTTGATAGTGGTGAAGAACGAAAATTTACAATCGTCGGCACTGAAGAGAGCGATATAAACCGTGGCTATATCTCTTACGATTCTCCCATCGGACGAGCGTTAATTGGAAAAGAACCTGGAGATGTTGCTCGCGTTCAAGCTCCAGGAGGTGCAAGAGAATATGAAATTCGAGAGATTTTAGTTGCTTATGAAGCCATGATAATACCTCTCGAAGATTCAACAACACCATAGTTGCTTGCCCTTATTTTCCAAGTTGAGTAATTAATGGTATGGGCTTAATCACCAACGCTTCAATCGAAGAAATTCGTTCTCGCTCAAGCATTGCGGCTCTTTTCAGAGAGATTACTGAGCTTTATCCACGAGGTTCTCGCCTTGCATGTTGCTGTCCATTTCACGCTGAAAAATCCCCTTCGTGCTACATAGATGAAAGTAAAGGAACATTTCACTGTTTTGGCTGTGGCATCGGGGGGGACATTTTTTCATTTGTAATGAAGCTTAAGTCTGTAGATTTTAGAGAAGCTGTTGAAGCTCTAGCCGAGAAATATCGAGTACCGCTAAACATTAAAAGTACATCCTCCGCTGATGACGGAAGATTCGCCGCCGCAAAAATTAACGAGATAGTTAAAGAGATTTTTATCGCCGCACTGAGAAAAGCACCTTTAGAGGTTGAAAAATATCTCGATGAGCGAGGAATTAACCAAGAATTACGGGAAACATTTCATATTGGCTATGCACCTCCTGAGGGTAAATTCCTTATTTCTGAAATGGTGCGCAGAGGAATAAGTGAGACAGCTCTGGAACAGTTCGGATTGGCACGACGTGGCCGAGATGGTCGTTTGTACGACCTTTTTCGGGGTCGAGTGATATTTCCCATCAGCAGTCACGGAGGAAAAGTCCTTGGATTTGGCGGTAGAATAATTCCAAAACTTTTTTCAACAGATGCTCAGCACCGTATTCCCAAATATATAAACTCACCAGAAACTCCTCTATATAAAAAGCAAGACGTATTGTTCGGTATTTTACAAGCCAGCTTAGCAGCTCGTTCATCATCTGAAATGTACGTAGTTGAAGGTTACCTAGATGTAATTTCACTCCATTGTGCTGGAATCAAAAATGTAGTCGCATGCTGTGGCACAGCTCTCGGAAAAGGCCACATCTCTTTACTGCAAAAGTTTGCCAGTAAAATTATCATTCTTTTTGATGGAGATTCAGCTGGGCAGAGAGCAGCTATAAATAGCTATCCTTTAGTAGCTGGAGAACCAGTCGAATTGATGGCTGCATTTTTGCCTTCAGGTGAAGATCCAGACTCTTTTGTTAAAACAAGAGATGCTGCTTCCGTAAGACAGTTACCACAAATCTTAATGGTAGAAGCATACGTTAAAGGACTCGTTCAAGCAGCTAAGGATAACTTAACATTAGGTAATGGAGCATCATTCGGTCCTGGTGCCAAAGAGCGAGTCATAGCAGAGGTACTAAAAGTGGCAAGGTCTATTGCCTCACCCGTTGCGCAGGATGATCTTCTTAGGAGAACCGGTGCTGCTATAGGTATAGGAGTGGACATTTTGTATAATATTCTTAAGAGAGAAAAACCTCCAATTATAAATTCTTATCGACACAAAGAAGATAAAAGTAGGTCTAATAGCAGCCCACAATCAGATCAATCTCTTCGACAATTCACTCTTTTAGAACTGGAGCTAGTGCGTGCATTGTTAGGGTCTACTAAAGCAGGGTTGCTTAGTTTTCCCCTTAAAGAACTTGAAATAGTTTTAAATGATTATGTAAGGACTTTTATCAATGACTTTATCGAAAATGCACGTCAAGATCCAAGCTCAGTTTCTTCTCAAGAATATTTAGAAAGACGAAAAAAATTTGTTGAAAGTGCCGGTTCCCCGTGGCGAGATTTGTGGGACGAAGTAATGATAATTAGTGAGAAAAGAGGAGTTGATTTTAAGCAACTTTTAAATGATTGCATAAAAGCTTTAAGACGTCGTGTAATTAATGAGGGTCTTAAGTCGCTTGAGGCTAAACTTTTATCAACACAGAATGAAAGTGAGAGACTTAGCTTGATGCAACGTAAAGTCGCTATGGTACGGGAAGCAAAACTAGTATAGTGATGGAGCTTTAATG
This sequence comes from Bdellovibrionota bacterium, assembly GCA_044347345.1. Lineage (GTDB taxonomy): Bacteria > Bdellovibrionota_C > UBA2361 > UBA2361 > JBIKUX01 > JBIKUX01. The sequence continues at coordinate 103,556 of JBIKUX010000007.1, read as the reverse complement.
TTACCGGTAATGCTTAAGGTGTTTTATGCGCATAATTTTATTACAATAATTCTTGACAAAATAATAAGATATTTTGACATACACCAAATAGCTTGAAATAACTGAGAAAATCTTACCAAATAACCACCAAGAAAGTTTTAGAGGATAATTGTGGCGGACAAGAAATTAAAAAAAGGGATAGCGTCGGCAAAGACCAAAGGCGTTAAAAAAGCTAGTTCCAAAAAAAGCGGAGTCACAAAAACAACTGGTCGCCCAAAAAAATCTAGCAGTGTTCCGACTCGTAGTTCTGTCGATAAAATGGCAAAAAAAATAAAGAAATCAACTAGTACAAAATCAAAAGCAGGAGACCAAACTAAGAAAAGCCGCAAGTCAGGCAGCTCAACGAGCAAGGCTGTTACAGCTACGCGTCGCCGTGGCTCGCAAGATACAGCAGTCACTGGTAACAAAAAGGGTGCCCATAAAGGTTCATCATTATCATCAACTCCAACTCAAGTAAGAAAAGCTGGAACAAGAGCTGGTGGTCGCTCTGGTAGTGGAAAAATAGGTGCTAGTGTTAAGCGACGCGTGATATCTGCAAAAAGAGCATCATCACTTATCAAAGCAAAGCGAGCACAAAAGCGCGAAAGACCCGCGAAACATCTCCGGTCCGAATCTACACCATCAATTAAGATAAAAACAGCTAATGCAAGAAGTCAGGTTACCACAGCCAGTGAGCAATTTGTTAGTTCCCCTGAGCATAAAGAGATAAGTTCAAATCAACAAATTATAGTTGGAACTGCGCGGCCAAGAAGAGGAATAAATGTTCAAAAGGCTCCCGACGAGTATGAGCGGGAAGTTCGCCGTAAGTTAGCGGTAGAAGAATTTGAGGATACATCATACGAGGAAGATATTGAGGATGATGAAGACGGCGACGGAGCAGGTTCAGGTGGTCGCAGTGCTCGCGAGGTACGGCGCCTCCTAGACCTCGGTAAAGAGAAAGGATTTGTCACCGTTGATGATCTGAGCGAGGCTCTATCTGAGGAATTTGTTTCAGAAGAGCAGATGGAATCAGTTATATCGATGTTTGGTGAATTCGACATCGATATAATTGAGCAGGCACAGGAAGAGTTTGATGATGATGGAGCTGGAGGTGGTCGTCGCCTTCGAGAACCTTTGCTAGATACTTCTGCTCTAGGAAAGAGTACTGACCCAGTTCGTCTATACCTAAGAGAGATGGGAAATGTAAGCTTACTCACTCGTGAAGGCGAGGTGCAGATAGCAAAAAAGATTGAGAGCGGTCTGTTGCTTGCTCGTCAAGAAGTTTTAACTCAACCTCTTACTATCGAGTATGTGGCTAATCTTTTTGATCGAGTTAAGAATGACGAATTACGCCTAAGAGATTTGTTCATAGAAGAAGAAGCGGAAGGCCCAGACGGATCAGATGGGGATGACGACGAAGATGACTCTGAAGCTGAGCTCGATTCTGAAGAGAATAATTTAGGTGAGCAGTCTCCTCAACTTACAGTGAGCGAAGAAGAATTAGCCCAAAAAGAGGCTTTTCTTGAGAAATCTTATGTTTATAAGAAGCTACTAGATGATGTTCGCAATGCGTATGGCAAAGTACTCTCTTCATCAAGTGATAAGCGAGACGACATACACAAAGATCTCTCAAGCTTACTAGAAGAAGCTGTTCAAAAGACGGTTGAATTAAACCTCAATCAAAAACAGTTCAATATCATGTCTGACCGCATTAAAGCGGTTTATGAGGAAACAAAACCTCTTTTTCAGCGACTTAGAGAATCTGCGCGCAAGTGGAAGTGCACTCCACGTGATATCCTAGAAATTGACAGAGAGCTTTCCTCAGGTGATGAGCTCGCCATACAACGTGTCGCCAAGAAATGCAGAATAAAGGTAGGCGACGCCAAACAAATAGTAACTGGCTTAACTGAAATTATTGCAAAAATTAGCGCTCTTGAAGAGCGAGTCCAGATGGGGTTTCTTGAGTTTCGCTCTGCGGTTCAGCGTCTCATGGATGGCGAAATGAAAGCTGCTGATGCAAAGAGAGAGTTAGTTGAAGCTAATTTGCGCTTGGTTGTATCTATAGCTAAAAAATATACAAACAGAGGACTTCAATTTCTTGACCTGATTCAAGAGGGAAATATTGGATTAATGAAGGCCGTTGATAAATTCGAGTATCAGCGAGGTTACAAGTTTTCAACGTATGCTACATGGTGGATACGTCAAGCGATTACTCGAGCCATTGCTGATCAAGCGCGCATTATTCGAATACCAGTTCACATGATCGAAACGATCAATAAGCTAGTTCGAACTAGTCGGCAGCTTGTTCAAGAGCTTGGAAGAGAGCCAACTCCTGAGGAGATAGCTTATCGGATGGAGATTCCGGTCGATAAGGTAAGAAAGGTTCTTAAGATTGCAAAAGAGCCTATATCTCTTGAAACTCCAATCGGTGAAGAGGATGACTCTAACCTCGGTGACTTTATAGAAGATAAGAGAGTTGTTTCTCCAGCTAATGCTGTAGTTAATATGAATCTTCAGGATCAAACTCGCCGAGTGTTGGCAAGTTTGACGCCTCGTGAGGAGAAAGTTTTAAGAATGAGATTTGGTATAGGTGAAAAAAGTGACCATACGCTAGAAGAGGTAGGACAAAACTTCGATGTAACCCGAGAAAGAATCAGGCAGATTGAAGCAAAAGCTCTAAGAAAGTTGCGTCATCCGAGTCGCAGTAAAAAGCTTAAGAGCTTTGTTTAGAAGGTAAATTAGCTACTTACAGTAGCTATTACTTTATCTATTTTATCTATTTTATCTGTTATTCTATGTATTAAACTGTACAGCTAACTAAACAAATGTAACGGATGCCCAAGTACAACTTAGGCATCTGTAGAGTTTTTCGCGAAGCGTCTTTATCCTCTGAAGCGATTGCCTCCTCCAGTTCCACCGCCCATACCACCGCGAGAGCGGTTGCCTCGGTCACGGTCGCCTCCCCCTCGGTAGTCACCTCGGTCGCCTCCTCTATCTCTATCTCTATCCCCGCCACCTGAGTAAGAGCCTCTATCGCCACCTGTGGATGGCCGAGCTTCACTTACTTTAACGGTACGTCCTCCTACTGACGAGCCATCAAGCCCTTCAATTGCTGCGAGTGCTGAGTCATCTTCCTCCATCTCAACAAATGCAAACCCTTTGGGTCTACCATCTATCTTGTCTCGAACTACAGTTACTTTTTTAACCTTCCCATAAGAAGAAAAAAGAGCTGTAAGATCGTCCTCAGTGGTTGCAAACGGAAGATTGCCTACGTAAATCCTCTTCACACATTACTCCATACCAATCACACTAAATTCGACTGATTTATATCAATCGACTAAATTATTCTGTCTTAAAAAGACCGATTTGCCTAAAGCATCCCAGCCTAACATCCTACCAATATGAAGATAGTTTTTTTGTACGATCTTAATTCGATCCAAGACTTTTGGAATTAACTGACCAAGGGTAAATTTATCCAGCACACTGCCAATTTGACAGCTGATTTTCACCAATAAAGGCCGTAAAATAGGGGATAAATTAAAGATGGGTTGCAATTCTATTGAATGTCTCAGATGTGCTAATACAACATTACCAAAAAACTTCACTCACTCTTATAGTGTACGATACACAAAGTCAGTCGACAAGCAAAACTTAGGAGGAACTAGAGTAGAGGTAGTCGAAAATTTTTAAGGCTTCATTCGATTGGGTTTTTCGTAGGTTTAGCAGCAATAAATAACCTAAGCTATTATAAACTAAACCTACCTTTCTTTCCGAGGCTGCCTATATTTGCCCATTTTTCTCTTTATTTATTTTTCGTAGTTTACTTTTTTCTTTTTCGAGTTTTTAAATATTATTAGATTGTTAGCCTTCAGCTCCCATTTTGAAATAAGCTCATGTCAATACCAGATTATGTTTTTTATCTTGGTGCTTTTAGCCCTAAATCCGTCTTTCCGCATTGGCTTATTCTTACATTTTTTCTCCTCCTGAGTTTTTGAAAAGACTGTTCTATTCGACCAATGTTTTCTTTTTGGGATGTATCCATATGATCTTTTTATAGCACGTCCTATGTGTGCAGGAGGCTCTGTTGGTCCAATTTGTATTGGTATGGCAGAGTGTTTTCTTAACTTGGACTGTTAGAGCATATCCTGGTTACCTTCTTGGACTCACTTTGTAATGCCTAAGTCTAGTCTCGTACTGGGTTCTGCTCCAGAGATGTTTTTTGACTAATTCTAAGGTTGGTTTTGAAAACTTAGATTGGCAAAATTAGGTGTAGTATTCCTAAATTTTGTTTTTTGGATTAAACCTCGAATGCCAAGCTGTCTTATAAAAAATTTAGATGTTATTGTTTTTTCAGCATTCTCCTCTCTATTATCGACGGAGCTTGAACAGTTATAAAAGTTTTACCGACAATTTGTCCCAAGTAAGAGGCGTTTATTTTAATTTGTTTTCCGATAGGTATTCCTTTAGGTAGTTGTTGTAGTCCAAATACCTTTGAAAAACTATATGAGCCTTTGTGATCCCATACGGCGCTTATCGGGAGTATAGAAACTTTCTCATCTGGGACTTTATTGAATGTTAAGGGGAGGGGAACCGTTTTTCTTTTCCCCATGCCGACTATACGGCATCCCCAAGGACCATATTTACCCAAGGTTTCGATCCAGCTGTCGAGTTCAGCCTCTACCTGATAAGGAGAGGCATCATAAATTTCAGCCGAACTTTCTGTGAAAACAATTGTTTTTGGCTCTAAATGCCAAGAAAACGGAAAATTAAGACCATTCGGAGACCCTTTTATCACCGTTCCAAATGGAACAAACATAGACCCTTTTCGGAATAATTCTTCACCTTTTTTTATCTCAGTTGGATTAGTTACGAGGATTTCAAAATAACTACCACCGTTTTGAATGGTAAAAAATTCCCCTTTCAGCTTGTCTTGAGCGTTACTCTGATTAAAGAGAAATAAAGGAAAAAACAGCAAAGCTGAAAGGAAATACTTTCGGAATTTTTTTAACATAAATACTCGCATGTTAGTCTGATAAGAAAGGCCGTTGCAAAACGGTTTCCTTACCTATAGACGACCATCAAACAAAGTTCCTTTATATTCTGGCGTAATCGTTTCTTAGAAGCCTTATGAATAAGAAAATCAATTAAATATTGAGTTATATCATTAATTTAGGAAGTTGGGTGCGGTGTATCGGCTTGGAGATCTACCTAAAAAGTAGACATTAAGTGCCGCAGCGCGGTATTTTTGGCCTTATTTTTTGATGCAATCAGGGGAAGGTGATCCGGTGATACAGGTGAGTCTACATGCAGATCGATATCAAGAGCAGGCCATCTCAAATGCTCCGTGCGTGGATTTTTGACAAGGAGAACGTCTTCAACGAACGGCTGCCCCTTTAAACCAGGGGTCATTCTTGTGATCAATAAAATACTCATGGCCCTGCACAAGTACTTACAGGCCGAAGGGGGAAATATTTATTACTTTACACGCCAAAGAAATTTTTCCAAGCCTTACTCAATTTTTAATTTGGTTTCTCTACGATCTTTTGAAGTTTACGCCGCTCTATTGGATCAAAAATCTCCAGTTCCTCATGATCGGCGGCCATGCGGTCAACTCGTAACTATTCGCTCAAGCGTTCTCTGGTTATAGATAAGTATGAGTCATCGCTATATAGCCCTCACACAACCTCCTTACTGCTGTGTACCAACCGCTCTTTTAATGATTCTAATCCGCCGAAAACTACCACTGCTTCAGATTATCCAGATTGGCTATGAACTTGGCCTAGCCGTTCCTGAAACCTCCAAAGTTTTATTTCCTGACGCACGTATTGGAGTAAAGCCAACTTCGGGATTTGGCACCGAAATTCAAAATCCTAAATACACGTTAAATGCTTTTTTTGAGCGTAACAAATATCCGTTAAGAGAGACGTATTATCAATCAGTGCCGAAGAACGAAGGGTCAAACTGGGTTCACAATCTCATCAGGAATAATGCCGATGTTATTGCATGTTTTAATAGTGCTTCCCTTTTCAGAGACAATACTGATTGGGGACATGCATGCCTTATTGATAAAGTAGAGAATCATGTTGTTACTCTCGTAGATACTGAAGTAAATCAGCCTAAGTTTCGGACAGTTAAATTCGACGCGCTTCTATCAGCAATCAGTAAGCACGGTGAAGCAAATAGAGCTGGATTTTGGGTGATAAACTCAGCGTAGCAGGTCAGATAATAAGGCTTAGCATTTGATTTGCGCTGTTTAATCGCGTTCGGGTTAAGTGGTATTGTTGTGGTGCAAACAGATTGTAAGCATCTGTTATCCTTTGGCTACGGTGGTGCCATGTATAAAATCCTTGTAGCAATTCTATTGAGCGGGCAGTTGTTTGGTTGTCAGGTGATAAGTAACATTAACGATAAGAAAGCTCTGCGTGAGCGCTGTCACATTCCTGAGTATGCCGAGTATTTCTAGTGTGATGAGTTTCCCACAATGTCAGGATTTGGGCAGCGTGAAGGGCTTGAAATTAGCGAAAAGTTCAAGTTGTTGTTTGAGGATGTGAACAAGTTTGAAAGTTTCGCGAGAAGCTATGGGTGGCAGCCTTTACCTATTCCAGCTGAGCAAACTCAAAAATCTTTTATAGAGGGATGAAGGTGAATTTTGGTGCGAGCGAGGGAATGTTTCACTTCCGTACTGTTGGTGATCATGTTATTAACCTCCCCGCATCGCGGCCTCGCATGGAAGCCATGTAACTCGATGATATAATTATTACTATTTGTGAACGAGACAAAGCTGAAATTGCTGCAGTCGTCTATTCAAGCTGTTAGTAGAATATAATGATGATAACAAGCCATTCGATTGGATTGCTCTGGCTTCCACTCACTCGAAAACTAGACCCACTAACCGGAAGGAGAATTAAATTGTACAGTTCATTGGATTGGTCATTAATAATGTCACAAATGCTTTCACTGCACTCCTAGTTGCGTCTCTGTTGCAGTTCGCCACTAACGTCATTGCCAAGTTCAAGCCTAAATATAGCACGGAGTACTATACATTATTTATTTGTGCGCTTTCCTTAAATCTTCTTGGTTTTGTGTTTGGGTTAGTCGTCAGCGCGATCGGCAGCGAAATGACCCAAGTTGACAAGTGCATTCTGATGATTCTCCGTTTTGCTCTTTTGTCGTGGATTATTGGCGTTGGCCTCAAGTACCCGAATACAGGTATTGCCATCGGGTCTAAGAGGGGAGCGCTTATTAGCCTCATCTGGATTGTAGTTGTCGGTCTCCTCTCGATTGTAGCCGCAGTTGCCCTATCTGTTCTTGCGTCATTTTTGTTTTCCAACTTCAGATTTCCCAATTGAAGCTGTCTCTAAGATATTTGGCACACTAAAATAATTAATACGCAGTGTGTTAATCTTTTAATTTGCAGAATTTATTACCAGAGTGCCCGCAGGAGATTAATAGAGTGCCCGAAAGAGGACTTGAACCTCCACTCCCTTGCGAGAAGCGGATTTTGAATCCGCCGCGTCTACCGTTCCGCCATTCGGGCAAATGAAAAAACTTTAGTACTCTGGGTATCATCCTTTGTGTGAGATGTCTATTATTTCCCAGAACGAATCATAGCTTCTATTTGATTACAATAAACTTCTTGAGAGTTAATCTCTGGCCAAAGTGGCGAATGCACTATCATATTGACATCAATTCTCCAAGGAATTGGAAGAAGATTATGTTTAACAATTTTATAAGAATTGTTTATTGTAACTGGAATAACTGCCGCTCTTTTCATGGTATCAATAAGAGCTTGCGTTCCTCCATATTTAAACCGCTTCATTTTTCCGTCTCTAGCGCGTGTACCTTCTGGAAAAATTACTACTGATTGATCTTTTTCACTGGCTTTAACGCCGTAGTTTCGAATACTTGCTAGTGCCCCCCCCTTGTCGCTTCGATTGATCATTAAAGACCCCATGTTACGCAAAAGAAAAGATATGCTGGGCAGGTATTTCCCTAACTCTTGCTTTGCAATGAATTGCGGAGAAAGCATCCGTAAGAACCATAAAATTAGAGGTATATCAAACATGCTCTCATGATTCGCCACTATTATGGCTTGTTTTATACTTGTTAAGTTCTCTAGTCCTTTCACATTAAAACGGGTGCCACACCAAAGGTGTAGCCAAAAGAGAATTAAGCCGTTCATAGCAACAAGACTTTTGCGGAAAATCTTACTTCCAAAAAGATAAGCTAGTCTGTGAACCGGATCGAAAATTACCAGGGTTCCGATGAAGCAAACTAAAAAGGGAATAGTAGTTATCCAAGATAATAGCCAATAAAAGCGCTTTTGTTCTATTTCCATTGTTTTGCAAATAGATAAAGGTTGTTAAAACGGAAATGTCATACCAGATGGTATAAACCCGAGTCCCGGTGAGTTAGGCACGTTAACATATCCTTGGTGCACAGAGAGAGGCAGAGACACATCGTGTATAACATGCTCTCCCACTAAAAGACCACAAGGAGGTAATGGTGTGGGAAGAAGTGAGGCACAGTGAAGTGCGACATTTACGCCAACTCTCGATTCAAGGCTTGCTGTGATAATTGTTTTTATTCCTGTGCTCTGAGCATGAGTGATAATTCTTGCTACTTCATCCGGGCCACCAACTACTTGAGGTTTGACAATAAGAAACTCCGGTGGGTACTTGGTTATATAAGTAATTGTATCGCTAGCTGATGAAGCACAGTGGTCATTGGCAAATGGAAATGGACTTATCTCTCTTAAAGCTTGGATCGTTTCAGGGGGAGATTTTGGGTCGGTTGGTTCCTCGATGTACTCAATGTTTGCATCACTAAGGCAATCTGCTAAGTACATTAGATGGTCTTTATTCCAGCATCCATTTGGATCGAGGCGAATTTTAATATCCTTTCCAACAGCTCCAATTAGAGCTCCTATTCGCGCACATTCATCTTTAATATTTCTGCCACATTTTATTTTTATTGTACTTATACCTCTTGCTACATAGTTTTCGGCTTGAGCGATAACTTTGGAGTGGTCGTGCTCTACTATAAGGCCGTTGACCGGAACACGGCTAGCTTGACTAAGCTTTATGCCACCGTACGTCGAGTTTGCTAGCAGCTTACCGAGAGAAATATCTTTAGCTTGAGCTATCATTGAAAAAATAGCAGAAGAAAGGCCACAACGTAGGCGGGGTTCAGTTGCTAAAGGTGTAAGCAGTAACGAAACAGCTTCTACCGGATCTGGCATAGCTAAAAGATCTAAAATGTTCATTGAATTGTAGATAGACTCTACAATTTCTAAGTCCTCACTCCAATTTCGCCGTTCTCCGGGCGGAGGACACACTTCTCCCCATCCATGAACGGTTAGGTGTGTAGTTGATTCAGATGAGATAGGGTTGGGCGGTAAATCAAATGATGACTGTGATACTAATTCCTGTGATGTTGGAATCAGCAGGGATGATTTAACTTCTGAGCGCATAAGTGCTGAGCAGTGGAGTAATAAACTAGTATGCTCCCAATGACTGCCCTTAGCCCAAGAATAAGGATGGCGAAAAGAACGAGTTAATAGGGTAGGTGTTATCATTTGATGGCGATCGTTTCATAAACTAGCTACTAAGGGCAATGGCGGAAGAAGAGTGTAGCGGAAGAAGAGTATAAATGCCTCTTAATATTTTTTTGTTATCGAGTATAACTATGAAATTTATCTCGGTGTGGCTCTTATTAGTTTTTCAACTGATACTTAAACCATCATTAGGGACACTTCAAGCTGAGCCGTCTATTCCTCCTGACCAAGTTCGCATTTCTACTCCTGTGTACAGCCCAGATCCGTCGTTTGTTCCTTCTCTTGGTACCTACAGATATGAAGTTAGTTGGCAAGGGATACCTGCTGCAGAGGCAAAATTAACAGTGGTAAAATCTGATAAAAAATATCACTTTACTGCTGTCGCACGCTCGTACAAGGTGGTCGACTTATTGTATCGTCTTCGGTATCTCGCTAAGGGAGTTATTGATGAGACAACCATGAAGCCGGAGAGTCTAACGGTAGACCATCAGGAAAATTCACGGCGTAAATTTTACGAAGTATCCTTTGCTTCCGACGGGAGAATAAGATCGGAAAGAAAAAAAAATGGTGTGCTTGATGAGGTATATGACTTTGTGACCAATAACTTCACGTTAGATCCTTTCAGTGCTGCTTTTTTGAGTAGAGCTTTGTCATGGAAAGTTGGTGATGAGAAATACCTTGATGTATTTAATGGCAAAAGTAGGTACGCTATAAAGCTAAAGGCGATTAAAAGAGGAAAAGAGTTTTTACAAGGGAAAAACAGAGAAGTTTTCGTGATATCTCCCTTTGTGCTTAATCTTACCAAGCCAAAAGTGAGACAAAAGCTCAGAAAAGCCTCTATTTTTTTAACCGATGACTCTAAGCGCGATGTACTAGAGATTCAGAGCGATGTATTTATTGGCAAAGTAAGAGTTAAACTTACTTCTTTTACTCCTGTGTAAAATAGAAATTTTTACAAGATTATTTTAAAAATCATGTATTTATAGAAGCGTAACGTTAATGGAGAAAAAATTGTGGTTAGCTATATAAATCGTCGCTTCAAGAGTTTGGCTCCGAGTGCCACCCTTGCAGTTAAGCAAAAAGCTACTGAGCTCAAAGCTTTGGGTAGGTCAATTATTGATTTGTCTACGGGCGAGCCAGATATTGATACTCCCGATCACATTAAAGAAGCCGCGCTTCAAGCGATGTCTCAGGGAAAAACCAAATATACGGCTGTTCCTGGTATTCCTGAGTTAAGAAAAGAGCTTGCTACTTATTACTCCAAACAGCATCAAGTGACTTATACAGATGCAAACACAATCGTGTGCAACGGGGGAAAGCAGGCTATTTACCAATTTCTCAGTGTTGTACTTGAACAAGGAGATGAAGTTATTGTTCCAGCTCCTTATTGGGTAAGTTATCCTCCGATGGTAGAGCTGGCCGGAGGTGTGCCAAGAGTAGTTTCTACTAAAGCAACTGATCGATATCTCATGACTCCCGAGTTGCTAGAAAAATCATTAAATCCTCGAACTAGAGTTGTGATATTAAATAGCCCATCTAACCCAACGGGAATGGGGTATTCTAGGGAACATCTAAGTGCCTTGGGTGAGGTATTAAGGGATGCCATTAAACAAGGTAAAGTAGGGGATCATCTACTGATTTTGTCGGATGAAGTTTATGAAAAGCTCACCTTCTCTCACTTTTCTTTTTGCTCTGTTAGTTCCGTTCTTCCAGACTTGCAAGACCGCCTTGTTACTGTCAGTGCATGCTCAAAAACATTCTCCATGACGGGTTGGCGGGTAGGATGGGCGTTAGGTCCAACACCATTAATTAGTGCCATGAGTAAGTATCAAAGTCAGACGACTTCGAACGTTTGCTCGATTGCCCAGTATGCTGGTCTTGCTGCGCTTAGAGGTCCATTGGATTTTTTAGATGGGATGATTGCCTCTTTTGCTCGCCGTACAGAACTAGCTCGTGCAAATATAGCAAAAATACCTGGCTTGTCGCTTCATCATGCACCAGATGGGGCTTTTTATTTATTTCCACGGATTGATGAACTTTGTGAATCAGGTAAAGTAAAGGACTCCGTGGATTTTGCGTCTCGGCTCCTTGAATTAGCAGGGGTAGCTATTGTACCTGGTACGCCATTTGGTGATGACCGAGCATTTCGCATGAGCACTGCATCCTCAGATGAAAATATTGCTGAGGGCTTAAGGAGGTTAGCCGAAGCTACTGCTCGAATTAGAGAAGAGAATTAGAGAAAAGAACTAGAAAAGAGAATCAGAAAACAAGTATTAGAAGGATCATAACAATGGTAGAGCGAACTCTTTCAATAATTAAGCCCGATGCAACTAAAAGAAATATTATCGGGAAAATAATCCAAAAATTTGAAGACGCGGGGCTCGTTCTAGTAGCAGCCAAATTAGTCACTTTAAGTCGAGAGTCGGCTGAGCAGTTTTATGCTGTGCACAAGGAAAGACCATTTTTTGAAGAGCTAGTTTCATTTATGATAAGTGGACCTGTGTTTGTCTCAGTACTGGAGGGAGAAGGGGCAGTTTTAAAAAATCGCGAAATTATGGGAGCAACTGATCCAGCTAAAGCTCAGGCAGGTACTATTCGTAGGGACTTTGCTCTTAGCATCGGTGAAAACTCCGTTCATGGGTCAGATAGTAAGGAGACAGCGGCTGATGAGGTAGCATTCTTCTTTCCCGAGTTAGCACGGTAATTTTTATTAAGCAAAGATTTTTGAAATTATAATTTCAATTGATTTGATGTGAGTGGCGATAAGTTAAATTTTTTCTCTTTCTCCCTTCCAGAGCTCACCTCGCTACTGGCAAAAGAGCGTGGTGAACCAGAGTTTAGAGCTGTACAACTTTTTGAATGGGTTTACAGGAAGAGTGTAACTGATGTTGGAGCGATGAGTAATATCGCTCGCTCGTTGCGAGATTTCATCGATGAGAGATTTGTTTTTCTTGATGCCACCGTTGAACAGCGAGTCGACTCTTCGGATGGTACTCGAAAATACTTAATAAAGCTTCCCAATGGCCAAAAGGTAGAAACCGTTCTTATAAAACAGCCTAATAGATACACTCTGTGTGTATCTTCCCAGGTAGGGTGTGGCATGGCATGTAGTTTTTGTCGCACAGGTACGATGGGTTTTATAAGACATCTAGATACCAGTGAAATCTTAGCTCAGGTTCGATTGGTTATGTCAGATGCGGCTCAATACGGTGCCTCTTTTTCCAATATGGTCTTTATGGGAATGGGAGAACCTCTGCATAATTTTGATAATGTAGCTCGTGCTACTAAAATATTGACCAGTGAATACGGTTTTCGCATCTCTCCTAGAAAAATAACGATATCAACAGTCGGATTAGTGCCAGCAATAGTAAAATTTAGAACAGAAGTACCGGCTAGTCTCGCTGTATCCCTTAATGCTACTACTGACGAAGTTCGTAGCGCCATTATGCCGGTAAACAGGAAGTATCCGCTAAATAGTCTGTTAGAAACGCTTAGGACTGGTTGGCCTAGCTATTTGGGGGCAAAAAAGAACAAAAATCAGGTAACTGTGGAATATGTAATGTTATCGGGTGTTAACGACACTCCACAAGATTTACAGAGGTTACCTAAACTTTTGAAAGGAATTGCGGCAAAGATTAATCTTATTCCTTATAACAGTAACGCTGGCCTTGGTTTCTCTCCCCCCACTGAAGAATGGGCGCACTGTTGGTTAAGAAAACTGAGCGAGTCTGGTATTCGTACAACTATCAGATGGTCTAAAGGTCCAGATATCGATGCAGCTTGTGGCCAGCTTGCAACTAAAGAAATTAGACAAAAACGGCCTACTAATTTACCTTTTCTAGAAGCACAAGTCTAAAAAGTGTTAATGCCCAGTGTAGTTTGTAAGATAATCTGTTTTAGAAGGGCTAGGGGTAAAGCTCTTCCGTGAGTTTTTCACCAGTAAAATTCTAGTCCCTTACTTGTGTTCTCTTACAGTAGTTTTGGTCATCAAGATTTTTCCGAAGAGTGCTATTCTCCGCTGGAAGATAATGAATCCGATTTTATTGTAGGATAGGAACTAATGATGATATCGCTCGATTCTGATTTTGGTAGATTAGAGAATAATTCATTGTCCTCTGAAACTGTCACTTCAATGTTTAGAGAGCTAGCTACCTTTTTTAGAGGAGGATTCAAGCGGCGAACACTTTTTGCATGTAACCCTTTTTCACCCTCTACGATATCGTATTCAACTGGTTCACCATCCTTTAAGGTTTTATACCCCTCACCTTCGATGACACTGAAATGCACAAAGACATCTCTTCCAGTACTGTGTTCGATAAATCCATAACCCTTAGCATCGTTAAACCACTTAACGGTACCTTTTAACTTCTGGGACATTGCATTTCCCCTTTTAAAGTGAAACCCTTTACATTATAAACGGCATTGAAACTAAGATTTGCTAACAATTTTAATAACTTAATAATTTTTAATCAGCAGTTCTTTGTTATCAACCCACTCCTTTTTTTAAGTCTTTTTATTCAAACCCTTTACTGCCAAATCAGCTGGATAGCTGATTTTTGTTCGAAGCGTTGCCTCGAAATTTTTTAAGTAATCTTTTGTAAGCACTGTTTTGTGCTGTTACCTCTTATACTTCCACTGCTTTTATTCAACTACTCTCTCGTTAGGATTCTCCTCTTTCTATAACGATTCACCGACTACACAAAATCCCATCACGGTGTTATGAATAACGATAAATAGTTTTAAATAATGCCACAATTACCTAAAACTAAGAGCCCTACCACAATGATGGTGCAGTAAATTTTTTAATTGGGCTAGATAGGATTTTTTTCGTACTTATGTGTACTAGTGGATCTTCAATTGAAAAAATTACTGTGAGTTCAATTTTTTTATTTTTAGGACAATTTAAGACAAATTAATAGTTATGTAAGGTTGCATAGATGACCTTTCAGCTAGATTATGTGTACATGTTACCTCTTTTCCAACATGTTATTCACTCTATTTCTTTGCCAATAATCTTTCTTGATACCGCTGGAGTATGCCTTTATGTAAATAAGCAAGCTGAAAAATTGTTACTAGGTCAGAATGCAGATGAAGATAGCGGTGAGGTACAAGAAATAGTAGGAGCTACTATTTCTTGTACCTTAATCGATCACCGTTTGGCCGTCTCGGATCATTTGTTGTGTGATGATTTATTTGCTGATGACTCTTCTTGCAGAATTTTATCGGGTGGTGAGTTACAGCTAATGCGTCTCTGTTATCAGAGTCCGAACAGCGCGTCTTCGCAGAATGAGCTGGCTCAGGGTCGCGGTCAGGGTTTGGGTTTGGGTTTGGGTTTGGGTTTGGGTTTGGTTGCGCGAGTTGAAGAACTTAAGTTTATCGACGGTATAAAAGGATTAGTTTTACATAGTGTACATCCCACTATCCCTCCTGATTATGGTAAATCTTTGAGCCCAGAATTTTCGCATAAAATTATCAGCGATACCTTTAGAATGCAGGATACCCATTTGCATCCACAAAGGCTTGAGACACTGGGCATCCTTGCAGGAGGAGTAGCGCATGATTTTAATAATATGCTTACTGGTATTTTAGGCCATGTTTCTTTTCTTAAGTCGATACTCCCTAGAACTGGTACTCATATTGAATCAATAGATGCTATTGAACAGGGGGCAAAGAAATCAGCTCAGATCACTCGACAAATTCTGGCTTTTGCAAAAAAGGAAGAAGATGAGGTTTCCCAAATTTCTCTAAGAGATGTGGTTTTAAGTACCTGCAAGTTGCTTCGCGGAGCTTTATCTCCAAACTTTAGTTTAAATTTAGATGTTACCGATGAAGAGTGTCTTGTGTTGGGCTCCGAGGGACCTCTTTCGCAAGTTATCGTAAATCTCGTAATAAATGCACGCGATGCACTTGGGGAGAGTGGTGAAATTGGCATAGAGCTTAAGGAGGTAAACGGAGGCAAGTTAAAACAACAATCTGTGGGAAGCGAATCCTGTGTTATGCTGCGCATTACCGATAAAGGATGTGGTATCCCGAGTGATGTGAAGAAGTTTATCTTTCGGCCATTTTTTTCCACGAAGGCTGGACGAGGAATAGGTCTGGGTTTATCGACCGTTTGGTCGATAGTTACCAGATTTGGTGGGTTAGTAGAAGTTGAATCTAAAGAATCAGTTGGCACAACAGTTACGGTATTCTTAGCTCGTAAAGTTACTAGTGACGCATTGAGCGAAAATTTGAAGCAGTCTAATGTTATAGATGCTGGTAATCCTCAGAAAATTTATGACAGCCCTCAAACTCAATCACAAACTCAAGCATATTCAACATTTGATTCAGATAAAACTATTTTAGTTGTAGATGATGAAGAGTTAGTTCGAAATGCCATAGCAATGAGCCTGCGTCATCTTGGGTATTCGGTAGAGTCCGCAGCTTCTGGTGAAGAAGCTTTAGAGAAACTAAAGTCTCGTCAAAGTCCGTTCCTTTTGGCTATGGTAGACATCGTTATGCCTTATTTAGGTGGAGATTTAGTTGTAAGAGAGGTTCGTAAGAGGTTCCCAGAGATGCCAGTTATAGTTATCAGTGGCATGTGGGTTCCAGAAACAGTTGATGATTTACTAACTCATCGTGCTACTTTTTTTCTTCGTAAGCCTTTTACAATTCGCGATCTAAGCTCGGCCATTAAAAAAGCTATTCTTGCTGCCACTTCTATAATTCAAGATACAAAAATGGAAAGTTAGGTTAGATAGCTCGTATTTATGCATATAGTGTCGTCATTACCCTCGTTTAGCTTAGGTAAATTAACTATCTCTTCAGGGTTGGTTTTAGCGCCCATGAGTGGCGTTACTACTAGAGCATTTCGCCAACTGATCTCAGAATGTAGCGCCGTTGGATCAGGATTAATGAATTGTTTGGGGTTAACGGTTTCTGAGTTTGTATCAGTTGAAGGAATGACTCGTGGCAATCATCGTACCATGGATATGATAGCCAGATTCAGTGATGAAGCTCCCTTTGCTGTGCAGATATTTGGCTATGATATTTATCGTATGACAGAAGCGGCCCGCTTAGTTCAGGATAGTGGTGCGGATATATTAGACATTAATTGTGGTTGCCCGGCTCCGAAAGTGGTTAAACGTGGAGGGGGATGTGAATTGATGAGACAACCACAACATCTTCAGGAAATACTTCGCTCAGTTCGTAAAGCAGTCTCTATTCCACTCACTTTAAAAATGCGCTCTGGTTGGGATAGTAATGTAAAAAATGCCGTGGAAATAGCTCACATCTGCGAAGGAGAGGGGGTTGACGGGATTACAGTTCATGGTCGTACTCGGGTTGAACTTTATCGTGGTCGGGCTGATTGGGGTATTGTGCGTGAAGTGGCTAATTCAGTTTCAATACCAGTTTGTGGTAGTGGAGATATTGTAGATGCTGCTTCGGCTTATTTAGCTTTGCATGATGAGGATGGAGCTCGTAACAAGATAGCAGGGCTTTATATCGGAAGAGCAGCTATGAATGATCCATATATATTCAAAAGAATCACCTCATCTTCATCCTTTAATCGCCCATATGACTGGAAGCTATCTACGATGGAGAGATATGTAGAACTACTAGAAGAGTATCTGCCACCAACTGCCATTCCGGGGAAGATAAAGCAACTTGCAGCTCAAATGGGCACTGGAGAAATATGGGCAGTTCCGATTTGCAGAGCCCGATCATTAGACGAGCAAAAGGTTATTCTGAGTGAAGCTAGACTTAATAGATGCGAAGCGAGTCACCTATCAATGTTTGCGAAATAGTGCAACTAGAAACAATTGTCATAGTATGTTTGAAAAACAGGAATCTTTAATAGTTGATAATCTGCTAGTGGAAGCTAATGGACGAATAGTACTGGATGGGTTGTCTTTTGTTTTGCCTCACGGAACTTTAGCTGGCCTCATCGGACCCAGTGGTGGAGGAAAAAGCTTATTTCTGAAAACTTTAGCTGGTATTTATCCGTTATCAGGTGGAAACATCTATGGCTATCCAAATGTAGGTAGGCAAGATGGGTCAATATCAGTAAGTTTGATGTTTCAAGAGGGAGCTTTGTTTGATTCTTTCTCAGTTTTAGACAATGTAGCTTTTCCTTTAGTGAGTGGAAGAGTTCCAATTGACCGTCTTGCCGCGAATGAGCAAGATGAAGCTCGAGAACGTAGCATAGCTATTCTCGCTAGAGTTGGTTTAGACTGGGCGTGGGCGAAAATGCCGGGAGAGCTAAGCGGAGGAATGAGGCGACGCGTATCGTTAGCTCGGGCTTTAGTGAACCATCCATCACTTCTTTTGCTTGATGATCCAACTAGCGGACTAGATCCTGTAGCTAGTAGTGTAATTATGAGCCTAATAGTTGAGCTGCAGAAAGAGTATAATAGCACCGTGATTTTAGTTAGTCATGATTTGAGACGACTTTTGCCTACTGTGGGAACAGTTCTTGCCCTTTTTAATGGAAGGATAAGTTGGTCGGGTACACTTGCTGAGATGCGAGCGAGAGGTAAAAATAATTCTGTAAGGGTGTCGTTTGAAAATGATAGTGATCATTTTAAGGAATTGAGCACATTTGTTCAGTGTCGGTTTGATTTACTAAACACATCTGAGGTGAGATAAAAACAGGTTAAGTGGATATTTTGTGGGGAATAAACTGCGTCGTATCGAAAATGCTAGAGCAAATTTTTTAAGTGGAATAGGTACTCCTGAAGGCGAGCTTTTTGTTGTAGATGATTTTCAGAGAGAGGCAATAGCTGCCGTTGGAGAGAAAAAAGACGTCTTGGTAGTAGCGCCTACGGGCTCTGGTAAAACATTTATTGCGCTTGAGGCAATCAAAACCACTTTGGCTCAAAAGAGTTCAGCAGTCTATACCACACCTTTAAAGGCTCTTTCAAATACTAAATTTAATGAATTAAAGGCTAAATTTGAGCCAGAGTATCCGGTAGGATTGTTAACAGGTGACAGAAAGATTGAAGGAGATGCGGCTGTTGTAGTAGCGACTACCGAAATATATCGTAATGAACTTTATAGAGTGGGTGAGCGGTATAGTTTAGTTGTTCTCGATGAAGTGCATTATATTTCTGATGCGCAACGGGGGCCAGTATGGGAAGAGAGCATCATACTTACTCCACTTAGTTCAACGTTATTAATGCTTTCTGCGTCAATTTCAAACTACATTGAAATTGCTGAATGGATAAGTGAAGTGCGTGGTAAGGAGTGTGTAGTTGTAACAAAAGCCGTGCGACCGGTGGAATTACGCTACGGTTTTTTGCATCCAGACTACGGAGTTTTACCTTTACGTGATGCAGGTGGCGCCATATTTTCTGAAGTAGCAGAGTTTTATCAAGGAGCTACTCTAGATCAAACCGGAATGCGTCTAAGGCCGCCACTGGGTAGGAGCTTGATAGCTAAGAAAAAAAATATCAAAAATACTAATCAAAATAATGGTCGATTTAGTTCCAGTAAGAAAGAAGGTCAAGCACGTTCTCGCAGAGATTCAAACCGTCCAAATCGAACCCGCTCATCATAAGGTACAAAAGCACCATGACAATTCTCCGCGAATATCCAGTGCGTCTAATCCTTGCTCAATTAGAACGAGATTCACTTATTCCTGCTATTCTTTTTAGATCAGCCCGCAAGCAATGTGACTTAGATATAGAATTTCTTGCTTCAGGTCGGACCACAAAGCTTTCTCAGGTACATCAAGATAAGATTGAACGTGCAGTAGATGCTGTACTTGTTAAGTATCAATTCATGGCTGAGGTTATTAGAGCTCATCCACAGTATGCGGCTTTAGTTCAAACAGGTGCAGGAGCTCATCATGCAGGGCAGCTTTTGCAGTGGCGCTTGTTGCTTGAAGAGCTCATGGCTCAAGGATTGCTCCGTTTATTGATAGCTACAGGAACTGTAGCAGCTGGCGTAGATTTTCCAGCTCGAAGTGTTGTGATTACTTCTCACAGTAAGAGAGGTTCCGAGGGATTTAGAGTATTACTTCCATCTGAGCTCCAGCAAATGGCAGGTAGAGCCGGTCGCAGAGGTAAAGATGCGGTGGGATTATGTCTTGTGGCTCCGAGTTTGTTTTGTGATGCTAGAGTTATTCATGAGGTGGCAAATCGCCCTCCCGAGCCCTTAAGCTCTGCTTATTTTGCTGCGCCTTCAACGGTGTTAAATCTTTTAAAATTTCGAAATGTAGATGATCTAAGTTACACTGTTGCCCGTAGTTTGGCAGCCTTTCTGGATCGTAAAACCGCCAAGGGTTTGCGTGAGGAAGTAATGAGTATTTATTCGCAAAGTGGAGATGGTGGGGAGTCTCTGAAAGAGACCCAGAAAAAGCGTATTGAGAAAAGAGCTAGGAGACTTGAGAGAGAGGCTGACCAACTTGAGGGGCGACAGTTGTCTCAGCTTAGGCAATCATTAGTTGGTCTTGAATCTCTAAAATTTATTGAGAATGGTAATCTTACAATTAAAGGACTCTGGGCTGCTGAATTGTGCACTAGTCTGGTTCTTGAGCTTGCTGAGATAATTGAAGCTGGTTTAGTCGATGGAGTCACTTCTGAAAAATTGGTGGCAATAGTTGCATCCCTTTCAGCTGATCCGCATAGGCAATATTTTTCCATTAAGCGAAGTCCTTTAGGCTCTTCTGAAGTACGTAAGTTAGAGGAGATAGTTGCCAAGGTAAGAGCGGCCTATGATAGTCCACTTACAGTTGAGCTTAAAGTTGTTCCAGATGCTGCCACAGCAGCGGTGGAGTGGATGTACTCTACTAGTTGGGATGAGTTTGTATCCCTTATAACGTTAGCGGGAGCGGCTCCTGGAGATATATCAAGGCTTATATCTCAAACAGCAGACCATCTTAATCAGATTGGACGCCTTCACAGAACTCATGTTTCCTTGGCAGAAACAGCAATAGCCGCAAGAAAGTTGCTCCTGCGTCCTCCATTAACTGATTCTCTAGTCGCTGATTCTCTAGATTTGAGCTAAGAGGTGCGGAGCGAAAGTTCTATTATAATATTATAAATTTGAACTAAAATAGTAGAGGCGTAGATCAGTGTTATGAAAAATTAAAGCTTGGCTACCAAAATTCTTTTGGAGCTTTTTTATTCAGTATCTTTTTCTAAAGCAATACTATGCTTCAATCAGGCAATCAGATGAGTTATTTTTGAAAAACTAAAGGAACCTAAACCGAAGGAAACTTGTTTTCCGATATGCAGTTTTGAGGCTACTGTAAACAGGTTGTCAAATGCTTGACTAAAAATTTGTGAGGGTAGTAGATAACTAACCGTGCCATAGATACCTCCCAGATTCATACCAGTTTTTTGACGATGACTAAAACGTCTTTCTTCAT
Source organism: Bdellovibrionota bacterium (assembly GCA_044347345.1). Classification (GTDB taxonomy): domain Bacteria; phylum Bdellovibrionota_C; class UBA2361; order UBA2361; family JBIKUX01; genus JBIKUX01. The sequence goes on along the minus strand of JBIKUX010000007.1, from coordinate 82,629 downwards.
GCCAGGTGAGTGATTTTAGAGTTGGAACTGCAGATTGTGCAGCCAACTTAATGTCATTAAAAAGTTCGCGAGCTGGTGTGACGTTAGTTGCTACCTTCCATGTTGTGCTCAGACGTCGCTCCATGGCTGAAACCAAAATTGGTAGTGAAAGATTCGAACCATTAACTAAAGAGCCGTTAGCTTTTACTCGAAATGGAGAGATAAAATTAATGGTATATTGCAGTGGCCCTTCATCAGATGAAATTTTATCTGTATTAATCGTTTTATGAGAGGCATTGGGAATGAGTTCAGGGAATGGTAAAAATTGAATTGTAGGAGGTGTCCATTTCCACTCTCCGCCTCCATCTGAACTAAAGATTAGAGTGTCTTCTGATATCACTGACTGCAAATTAATATGACGAGCAAAAAGAGCCTTTTTTAAAGCGATGACTATCTGAAGAGCCCAAGATGTGGCTGGCCCTATAAGGGATATTCCAAATTTGAGGGGAGTTTCGATAGAACAATTTCTATCGGTGGAAAAATTGCTCTCAGTTTTGCTCAATCGGATTATATAAAGTGGGGGAGCTCCATTAGTACCAGAAACACCCTCACCATAGAGCAGAGGAAAGCCACAACTTGATACTACTTCACACTGATTGCATAAAATATGGTCAGGAAAAAGGCAAACTGAGCGCTTTAGCTCTACTCCTAAAATACCTCGTAGCCAAGAGCCCTTAAAAGCTGGTAAAGCTAGAGGCTTTTTTGGCACTGCCGTAACCTCGAGGTTTAACAGTGGCAGATTTGGTAAGGTGGCAGTAGTAGCGTTTGGAAAGATAGATGAATGTGAGGAAGACATAGTTAGATTTATATTCTGTTTTGTTTTTCTAGGCCATGTTTAGGAAGAGGATTTTTTTGTCACTTCTTTTCAGAAAGCGACCTTTCGCGTATCTTTCCCAAATCTTGCAAATTTTAAGGAGCACTAAAAATGGGCGAAGTAATTGAGTTGCATACATCATCGTCAAAAAGCAGCCGCACTAAAGGCGCTGGTGATGTAAACAAGGATGCTTCGTTTGAAGCAAAGAAAAATTGTTCTAGAGCGGCTGTAGGCTTAATTGGTCTTGCCGTTATGGGTGAAAATTTAGCTCGGAACATCGAAAGAAACGGCTTTTCTTGTGCTGTGTACAATCGCACGACTGAGCGTACTTCTAATTTTGTAAAGCAGCATCCCCAAAGTAATTTTATTTATACCGACTCTTTGGAAAGTTTTGTTCAAGCTATCGAGAGACCTCGAAAAATTATCATGATGGTCAAGGCAGGAGCTCCGGTGGATCAGCTTCTTGGTCAAATTATGCCACTTTTGGATAAAGGAGACATACTGATAGACGGCGGTAACGCTCACTACGAAGATACTATTCGTAGAGAGTTGGAGTGTCGTTCAAGGGGAATCTTTTTTTTAGGCGTTGGAATATCTGGAGGAGAAGAAGGAGCACTCAATGGTGCCAGTATTATGCCTGGTGGCGAGCAAAAAGCTTGGGAAGAAGCGTCTCCCTTATTATCCAGGATAGCTGCCTCAGTCCACGGCGAGCCATGTACTGCATATATGGGACCAGATGGTGCAGGGCATTTTGTGAAGATGGTGCATAATGGTATCGAATACGGAGATATGCAGCTAATTGCTGAAGTATACGATATTTTACATCGGGGTCTTCATCAGACACCTTTGCAACTTAGCGAAATTTTTAGTCGATGGAATGAAGGAGTACTTGAAAGTTTTTTAATTGAGATTACTGCGAAGATTTTTAGTTGTCGTGATGATCGTAGCGATGGATACTTAATTGATAAAATTTTGGATGCAGCCGAGCAAAAAGGTACAGGAAAGTGGACAGTAATATCAGCCCTTGAACTAGGAGTAAGCATTCCAACCATAGCTTCAGCAGTAGATGCAAGAGTTCTTAGTTCATTAAAAAAAGAGAGAGTATTAGCTAGTGAAGTTTTAAATTGCGATTCATTGAATGATTGTGGCAGCGAAGGTGCTTTTCACATTACCACCAATGAAGTTCACGATGCTTTGTATGCGGCAAAAATACTTTCGTATGCTCAAGGCCTCTATCTTTTACGGGTAGCTTCAGACGCTCGGAGATGGGGGCTAAATCTCGGCACCATCGCCAAAATTTGGCGGGGAGGATGTATAATACGAGCGCGTTTTTTAGATGAAATTTCGAACGCTTTTAATCAAACGCTTGAGATACCTAACCTTCTTCTTGCGCCTAGTATGAGGACGGAAGTTTTGCGAACTGTTGGTTCTTTACGAAAAGTTGTAGCTTACGGAGCATCGGTGGGGATTCCAGTTCCGGCTTTGGCAGCCTCGCTTGCTTATTTTGATTCTTATCGAACAGCTCGCCTTCCGCAAAATTTAACCCAGGCTCAGCGTGATTTTTTTGGAGCTCATACATTTGCCCGTATTGATGTATCAGGGTTATTTCATATGCAGTGGTAGTGGTAAGTGACTAAGGGCTGATTTTATTTTTTTTTATTGAGATGCTCTATTAAAATGAGGCGTCGGTTAACTGTTAATTCTCCTAATAAAAAGCAAGAGCCACTATCTAAGATTTATCAGAGGGCACTTGCTCCTTCGGCCAATTCTTTAGGACGAGTGCACCTTCTAGCGTCTAATAAGAATTTACGTCCGAATCAGTTACGCGAAGTCTTATTGGATGATCCTGTACTTACTTTAGAGCTTCTTTGTGCGGCTAATCGTCTTTCTGGGTCTGGATTAGCACCGTTATCGTCGCTTGAGCAATCAGTAATCCGTCTAGGAGAGAATGGACTTCAGTCATTTTTGTCTGTCATGGATCGCCAGTTAACTGGTTTTCCTCTCAAGGGTGAAGAGCGGTGGTGGTACGATGCTCTTCTTTTAAGAGGCACTATGATTGGCAAGGTTGCTCGGTTTATAGCTGAGGCTATGACGGTTGAGTCGGTGACATTGGTTCATACTGCAGCAATATTGGCTTCAGTCGGCGATTTACTTGCCTTGGTTCATTTAGGGTATCAGTTTATCTCCATGGCTAACGAGGTAAAATTTATCCAAAGTAAAATTGATTACAGGTTACACAATGATTTTGGTTTTTCGCCGCAAATTGTAGTGAATCGTTATCTAGCTCAACGGGGTATTTTGCCAATTATTAATGTATTTGTTGAGGGTCGAGAGCTTACTCCCGAAGAAAAATTACGTTCGGAAGCAAGAAGAATTATAGCCAGTGCGAGAGAGCTGGTTGTGGCTTATGAAAGAGGTGACTGGGAGAGATATCATCCTGATCGGAGTCTTCCTGCAAGAAGTGAAATTCGATTATTGCGATTTGCTTCACATACAGGATATGCATCTGCTTATGGTCGTGCCGATCAGTATTTTAGGTTATTGGAGCGTGAACTCTCTGAAGCTTAAGATTCGTGAATTTTTACTAGTGCACATAATCTTTTTTTTCACTTAATTCTTTACAAGAGGGGGAATAAAAAGCGGGAAAGTCCACATAAAAGATGACCCATTTTTTTATTTGTAGTAGCCTCACTCGCAATTAAAAATTGTTGATTTACATGATGAGGCCTCTCAATGTTAAAAACATCCTGTTTAGTTCGATTCATTTTATTATTAGTGTTTTGTCTTCATTTAGGTTTTCAAGAAGTTCATGCCGCATGCGACCCTGTCCTTGACCCTTGTGCTCCGAAAAAGGTTTTAGATCAGTGGAACAAAAGTATAAGTGCTGGTTTAAATATTACTAAGGGAAACAGTGAAACAACAGTGCTTAATCTAGGTGGAAAGGCAACCCGGGAGAGTAATCGCAATATTTACGATTTAATGGCGGCTTATAACTACGGTGAAGATTCTAATGCCAAGACTGACCAGTTTGGTCAGACTAATCGAAATGATTTTCGTTCTCAGTTGCGCTATGACCGGTTGGTCAACGAGCGTTGGTTTGCTGGTTTTGGAACCTTCTTTCTTTATGATGAAATAGCTGATGTTGATTATCGTCTCACCTTAGATCCAGGATTTGGATACTATTTTTGGAAAAATCCGACAGTTAGTTTTAGGCTTGAAGGAGGTCCATCTTATGTTTTTGAGAGGGAAGGAGGCATAACTCACGACTATCTTGCACCTCGTATCGGCGATAAATTTGAATGGATTATTTCCTGTACTTCTAAGGTTTATCAATCAGCAAGCGTGTTGATGGATGTAGAAAATTCAGACAACTATCTTGTGATTGGTGAAGTAGGAATAGAGTCGGCACTGGCTACTAACCTCGCTCTTGTGTTTACGATTCGTCAAACTTATGACAACGTACCAGCTAAGGGGAGGGAGAAAGAGGATTTGCAAGCAATTACTTCTCTTAAGGTTGCTTTGTAGGCTGTCGTCATTTTAAGGTATGAAAGCTAAGTATATGCCGTTTACAATAAAAAAGTACTAAGTTATTCTTTGTAAACGGTTTTCGTTTATTCATGTCTCTAACGCACCATTTTGCCTCTCTAGTAAGATGTTATTATTAAGTATTTCGTTTTAAAGTGGTAACTCACTACTCATATTTCAGTAACATTTTCAGGGAGCTAAATTTAGAGTTTCCTAGCTACTAGGGAGTAGCTAGGCACTTGGTCTGCTAATTAAAATGTTAAGGCATTGGAAAGATGGCATTTAGCTGATTGGTAAACCAGCTAAATTTGGAGCTATGTTTGATGTTTACTGGTTGGATAAATTGCAGTTCTCCTAAGGTTTAGATTTCTAGAGTCTGTATTTCTAGAATCTGGGTTGTGTAAAGGGTATAGTACTGTAGTTTTTAGATAAATTAGATAGTTTTGTTTGCTGTTATTTAAAAGTTTTAGTTAGTATTGTGGTTCAGGATTTTTCTCTCTCCGATTATGTTTGGCAAGAAGTCGCGATAGCGGCTGACCGTGTGGGTTGCATTATCTATGATATTGAACCCCCTTGCGAAGCTGACGGAGTGTTACGAATTTTTATAGAGGGCAAAAGTGGTGTTGAGCTAATTACTCCTGAACAACGAGTTACTCCTGAACAACGAGTTACTCATGAACAACGAGTTACTCATGAACACTGTGCAGCGCTTAGTCGGCTTATACTTGACCATCCAGAGGTGGATTCATTAATGCCAGGTGAGGTAACACTGGAGGTTTCTACGCCTGGAATTAACAGAAGACTTCGACGACCTGAGCACTTTACTATGGCCGTAAGTCAGCGTATCGATATAACTTACCATGAAGAGCAAAATGGTAAGTTTAAAAAATATAAGAGCCGAGCTCTTTTAGATGAGGTAAGGAGTAATGAGGACGGATTGGTAGATGAAATTATTGTCACTATTCTTCCGAAGGGTTTAAAGAAATCTATAAAATTATCTTCGGTGTTGGAGTGTCGAGTGGATTTTGTTTTCTGATGTAAAAAAAATTAGTCGCAAAAGAGTGAGAGGTAAAGAAGAGTAATGTCGTTCGATTTAAATGCGATTATTACCCAAATAGGTAAAGATAAAGGAATAGATAGAGCGGTTCTCGTTGAGGCTGTTGAATCTGCCATGCTGTCTGCGGCTAAAAAACACTTCGGCCACAGTCTTAATCTTGAAGTAGAGATTAATTTTAGTACGGGAGATATTGAGGTTCGGCAATTTAGGACGGTAGTTAGTACAGTTATTGATTCGGGAACTCAAATATCTCTCGAGGAAGCAAGGAGAGTTTATGATCCTGATTCTATGATAGGCGACGAATTTGGCCAACAACTTGATACAACTGTTCTTGGCAGAATCGCCGCACAAACCGCTAAGCAAGTTATCTCCCAAAAGGTGCGAGATGCAGAGCGGGGGGTAATTTATGAAGAATTCAAGAATTCTCGAGGGCAACTCATTAACGGAATCGTTCAAAGGTACGACCGTGGGAACGTGATAGTTAACCTCGGTCGTACTGAGGCTATATTGCCTCGCCGTGAGCAGATTTTGCGTGAACGATACAGGCAGGGTGACCGAGTACGTAGTATGATCTTAGACATAGATCGAACTGCACGTGGTCCACAAATAGTTCTCACGCGGAGTCATCCTGAATTTTTGAAAAAGCTCTTTGAGCTTGAAGTGCCAGAGATGGCAGAAGGGGTAATTGAGATTAAATCTGTTGCTCGTGAACCTGGGGATAGAGCTAAAATAGCGGTGCACTCTAACGATTCCGGAGTTGATCCGGTAGGAGCCTGTGTTGGAGTAAAGGGTACACGAGTTCAAGCTGTTCGTCAGGAGCTTCGTGGAGAGCGAATTGATATAGTTACTTGGACTCCGGATGAGCCATCTTATGTGGCGAGATCTCTTGCTCCCGCGGTAGTTAACAGAGTCGTGCTTGATGATTCGGCTCACGCTATGGAGGTAATCGTTGCAGATGATCAGCTTCCACTAGCTATTGGTCGTAAGGGACAAAATGTTAAGCTTGCAAGTAAGTTAACGGGCTGGAAAATTGATGTAATTAGTGCGTCGGTAGCTGAAAAAGAGTCAAAAAGAGCGAGAGCATCTCTTGACAGCATTCCTGGAATAACTTTTACGGAAGCGGAATTACTATTTCAGGAAGGATTTCGTAGTGCGTTAGAGGTGAGTGAAGTGAGCTGTGACGAAATAGCTAGTTTGCATGGAATGACCGACGAGCGTGCTCAGCAGATTATTCAGAGTGCAAAGGCGCACGTTGAAGAGCTCCGTGAAAATGGCCTTCTTGGGGAAGAAGTTGATCCACTTGAAACAACAGATTTAACTGGACTTGGTATTGAGAAATCTTTGGTGCAAAGGTTGCTTGAAAATGGGTTTACCGGCATACAAGGTTTGGTAGAGCGAGATGAAGAGTTAAGTCAACTTTCTGGGTTTACTGCTGAAGAGATTGAGGCTGTGAGAGTGGCGGCTGAGGAGTTTTTGCGCCGAAGCCCGTTAAGGTAGAAGGATTTGGTATGGAGAGGAGAAAAGTAAAATATTTGAGCCTAATAAGGCTGTGAATTAAATGAGGCCGTAAATTAAATAAAGCTGGGACTTACTGTTAATTTAAATCAATTCATTTTATATAAAAGCGCATTTTAAAGTGATAGTTAAATATAAAAAGAGCTGTATATCAAAAAGTTCGAGTAAAGCTGCTAAGTTGATTAAGAGTGACGAGCCTGTGAGGATGTGTATATCCTGTCAAAGGCGAGAACCCAAGAAAAATTTGGTTAGAGTAGTATTTGGTTATAGGCGCGGTCTACATAGTAGTGAAGATAGTAGCAATGCTATAGGAGAACCTGAAATTTTATCTGATAAGGATCTGGCGAAAAAAATATTTACTGTTGATCGTGGTATGACAGAGCAGTGTCGTGGGGCGTACATTCATCCAACGGAGTCATGTATTGGATTGTTGGAATGTAGTAAGCGAGGCTCTAGGGCGCTCACTCGTGTTTTAGGTAGAGTTATAGGTAGTCGTAGCCATTCTAGTCGTAGATTGAGGAAGCTTAGAGTTGTAGAAAAGGAATCTGGGAGTTTTCTGCCATCCGAAAGTTTGCTATCCGGAGCTGTTGCTAAGCTGGTAGAAGAGCTGAGATCCCTGGATGCTTCTTAGAGCAAGATAGTGTATGAATTAAGTGGGTAATGATTTCTTTGTTGTTTTCAGTTAATGTTCATTAATCTGATGTTAGTTGATGCAACATACCGTTTAAAGCCCTGGAATGTACTAGTGTAACAAATTAGAAAACCGTAACTAAAAATTGTAACGGTGTAGGATAATTTAATGATGTCGCGAATGAGAATTTATGAGCTTGCAAAAGAGCTAGGGGTCGACAATAAAGTGGTTATTGTTAAGGCTCAAGAGTTAGGGTATCGAGATAAAACATCTCACTCCCACTCTCTCGATGATAAGCAGGTCGAGACATTGCGTCGGGCTCTACTTCGCCAGGCTACAGGTGCGTTATCGAACGGTACTACAAAGTCTGCGGCTGTCAGTGTTCCTGATCAAAAAGGGACAGTAGTGCGCAGAGTCACTAGAGGTGAGGATACGTTTGTTGAGCAAAGAGCGGGTGGCGTTATTATCCGTCGTCGGCAAGGTACCGGTACTGATGGTAGCATTAATAATAACAATTCTAGTAAATCCAGTACCGTTTCTGTACGCACGGCTACTAGTAGCGGAGGGCAATTCTCAGTAGCATCAGGTTCATTAAAAGGAATTAGTGACAGTTCACCTAAAGAGTCGTTATCTAAAGAATCTGAAGACTCTGATCTTAAGAGTGTAGGGTCTGTAAAGAATACTCCAAATCAACAGGGTAATTTAGAGGTAAATTCTGGGAAAACTTCCGGAAAAATCGGGGCAGGGTATGTCGTGGTCTCTAATGAAGGGGAGCGTCATGAGTTGGCATTAGCAAAATCGTTTGCTGGTAACGTAAGTGACAAAAGTTTATCTGAAGTGGGAGCAGTTCAAAATAGCGACGTTGAGCAACTTGTCGCTCGAGTTAGAGGGAAAGTTGAAGAGTCTGATACAATGAGTGGCTCTAGTGCGCCAGAAGCCCAACATGATGAATTTCAGATATTAGATGGTAAGCGGAGGGAAACTAGTTTTTTATTCACTGAAGATGAGTTAACACCGGAAGAAGAAGAAGCTGATGCTACCTCGGATAATTTGGAGGTGGTTGGTAGTGCTACAGTCGATAATCACGCACTACTTGGGTTACAAGTCGATGAAGCTAATGTTCGTCAATTTGAAGAGCTAGATCCGACGGATGACCTTGATGAGGAGCCTGCTGCGGACGAACAGTTGTTGGTGGTTACGGTTGAGCCGGAAGAAATAGCAAGTGAAATAGAAGAAGAGCAGGAAGAGGAAGCGCATGTAGCTAGAGGTAAAAGTAGTGTAAATTTAGACATGGAAGAAAGTACTATCGGAACTCGCGTAACTCCTAAAGCTTCAGGCCCACGGATTCTTGGCCGAATTGAGTTACCAATTCATCGCAAGGCGGCAAAAGTAGAGGCAAAACGCACTTCTTCAACACCAGGTGTAGTAGCCACTAGTGCTGTTTCTAGTTCTGTTTTATCTAACGCCAGCACAATCAGTCGGATCGGAGTGCCTACAATTTTAGATGATGAAGACGACGAAACTGCTAGGAAAGGTCGAGGTAAATCGCGCAAAAGAGAGATATCCCGCATTGATTTGATTGATTACGATGGAAGAGAGGGGAGTCGTAGGTCAACTAGATCATTAAAGAGCAGTAAAGGAGGTAAGGATTTAATCAAAGGAGCTTCAGTTGCTGAGGTTAAAGGTCCAAAGGCATCAAAAAGAGTAATTAAGCTTGCCGATGCAATAACTGTAGGTGAACTGGCTCGTCAGCTCAGTTTAAAAGCTGGTGAGGTCATGCAAAAGTTAATGTCCCTTGGTGTACTTGCCACAATTAACCAGTCTATTGATAGGGACACCGCAACGATAATAGCTGATGAATTTGGTTATCAAGTTGAAAACACCGCTTTTGATGAGGACATCTTTAAAGAGGAGCTAGTTGAGGATGACGTAACAAAGTTATTGCCTCGTCCTCCAGTTGTTACTGTCATGGGTCACGTTGACCACGGAAAAACATCTTTACTCGATTATATTCGGAAGAGTAGCGTGGCAGAGCGAGAACACGGGGGCATTACTCAGCACATTGGAGCTTATCAAGTTAAAACTGCTGAAGGAAAGGCTGTTACCTTCATCGATACACCTGGTCATGCGGCATTTACCTCTATGAGGGCTCGCGGAGCTAAGGTAACGGATATCGTAATTTTGGTGGTCGCTGCTGATGATGGCGTTATGCCTCAAACTATCGAAGCAATTAATCACGCTAAAGCGGCTGAGGTACCTATCGTTGTAGCAGTCAATAAAATGGATAAGCGCGATGCTAATCCAGATCGGGTAAAGCAGCAGCTGGCAGAGTATGGATTACAGCCGGAAGACTGGGGTGGTGATACCATGTTCTTTCCAGTATCCGCGCTTAAGGGGGATGGCGTAGCTGAGCTTATTGACGGAATTTTATTGCTTGCTGACATTCGGGAGCTTAAGGCCAATCCAGAGAGACGAGCTAGAGGGGTAGTTGTTGAAGCCAGCCAAGAGCGTGGTCGGGGTTCTGTTGCAACTGTATTAGTCCAGAGTGGAACTCTAAGAATTGGTGATATTTTTGTAGCAGGAACTGATTACGGCCGTGTGCGATCAATGGAGAATGAAAGAGGGGAACGTATTGACGAGGCAGGCCCCTCAATGCCCGTAGAAATTTCTGGGTTCAATGCTCCACCCCAAGCTGGAGATGATTTTTTTATCGTGCTTGAAGAAGGGCAGGCTCGCGAAATAGCAAGCCATAGGCTTGAAAAAGCAGCCGTCATTGATCGGGCTCGAGCTAGTGGTCCAATCAGTTTAGAAGAGTTTTCTCGACGCGCTTCCAGCGAGGAGCCAGAAGAGTTAAATGTAATTGCTAAGACTGATGTACATGGCTCTCTTGAAGCCGTTAGTGCGGCCTTACTGGCACTAAGTACCGATAAAGTAAGAGTTAGGGTGCTTCATGGTGGAGTAGGCGGTGTAACAGAAAATGATGTGCAACTTGCCGTTGCCTCAAAAGCTATTGTTGTAGGATTCGGTGTGCGCGGTGAAGTGCGAGCCTTAGCTGAAGCTGAAAGACTCGGTATTCAGGTAAGATTTTACAGGGTTATATATGAGCTTTTAGATGATATTAAGAAGGCCATGGTGGGTCTCCTAGATCCAATTAAAGAAGAGGTATCGCTTGGGCGTGCTGAGGTTAGAAATTCTTTTGTTGTTCCTAAAATTGGTACAATTGCTGGTTGTTATATTAGTGATGGTAACGTTCGTCGTGGTGCGCATGTTCGTGTAGTGCGTGATGGTCGACTCATTTATACAGGTAGAATGTCAAGTCTACGACGCTTTAAGGACGACGTTAAAGAAGTTCAGAGTGGCTATGAATGTGGTATCGGGGTTGAAAATTTCAATGATATTAAAGTCGGAGATATTCTTGAAGTTTTTGAAGTTCGTGAAGTAGCCGCCACATTATAGGATTGACCCTTATGGCGAAACAGCGACGGTTGTTCCGTGTGTCAGAGCGGATCCAAGCTATTTTGGCAACGACTTTACTGAGATTAAGCGACCCTAGGCTAGATTTAGTTACAGTTACATCAGTAGTTACTACTACTGATTTAATGCTTGCTAAGGTTTATTGGACTGTCATAGGTGACAGCCAGCGTAGAGAGGATGTAGCAGACGGTCTGGAGGCTGCTTCGGGTTTACTCCGCTCAGTTGTAGCAAAGGAGTTAAAACTACGCACTGCTCCAGCTTTGCGTTTTTACTACGATGAGACCTCTGATGTACAAAATCAAATAGACAGATTAATGCATCAGGTGAGTGCCGCTGATGGCAACACTTGTTCTGAGCAGTCGGCAAAAGAAGAGGAGGCATCAGAGGATAGCAATTTATCGTCGCTGTCACTCACCTCTGAAAAACTTTAGCCGAAAAGGGGATAGTTATTGTGGTTTTACGCAAAGATCAGAGCGATATCATAGATATTTTCGAGAAACATCGTAGATTTCTTATTACAACCCATATTCATCCCGATGCTGACGCTATTGGAAGTAGCCTAGGATTGGCTTTAGCACTCAAAGAGAGAAGAAAGGAAGAAGTAGCGATAGTAACTAGTGACGAGATTAGTAAAGGATTTAATTTTTTTCCAAAGCTCTCCATTTTTCAGCGAACATTACCGGAATGGAGACCTGATGTTGTAGTTTTTTGTGATTGTGGAGGGGCGGATAGAGTAGGGGAACAACTGCTTAAACAACTTCCAGAAGGAGTTCCTTGGGTCAATATTGACCACCATATCTCAAATACTCATTTTGGAGGACTAAATTTAGTAGAGGCTAAGGCTAGTTCAACAGCTGAGGTAGTATTTAAGCTTTTAAGTGAGGCTGGTTGGAAAATTTCTAGTGAATCAGCTAGAAGTCTTTTAGCAGGATTAATAGCTGATACTGGTAGCTTTCGCTACCCTAGTACCTCTAGTGATACTTTGCTAGTGGCTGCTAAACTTGTTGATCTTGGGGCTGATTTATCCGCAATATCTGAGCATCTTTTTGGAGAGCAATCTATCGGCAGTATTAGGTTACATGCCAAGGCTCTACAGAACCTTGTGTTCATTTTAGGTAGTAAAATTGCCTATGCAATAGTAATGGAGCAAATGTACCGAGATGCAGGGGCTTCGTACAGTGATACTGATGGTTTAGTTGAACGGATAAGAGATATTGAAGGAGTTAGGGTTGGAGTCTTAATCAAATGGGACGGCGAGATTTGGCGCATCTCTTTGCGAGGTAAGGGTAGTGAACCAAACTTATCTTTGTTTGCTGAATCCTTTGGAGGAGGTGGGCATGTTACCGCCGCAGCTTTTCGGTGGCGTAAGAACATAGATGAGTTAATGGCTCGCCTTATACCCGCTCTTGAAAAGCTTTTTTGAGTAATCGATTGTATAAGTAACTAGCTTATGCAAAGCGGAGTAATTCTTGTCGACAAACCTTATGGATATTCGTCAGCACGAGTCGTAGGGCTTGTAAAGAGAACTCATAAGTTTGATAAAATTGGGCATGCAGGTACTCTTGATCCTGCAGCTACAGGCCTTTTAGTTCTATTAACTGGTCGGGCAACTAGACTGGTTTCCTTTGTGCAATCTGGTGTTAAGGAGTATTCTGGTGAGTTTTTATTTGGACTAGCCACCGATACTGATGACGTTACAGGTAGAATTATTAAGCGTTCGCATGTACTGCCTAAATTAAAAGACCTGCTGGATATAATCCCTTCTTTTACAGGTAAAATTTCTCAAGTTCCCCCAAATGTAAGTGCTGTTAAAGTTTCTGGAGTAAGAGCTTACGTTATTTCTCGACATTTAAGGGCTACCAATATGGATCAGGCCGAGAATTGTCGTAATGAGCCGGTACTTAAGGCTCGAGAGGTCACAGTTTTTTCTTTTTCACTAGGAGTAGCTACACTTGATGGAGACCGAGTTCAATCTGTATCTTTTTCGATCAGGTGTAGTAAGGGTACCTATATTAGATCCTTAGCTAGAGATATTGCCAAGATACTAGGAACAGAGGGTTGTTTACTAAGTTTACGGCGGGAATCAATTTTCCCATTCAATGTAAAAAATTCAAATAAAATTAATGTATCTTTTACTACTAAACCTGATGTAACTGTCGACGCAGAAAGTGGTTTAACTATCCTACCTTGGTGGCGAATTTTTGAGCCATCTAGTTTTATTCCTCTTACTTGCAATGAAACTGAGTGCAAAATGCTGCAAACTGGCATTTTCCCAGAGAGAGTTTCCAAGTTACTTCATGATTTTTCTGCTTGTAGTAGAAAAAATCTAACCAACGACGACAAATATCAGCAAATTGTTATATACTCTAATCCTCAGCAGGCTCCGATTGGACTTCTTGGTTGTTCGGTAAATTTTCAAGGAGACCCAGAGTGGAGCAGGTTATTTTATCAACGAGAAGAAGACAACTTTTTATGACTGTAATCAGAGACGATAAGGCACTCACAATTGTTGGAGCGCAATGGGGAGATGAGGGTAAGGGCAAAATAGTCGACCTTTTGACTGAAGATTCTCATTTGGTGGTGCGCTTTCATGGGGGTAATAATGCTGGTCATACTTTAGTGGTAGGCGGTATTACCACTAAATTACATCTTATACCGTCTGGTATTTTGCGCCGCAGCACGAGGTGCTTAATTGGCGCGGGTGTAGTTTTAGAACCACAAGGTTTTGCCGATGAAGTAACAAGATTGCGGCAAGCTGGAATAAATGTTAGCCCAGAGCGTCTTATTGTTGATGGACGTACAGAGCTTGTGCTTCCTTATCATCGTCGAATAGATAACTTGCGCGAAAGCGGTAGTGGTGGGTCTTCTGGTGGAGTAAAGATTGGTACTACTGGTCGAGGTATAGGGCCATGTTATGAGGATCGAGCCGCTAGATGTGGGGTGCGGGTAGCTGAGCTCCGCGCGCTTGATACTTTGCGCAGTAGACTCGTCTCTGTAGTTGAGCAAAAAAATTTATATATGACTAAAGTTCTTGGAGACAGAGATGGTGTATCATTTGCTACTATTTGGGAATCAATAGAGCAAGCGGTAGCAGAGGTTTTACCTTTTTGCGGTGACGGAAGTGAGGTATTGCTTGAGGCTAAAGGTCGCGGAGAAAAAGTGGTTTTTGAAGGAGCTCAAGGAGTATTGCTAGATCCAATTTTTGGCACGGTTCCCTTTGTTACTTCATCTTCTACCCTACCAGCGTCAATCGCCTCAGGCTGTGGAGTAACACCTGAGTTTATTGGAACAATTTTTGGAGTAACCAAGGCTTATTCAACTCGCGTTGGTGAGGGGCCATTTCCTACTGAATTGCAAGAAGAGACGGGTGAGTTTCTTAGACAGCAAGGTAGTGAGTTTGGTACCACTACCGGTCGAGCTCGGCGATGTGGATGGCTTGATATGGTTCTTCTTAGGTATGCGATTAAAATTAGTGGTATTTCACAACTGATTATTACTAAACTTGATGTGCTATCCGGATTATCTGAGCTGAAGATTGCGTGTTCTTATACCTTGGGTGAACAAAAGTTTACAGATAATATCCCCATGCTTGCAGATGAGCTCAGTAGGGTAGGAGTGGAGTACATTCAAACTGAAGGTTGGAATGAGGATATCTCAGGAGCCAGAAGGTTAAGTGATCTTCCTGATGCAGCGCGGCGATATTTATCTTTGATTGCCGATCTTGCAGGGGTTCCTGTTAGTATAGTCAGCGTGGGGCCAGATAGAGATCAGACGATCATGTGTTAATTTTTTATTGGCTAGTATAGTTACAGAATATGGTTGTAAAAAAATATGAGGCCACTTATTAAATCGGAATCCAGTTTCATGACCTCAGGGCGAGTATTAGTGATTGACGATGAGCCGAGCATTGGTCGGGCTTTACAGCAAATACTTGCTGATGAAGGGCTGGAAACCGTAGTAGTGAATGATGCTGAATTAGCGTTTAAGTTTTTAGAGAACGAGCGACCTGCTCTGATATTTCTTGATATCTGGCTTCCGGGTATTGATGGATTAGAGGCATTGGGGCAAATAATTGCTGCTGCCCCTAAAGTGCCAGTGGTTATGATTAGCGGTCATGCAACAATAGCCACTGCTGTAGAGGCTACAAAGCAGGGAGCCTCTCACTTTTTGGAGAAACCTCTGGATCTGACAGTCACAGTGGAAACAGTTAGGCGGCTTATATCTAAGCAACCTGAGTCAGTAACATCATCGCCTAGTGTCTCTGGGACGGGCAATGATTACGATAAAAGTGATTACGATAAAAGTGCATCTGTAAATGAAGTCGATGATAACAGTGCAATCTTGCAAGGAGAGCCCTTGCATGGGAACAGAAGATTACAAGACTCAAAGGTCATACTTCGTCAAGCTGTAAAGATAAATCCTTTATCGTTCATTTTTTCGGATAAGGTGGCAGCCGGAAGAAAAATATCGCAACGCACTTTGGCTGGAAATGCATTAGTTTACGGGCAAGGGCTACATACTGGCCGCAAGACGGGACTTAGCTTGGAGCCTCTTCCTTCAGGGTCAGGTATTCATTTTGCTGGAGTGGCTGGGGGATCTGCCGTACCAGCACTAGTTTCTTTTGTAGAATCTACAGGCTTTGCCACTACTCTTAAGGGTTCTGGCGTACATGTGAGCACTGTTGAGCATTTACTTTCTGCTCTTAGAGCTTTTGGAATAACAAATCTGCTGATTAAGTGTAACGATGAAGTACCGGCCATGGATGGGTCAGCACTTGATTTCTATTCTTTGATCAGTGAGACGGGTGTCGAAGAGCAAGATGGTGATATTTGGGAAGTAGCTATTCCACAAACAATTCGTGTTGCTACATCTGGTGAGCGAGGTGAATTTATTGAGATTGAGCCAGCGGAGGATTTTTCGGTTACATATAAATTAGTCTATCCGCCACCGTTGGGAATTCAAGAATATTCTTTTACGCTCTCTTCTCCAGAACAGTATTTAGCTGACATCGCTCCTGCGCGTACTTTTGGTTTGGTACGTGACATTGGTGGGTTACAGAGGCAGGGTCTCGCTCAAGGTGGTCGATTTGATAATTTTGTTCTAGTTGGCGAGGATGGCCCGATTAATGTAGCGCTTCGATTCCCTGATGAATTTGTTCGGCACAAAATATTAGATGTTATAGGTGATCTAAGCTTATTAGGCCGTCCTTTACGGGGTAGGGTCACTGCTTGTATGACTGGTCACTCTGATAATATAGCGCTACTTAGAGCCATAATTGATACTTTAAGGCTGCCCTCTTTAACACGTTAATTAGCGCAGTAATTTATACAGTGAGAATTTATACAGTGAGATTTTACACTGTAAAAGTTAATGTACCAAAAAATATTTAATCCGTTCCTATATCGATAACACTAATAAAGATAGAACTTATTTAGCTACATCTACTGATTATGTGATTTATTCCATCCATAAAATTCGGTTTATGATACGGAATCTGTGCTTCTCTCAGTTTACTCCCATTAAGGCTACATTAAGCGGGTTTTTAGCTTGTTTGATATGGAGTTTAGCCATCCTGGTAATGAACCGAATTACCGTTGCATTTGGAGTTTTTTATGGTGCCGGGTTTGAGCTTGCTATCTCTGGTATCATCCTTACACTTTTTTTTGGAAACGCGGGATTTTATTTGGAATCTGCCTACATAACACTCGCGCTCTGTTTATTTGTGGAACTTTCTGGTTTTTAAATGTCACCGCGTGCTGGCTCGCTGTAGGGCTTGCTAAGAATAGTGGAGAGCTTTTGGTGGTAGGAATTCTTAACTATCTGTGGCCGTCACTAACACTTCTTTTTGGAGTTTTATTCCGCCACGCTCAGGCAAATGTTTGGTGGCTTGCGTTTGGTTTAGTCAGCGTCATTGCCGGTGTAATAGCTGTAAAATTTTCTTCATGGAGTGATCCTTCCGCCGGTATTACCTCAGGATCTTTTATTCAGGTAAACATGTTTGCCTACACCTTAGCTGTGATAGATGCAGTGGCTTGGGCTCTTTATAGTAACCTTTCGCGAAAGTTACTTAACCCAGAGGGAATATCACCGGTACCGCTTTATATGTTGGTAACATCCCTCCCGCTGTTATTTATTGCTATTGGCCTAGAACCTTTACCAAGCTTTGTGCCCAATGATATTGCTCTTTTAGTAATGTGGGCTATTCTAGCAGCGACTGCATATCTTTTCTGGGATATGGGGATGAGGTATGGGAACATCGTAACCATATCGATTGTTTCGATGTTTATCCCGCTTTTTTCCACTTTAGTTACTGCCATCCTTTCGCACCATAATCTCTCCTTTACTCTAATTTTTGGAGCCATTCTTGTTGTTTTTGGTTCAATGTTGTGTAGTAGGGCAATCTGCCGACAGCCCTGAGCTCATCGTAATTTTCTTGTATAATTTACTTATTCTGATCGAAGAAAACGGTTTAAGGAAAATAGATATTGTCGGAACTAGATATTCTTGGAGGATATTAATGACAGACCTCGCAGATGAACGGCGCTTGCATGCTAAGAATGTAGCAAAATCTCTTTGGAATAAACAGTTTATTGATGGTCGATTTATACCTTCTGTAACTGGACAGACTATTCCGGTTATTGATCCTGCAAGAAATGAAGAGGTAGGCTGCATACCAGCTAGTAATGCAGAAGATATTGACCGCGCTGTTAGTGCTGCCGTCAAATCATTTAGTAGTTGGCGACAAAGCACGCCTCGAGAGCGCGGGCAAATTTTTCGAGCCTGTGGGGAAGAGCTGCGCAAGCATTCAGAGTTACTAGCCGGTATTATTACACTTGAAACTGGCAAGGCACTTCGCACTGAGAGTCGCTTAGAGGCGTTAAGTGTAGCTGACGTTTTTGAATTTTACGCGGGTCTTGGGGGTGAAATAAAGGGTCAAACAATACCTGTGGCTCGCGAGATGATGACACTTACTGTTTACGAGCCTGTTGGGGTGGTTGGTGCCATTATTCCGTGGAACGTACCGGTGATGCTTATGGTGCATAAAATTGCACCTGCATTACTTGCCGGAAATACGGTAGTTGTAAAACCCTCGGAGAATGCATCTTTGGCGGTACTTAAAGCTACTGAGCTGATTGGTAATTTATTTCCTTCCGGCGTACTTAATGTAGTTTGCGGTACAGGTGTATCCGCTGGCGCTGCTCTTGTAGCGCATGAAGATGTGCGAAAGGTTAGTTTTACCGGTTCTACAGTGACTGGCCGCAGTATTGCCGCTAAAGCTGGAGAGAGGCTAATTAGTACGACGATGGAGCTGGGTGGTAAGAGCCCGATGATTATCGCTGAAGATGCAGATGTTGAGCAGGCGGTTAATGGAATCGTAAGTGGTATGCGTTTTACTAGACAAGGGCAAAGTTGTTCTGCTGCTAGTCGGGTATTTGTGCATAATAGTATTCTTGCTGAAGTTAAACAGTTTTTAGAGCTCAAGCTTAAGGCACTCCGAATAGGTGATCCGTTTCAAGAGCAAACGGATATCGGGAGTATTATTTCTCGTCAGCAGTACGAGAAGGTGATGAGTTACATTCATGAGGTTAAATCTGACCCTCAAATTGAGCTTGCTCAAGTGGGTGAGCTTCCTGAATCTAAGATTTTTAGCGAGGGTTTTTTCTGTCGACCAACCATTGTGTACGGTGCTAGCAATGATTCTCGTTTAGCTAAAGAAGAGATATTTGGACCTGTATGCCTTGTTATTCCTTTTACTGATTTTGATGCTGCGCTTGCCGCGGCCAATGATACGAGTTATGGGTTGGCGGCATACCTTTGGACTCGCGATATTGGTAAAGCGCTTCGATTTGCAAATGAGGCCGAAGCTGGTTTCGTACAGATCAATCAAAATATCGTTTTTAGGCCGGGGACACCTTACGGCGGTTTTAAGAATTCAGGCTTTGGTAGAGAGGCTTGTTTAGAAACAGTTACAGAAAGTTATATGCGACAAAAGACCGTGTTGTTTGGTTTGTAAGTATGGTGGGTGCATGTAAGTATGTTGGGTGCAGTTGTGTTGCCGTCTAAAAATAAATTTAGTTACATGAACTAAGCTGTTAGATGGATGGATTAACCGCCATTAAATCAACAATAATAACTTAGGCTAAAATTGAGACTATTTTTAAAACTCTAAGTAATGCTACTGACTCACCAAAATTAAATACCAATAAGAAGCTCTTGCAAAATTCCGGAACTAGTATGGCCCGCGAGGTTGTTCTTACAGGCGGGAAGGCATTTCGGATGGTATAAAGAGTATCGCCTCAGCCTTTATTGCCAAAACGCTGTTTTTAGGCGTGAGCTAGCTTCTTTGCGGGTGGAAGAATCATCTGTAGCTCTATTTGTGTGGGAGTCGTTAGGTAGGGAGTCCTAAAAGTGCTTGGTGAGTCGTCAAAGCGAGAACCTAAAACATCCGAGGCTTACTCTGAGCTTGGATATCCAATTCGTTGAAGGGCTCTTCTGACCTCTTCTCCGTACACGGCACTAGAAAGTTGCGGGTTCCACCCGATGTTGTTCCCAGAGCGATCATACTGCCGTGGCCACATAAGCTCGGTGCCATCAAAGCGTGGATTCTGGGGGTCTATAGCAAAACGAATAATGTCGGGACCGAAAAATTGTGGGTTGATCTTGTCATAACCCTCCTCGAGGAGTCTTTGGTGACTCGCGTGAACAGTTTGTGTAGCCACCTCTATGACAAGGTCGCCATCAGGAGTCTTTCCCACAACATTCCAGCTCGCAAAAGTTCCTAATTTTTCATCACCAAAAACATCAGGAGTCTCAGTGGCTACTCCCACTATGTCACCTGGTTTGACCGTTGCCATCAATTCAAATATTGCTTGTCCGAGACCGTTATCGAATAAGCTATTGGTGGTTACCTCAGCCAACTGGATAGCACCCTCCGGGATGGAGATTATCTCAGTGCTTGGATCGCTGACTACCTGAATAGGGTTTAGCTGATTAAATTGTTTGACGAGCTCTTCTATGAACGATCGATTCGCCGCAAGATCGAGTTGGGCTTCGGTGACAAGAGCAAGTAAGGTTGAATTCCTACCTGGGTGATGGACTGCTGAAACCTCAGATGTGGTGCTCGTTTCGAGTGTTTGACTTTGGTGAACTGGGTTAGTCATCTTTATTCTCCTCAGTTATTCTAGGAAAGCTCCTTCCCCTATCCTCGTGCGGATTATGACTGGTTCACAGAATCAGCTCATCTGCTTTAATCAGAGGGTTTCTTGAGCCTTGGACTGCAATAAAATGGAAAAGTAGTCTTTATTTAGTGTGGGACAATCTCCACCTCTTTCCTCCACCTCTTTCCCCACCTCTTTCCCTCAGAGACTTAGAGGGAGGTAGACTTAGAGGGAGGTTCAAAGTCACCCGTTTTTAGTGCTTCCGTGGCCACATTGCACACAAAAACTCCCCAGCATTACCACAATATTAAATATTCCTAAGACCTAGGCTACTAAAATCAATGGGGGTTATAGTTGTTCCTACCCGTCGGTGCTACTAACGCAGAATTGTGCCGGGCTGGGCGTTTGACCATCCATCCGGGGGGGCGGGGACACTTATAATACATAGGCACTCACTAAGGCCTCGCTGGGGGCTCTGGGGGCTTGAGGGGCATCATTAACCCAAAGGTGGTTCTGGTCCTGCTTAGGGTCAGAATTATTGTCCGAAATCAGATTTAAAACCCAATCCGGACCATAAACAGCAGCTTCGTAATTGTCTGACCATGGATTCACGATAGTCGGCACCCCAGGAAAAAAACCTTCTTTTGGAGCAAACCCTTCGTCGTGAATCACAAGCTTTGGAGCGGTCTCGGCGGTTTTCCCATTGTTTGCCTCACCCTCTAAGCTAAGCGAGTAAACAATACTTGCATTCTTAGGGTTGTCTGAATCTTTGTTGAATAAACCAACTAGAAATTTCAAGTCGCCATCTGGGCCGGCAAATACTTCTTTTATCTGCGGGATAACCTTCTCCTCCGGGTTGTCTATCCCGAAAGCGGCGGGAACCTCCGAAAGGTCAATTTCTGCTTGGTTTAGCAAAGTTAGTTTAGTGTTTGGGTTAGTAATTGATGGTAGGCGTAAGGTTAGCACTTGGTGCGTGAGGCCTTGCGGATCTTCCGTTATCGCGACGATCGCCTTTTCGCCATCGGGCAAGTCGATTACCGTGATTGCTTCTATGCCATTTTTGCCTTCTAATTCCAGTGGCAGGCTGTATGTGGTTACCGACCCATCAGAGAGATCTAACGAGTAGAAAGTTTGCGGTGCCAGCAGCGCTTTCGTTTCCTTATCATATTTAGGCTCGCTTGAGATGATAACTGTTTGCGGATTGCCGTAAGCGTTGTCTACGACCGCTAATGCCTCGAAATCTGGGAACTTAGGGCGTTTCGCCTCGTCACCACTAAAGGGGTCAATTTCTCGCAGCAGGGTAAGCTTACCATCTGCTGTGATTGAGAATACTTGAATTTCGGTCTTGTCATCAGAAACGCACCAGTACTCCGGATCCTGTGGGGTTTTAACTTGAGTCATACCCGAGATTTCACTGTTTTGTGAAAAGTTATCTGGGGCGGCGCTACCGGCTGGCAACAAAGGACTACGGGGGATATCGGTAACGTTGAAGACGGGGTTCCTCCTGGTATTAGTGCCAGTTAGGGAATGTTGAGATGGACCGGTTTGGGAGGATATTATCGGGGTGGTGGGATGGTAGGCAGCATACGTTATCTCGCTTACACTATTTTTGTTGCTCTAATCAGCGTTTGCTTACGAACTGGTACATCTTTTTGTACAGCCTGGTCGCTCTGGGTAGCAGCCTCACTAAAAATAGTCCGGTGCTAACGGTTTAAATATTAGTTATTCTTGCTAGTTGGATAACCACCGATGGAAGAAATTCGTGCACTGATTGAATCTTTACAGGAGCAAGTTTCTTTAAGCCTCCTCTTTATTACCTTGGTGGGGTTTGGTGTGGGCTTGGCCGCACGAATTCTAATGCCAGGCCGTGACCCTATGGGACTGGTTGGCACCAGTTTTTTAGGTATTGGCGGGGCATTACTCGGCACGTTTATCGGCTCGCAGTTAGCAGCTCCAGTTCTTGGCTCGTTACCTTGAACCCGCGCCACTTGCCCTCACAAAGCTTTCGACTGACGGCGTAGCAGTCGTTACCTAGCGCAGCGCCGCAGGCGTCGTGTTATGGCAGGGTAAGCCGCTTACCTTTCTTGCCAGGCTCTCGGTTTACATCTCCCCCCCGACCGATGGGAGGCAACTACCCGATACTTTGGCTACGACGCAGCTCGCACGCGCGGGGGGCGAGGAAAGCCCAAGCCAAGCTAGGCTCGCATCTCTAGTCAGCCCCGCGGTGGTGGTAGCTAGTACTACTACCGATGAGCCTAGTACGAGCGAGCCACCAGTTCGTGGGCTAGGCTCATCAAACGTGTCTACTAAGTGATTCCGCTTAACTTAATAAGCGAGCCTTTACCGACTATCTTTGCCTTCACACCTTCTATGTTCTTAGTTACTCGCTTCTTCCAAGCTGTTGCAAAGCGGGCACCAGTTAGATTGTTGAGTATGTCGACGCGAACTGGCGGGACACCAAAAACATAGAGTAGGCCAGGAGCTGCAAGCTCTCTTTTGTCTCTTTTTCTCAGAGACCTAGAGGTGTTTAGGTCATAATTATTGAAGTTGTGTGTGCCATACAGCTGTACGCTTCGGTTTCTCTACATCCCTGAGAGTAAGAGGCGAGGGAGTAAGAGGCGAGAGAGGGGAGGGGGAGGGGAGACAAGAAGGCTTTACTGGCGCTAAAGCCTTTGGCTCCCTAAATAGTAAGATATATCTTGCAAAATAGTGAGATGTATTTTACTATTTTGCAGTTATGGCAAAACAAGCTGTTTTTACTAGACAATTCTACGGGATATTGGAAGAGCGTCTGACGTCTTTCACGCCACTGATTCAGGTTTTGTGTGGCCCAAGACAGGTGGGAAAGACCACAGCCATTAAGACGCTTCTACAGACCTTTCCTGATCGTGCAAGGTATGTGCAGTTTGATAACCCTGGTTCTGATCCTCATCAAACTATACGGTTTGAATGGGAACAGATTAAAAGGATTCCTGGACATAAAATAATCGCATTCGATGAAATACAGAACGTTTCTGGGTGGGCACCGCTGATCAAAGAGCTGTATGACGAAGAGAGAAGCAGAAGAGAGTTAAGCGTCGTTATCTTGGGTTCTTCCAACCTCGATCTTTTGCTGCAAGGCGAAGAGAGCCTGCTTGGTCGTTTTGAACTCATAAAGGCTCCACACTGGAGTCATTATGAAATGAGTTCGCTCTACCAATGGAACCTGTATGATTACCTAACCTTTGGTGGCTATCCGATACTAGGTGAGTTGCTGAAGAAGAGATCCAGTCAGGAGTTTGAGCGGTGCTCAAATTTCATTAGAGACGCCATCATAGAGCCGATTATCACCAAAGATATTTTTTCTCTCCGGCCAGTTATCAATACGGCTGTCTTTAGGCAGTTGCTGCACATTGTCCTTTCTCTCCCCTGTCAGGAGATCTCCTTCTCGAAATTGGTAGGGCAACTGAATGAAAAGTCCGCTTCATCTACCATCAAGAACTACCTCGAGCTCATGGAGAAAGGCTTTCTACTCAAGCTTCTTTATCGATACTCCGGTGGTAAAATACGACAACGAACATCAAGCCCAAAAATTATTCCTCTTGCGAGTGCTCTGATTCATGGGCTAAATGACCCCACCAAAATACGCCATGACAGCGCATGGTTCGGTCACGTGTACGAGGCGGCGATGATCTCGCTATTTAACACCATGGAGTATCAACTTCACTATTGGTCTAACTCCCGACAGGATGTTGATGTTGTTGTCGAGAGTCCGAAATTTACCTGTGCGGTTGAGATCAAGTCGGGAAAAGATGCGGGTTACAAAGGGCTCAATGCCTTTAAGCAGGAATATCCAGAGTCGAAGACGCTGCTCATCACCCGAGAGATTGGAGATAGATTACTCTCTGCTGAATCTCCCAAAGAGCTTTTTGAAGGGTTGATTGGCTAAAACCGTTGCTGCCTCTGGGCCACACCGGTTACTCTGGCTGATCGCTTTTTTTTAGACGGCGCCTTTGAGAGAAAGAGGCGCGAGAACTCAAAAAAAAATAGCTGTAATTTCTTTAGTAGTTGCATACTTTTTTTATTCGGATTTTCCGCAATTTCTAACATCAGGATGGGGTCAATATAGCTAGTCGAGCAAGAGAACCTACGCTCACTTAATAGTGCGATAATACAAAGGTACGGCGGCGACGCGTGGCAGTCTATTTTCAAATTCGGAGCAATCGGTTGCTTGGTCGTCGGATCGCTTGGTTTTTTTTCTGACTTCGGCGGTTTTTGTAGAACGACGCCCCGTTTTCGGCTAACCCACTAAAAATTTGTGATTATATTTTTTTCTAAGTGCTAATCTGGGTGTCTCATATTAGTATCTCATATTAGTATCTTAGATTAGAGACACTAGCCTGTGTCCCCAATTCTTCTAAGCCCTACTCGCACGGCAGGCAGCTCACTTTTTCAATCATGAGTGGAGGATCACACGATCGGCAGAACACAGGAAAGGATCGATTGCTGTCTAAATAAGGGGTCAGCTAAGTAATAATCGAATCAATCAGGCGTGTTAGTAAATCAAAACAGCAACGGAATGATTCGCACCACAGCGTGGCTGACTCTGCTATTCTTCTTATAAGGCGGAGCCGAATGTCTATCGTTCTTCCTCCACGCTTTTTTGCTCGGGCCCTTCGTCAGGCACCACTCGTGCTGCTTCGCGGTAGCATCGCGACGGTGGTCATGGCGATATTCTTTGTCGTTACCCAGGACTTTCACCTGTTCCCCGGGCTGTATACTGGCTCGGTGATTAACCAAATGAGTGTCCCCCCTGCCGATGTTGAGGCGCTGTCTACTACGGCCTTGGACGGTGCGACGGTTCATGTGTGGCGTCATACAGCAAAAGAGGCATGGATTGGTGAGGCCCCTCCCACGGTTGCGCTCCTATTTCATGGTAATGCCGAATCACTCGGCAGTTTTGTTGCTTTGCAGCGGTGGCTCGCAGCTGCTGGAGTGACGAGTTATTCGGTTGAATATCGGGGGTACCATGGCCGGTTTTCTGGATGGCCTTCAGAGAAAGGTTTCTACGCTGATGCCGATGCGGCGTTTGAGCTTGTATCGAAGCGTGAACCTCTCTCATCAGCCAAGCAGCTCCTGGTCGTCGGTAACTCAATAGGCACAGGGGTAGCTGCGTATGTGGCTGGCAAATACCAGGCAGGCGGGATCATCCTGCTTGCGCCGTATGCTCACCTGGGAGAACTGGTAGCGGAAACAGCACTTATTGGTCACCTTGCGCCGTTCCTTTGGTATGAATTTCCGACTGCCCAGTATGTAGCGCAGCTCCGTGATGCGTGCGCCATTATTGCTCATGGTACAGCGGATAGAATAATCGGCGCGCATCACAGCGAATCAATCCTACGCTCCGCACATTCTTCTGTGCGTACCACATTTCTCCGTAAAGATGCCGTCGGACACAACGATCTACTCGGTAACGTCCACGGCGAAGTCATTGCAACGTTACGATCGTGTTGGACGGCGAAATAGAAAAGGCGAATACAGTGATGAAGGGCTTTCTTTTTATAGCAATATTTACCTAAAATCCCCCTTCTTGTTAGTAAGTAGGCCGAAAATCTGAAAAACTTGTTTAATTAGGAAGGCTCTTGCAAAATTCCGGAACTAGTATGGCCCGCGAGGTTGTTCTTACAGGCGGAAAGGCATTTCGGATGGTATAAAGAGTATCGCCTCAGCCCCACCTCTTTCCCCCCACCTCTTTCCCTCAGAGACTTAGAGGTTCAAAGTCGCAAAGGTTTAATACGCGCGGCTTCCGATCTAGCCTCGCTGGCCACAGACGAAGTATACTTTGCGGCGATGGCACCATTTCTTCCGCAGCTACAGATACTTCCTACGCCCCAAAGAGAACTTTGGCATGAGCTAGTTGCGATTCCGCCATGGTTCACTCTTTACGGTGGTACCGCTCTTGCTCTTCATCTTGGGCATCGGGAGTCTATTGATTTTAATTTTTTCGGCACAAGATTAATTGATCCAGATGAAGTGCTCGCTCTCGAGCTGCTGCAAGGTGCGACGATTTTGGAAAAGGCACCGCAGACTCTCACCGTCGGCGTGGAAAGAGGTGGGTGGGTAAAGCTCTCTTTCTTTGGCGTGCCTCATCTGCCGTTGCTGCGCCCCCCCTTGTTTGCGCCAGACAATCAATTGAGAGTTGCTTCGTTGCTTGATATTGCCGGAACAAAGGCTGCAGTTGTGCAGAAACGGGCAGAGGCGAAAGACTATATTGATATAGACGCACTGATTACTCACGGGATTGCACTGCCTGCTATACTTGCAGCAGGCCAAGCACTGTATGGGCATACGTTTGCTCCGCAAAGTGCTCTTAAAGCCCTCTGCTACTTCGAGGAAGAATCACTAATGTCGCTGCCGCACGAGCTAAAAGTTCGACTTATCGAAGCGGTGCATAATACCGAACTAGACAAGATCCCTGTGCTCTCCGTGCTTAAGACTCCTGACAAGGGAGATGAGGATTAGATGCATCTGCCAGCGACCCCCGAACTGCTTGCCATCAGTCGCAGAATTATTTGGTTTGAGGAGCCAATGGTCGCGATTGCGCAACCCGTGCGATTTCTCGCGTATGCCATGCGCTATGCAACTCATGAGGATATGAAAAGTATCCGGGCGCATGTAAGCGACGATGAGTTTCGGGCAGCCCTTCGCGCTGCTCCAGCGGGCATTATCGACCCCCGCTCCTGGGCATACTGGCACGTAAGAATGGGTATTTTCCCGCCGCCGCCATTGCCGGAGCGTTGCATGGAGTAGGGGGGATTGTTTATTTTATTCCCCTCATCTTACCTTACCTCCCACTAACGCCTACACCAGTAGCTAAGACTGCTGAAATCAGTGGGGTTATGATTTTTCTTTCACGTCACGTAACTCATGTGGTCTGGTAGCTCGATTTCGATGCTCCTAGACCTCGAATTGCTCCCCCCGAAACTAACGCTGTATCAATCATCCCAATTTTTCTCCTAATGAAACTACTGAATAAATTGGACGCCAAATCGATTAATATTGACGTCTTACCGGCTATTTAACCATGCCGTCGAATATAGCTCCCGTCTCAAGCAATTCATTCTTGGAGTTGTCGATTCTTGTTCGGTATGGTCTCGCCTGCACCGAACTTACCTTCCCGTGATTTTGTTGTTCCCGCGGCTCGCGGTACCGCAGGCGTGCCCCACAACTGATACAGTCCTTTACCGACTTGTGTACCACTGTCACGAGCAACTTGAATGGTGGTGGGAGGAGCGGTTCCAGCAGCAGTACGGAAGCATTACGCGATGAAGTACGTGAAGTGCTTCATTCATACCTTGACTGCGTAGTGCTCGAGCATGGTTGCTCAAAAGCGCGGTGCACTGCTCAAAAGCGCGGTGCACTGCGTGCCAGCCAGCCCCACCACTAAGTTCTATCTCTTTGATGCCGGGATATTTAATTCACTCATGGCCAGGGCCGCGCTAGAAGGGCTTGTAGCCCAACATCTGTGGGCATGGTCAGCGTATTTACTTGAGCCTCATACAGCTACTTTCTGGCGCACACAGTCTGGCCTAGAAGTTGACTTTATAGTGCACGGCTCAAACCTTTTCGTCGCGATAGAGGTTAAACATTCTCGCCTCCTTGATTGTTTCAGATCTCAAAGGATTACATGCGTTCGGCAAGGCGTATCCAGAAGCGCAGCGTTTCTGTTTGTATCGCGGTGACGAGATGCTTACAGTTGATGGTGTGAGGTTTACCCGTCGAGGTGTTTTTGAAGGCGCTTGTGCCGAGTATGTATGAGTGGGGAGGGTAGTTAGCCGATGTACTTAGCCGTGACTTCGCAATAACCTAGCCAGATGCAGCAGGCAGAGTTGTAATCACCTTACCCGATGTTACCCCGATATTTTGGTCGGTGATCTTATAGGCCTGATTCGGTTTATAGCGAGTAATAAATGAGTCGAGGCTTTTTGCTTTGCGGCTCCGTTCCGATGATTTGACCTCTATAGGTATTACATCGCCTAAGGGGCTGTGGGTAAGAAATTCCACCCCAGGAAATTCCACTTCAGCCTCGCCTTGTTGCCAAGTGATAAGGTCGTCCTCATTGCCTTGGAGCAACTCTTGAGCAACAAAGTTTTCTAACGATAAAGCCTTTCTAATATGAGCTTAGCTCGTTGTGCAGCAACAGGGCGATTGGAACCTGTAGCATGGCATGCAACAAGACGATGTCGAACAGATAGAGCTTAAATTGATTCTCAGCAATGTGTGTGCGTAAGTGGTTGCTCGCCAGAATTGGCAATCAGTGTGGGGATGACAAGCCGGGCTTTTTTGTACCAGCCGATCGGATCCCTTAAATTTCGAAAGCGGGCTTGTTGGGGAATTATCCCGGCAAACTGGAATCGTTTGGCCGAAGTATCGAGCGACGTTGAGAGTTGATGCGGAACTGCCGTGAAAACGTGGTCGATATGATTGGCATTGACCGTTCCTGAGTGTTTCGAAAAATCGCTGCGATATCCCTCGATGAGAGCATACTGTTTCTCGCGCACTGCGTTAAATCGCTCTAACGGGCTTGCAGCGTTCATCGCAATGTAGGTGGCTACGACCTTCCGGGGCAATCCACTCACCACAAGATACTCACGCCACCGACTGAGGAGGTGCTGGTGGATTACCGTTGGAATAGGTTTGAGCGCTGTCAACGAGATGGACTCTAACTCCGGCAGCACCCGATTCTAAATAGCCTTGAGAAACTCATAGAAAGACATCGGATACATAGTCAAAAAAGACACTGCACCGACGGGAAAAGGCTCCTCATTTTTGGTAAGGCCGATATGAGAACCAGCCCCGATGATGTGTAGCTCGGGCGCGTTCTCCTTAAAATACTTAAACGAGCCTACAGACCCCCGGGCAGCCGCCCCCGGCGCGTCTTGGATTTCATCAAAAAAGACCAAGTCTTGGGACGGGTCGATTGTTTCATTTAACGTGAATTCGAGCTAACGGAGGATAGATGCTGGCTCGAGCGTATGCTGAAACACTTCGCGCAAGTTACGTTAGACGCGAAAGTCGACCACATGCACTTTGCGGTACGCCTGGCTGCCAAAGGCGTGCACAATAAACGACTTCCCCGTCTGCCGCGCCCCGCGCAGAACCAGAGGCTTTCGAACCCCCAAAGGAGCCCGCCCGCCAAAGTTCTAAGCTCGTAAGTATTTCCCGCTACATACTGGGCAGTGTACCAAAAAAAGGGGGGAAGAAATGGCGTTAATGCCATTATTAGGTGGGATGTTTTTGGCGGGGATGCCAGTGCAGTGGGGATATGTTTGATTATGAAGGTTGCACCGAACCTAAAGCTCGGTGGGTGAAGCCACCTCGGGTTCTATAGTGTCACCACTTCTAAAGGCTCACATCTGCGCCGGAAAATAGTTGGATGATCTGCTCTTAATCAACCTTTTCGAAGAGAGCTGGTATATCGAAATCTTTTGGCAGCCTCCCGGTGCCACCTTCGGATTGTGCGGCAGCGGCACCCATTTCATTTCCAATCATACAGCATCGCTCCAAAGAAAACTTGTGGTACAGGCCGCTCGCCAGTCCAGCGGTGAAGGCATCGCCAGCTCCGATAGTGTCAACAACGGAGATGGATTTAGCCGGTACAACTATTTCCTGGTTTTCTTTGGTAAGGCAGAAGACTCCCTTTTCACCGCGGGTAAGAATCGAACCTTGCAAAGAAAACTGCTCATTTAGTAGCTTCAGAAAATTATGATGTCCGCGATCAGACGAAATTTTAAGAAGATCAGACAGAATGAGAAGTTCTGTCTCGTTAAGCTTTACTATATCGGTGGCTTCGAGAGATTTTTTGATTGACTCTGCGCTGTAGCAGTCTTTTCGAAGATTTACGTCCAGAACTTTAGTCGCTTGAGGAGCTCTCTCCATAAGCCAAAATAGTGTCGATGCCGTTTGCGGGGACCTTTGCGCAAGTGTGCCGAATACTAGGACTGAGCAAGATGACAGCAGCGCTTCAAGCTCAACTTCAGGTCTTATATAGTCGTAAGCAACATCTTGTTCAATAACAAACCGCGGGTTTTTGTCGTCACTTAGCGTTACTTCGACCCTTCCTGTTTTTTGCGAATTACATTGAACATGCCGGGTATCCACTCCAAGCTCGCTGAGCTCTTTGATTATATCCCTGCCAGCATTATCCTCACCTACAGCGCTCACCAGAAATGCTGGTAAACCAAGCTGTGATAAACGCACCGCTACATTAGCGGGCGCGCCACCTAGGACTTTTTTGTCGGGGAGACAGTCCCACAGGACTTCTCCGAAACATACTACTGGAGACGTCCTAATCATAACTTGGCCTTTTTAGAGGAATGGGGTTCTTAAGCGAAGTATGGTAAAAACTTCACCCGTAGTCTGTCAATAACCGCTGGTTGAAGCGATAGGGGGTGTTCGGCCAGTCGCTTCTAGATTAACTTCCTAAGAAGTTCGATTTATCTACCGCTGGTAGAAAAACAGAAAATGCACTCTAAGGCCTTTACAATTCTGTCGCCTACACACATAATAATCAGGTTAGTTAGGTAATTTTTACAGTGTATTACCTAAGCGTTAGCACTTCCCGTTTTTCGCTCTCAGTTCACAGCCTCGCTAGCCACTTTTCTTGTGC
Source organism: Bdellovibrionota bacterium (assembly GCA_044347345.1). Lineage (GTDB taxonomy): Bacteria > Bdellovibrionota_C > UBA2361 > UBA2361 > JBIKUX01 > JBIKUX01. The sequence goes on along the minus strand of JBIKUX010000007.1, from coordinate 51,768 downwards.
ATTGCTTGGCTCTGTCGTAGTTGAAGTCCGCATGAGGGATAGTGTTCAATCAATCCAGCCATGAACCAGTCACATCTTATATTTTAGACCTAGGTGGGTATAACCAATTAGCTGTGGGAGCTAGTGGGGGCATTGGTGATTCTAATCACATCAGCTCTGACAGAGTTGACCCCGAATCGTATCTGCCGTACTCGCGTGCTCAGCTTAATCCTCGCATCGTCCATTTTGGCATTAGTAATTTTTTTGCGGCTCATTTAGGCACCATAATTGAAGACTTAAATTGTGCACAGGCTAGATGGCTTCAAGAGCCGTCTTGGGGGATAGTGGCGGTAAGCATGCGCTCGCCGGAAAAAGTTCAGCAACTTCGAAAGCAGAATCACCTCTACACCGTGGGCGCTGTCGAAAATGATAGCCGCGAGGTATCCTTGGTTGGGTCGGTGGTAGCTTCGGTTCACGGTCCTACTGATCCGCAGATACTCGCTAACTACCTTGAGTCTGCTGATATGGCGACTTTTACGGTGACTCAAGGGGCCTATTTTGTCGATGGGGATCCTCGGGAGGGAAGGCTCCGGACCTGTGACGAGATTAGGGAAGACGTTGCCACCCTTGTTGAGCGAGTTGGTCGCGTTGGTTTTGAGAGGATTGGAAATGGGGCAGGATATCGGACTGCCCTTGCTCCCGTGGTCGAAGAGTTGGCTCAGAGATTTGTGCAGAATAGACCTCCTCTCGTTGTTATGTCCTTGGACAATACTCCTCCTTGGCTTAATGGTGATATTTTACGCGTGGCCTTGAGTAACATGGCAGCTCAGCTTGAGGAGCAGATAACAGAAGGACAGCTTAAAGGATTTGCTGATTTTATATGGAAAAAATTGCCTGTCCTGTCTACAGTCGTCGATCGAATTACGCCCCAGCAAGATACCGTTGATAAGTCATGGATGTACCATCCGTCTGGCATTAGCGACGGGATAGCAGTCGTTACCGAAAGGCATCGATGCTTAAAGTATGAGGTGGAAGATCCAGCAGGATATCTCAATGAGGGACAAGTTGTTATCCCGGACTTTTCGCTGGTTTCTGGCGTAAGTCAAGTACCTAGTGTTGCTGCCCACGTGCACATGAAGAGCCGTCTTATAAACTCGCTGGACGTAATAGCTGGTCAGCTTGGTACTCGAGCTGGTTTTTCAACTCTCGGTGAGTTCTTGTCGTTCCCGTCGTTTCAGGCTCTCGAGGAGGCTGTTTTGACCACAGAGTTAGGTCGAGGTGTGGGCGGTCTTAAAAGGCCGGAAATTCATTGTTTCATTGAAGAGGTGCAAGCGCGGCGAAGAAATGCTTTTATAAGCGGAGTAAACACATTGAATCGTCTCAATAATAAGGGTACCTCCAAGATGCCCAATCGTATTGGCGCTGCTATCGCAGCGCTTTCTGATGATACTGAATCTGCTAAGGCCCTTACCCTCACCTACGCGTGCTATCTCCGCACTCTGCTTGACCAAATGGACGAGACTGGCGCTGCCGTGCAGCTTCAAGATGACTCTCCCGAAAAGGTTGCCCAGATTGCCGCTACCTATGCGAGAGCCAGTAGTTTAGCCGCGGTAGAGGTTTTTCAGTCGGGTAATGCAGGTTTAGCTGATTCTCGGACGATGCTCTTGGACGCTCAAGAGACTGCTGGTATTGAGGCGCTCCTTGACCAGGAATCGTGGCTATTTGGGACGGGCTTCGCATCGTCTGATGGGCGTGAGATTCTGGTGTCAGAGCTTCCTTCCTTTCGTCAACGTTTGACTGAGTACTTTATTGCGCTTCGAGCACAGCCTAACGGTCAGGCTTCCCAGAGGGTCCTTGAGGTTAGTCGGTCCATCGTAAATCCTTTGAAGTGCCCAACCGATTATTTTGCGAACTGAGAGAGCCGCTTTGGCAGAGGTTGATTCTTGGAGAGGCCCTCTGCGAACCTTTTAGTGCGTGGCTTGTTTCTGTGGAAGTATGACGGATGTGACCGAACTTTTTTTTGAGAAGTAAGGCGTACTGCCACAGGGGGCGTGAATTGCGTGCACTGGCCCTAGGTGGTCAGGCTAATTGGTTTAGACAGACGGTTTGTCATTGATTTTTGGCCGCGGATCAAGTATTTATACGGTGTTTGATATTTCACAATCTGACGTATAAGACTCGGAGCCCCATGAGCGATTCACAGACTGCATCTGTATTACCTCTCTTAACTGTTTGTAGCTCCTCTTTGGGGGAGTTAGCTCACGCGGCTGACGTGCCTCTCTACAATAGAGAGGCTCTTATTCCTAGTGTTGTTCACATAGGCGTTGGCGCTTTTCATCGCTCGCACCAAGCGTACTATTTTGACCGTTATTTCCGTGAGACTGCGGATCTGAATTGGGGTATTTTCGGTGCAGGTGTTCTCACCCATGACCGGATTATGCAGAAGGCGATGGCTAGTCAAGACTATTTGTACTGTCTTTTAGAAAAAGGTGAATCCGGAGATAAGCTAAGAGTAATTGGTTCTCATGTTGGGATGGTTGTGGCTCCTGATGCTCAAAAGGAGTTTATCGAGCGCCTCGCCTCGCCTGTTACCAAACTTGTCACCCTTACAATTACAGAAGGCGGTTACAAAATGAACCTTGGCACGGGTGAATTTCTGAGAGACGATATTGATATTCAGCATGATATCGATAATCCGGAGTCGCCTCGTTCTGTTTTCGGTTATCTTGCCGCAGGCTTGATGCACCGAAAGGAAAGAGGGATTGAACCTTTTACGATTCTGTCTTGCGACAACCTTCAGGAAAACGGGCGTGTCTGCCGGCGTGCTATGCTTTCTTTCTGTGAATTATTGGATCCCTCCCTCGGTGAGTGGTTATCTTTGCGTGGTGCCTTTCCTAGCTCGATGGTGGATCGAATAACTCCAGCTACGACTGATGATGATAAGGCTCATTTGGAGTCCTGTTACGGTGTGATAGACCATTGTCCTGTCGTAGCAGAACCGTTTTGTCAGTGGGTTATTGAAGATTCCTTCTCTCTCGGGCGGCCAGATTTGGAGAAGGTCGGCGTGCAATTTACTGACGATGTCGCGCCCTTTGAGAAGATGAAATTACGTCTTCTCAATGCTTCCCATTCTGCAATGGGATATCTGGGGTATCTCCTTAACTTTGAATACATCTTTCAAGTTGCGCAGGATGAGAGATTCCGTCGTTTGCTGGCGCACTACATGACGCATGAGGCTCTTCCAACCCTTGACCCTGTTCCTGGTATAGATGTTGGTGAGTATTGTGAGACGTTAATTGAGAGGTTTCGAAATCCAGCGATTAAGGATCACGTACTACGAATCTGTAAGGATGGCTCGGCGAAAATACCTCGCTTTATTCTTCCGGTGGTGGTCGATGCGATCTATGAAAAAAGGCAGTGTCCGGTGGCGGCGCTTGTCGTAGCAAGTTGGTGGAACTTTCTCATTGTTGATGATGCAAATGGAGGTAGCTCTCATATTGATGATCCCATGACGGAGCAATTGCGTAGCGCCGCAATAGGCGGTATTGAAAGGTTTCTTGACCAAGAAGATATCTTTGGGGCTCTAGTGAACGAACAAAATTTCCGAAGTTCAGCCTCAAAGTGGGCCCAAGTGATCCGAGATAAAGGGGCTGGTGTGGCGCTTGATATGTTTCTAAGCCAAATATAATTTATTCATTTTTGAGGAGTTTTCATGTTTACAAGTGGTGCCGCTGTTAGTGCGAGTAGGGAGCCAGCACAGGGTTTGTTGGATCGATCAGGTAACGAGATTCTTTTGCCTCTATGTTTTGAGGCAAAAGAGGTGCCGATTCTTTATCTTGATTGTGATGATACCTTAGCAGAGACCGAGCGTCGCGCTCTAACTGTTTGTTATGATGTCCTAAGAGAAGCCATAGGAGCCTGGAATATCAAGAAAGGAACCGCTGTTGAATTCACTGAGAGTGTGGACCAATTCATAGCAGGCCATACGGGTGGAGCGTTTCGCGACATGCTCAAAGTGAAGATTACAAATGGGAACCCTTTCCAAGAGGGCATAGAGGATTTTGTTGATCGTTGGGCTGATCTCGAGATGGAGAGAATTACCGAGGACTTTTTGCGAGGAAACCCTCCCCTTGAGCTGACTTCTGGAACTCGGGAGCTTATGTCGCAGTTGACCAACCTCGGTATTGTCCCTTATCTCGTGTCGAGTAGCGCTGATCAGCGGCTCACTGCAATTCTTCAATCAACAAGAATGACGAAGTACTTCCCAAAAAATAAAATTTTTAGCGCCCAAAACGTTGACTTCATGGCTGGAGGTGGTCGACGTAAGCCATATCCCGATGTTTATCTACAAGCAGTGAAAGCTGCTGACGTGGCAAGGCTCAGTGGTAAGCAAGGTATTGCGGTCGAGGATTCACCAAGCGGTATAGCTGCCGGGCTCAGGGCTGGCCTCGACGTGGTTGTTTTCCTCGGAGCCTATGGAAAGACGCCATCAATTGCGGAAATAGATATCCTTTGGACAGAGGTTAGAGAGAAGATTGAGAAGGGCCGTACCGATGATGAGCCGCCTTTAGGTAGAATTGTAGGGATTGTTAGTGATAGTCGCGATATTCTAGGTATTGTTGAGGCTTTGAGGAAGGGTCAACAGTATGAACCAGTGGGCTACACTGCTCGAAGAATTTCTTCTCTTTGATTCTGCCTCGGTAATTCAAGGGGCGGTATATGGCCTTGGGCTAAAAGCGCTAGGAGCCCGTGAAGTTTAGGCAAATAAAGAGCCCTAGAAAACGAGGTAATTGATAGGTACGCTAGTATCTTGTGGTGCTGCTTATAGAGCGGGAGAAAATCGAGACAGAAGGGGTAGATTTTTCTAAATACCCCAGTATTTTGCCCTCATTGGCTATCAGGGTTGCGCGGTGATAAGGGTCGCTCCGAGACGGGGGTATTACGATATGGTGGCCGCCCACGCGTATGGACGCGGCTGCGCCCTGATTCACTCTTATAAGACTCCGTTGTACAGATTGTACTTGGAATTTTGCGAGCCTTTATTCTCAAAGTTTTTCGAGCTTGAAGGACATTTTGGAGTGCCGACATTACCCCCTCAACTAGAGAGTATTAGGAGGGAAAAAAGTTGGAGTGATTATCAGAAATACGTCTTCTATTATGCCGAGGATCGGGAGTCCGGGGAGGCCCACGACTACTTCGGCAATGGTGGTGTTTTCTGAGTGGATTTATAAATCCAAGGCGAGGCAGTAGCGGACAAGCTCACCCCCCCCCCCCCCCCTCAAGCCACCGCCATAGCCCGTCGACTCATCTGATCGCAAAGATACTGCTGCAGCTCAAGTGCATCTTGCTCTCGCAGGCAGGGGATGGAGATAAATTTGGTTGGGGTGTTGCCGGGGGCTCGGAAGAATTTAAGGTCGTAGAAGCCGAAAAGGTATTGGAGTGGGGTTTGTTCTAGGGCAATGGCGCCCACTACCGATATAATTCGGGAGTCCACTGCGCGGTTGAGCACACCACACACGCGTACTAGCCTAAACCCGTCTACATATACATGGTGGGTCTGGAGGAAAGTTTTCCAGTACAGGAAGTAGAGAACTGGAAATAGAGCAACGCACCGTAGTGCTGTTGTTGCGCCCCAGAAGCCTGACTCACTGGAGATAGCACTCATTAGGTGCGGAAGGGAGGGACTATTAAACAAAAAATACCGGCTGCAATCGAAAGAAGAGTCGGTAATAGACGCTTTTGGAGGAGATAGAAGGATGAACAGGGGAATACCGCACTAATATCAATTTTCTGCCCATGAGTGCAGTTAGGAACTCGATGCGCCGGCCGCAGCTGTTTACGTTTTACTGGCGTCGGCAACGCCCTCGCTGCACGGGCCTTCCGATTTACCTTGCGTTTGGCAGGGATAGGTAAAGGGTAGTACTCTGCGGGGACTACTACAGCTGTGTTGGTGCTGGGCATACCGTTTCACTCCCATTAGTTTACGGAGAGGGTCGCTTCGACAACGAACGCGAATAGGCTGCAGAAGAGCCAAAAAGCCAACGGAAAAATAATTAAATTAAGGTCGGTTCCGTAAAAATTAGAACTAGAGAAGATCTAGACTACTAAGTACTATATAGGAACAAGTAGATAAGATCAGTGGGTTAAGTGTATCTCTCCAACCATCCCTATAGCTAAAGCCGAAAACTCCCCGATGGTAGTACAATCCGATGCTCGTTCGTAACTAGAGCGAGTATTGACTATCCGGAGTCCTTGGAGCCTCACACAAGGCTCGGATTAGATTCCCGGGGCAGACCATCTCCAAGCTTTATTGTAGTCAAGTCGCTCTTAATCATTGGAATAGCTTCTGTTTCGACTTAAATACTTCTGTGGGTGGAAGGCCTTTTTTGGTGGCTACCGGTGGAGGCAGTGCGCGAATCTCACGTCGTTGAATATCTTCCGTTCGGGGCTCGGTTGGCGTGGTTTGGTGTAGTATGGGTTTGAGCGAGGATTGAGTCTGCAACTTCCCGGTCGAGGAGATTGGCGATTACGAGTGCATGGAGATGCAGAATGATGCGATAGGCTCTCTCCCCAGCAGTGTGGAGGAGCGCACATGCCACGGCCGGCGCCGGGGATGCCGTCGGGCATTGACTCTCCCTGATATTCGCCAAAGCACACTCACCCAAGCACTTGCGTAGAGATGCAAGTGCAAGGCGCGATCATACCGGAAGAACGCTCGGAGTTTCCGTATGCTGGCTGGCACGCAGTGCACCGCGCCTTGCCTTTGAGCAACCATGCTCGAGCACTACGCAGTCAAGGTATGAATGAAGCGCTTCACGTACTTCATCGCGTAATGCTTCCGTACTGCTGCTGGAACCGCTCCTCCCACCACCATTTAAGTTGCTCGTGACAGTGGTACACAAGTCGGTAAAGAACTGTATCAATTGGGGCACGCCTGCGGTACCGCGAGCCGCGGGAACAACAAAATCACGGGAAGGTAAGTTCGGTGCAGGCGAGACCATACCGAACAAGAATCGACAACTCCAAGAATGAGTTGCTTGAGACGGGAGCTATATTCGACGGCATACGATGTCCTGGGTGCCAGCATACGGAACTGATGTTCCCCCCGTATTTTTTAGACACCCGAACCTCAATTTATTAAGGGAGTGTCTATGGGAAAAGTTGTATCGAAAGAGCTTAAGGCGGAGGTACTTGCTAAGATACGTGGTGGGCAGAAAGTGTCGGAAGTATCAGCAGCTGAACCTGGGAATCAGTCGCGCTAGTTTGTACTACCGCCCTAAGATGAAAGCTAACGAAAAGCGGTGGTGGTAGCTAGTACTACTACCGATGAGCCTAGTGCGTGCGGGCCACCAGTTCGTGGGCTAGGCTCATCAAACGTGTCTACGAAGTGGTTCCGCTTAACTTAATAAGCGTGCCTTTACCGACTATCTTTGCCTTCACACCTTCTATGTTCTTAGTTACTCGCTTCTTCCAAGCTGTTGCAAAGCGGGCACCAGTTAGATTGTTGAGTATGTCGACGCGAACTGGCGGGACACCAAAAACATAGAGTAGGCCAGGAGCTGCAAGCTCTCTTTTGTCTCTTTTTCTCAGAGACCTAGAGGTGTTTAGGTCATAATTATTGAAGTTGTGTGTGCCATACAGCTGTACGCTTCGGTTTCTCTACATCCCTGAGAGTAAGAGGGTAGGAGTAAGAGGGTAGGAAGAGTGATCTGGCTATTTAATAAATTAGATCATCACTTTACGGGTCAGCGTGCTTTAGCCCTAAGTTTCAACAAACACCTCGAACTCTAACATTGCATTAAATAGTTTGTGCGACATATCTTCACAGAGGCTCAACAATTCAAACAGCTCAAATATATCCTCTCTAGACTTTCTGAAACCAGACCTCGAACTAATCGCCAATGCCTGTACACAATAGAAGGCATCGGGATGAGGTTCGAGTGCGAAAGCCGTCTCCATATCCTTTATAATGTTTTCCAGGTTATCAAGGTCTACTGGTAGTGGCAGGCCCAATCTAAGGCCGTGTTCCGTGGTAGCGAAATCATTGGGGAGAAGGTTGCAGATAGACCAGATTTGTTCCATTAAGTTCTTCCCCTCATCATCATCATCTTTTTTTTGTATAAACTCGCATATATTATCTTCTCTGATAGCCCATAGAATATATTCATTCCATTCATCATTAAACACTCCTACCCACCCGGTTAGCTCTTGCACGTTCTGCTTTAAGCTCTGGCGGTGTTTAATGAAGTCTGTTAAACGACGATTAACTCCGACGACGGAGCTTTTAATATCAAAGCCGTACAACTTAAGTTCCCCGTTAGGGCCTCTAATTTGAACGACAAGATCATACCCAAAATAGTCTGCGGATGAGTTATGCCCAGCCAGAAATACTTTTTCCACCCCAGGAAAGCAGACCTGAGCTACTACTGCAGCTATCCTTTCGTTGAACTGCCTTTCGCGTTTAGGAATATATTCCTCATTATGGTTTGTGCTACCCGTCCGTTCTTTCAATTTTTGGGTTAAGTCATCATCTCTCCACGCGATGGGAGCACCCAGCGGAAACCTAAACGCCCCTGGCGTTGGATGAATAAACCAGTCTTGCAACCCATTTTCAAAAGTCGCAACAATCCCGCAATAATTTGTATCAGGGCACGAGGAAGGATAGTTTAAAGCTAGTGCAAACTGAGTGTTGCTGTTGCGAGCGTATTGCAGGAACCTCTGAAGACGTTAAGCTAGTTCCTCATCTTGCGGTGCAAGAACTGCTGGCGACATATTTAGAAAACTTGTTACTGTTCCCGGTTTATGAATATTCCCCTCTTGATAGCCACTATCACCGCAAACCATAGCATTGTTTATGGAGGAAAACAGCGCCATCAGCCGCGTAGCTACAGGATCAAAGGTGATGGTACTAACCTCAGCCGGAGTTTGAGTCGGCGGCTCTTTTATTAAGCAGTCGACTATGCCCGAGGCGAGGGCATTAGCGATACCCTTTGGACACCGCGCAGAGGCCGAAGATGCAATAAGGCTCTCTGCTACTAACACAATTACGGGATCGGTCGTCTCTCCTTCTGCGGGCTTACACGCTGCGAGTAACGTGAGCGCTGTGTTCGCAACTACCTCGACCGGGATGAGTACCTCACTTGGAGTGGATAGTAGAATAGAAAAAATATCGCTGTGTTTAGGATTCTCTTGGTGCTTAAAAACCATAGGAAGGGTTATGGGTGGCCTACGCTTACCGGGAACTCCTCTATCGAGCCCTACCGAATAAGCGTTCCGTAACTCGCTTAGAGGGAAGTATGCCAAATTTTGTTGAAAATTGAAGTCATGATCTCCTAAGAGTTTCAGGTTATTATGCCTGCGCTAACAAACAAACAGGAGACCAGACCCTACTTATCGTTAGGGCGTATTGTTAAGTTCTACACTGATCCAAAAGAGATCGCGCCGCTCCAAAAGAAGAACGGCCTGCCATCGTAGCGAGCGCTACCGCTGTTCTTAAGTTGTTAATCCGTGATTGTTTGATTGATACGCGACACTACTATGGGTGGTGACAGGAGAGATCTATCTCCATACGGTGTGAATTGGCTAAAAAAGCGGCTAAAATGCCGCATTCATAATTAATGGTGGGGTAGGGGCTTTACGTGAGCCACGTAGATGACACGCCCTCAACAAAACCACCAGTTTCTATCTCTCCAACATAGCTAAATCGCCCCGAAAACACCGCTGCATCACCAAAAGAAAAGGGGAACTAAGAGCGAACCTACTGAAATCGATGGGGTTATAGTTTTTCTCCCCGACTGGTCTGCTCACCAATAACAGCCATTCTGTGCGAAACTAGTTACGGTCGGTAAATGCTATAGGAACTATTCAACAATAAAGGATGCAACCAATTCCGGTACCTTGCTATGAAGAACGCTAAGCTTAACCTCCTCACACCCTCTAGAAAAAGCTCGGTTAAGATCAAGTGCTATCTGCCCTTGCCCTTGTTGCGATGCCCTTGCTGCTTCCAGGTCTACCCGAGTGTTATCACAGACGGCGCTCAATACTCCTTCAAACTCGGCTACACCGAGCTTTTGCGAGGCAATAGAGATGACAACCAGGCACGGTTCTTGTCCAACGTCTCCTACAATATTTAGCATATTGCCACTCACAGCTAAGCTGCTGCATAGCACCGCCTCGTCAATCTGCGCTTCTGAGAGTTGCGAAGTAGATAGCCCTCCTTCGGGCATCACCTGAAGCTTCGCTGTGATTATACCTGCACCGCGCTGAGCACGGGTCACCGTGGTGGAGCCTACACCCTGAACATCGATAACTAAAGATTCCTCGTCGGCTGGCAGATCCATTGCGAACTCTCCCTGTTCGTTGGTTCCCGAGTAGAGTAAGTTGTCGTTAGTTAGGCCGGAGCGTACAGTCATCAAAAGCGATGGCGCTGGTGTTCCGTTCGACTGTTGCACCAGGCCGCTAAACTTTAGTTCATTGGTCGGAGAGGTTCCCGTAGTGCCACCACCACAACCAATAATGGTGACCACAAATAGGACGGGGATTGAGTGCAGGAGGAGGCCTCTGCGAACACTTACGACACGCATTTTTTCCTTCCTCTTTTTTTAGGTATTATCAACTTCGGTGTTTGTATAGACTCAGCGATGGAGAAGCTCGTTACCGTTACACGCGCGCGTGATAGTGTTGGCGCGGTTCCGGGTTTGACATCACGATCGTATTGGGCCAGGTGCTCGCGCACGGCTGAATGAAATTCGGCGCCTTTGCTTAGAATCCATTGGCGGATTTCACCAAGGCGCTCTGGGTCGATGTTATCAAAAGATGTGCGTAGGTGCAGGCTTGGTTGAGCGTTCTTGTTTGTTAGGTTTGCCTCTACGGCGGAGGCTAAATCAGCGGCGTCGGACGAGAGCAGGTCGAGGCCATACTGTATATCTTCGCACGGTATATACTCTAAGGTCACAGGTTTGACCTTGTTTTCGCTATATTCAATCGCCCCGATACGCTCTAACTCAAATAAAATCGGATAGTGGGTAATCTCTTTACTAACTTGAGCCACAAGTGCTGCGAACTCACTTTCAAGACCTTCATAGGTTAAAGCTCTGGGGCGCCCACCTTTTATTTGATATTTCTTCGCACTAGACCATAAACCGATAACTCTGTTTAGTATGTCGTGCTTGCCCGGCGCCGTGGATTCGCTCGAAAGGTGCCGCGCAACCTCGGTCCGGTGCAGGCCAGTCATAACACTTACCTTACTCACACTAAATGCGCCTTGAGCAACTTCAATCTCACGTTGAGCTTCCTGCACGAATGTTTTCCGCAAGATCTCCTCGACCTGTGCTGCACGCACACCGCGTTTAAGGCACCAGCGTACCAGTGTTCTTACAATGGCCTGAATAAATGCTGTTAGGTCGACGGCGGCGGCCATGCTGTGCAATACGTTTGAATATTTCTAATGATGCCATTAATGTGCAGCAATTCTTGACTTAAATAAAGTGCCCTTACATAATGCTGTTAAATAATAGCAGTATTTAATAATCTCCTAGTTTAATTGAGGTATACATGAACTTACTACGGTTTACCCTCGCTCTCGTCGCCTTAATGTTTGTTAGTTCGTCACCCACTTGGGCGGCTTCGGTAAATGTGGTGCACGGCATCGATGGCCGCGATCTTGGTCTTGCGCGTGGTCTTCCAGTTGATATCGCGGTAAATGGCAGTTGCGCGCTTAAAGGTGTTACCTTTACTCAATCAGCACTCGTCGAGCTTGCCCCGGCAACCTACAACATAACTGTGCATATTGCCGATGGGGCGTGTCGGCAGGCACCGGTTATCACCCAAAGTGTAACCATCCCGAATGATTTCAGTAATTCCTTCTCGCTGGTAGCGAGCCTGTCGCAGGCCAAGACACCGCAGCTCGTAGTCTTTAACAACACCAAAGACCTCTTAATCCCCGCAACGGTTGCCGTGCGGCACCTCGCTTTTGCAGGACCCGTATCTGTGAGGTTTAGTAGCCGCGACCTGCTCAGACCGACAACTAGGAAGATTACTAACGGCGATTTTGCGAAATTAAGTGTGCTCACCAGAACACTTAGGTTCAAGGTAAACGTGTTTGCGGGAAGAAATAGAAAGTCGCTAGCGAAGGTATCTGGAGTGGCGACCAAGAAGTTTGTAATCTATAATATCGTCGGTTCGGCAACCAATGGATTTACGTTAATCCCTGAGAGGCTAGCACCTTAAACTTAAAATCTGAGGTAGTGGTAAGAGCAGTGTCCCAGTATTTTTCCCTCGGATATATTTCACTCGGATATGTTTCCCTCGGACTCGCGGGGGGGCTCGCCACTACTAGAACGATATGAGGTGACACTACACGCAGGAGGCATGAGTCTCGGTTAGTTTGATTGTTACTGATAAAAAGTAAATTACTTAAGTAATTTTTTAGACCCATATTTCTATCGGAGCTTCATTTACAAGTGCTTTAAGTATGTCACTACGAGTAATAATGCCAACTAATTGGGTACTTTTTACAACGGGTAAACATCCCACTCTAGCTGCATACATTACCTCTGCTGCTTCTCTAATAGAGCTGTCGGGTGTAGCAGTTAAAACGGGTGACCGAAGAAGAAAGCGCACCGAATAATCTGCTAAAAATTCCTCGGTTGTTATACCTAAATTCTCGTTATAAGTTTTGGTTGCTGCCGCTCGCAGAAGGTCTCTCTCAGAGATAATGCCTTGAATAGATCGATCTCGACCAATTACCGGTAAATGCCGGAATTTGCCTATTACTAAAGCTTCTTGAGCTTCACGGTAGTTTTTTTCCACGGAAATCGTCACCACAGGTGATGTCATAAGATTCTCCACCTTAGCCACTATGCGCGGAGGTGGGGTATTGTTTCTTGGCAATTTTCGGTAGGTACTGTCGTAAGTTTCAGCAACAATTTTTGGTGAAACCTCAGATACTTTAGATATAGCTGATACCTTAGAACTTTTTTTTTCAGGTGCGGATAATTTATTGATGGTAAAAGCTTCAGATGTTCCGCCGGGAGCAACCCACAGAAAAGTCATAACAAGAAATCCAACAATAAGAAAAACTATCCTTAGATACTCTATAAAATCACTTATAGGACAAACTTGGCAATGGCGCATTTTTATTTATACAAGATCCTGTTACTGAAGTTATAACTTGATATTTATTATTTGATATATCTCTTGAATAGCCACATATAATCTGTGTCCGAGCCATGATACCCAAGTTTATCCATTGTAAATCTACGTTGTATTGAGGACTACATTTCCCAGGGCACAATTCATAAAGTTTATGCCCATCTGTTCCTTTGCCTGTTGAGAAATTTCGAAACCAATCTTCAAATTCTCTTATATCAGAAAAGGTTCTCATAAAAGTTAATGGATTTTTTGTTGTACTTGCCAAGTAAGTCTCACACTCTTTAGTACTATTTACCGTCTTTTCAGGAATTACTGAGAGGGTTATTTTTGAGTGGTTTGTTTTTAAATTACATTCTGACCCTGAGCAAAAATTTACATCTAGCACTTCTTTAGCTCTGGCCGTGGCGCGTGATAACTCAAAACGAAGCGAACCTTCGCGATTAAACCTGTTTTTTACCAAGCTAGCTGAGCCTAAAGTTTTTGAAACGGTAAAAGTGCTCTCGTGTTTTAGACAATTTTTTTTTGGAATAGCTATTAACTGTGAGGGAAAAACTATTGTAACAAAAATTATAGATAATAAACTTTTACTAAGTGATTTGTTTCTTACCAGATTAATTAGTTGTGCGGTTAACATACTTAGACGTACCGTAATAGCATTTAAAAGTGTTTGATTATACCGGTTATTTATAAGGAGATGCTCGTGAGTGATAGCTTGTGTGTGGGAGTCTTGGGAGCAGGGCAGATGGGTGAAGGTATCGCTCAGGTGGCTGGGCATATTGGTAAATACAAAGTTTTACTTTTTGATGCACTTCCGGGTAACGCAGAGCGAGCTTTATCAAGTATTAAACAAAAATTGACCGCTGGAGTAGTAAAGGGGTCTATAACTGAAGTAGAAAAATGCGAGGCTCTCGAGCGAATCTTAGTGGTAAAGGAACTAGAGGAGTTTAGTGAGGCTAATTTAGTAATTGAAGCTGTGCGAGAGGATGTACAACTAAAAGAAGAAATTTTCTATCGTTTAGATAAAATATTGCCTCCATCAGGACTTATTGCTAGCAATACTTCCTCAATATCTATTACAAGACTTGGACGAGCTACGGAGCGTCCTGATAGGGTAATTGGTATGCATTTTATGAATCCCGTGCCAGTAATGGCTTTAGTTGAGGTAATACCGGGAATAGCAACATCACCAGAAACCATCTCCACGATTGAAGCTATCGCCGAGCAGATGAAGAAGGTAGTAGTGCGTGGTATTGATACTCCTGGATTTATTGTAAATCGGATTTTGGTTCCGATGGTGAATGAAGCCATCTTTCTTTTACAAGAGGGTGTTCATAAAGAAGCGATTGATACCGCGATGAAGTTAGGAACAAATCATCCTATGGGTCCACTAACTCTAGCTGACTTTGTTGGACTAGATACTCTCTTAGCTATTCTCAGGGTGCTTCACAAAGAATTAGGTGAAGATAAGTACCGTCCGTGTCCTCTTCTGGTAAAGTACGTTGAAGCCGGGTGGCTTGGCAAAAAAGTAGGTCGTGGTTTCTATATCTACAAGTAATGTTCTGGTCGTCGTACAATAAAAAGATTATAGTAACAGCATATTTTTGATGGAGTTCCATGTTTCGTCTCGTTGCTCGTGACCTAGCTATTGATTTGGGGACAGCTAACACCCTTATTTACGAAAAGGGTAAAGGTATTGTTCTAAACGAACCCTCCATTGTAGCCGTCCGTTTGGATGGACACCGCAAGCAACCTGTTGCTTTTGGATCGGAGGCTAAGCCCATGCAGGGGCGTACGCCGGAGGGAGTGCGAGTTATTCGTCCAGTCCGCACGGGAGTCATAGCTGATTTTGATGTGGCTGCAATTATGCTCAGCCATTTTCTTACCAGAGTGCGTCGCCGCTCTCGAGGTCTTTTTCGGCCTAGAGTTATGGTGGGAGTTCCAAGCAGTATTACTGAGGTAGAAAAGCGAGCTATAAGAGAGGCAATTGATTCTCAAGCTCGCGATGTGAGGCTTATCGATGAAGCTATGGCGGCTGCAATTGGGTGTAACCTTCCGGTTACTGAGGCAACAGCTAGCATGATTGTTGATATAGGGGGTGGAACGACTGATATAGCTGTAGTCAGCCTGCGTGATATCGTGTATTCGATATCTGTTCGTGAAGGTGGTGACGCTATGGATGAAGCTATTATTAACCACCTTAGACGTCGTCATCACCTTTTAATTGGAGAGGCTACGGCAGAGCTAGTCAAAAAGACCATTGGAAGCGCCCATCCTGATTATGATAATCAAGAGATGGAAGTGCGTGGCCGTAGTCTTATCAGTGGAGCTCCGGCATCACTTGTTGTTCAAGCTGGAGAAATTAGAGAAGCGATTTCTGAGGTAGTAGGATCAATTACCGCGGCTATAAGACAAGCATTAGAGAATACTCCACCAGAGCTTTCTGGAGATATAATCTCTCGTGGTTTAGCTCTTGCGGGTGGTGGAGCTCTGCTCAAGGGTCTTGATAGGCATATTGTTGAAGAGCTAAATGTAGCGGTCACTATTGCAGATGATCCTTTAGCCTCAGTTGTAGAGGGTGCTGGTAAGTGTCTTGAAAACGAAGAGGTATACCGCGAGGTTTTATTTTAATGAACGGTAATCTCTTAGCTAGCTCATGCAGTTCTGTTCGTCATTAAGTGTTTCGTGAATTTGCGCCCAGTAATTTGTGCTCAGTCGGGCTGTGGGACTTTCCCCATTGTCGCATCTAGTTCAGCACGATAAACGTGAAAATCAAGAATTGCATCAATTAAGCTAATTTCAGCGTCTGCCGTTGTTTGTTCTCTAAGATTTACGAAAATTAGATTACTATCTCCTTGACTAAATTTTATTCTCTCTCCCTTTTCAAGTTCTTTTGCAGCTTTTACTTCATTTCGAGCAACATCGATACGCTGTCCTACAACCGTTAAGGCTATGAGTGACTTACGAACATCTCGGTCTATTTTTTGGGTGTAAAGGGTGCGAAGTGCGTTTAATTCGCGTTCTTGAGCATCGGCAGATTGAACCATTCCGCGAGCTTTTCTCATGTATAGTGGAATCTTAACTTGAATTCCACCTTTAACTTCGGCTTCACCTCTACTCGTGTCGCTACCTCCGCTACCATTACCGTAGTCGTTAGATGTAGTCAGCACTGCATTTAATTCAGGCAGAAGCTGGTTATTAGCGAGTCTTTGACGAGCCGATACCATTTCTAATTTCTGCTTTATTGATCTTAGCTCAGGTCTCATTAGTAGAGCTTGATCTACTTTAGGTTCAGGTTCACCGTAATCTCTAACCATAACCGGAGGAAGAGTCTTTGGTAGCTCAGAATCATCAGGAATAATTGGAATACCATCATTACTAAAGAGGTAAAGTGATAGTTGGAGCCGACTTCGTTGCAATGCTTCATTAGCCTTAAGCAGTTCAGCTTGTCTTTTTAGTAGTGCTCGTTGGTTGTCGGTTACTAAAATGTTAGCCACATCTCCGAGTTGAGCTTGTACATTCAGTTGCTCTGTGCGCTCTTCAGCAACTGTTACTAGCGCACGATACACTCCATATCGCTCGCCCGCAGCAACCCATGTCCAATATGCCTGCAAAGCATCTCTAGCTACCTCAATTCTTTCTTGTTCAATTATAACTTCAGCTCCTACTACTTTTGCTTCATTTTCAAGAATTTTGGCTCTTCTTTCATCAATCTCTCTGTTTCGCAGTAGCGGAACTTCCACTCCAAAACTAATTTCTCCGTTACTGTTTGTTAAATAATCTCCATCATAAACTGGAAATTTTCCCCCACTTCGTCGATATCCTGCAAAAAAGCGTGAGCCATATAGTTGTAGGGGCTTTTCAAAGCCAAGTTCTGAACTAGCACCACTATAGCCTCCAGTTAGATAAGAAAAATCTTTGCCGACGATGGCAGGATCAAATGCTCCTTGCGATGAAAGAAGATCACCTGCAATGTTATCCCGCGATGCTAGCTGCGCCTTAATAGCTGGATGATGAGCTAGTGCACTCTCAATCACCTTGATTGGTGTTAAAGATTCTCCCCAAACCTCTAACGGACTATTTACAAAAAAAAGATAAGCAAAAAAAAGACAAGAAAGTAAGCACTTACTTAGTCTTTGCAGGAACATTCCCATATACACCACCGAAAGTGTTTTTTTCATCTCCGTCAGGCGTCGCAGTTGGTGGAAAGCCATTGAATTGTCGCCATAGCTCCCAGCCTAAAGGAACCATATCAAGTAATACCCAGCCTACCGCACGCACACCTTGTCTAAGATACCTTACATCAGGCCAAGGTTCATCTTCTTGTGGAAATACGAGAATGCGAAAATTTCCTCGCCCATCGTCACTTGCGTCAATCACCCCGACTGTTCCTCCAAATGTACCTATTGCTACAGAAGGCCAACCGGCAAACTGAATGGCTGGCCATCCCTCAAATTGAAGCCGCACCTCACGTCCAATTCCTAGTAGTGGTAGATCATTGCCACTAATGAAAAGTTCAACGGCTCGCTCTTTGGTGTCAGGAACTAGCATAGCAATCTCATCACCTTTTTTGGCTACAACTCCTCCCTGTGGTGCAACGATTCGCATAATTGTACCGTCTCGTGAAGCTCTTACTACTTGCTGACTTTGTCGTGACAGCGTGGTTTCAGTTTTTGCCACCTCAGCCAGAGCCTTTGACAGTTCACTCTCAAATTTTGCTACTTCAAGCCTGGCAAGCTCAAATGCTCGTTGAGAGGCGAGTCCTCGGTCTAAAAGGGCTTTTTGTCTTGTTAGATTTTTACGAGAAACTTCTAGTGATGTTTGAGAAGCCGTGGCCGCTTTCTTTGAAGCTTCTAATTGTTGTTGGAGTCGTTCGAGTGCTCTTGGGTCAATATCCTCCATATCAGCAAGAATTTGATCCTTTACCACTCGGTCTCCTTCATGAACATGCCAGTGAGCTATTCTTCCATCAATGGGAGATTCGATTCTTTGCTGTCGTTCATTAGGAGAATACGCTATGACTCGACCTTTACCTTGAACTGTCTGTACCCAAGGAACAAAAATTAACGCTACGCCTAAAAGCGAAAAAATGCTGAGTACGATAAGTGCTGCTAGAAGAAATGTTCGTCTAGATGTAACAGCTTTAGTGGCAAAAATAGAAACAGGCGAGCGACGTTCAATTTCTTGAACAGTCGGATAGTAAATGCGAGTATCCTCAGACATGGCGAGCTCCCGGGGTTAAGCTTACTATCGTTCCGTTTGTTAATTGATAAGATCGGGGAAACTCACATAACACTTCATCGTCATGAGTAAACACCAGAAGAGTCCAAGGAGTTTTCCCTGTTATAAGCGAGCTTAAAACTGTTTTCCTGTGGATTTCATCTATACTGTCAAGCGAGCCATCAAGAATTAGTAGTCGAGGACGCTGTAAAATAGCTCTAGCTATCATAAGTTGGTGACCCTGACCTCGTGATAAGGGCTGAGCTGTGCCTTTTAGCCAAGTATTCATACCCTCTGGTAGAGAGCGAATCTCATTTAATAGACCTACCATTTTGAGAGCATCTTGCACTTCTGAAGGTAAAATAGATGGGTGTCCAAGAGTTAGATTGTCGGTTACCGTGCCGTGAAATAACTCAAGCCCTCTCAGTAACACTACCTCACTTCTGAGTTCGCGTGGATGAATCTCACTTACATTGTGTCCGTCAATCTCAATCCACCCTGAAGTGGGATTTACAAGTCGGTAAATAGCATTGGCTACAAGTGATTTCCCCGAGCCATTAGCTCCCCAGATTGCTAATTTATCCCCCGCAGCTAAAGATAAAGTCAGATCTTTTATGAGCGAATCACCCTCACCGAAGCGAAATTGCAGTTTACGAATATCTAGTCTAGCTGGTTGTTCATCAACGCCGAAGAACGAGCCTGTTACCTCTTCTTTTGGAAGCTCCATGAGAGCATCAAGTTTGGCTATCGATGCTGATAGGTCATAAAAAGTCTCGATATGTTTACCGAGTTTAGTGACACTTGATAGCACCAAAGTGATAATTAGTTCAGCGGCTACTAGTTGGCCAAGTGTGAGTTGTTGATTAATCACTAAGTATCCACCAAGACCTAGTAATGAAGCACTCCCAATGGCTTGTAAAAGTAATCCTCCAATATTTTGGGTTAATAATACTGAAAAGTGAGATCTTCTCCTGTTTAGATAACGTCTAGTTAATTCATCTGAACGACGAATAGCTAACGACTCACCCCGTGATGATTTAAACAAAACAGGTGTGCTGGCTAAATCTTGTAACCAGGCAAATAATTCATATTTTGCATCAGATTCTCTGATGCTTGTTGAAACACCCACTCTGGTAAAAGGAAGAATTATTATTGAGATACATACTACCATCACTATTGAAAACGCTAAGAAGAATGGGTGATAAAAGGCTAGTAGTATTACTCCAGTAAAAGTTTGAAAAAGTACCGCCAAACCATCAAGTAGTAATCCCTTAACTGCCTTTTGAGCTGCGAATGCTTCGGCAAATCTCAGCACATGGTCTGCACCGTATTTTTTTCTAAAT
This sequence comes from Bdellovibrionota bacterium, assembly GCA_044347345.1. Taxonomy (GTDB): domain Bacteria; phylum Bdellovibrionota_C; class UBA2361; order UBA2361; family JBIKUX01; genus JBIKUX01. The sequence continues at coordinate 32,077 of JBIKUX010000007.1, read as the reverse complement.
TCTGCATACCGTACTTGAGGTATCCTTTGAGCAAGGCTCATGGCAATTCGTACTATAAGACGACGTTGCAGATTCTCAGCAACACATTGTTGAAGCACTTGCATGAAACCTGAAAATAGCAATACTCCAAAAACTAATGAAGTAAGCACTATAAGTGGTTGGAGCAGAGCACCAAAGGCAACGCTGTTGACGAGTGATTTTGCGGCTATTGGTACCCCGAGCGATGCAAGTCCTACTCCTATAGCGTAGACAATTATAACTCCAATGTCGTTCCAGTCACCTCGAAGAAAGCTAATAATACGAGCTATGGCTGGCCGTGCTTTTGAGGGCATTTTTGTTTTTACCTTAAAAATATACCTACAAGAACATTACTTAAAATTTAGGTGATTCTTCAACTAAGCAAATTTTTAAGTGACTCAAAAAATATATGTACATCTACTGTTTTATTCTATCGCTTGAAGTTGATCAGTTAAGTCAGCAATTTGGGATAACCAATACGCATTTGAGCCAAATTGAGGAAATGCCCGAGGAAAAGATGGGTCTTGCCATCGTTTGGCTATCCATGTGCAAAAGTGAATAAGTCTGAGAGCTCTAAGACCTTCAACAATGGCCAAGCTCGACCAATCAAATGGCATGAATTGTTCGTAAGCTTCAAGGAGAATATTTCTCTGCCGTAAAGCTTCATCGTCTCGTCCTGGCAAAATTAACCAAACATCTTGAACTGGTGGTCCCATCATCATGTCATCAAAGTCAAGGAGACGTGGTTCCATTCCAGCCCAAAGAATATTACCATGATGGAGGTCGCCGTGAATTCGTTGTGGCGGACAGGCTAGAGATAAAAAAAGTACGTCGAGTCTATCGCATATTTGGTTAACTATTAGAGAAAAAGTTTCAGCTAATTCGCGAGGCAGTACGTTGTGGTTGATCAGATAAGCTAAATTATCTCTTCCGTAAACAGATGGCGTTAGGCACAACCGTGAAGTAGCTGGCCTTGCCCGACCGATTGCATGCATTCGAGCGATTAAGCGACCAAGAATTGCCAATTTTTCATCAGAGAGCTCTGGCTCCATTTGCCCACCTCGTTTCGGAAAAATAGCGGCAAAAAGCCCTAAATCGGGCACAGTAATTAAGGTGTCACCAGCAATAGTCGGAAGCGGTGCTATGACAGGAAGCTCTTGCTTAGCTAGAGATAACAAGAATCGATGTTCCTCTAAAATTTGTTGTTTTGTCCACCGTCCAGGCCGGTAGAACTTTACTACTCGAAATCTATCTGCGGGAGTAACCACCTCGCTGTCGGCAATCTCTATTTCGACCTCATAAACCCTATTTTCCATACTGTTTAATGCTAGGGCTCTTCCGGTGCATCTTACACCAAATTGCTCAGCAGTATCTAAAATACGATCTGGAGTTAAGGAGAAAAATTGTGAATCAAGGTTACTTTTCATTAGCTAAGTAGATCATCTTTCCGAGAGGAAGCGCAACCTAATCTACTCTTTCTCTACTAACTCCTTTAATCCGGTATATCTGTTACTAGCTGTAGATTTGCGGCTTGCTATGGCTAAGGCTCTTTTGGTTCCTACAACTATAAGAAGTTTTTTTGCTCTAGTTACGGCTGTATAAATGAGTTGCCTTTCAAGCATATTATAATGACTGTCGTGTAAAACCAGTACGACGCAAGGTATTTCAGTACCTTGCGAGCGATGCACAGTCATTGCATAACATAGAGTTAATTGTTGGGCATCAATTTCTGAATAATCAATTATTCGGCCGTCCCAAAGATCAACTTTAAGTGACTTTTTTTCACGATTGATCGCAAAAATAACGCCACTGTCACCATTAAAAACGCCAGCGTCATGTATCTGGTAGTTGTTGACTCGTTGTACGACTCGATCACCGAGACGAAAGTTATTTAATCCGATAGTTATTTCTTGACTTTCATCACGTGAGCCTACTGGATTAAGACGCTCTTGTAGTTTGATATTCAGAGCTTTAACTCCTAGAGGTCCTCGATTTGACGGAGTCAGAACCATAATGTCACTTGTTTCTAACCCAAATTTTTTGGGAAGTTGCTCTGATACAAGCTTAACAATTAATGAGCTAGTTTCTTCTGGATCTTTTTCCTGTAAAAAGTAGGCATCAACTTTTGTTTGACCATCAGGTTTGGGAATATGAGGCATCAATCCCATGTTAATATGATGAGCTATGTCATTAATGGTAGAATGTTCGTTGCGTCGAAAAAGACGAGAAAGGCGCATGGTTTTTACATTTTGAGCGGCAATTAGGTCAGCAAAAACGCGGCCAGGCCCTACAGATGGTAGCTGATCTTTATCTCCTACCAAAACAAGAAGAGCAGAAGTAGGAATTGCTGAGAAAAGTGATTTAGCCAAATAGATATCAATCATAGAGGCTTCATCAACAATAATTACATCTACCGGTAGAGGATTTTGAGCACAATATTCAAATTTGCCTCTGTTAAATCGGAGTAACCTGTGAATAGTGCTTGCTGGTAAATCACATACCTGAGCCATACGCTGAGCAGCTCTGCCGGTTGGTGCCGTTAAGCACAGTTTTTTTCCTAATGAATTAAACGAGTGAGAAAGAGCGCGAATAATGGTAGTCTTACCACATCCTGGCCCACCGGTTATAAGAAGTAACCTAGCCGACATGGCTGCTTCAACGGCCATTTGTTGTTCAGAGGAAAACGATATCCCTAAAGCTTTCTCTGCTTCAATAAGACTTTTGGTTAGCTTTTCCTTATTGACTACCGGAACTTTTAGAGAACCAACTCGTTCTCTTATAAAATTGGCAATAAATTTCTCTGCTGATAAAGCCTGTGTAAGATAAACTCCAGAAGATTGCGATATTATACTCTCTTCATCTATAAGATAATTTAGTGCAGCGTGTAGTTTGTCAATTTCATTAATCCCAAGTAAGGCTGCTGCTCTTTGAATAAGCTCATTTTCAGGCAAGTAACAGTGACCGTCTTCGCTAGCTTGCTCTAAAGCAAAGGAAATACCCGCTCTAAGACGTTCTGGTGCATCAGTTGCAAGTTTAAATCCATCAGTAGCTATAACGTCAGCGGTGCGAAATCCTACTCCCTTTAAGTCGCGTGCTAAGAGATAAGGGTTAGAGGTGATTATCTCAACAGTAGATTCTTTGTAACGGGCATAAATTTTACTAGCAAGGGAAGGAGTAATACCGTGAGAAACGAGAAATTGTATTATTTTTCTAACCGTTGATTCAGCATGAAATGCTTGGCGCACAAGTTCTGCTTTATGTTTTCCAACTCCGGGAATATTGGCTACAAGATTTGGTTTGCGGTGTATAATTTCAAATGTTTCATCTCCAAACTCTTTGACGATGCGCTGCGCGGTGCGTAGACCTATGCCCTTAATGAGCCCACTTCCCAGGTATTTGGCTATTCCTTCTGCTGATGAGGGTTCTAGACGTTCAATAATTGAGGCATTAAATTGGTATCCGAATTTGGGATGATGAATAAACTTTCCGTGCGCCAAAATCTCATCTTGTTCACGAATTTGTATGCATGAGCCTACCACAGTAGCTTTCTCATTTTTACCATCCAAAGTAACTTCAAGCACTGAATATAGATTACTAGGATTTCGAAATAAAATACGACGAACCGTTCCCTTAAGTACTGACTCATCTTGTTGAGGCTGTAAAGAGGTAGTACCACTAGGTGTATTCGTAATAGCAGAAACATTAAAAGTATCGGCAGTAGTATTAGATACAGTATTAGAAACAGTATCAGGAGTAATATTAGAGGTAGTATTAGTAGCAGTATTAAGTACAGAGTGTGCTTTTTCTCCAAGAAGCGTTGCGTCTGGAGAATGGTCTGGTGGAGGTACTTCAAGCATCCAAGATGGAGGAGATTCCGACATTCTGTAAAACTTAAACTATTTGGTAAAAATATAAGATTTCCCTTATATCTTATATCATAAAAAGAACACTACCAAAGGATTATTTAAGCAACTTTGACGACCTTTTACTTAAGCTTTCTGAGATGTAAATAAGAGCAGGTAAAATAAGAAGTGTTAAAATCGTTGACGAAATAACCCCTCCAATTATAACCGTTGCTAGTGGGCGCTGTACTTCTGATCCTGTTCCCTGAGAGAAAGCCATCGGTAAAAGACCAAGTGAAGCAACAAGTGCGGTCATAAGTACTGGCCTCAGTCTGGCCACAGTTCCGTCAATTATGCCGGCGGCGATATCTCTGCCATCAGCAAGAAGATTTTCAATGAAGCTCACCAAAACCAAGCAGTTTAATACTGACACTCCCGAGAGTGCTATAAAGCCCACTGCTGCTGAGATTGAGAAAGGTATTTCTCTTAACCATAAAGCTATTACACCTCCTGAAAGGGCAAAAGGAATTCCAGTAAAAACAAGCAGGGTATACCGAAGAGACTGAAAGGTAAAAAGTATTAGGCCGAAGATACAAAACAGAACGGCTGGAACTAAAAAAGTAAGCCTCTCTTTCGCTGATATCAGGTTTTCATATTGTCCACCCCATCCAAGCCAATAGTTGGGAGGGACATTATGATAAAGTGCAATTTTGTTCTGTGCTTCACTGACAAATGATCCTAAATCTCTATTTCGTACATTAGTAGTAACTACTACTCTTCTCTTTCCATTTTCTCGTGAAATTTGATTAGGCCCTTGAGTTATAGAGATACTAGCTATATCGCTTAAAGAGACATATAGCCTGTTACTAGATTTAGCTTGAATATTAGAAAGCTTTTCATTAGGTTCCTCATCGTGATTTTTATCGAGAGTGGGCAGAGCTATCGGTAATTTGGATAAAGTATCGATATTTTTCCTATCGCTTTCACCTAATCTAATAACGATGGGGAAATTTCTGTCTCCCTCATAGTGCCTACTTACAACTTCTCCAGCGTAAGCTGTTTTAATGATGTCTTGAACATCCCCCGTAGTAAGCCCAAGCCGAGAGACCTTATCGCGCTCAGGCTCAATTACTATCATTGGTAGCCCGGTTATTTGCTCAACTTTGGTATCGGCCGCACCGGGGATACTGCTTAAGATTTTTTGAATTTTTTCACCTTGCTCCAGTAGTATGGCTATGTCATCTCCGTAAACTTTAACGGCTACATCACTTCTTACTCCAGCAATTAATTCATTGAATCTCATTTGAATCGGCTGAGTAAATTCATAATTATTGCCGGGTACTGCCAATACGAGCTTTTCAATATCAGAAACTAAGGCTTGCTTTGATTTATTGGGATTAGCCCATGCTGACCTAGGTTTAAGCATAACAAAACCATCCGCAACACTTGGCGGCATTGGGTCAGTAGCAATATCTGCTGTACCGATTTTTGCAAATACATGGCTCACTTCAGGCACGGTTTTGATTACATTCTCTAATTGATGCTGCATCTCTATTGCTTGCGTTAGGGAAGTTCCAGGTATTCGAAGAGCGTGAATAGCTATGTCACCTTCATCCAAGGAGGGCATGAATTCCATGCCAAGGCGATTAAAAAGCAGAAAAGCGCTTAATATAAAAGCTAAAGCGCACAATAGTAAAAAAGTTGGTATTTTGAGCAGTTTTATCAAAAGGTGGCGATAGTATAATTGAATTTTCGATATAAAAGTGGTGCTCTCCTTAACTTCCCCCGTGATAAATATAGATACTGCAGCTGGAACAAAGGTTATGGATAAAACAAACGCTCCACCTAGTGCTAAAAGCGCCGTAAGAGCCATCGGACGAAACATCTTCCCCTCAATTCCTGATAGAGCAAGAATCGGAATATAGACGATCATGATAATGAGTTCACCAAACATAGACGCTTGGCGAACCTCTGATGAGGCCTCGTACACCAGATTTAGTCGTTCATCTTTACTGAGCTCTCTACTAAGTCTGTTTTGTGCTTCTGCGAACTTTTTGATGCAGTTTTCAACAAGTATTACTGCACCGTCCACAATCAAGCCAAAGTCCAGTGCACCTAGGCTCATAAGGTTAGCACTTAGCTTACATTGAACCATGCCTAAAATAGTAATCAACATCGAGAGGGGGATAACACAGGCGGTTATTACCGCTGCACGAAAGTTGCCGAGTAAGGTAAAAAGAATTGCAATAACTAATAAAGCTCCCTCAACTAAATTTTTCTTTACCGTAGTAATAGTAGCATTTACTAGATTGGCTCTGTCATATACCGGGCGAATAATTATTCCTTGAGGTAAGGAGCTAGCTATGTTCTTAAGTTTTTCCTTGACCCGGCTAGATACTTCTCTACCATTTTCTCCAACGAGCATAAATACTGTTCCGAGAACCACTTCGCGACCATCCTCGGTTGCAGCTCCAGTGCGAAGCTCAGAGCCAATTTCTACTGTAGCTATATCTTTGACCAAAACAGGAGCTTTACCATTACCGGTAGAGACGACAATATTTTCTAACTCAGAGTAAGTCTCTACTTGTGACGGAACTCTGATTAAAAATTGTTCGCCAGATTGTTCGATAAATCCGGCACCCACATTATTATTATTGTTGCTTATTGCATCAGACAAATCTGTTAAAGAAAGTTGATACGCTTTGAGTTTTTCAATATTCGGAATAACTGTAATCTGCTTTGAAGCTCCACCAATTGAATTTACCTCCACTACCCCTGGTACTGTTCGTAATTGTGGTCTAACGACCCAATCTTGTACTTCTCGTAATTCTTGTAGTGACTTTTTAGGCAGTAGCTTGTCTTTGCTATTTTCAATCGTGAACATAAAAATTTCGCCTAAGCCGGTGGTGATTGGCCCGAGTGATGGATAGATAGAGTTGGGCAAACTACCTTTTGACTCTAAAAGCTTTTCGGCTACTAACTGACGAGCAAAATGAATATCGGTTCCGTCCTTAAAGACAACAGTTATCTGTGATAAGCCGTATCGTGATATTGAGCGAGTGTAATCTAGAGATGGTAAGCCTGAGATATTTAATTCAAGTGGCATTGTTATGCGCTGTTCAACCTCAAATGGTGAATATCCCGATGCTTCTGTATTTATTTGAACTTGTATGTTGGTAATATCGGGAACAGCATCTATTATAAGCTTCCTGTAATAAAGACCTCCAATTACTCCAACGGCTAAGGTTAACCAAAGAACGAGTAATCTGTACTGAATTGAAGCTCGTATAATTGCTAACATGATGGATTTAAGATTTTATAGTCCGGCGTCTTAATGATCATGACTAGCACCAGATTTTAAGATATCAGCTTTTATTAGAAAGGCGTTTTCACTTACGTAGTCTTCACCAAGAGCAAGTCCGCTCACAACTTCAGTCCAATTTCCATCAGTTTGCCCAAGTTTTAGCGGTTTTATTTCATACAAATCTTTGTATTTAACAAATACTACTTGCCAATCTCTGAATGTTTGAATCGCAGAATTTTTTACAGCTACCTCGGCCTTAAGCTCACTAATTATTAGATCGCCTACTACAAACATGCCTGGAGGAAAGAGATTTTGAGTATTTGGTATGACAACGCGAACTAACTGGTTTTGAGACTTTTCATCAGCATAAGGGGCGATGTAAGAAATAGTGCCTTTTACTGGTCTGTCTCCGTTCAATGAATTAACTATAATCGGATCTCCCGATTTTATCGTAAACTTTTCTCTTAGCGGAACATAAAAATCAGCCCATACTTCCGATAGGTCGGCTACGATATAAATCCACTCATTTTCCGGTACAAATTCTCCCGCTAATACATGACCATTAATTATAGTTCCTGAAATCTGTGATCGCACTTCAAACGGTTGAAGGCTTTGATTGCTCTCAATAAGGGCAAGTATTTCGCCTTTTTCAACCTTGTCACCGATATGTTTCATGCTCTTCCTTACTACTCCAGAGAAGCGAGGTATAACATGTGCTATACGATGTTCACTCGGTACGATTTTACCTTGAACTCTGTAAATTTTCCTAATTATCTTACTTTTCGCTTGGGCAATTTTAACACCTGATAACTTTGCTACTTCATCCGAGATGGAAGTTCTTCCCTCGTAACTAGCAAATTGCCATAAGTAATCAACACCTTTGTAATTGGCTTTGACGGTTACATCAAATGAGTGTGGTTCGTTTACTTCTTTTTCGCATGCAAGAAAATCGTTAGTTGGAAAAAATGAGAAGGATTGAGTAATGCCGCCAAGTCTTTTCAGAGTCACCTCGGCTGTAAAGTCTTTCGGTGAAATTGCCTCGCCACTGCTAAAGCCGTAGAGACGAAATTGTGGATGAACGCCAGTTTCAAATATTTTTAATTCAATAGAGAAAGCACTATCATGCAACAAGCGTCCTCCGTGTGGGCCGCGCAGTTGTTCTTGATTTGTTTCATTGGATATTTGACTCTTAGAATGGATATTTCCGTTTTGGTAAGCGTCATGGTCATCTTGGTAGGACGGATGGCAACTCGCAAGAAAAATAGCTGACGGAGCGAACAGTGATAAAGCTATCTTCGCATATATTTTTACTTGCATACTAAATTTCTTCTCCAATGAGCATGGATAGCTGAATTCTGCGAGCCTTAGCTTCGAGCGAAAGTTGCAGTCCTTGAGTTTGAACTTCATTAAGTGTTTTTAAGGTTTGCCAAACCTGAAGCACATTACCTTTACCTTGAGCGTATAAGTATTCTTGCGATTTAAAAGCTTTTTCAAATGCTGGTATTACTTTTTTTGTAAAAAGGTTTGCTTGTTCTTCACTACTAACTATGGCCTGCCGCAGTGCTTTAATATAAATACCAAGACCTCCATTTAGGAAAAATACTCTTCGTTTTTTTTGGAGGCTTTTTTCAGCAACAGCTCTAGTTTGCGCCGCTTGATTTTGATTAAATAATGGTAGTTGGACGCTTATACCTGCGCCGAAAAAATCACCACCATCATTTGTGTGTTGATAAATCAAACGAGGCGTTAATTCCGGATAGGAATCAAGTTCTGCCATTTTTAGCTGTGCTTCTGACAGATTTTCTAGAAGACTAATTTTAGTTGATTCACTGATCGGGTTATTCTCAGCTTTGTCGATTAAAACTGATTCAGGGGGCAGGGGGTCGAGCGTTGGGATTGAGGTAGCTTTTATTTGGCAAGGAAAGTTGGTTTCTTTTGAAAGGTCTGCCCTTAAAGTTGATATAAGGGAGGCTACATTTTGTGCTTGAGCTTTAAGCCGATATTTTTCTCCTTCAAAAAGATATCTATCTCCTTTAGATAGCAACCCTTTTTTTACTCCTTCTTTGATGAGAGATAATTTATTTGTTGCGCGAGTTTCAGCATCGATTATCTTTGATTCAATTTGTTGATAGGTAGCAAGACTTTCGTATTTAAAAGTAATATTTTGGAGTAGCTTTAGCAGTTTTATTTTTTGCTCGATATCACCAACTTTTTGAATAATCTGCGCAACTTTTCTTCTACTGCCGAGATTCGATATGCGTATTGGTTGGCCCAGGCTGATTTGAGTTTGAGGGTCATCTGCTCCCGCTAAGTTCATGTTAGTAAATGTTTGTTCTGCTTGAAGCTCAGGATTTGCAAGTGTCTCAGCTTCAAAAGCTGTAGCTAATTCATGTGCGTAATCGCGGTCTATTTCCGCTACTAAGGACGAATTCTGTAGCGCATAAGCTCTAAATTCTTCGAGTGATAAGGTTTGAATGCAGTTATTTTGCGTATTGGTAAGAGAAGCATCTTGAGCAATTGTTACAATAGGAAGTGTAACGAACACTAAAAAAACAAGATTAATGCTTACACGTTTGGTATGCATTTATTGTACCTAATAATATGAAATAAACGGTAATACCTTACTAAATTAGGTAAGAGTAACCTTATGTAAATTTTATATAAAGAAGGTAAATTTGCGGTAGAATGAAGTTACCTTTCATTATAATCGAAATCTAAGTTATTAGGGCTAAAACCTATATTTTTAAAAATATTATTTAGCAAGTCTTTATTATTTTTTCTCTCTTGGACATATGCTTGAAAAGCTTTAAATAGCGCTTTTTCCTGAACAGTAGGGTTAAAATTAGGTTGAGTTAAAGGGAGACCATTACTAATGGCGCTGAGTATTTGTGCCTTTGTGTAATTTTTATTATTAGTAAATACCTTAGCTGAAATTAGTAACCTTTTAATTGTAGGATAGTCGGTAAAATTATCGGTAATAACCGCAGTACTTTTGTGAGTATCTGGAAGTTTCCAGCTTGTTCCTTTGAATGTGCGTATATTGCTTAATGTTACTATTTTATCATCCAACTGAATTGATAATGAGTTGTGTTCGTTAAACTCTCTTTTTAAATCGTTTTCTAGCCGTAAAGGCTTGCTTGGACAGTGGATTTGTTTGTAAGCAATTAAAATTTCAGTAGTACTTACCAAACCGTCACATGAGAGCTTATTTAATAAAGCTATTGCTGGCTCGGCTCTATTAGATTGTAGATTATATACAAAATCAGTTAATTGGTTAAGTGAAACTTCGAGGTTTATTGTTTGTCGTTTTTTCTCAGATGCGTTTGGATTTTCGTTTAAAACTCTATATAGGTTGCCTGGGCCGTAGTCGTTTGGATAATACTGGACAAGCCAGTTGGATTTAGAATCTTGAGATAAGCTTAAATGGTGGTAGTCATTACCCGATTTTATAAGATATGATTTAAGGAATTCAATTTGGTTGTTCTTTAACCGTAAATCCTTGCATAAGGTATCAAAATATTCAGTTTGCGGGTTTTTTTTTGTGAGTATTTGGACGATTTGATTGCACCAACCCTCGCACAACCTTTGTTGATCGGGGGTAAGGCCATGACATTGATTATCGCTAGGTGACGGCACAGAAAACCCAAAGTTTAAGAAACCCAAAGTTTAAGAGCAAATTCCTAGAGGGGGCTTGGTGAGCCCCCCTTTTTCGCTACGGTCTGAGGAATAGTCTATGGCGTCATATTTTAGCACCTTTCTGACTTAAGTAGTGCTCTTAAAATTTAATTCTAATTTCAGCTTTGTTTGGAGATCTTAGCTACGGTAAAACTAAGTGAAGTAAGCTCAAATAGTCTCCCACAATCATTAACAGATTTAGCCAGAATTGATTTGCCTGTAACGCCTGACATTTAAGATCTTAACTGTTTTCTAACGAGATTGCAACTTATCCATAGTAATGGCGCTTAGCGCTTATGCAGCTGATAATAATGGCAGTCTCCCTGAATCACCAGCATCCTTGCTTGATGTAATCTATGAACCTAATGCCAGTTTGCAACCGCTTATCGATGCGGGCTACGAAGAATCAAAAGATGATTCTCTTTAGAACTGGCTAGTACGTATGGCAATTCAATATGGTGATATCGAACCGTTAGAAGGAGAGAGCCCAGAAAACACACTGCGACTAACTAAAAATGATCATTGGCTTAATGCAGTAACAAATCCAGAGGAGTACCAATTAGTAATTGAGGTCAAGGAGCTAGTTATGCCGTGGCTTTTACAGATACGAACTATCTACACGGAAGCAGGAGGAAGTTTGGAAAGTGCGGTAAATAATGAATTTAACCCAAATTGGGAAGAGTTGAATGCAAGGCTTGCCGAAGATATGCAAGAGATAAGACAAGAAATATCATCGCCCCAAAATTAGGCTGGTTTTTCATCCATATAAAATTCATTCAATTATCCAAATTCCGTGATTTTCAGTGGTACAGTCTATGTTAAGGCTAAAAGAAATGCCGTGCGACATACTTCCTCGAATTTGTGAGTATTGCACAAAAGACAATTAATACTTATTTACACAAGGCTTGCCCCTCTGAAATAGCCACGGGAATATGTTATGTTAGAGTTTATGATGTCTCTGCGGTCATGAGCGAGAACGCCAATCCTTACCTTTCTTGGGTAAACTAAAGTGATAATCGGTGAGAAATAAAGTTTTAAGAGACTTTTCTCTTAACGTCGAAGCCGAATGTATTTTCACGCTGAATGCATTTTCACGCGGTGTTAGGCGCCTCTTCGGATATAGAGTTTCTCAGATAGCGGGCTTGTGCGTTTCAAGTAGTGATACAACGCTAGATTTATCTGATGGCCCTGTTTATCTGATGGCCCTGTTTATCTGATGGCCCTGTTTATCTGATGCTTTTATTGATTTTAATGCCCAGGGCGGGACTTGAACCCGCACGACCTTTCGATCCCAGGATTTTAAGAAGCTTGTGCGAACTGATTCCAGTCTCGTTTCAACTACCTACAAGCACACTCCCTCAATGAGAACAGAGTGAGAATAGCCCGATGTAAATGCTTGTTCTCACTTACTGCTCTTTATGAGTTCGCAGGGTGAGAATGTAGAGGGTCCATCGAGGGGAAGCAAGAGCACTGGGGCATGAGAATGGAGTGAGAAAGCCTCTCGAACGTTCCGCAACGGTGTACCGAGCCAGCGAAACGATATGAGACGGGCAACATCCAGATTTTCAGTCATCAGCTGACCAAAAGTGCGAGACTACACCCAATCAGATGAGTCCATCGCCATCACCTGCAAAAGGCAAACATCCAATTGGACCATGGTTCCTGGATGATATCGTATGAGTATGACTCTAAAGGGTCTCTGATACGGGCTCGCAGAGGCAGCGTCGTATAGGCTACCTAAGGCTCACTACTCGTCACCCCGACGCCCCTCCCAGGCGAAATTAACTATGGATGGAGTTCGGTTCAAAAGGGGCAGATTAAGTGGCTTTCCTCCGTCGGATCCAACGCTTCTGTACCTAAACGATAAGCCTGTTGATGAGGTGATTCGCAGTGTGCGAGAGCGGCGTTTGACGCCCCGATCAGGTCCATCTGTCGTTAACAAAAGCGTGACGGAGCATGTGGATTCCACCCCTTCTGCGTCACGACAACGTGCTCCCTCAAAGCGTACATCAAGGAGCTTGGTGCCTCCTGCACCCAAGGGCTTGTAAGTCTCGCGCGTCACGACCAGCCCCTCATTGTCGTTTCTGTTGATAGCGATCGAGCCGCGTGAGGTTGATATCCATAACTCCTGTTTTTGCGACGGAACCCGCTTTACCCATGGAAAGTACTTAGCATACCAATACTCCATGTCTCCGAATCGGATATTGAGAAGCTTGGGTTTTTTCGGAGTTTCCGACCCACGCGGGGAAAACCATATGAAGTACTCAATGTAGTCTCTTGAGGTGAATGTGTGCGGCTCTGCCTCTGCGACAGAAAGACAGGTCATCAGTAGTGCAATCACTGAAATAATACTAACAGCGCCGTTCTTCATACTACGCTATCCTCCGACTATCTTATCGCGACGAGCCCCTTCCCTAAGACCGGTCCCTGAATTGCACCACTCTCTAATAATCACAGTAGCCGAAAATATTCCTATGGCGCACGTTTCTCTACGATAACACTCAATTCTATGAAGATCTATTGCATTCTTGTAAGTAGTTGATTGGTAGTTTGCAGTAGTTTGGCGTTTGCCTGATATGCGCTGGGGGAGGGTCAAAATGCGTAATGCTGAGTTGCAGGGAGGGGTTAAAAGAAAGTGACCGTAAGTGATTGATTTAATGCCCAGAGCCGGACTTGAACCGGCACGGTATTGCTACCCCAGGATTTTAAGTCCTGTATGTCTACCATTCCATCACCCGGGCTTGGGTAACGAAAACCACAATTGCAAGAGATAGTTATTTTTATCTGACTTGTCTACCTATGGCAAAACACCTGTAGAAAAGCTAATCGATAAAACTCTGTAATAAAACTCTGCAATCGCTGATTCTCCTTTTGGATTACTTAGCTTTGGAGTGTGTCATAAACCAACGCCAAGTTAAAGTGTAGACTAGGGGTTAATTCACCTTCACTAAATACTTTTTTTCTGAAACAAGAAAGAGCAGTGTCGCTTTGGCACACTATTGCCATTGGGAATTCGAGTAATTTCAATTAGACGAGCTGAATGGCGCTCAATTTCGTTGATTATTTCCTCATCAGAAAGAAAACTTAGGGGACAAGGAATCATTCTCGTTTCTCCAGAAGGGTCAAATGAGCGGTTAACGATATCGTTAAATACCATATCGAGTACCGCATTTTTGAGTAATGTTGCCGTATTTCCCTCTGGATGGCATGTCTCAACAATAATTATATATCCACCAGGAGCAGTTACCCTCACAATCTCCCTTAGTGCAAGAAGATAATCACTCACTGAGGCAAGATGATGTAAAACGGTCATCTCAAAAGTTACAGAATATGTAGCATCAGGAGTCCGACTGAGAATGCCTAGCCCATCGCCCACAATATACCGTGAAAAAATTCGCTTTGCTTCGTCTGAAATGTAATCATTTAAATCACACGCTGTGCCCTCCCAACCATCTTGCACGAGCGCACTAAATACTTCAGCTGAAAAAACTCCCTCACCAACGCCAAACTCAAAGAACCTATTCGGGCGAAGGAAATCTTGGCGCACAGAGTGAGAAATAGCTCGTATGTATCTTCTGAGCTGTGGAAGTAAATATTTTTGGTAATGCCTAAATCGAGTCGTTAAATGATGCTCACTATCTTGTAACAACGATAAGTTGACCCCGCGAAATAAGGAGTGACTACAGATATTTGCAAAATGGTTTAATACGGTTTTGGGGCTGGCTCGTCGAAGTGAATGAATATATTGCCTAAGGTCAGAAAACGCTGCATAAATCTGATAATTTTTGTCTCTTGATTCGTCAAATAATCTTGCAGAACTTATTATGCTTTGCTCGCTTTTAACGCACCGAACGGCTGAAAAAAACAGGTCATTAAGGTCACGGTCGCTATAAACGCTAGCAGCCCCTCCATTAACGCTACTAGCTTCTAAAACCTCGCCAGTTTCATCTAAAAAATCATCTTGTAAGATGGTTTTTTTTAATACTCCCATAGCTATTGCCCTCCATTTTTTGTTTGAACAGCCAATCTAGGAGATAAGTTCTAGAGTATGATTTATATTAATAATTTTGCTAAATCCTAATGATTTTATTTACTACAATATCGCTACTATACCGGTTTTAATTAATTAAGGTATTAATTTATACCGATTTTAATTGTTCCGCTTTTTTAACTTGAGATTGAATACTTTAGTCGATGTGTAATTGCAAGAAAAAAATCACGATCGAATTATGCCTAATTATTTAAAAGGCGTGTTACTACGTCTTGGAGATGTTGAGTAAACCCCTCTGATTTAGTTAAAAAGTTATCTGCTCCATTGCTGAGAGCATTATTTTTATCACGTTCAAGTTCAGATGTAGTTACAACTACAACTTTTGGAGGCTTAGTAAGTTCATTTTTGGCAAAAATTAAGAGTTCAATTCCACTTTCATGTGCGAGCCGAAGGTCAACGATTAAAAGATCAATTTTTGAGCCTGTTAAAAATGTTTTTCCGTCACTAATTGTCTGGCCACAAAGGAGTTCAGCTTCAGGATAAGCTCGCTCAACTGTCTTTTCGATTAGCAGTCTGTGTGCGGGCTCATCATCAATGATGATAACTTTTATCTGTTTTTTCGGCAGATTCATGCGACGAAAATTTAATTAACAAATCGTGATAGGGCAGGGAGGCGAAAAGTCAGAAAAAAGGTGCTTCCTTTACCAACTTCGCTGTCGAGTTCTATTTCGCCACCAAAGCGCTCAACTAGTTTTCTTACACATGTAAGCCCAATGCCTGTACCTTCTATTTCGTGTCCATGATTTCGATGAAAAGCTCGAAATACACTGTCTAGTTTATCTTTTGGAATACCTTCAGCATTGTCTCTTACAAAAATAGTGCTTTGTCTATTTGACTTTGAGGGTAAAACACCAATTTCAACTTCAAGTTGGCGATTGTGGTCTCGATATTTAACGGCATTGCCAACTAAGTTGGCTAGCACTTGATACATTCTGGTATGTTCTGCCTCTACAGTTGGGAGGTTTGGTTCGATAATTAAAGTACCTGATACGCCTGCTAGTATAGTAGTAAATTCTTCACTTATTTCACGAGCAACCTTATTGAGATCAACAGCTTCAATTGGGAAATTGGTTGACGTCACTTTAGCATAAGCGAGAACGCTATTAATTAATGTTTCAAGACGTGATACTGCTCGGTCTAAATAGATGGTAAGTTCTCTGCCTTGATCTGATAATCTCGGAGTTTCTTCTTGGAAGAGTTCAAGCATTCCTTTTATTGTAAAAAGTGGTGCCTTTAGATCGTGGGATACCATGTAGGTAAAGTCTTCTACTTCTCTCGTACGCACCTCTACCTGACGTTGGTATACCATTTGTTGAGATATATTTAAGGTCACCATCAAGAGTCCTTCTCCTAACATTGTTTCGTTCAAAATAATCGGAGATGTTCTTGTTTCAGCCCATACAGTTATGCCACTTTTGTGAGTGAATCTGTGTTGGTATTGGTAGGGTTCGCCAGCTTCATGAAATTTAAGTGACCTGTCAAATAGCTCATGGTATTCTGGAACTATAATAGAACGAAGAAATTGTTTTCCAATCTTTTTTATTTCAGAAGCATGATATCCCGTCAGTACTTCAGTGTAAGGACTAACATAAATTATTGAACCATCTGAACCTATGACAATAATTGAGAGAGTTAATTTGTCAGTGATTGTCGTTGCTCCTATCTTGGGGAGCTGTTTTTGAAGTGAAGATATAGTTGTCTCTTTTGGCTCAATCAAATTGGCTAAATTATGAAGTAGCGAGACAATTTTTGTGCGCATATAAGCACTCGTATAATTTAGCTGTACTAACCAAAGCTATGGTAAAGAGCTTCCTCATTTTCAATTGTTATAGAAACCTCTTTTAAAAGATCTTCACCGGCAGAGGTAGAAATATGTAGTGCATCATACATTTCAGGGAGTTTTTTTTGAGCGTTCTGGTAAACTCTCTGAAAGCCTTTTGGATGACCTACTCCCAGAGCATGCGCACAAAGATTAGCTGCTTTGATGGTGAGGCTTATCCCCGGCTCGGCAAAAGTATCATCCCAGTTGTTATGATGGTCACGAATCGCAATGGTGAGCTCTGGTACAAAGCGCCATTGCTCAGCAATTAACACCCCCACTTGCTCATGAGAAAATGGAAATTCTGTAGATTCAGCCTCAGGAAATGATCTTCCGTCAGATCTGACTAATGCCATGACTCTTTCATATCGCTCAGGGAATCTTTGCAAAAGAAACAATTTGCCGATGTCGTGCATCAAGGCCGCAAGAAATGCCATTTCCGGGCTGCAAAGTCCGAGCTTGTTGGCGAGTACGCGGGCGCAAAGCGCTGTTGCTACATCATGCGACCAGAGAAATGAGCGAATGGGAGATGGAGATGGAAAAGACTGAGAAAGAGTAGTTGCTTGTAAGAGAGAGCGCAGTTCTCCAAGTCCTATTGCTATGATGCTTTCCTCAACTGTTCGGCTAGGGTTGCCTCGGTCGAAATAAACTGAATTGGCTATTTTTACTACGCGAGAGGCAAGAGATTCATCTTTTTGAACGATAGAAATGAAGTCCTTTACTTCGGCGTCTGGATTTACGGAGAGCTCAAATGCAATTCGCGCTGCGTTAGGCATAGGTGGGATTGTAGCACTGCCTAAGCAGTTGTTGATAAGTGACCTAACTGAACGGGGTAGTGCTTCTTCTTCTGTTACAGATGCAGCAGTCTTTCTTTTATTTCTTGTAATTCTGTTAGCGAGAAATTTAAGCATTGCATCCCTAGTTTTCTTATTTCCGAGGTTATCCTGCTACTTTGACTGTCACACTAGCTTCTGTTGAAAAGCGAGGGTCAGTGGGGGAGAAGTCTTGAAATTTACCCGAGAGTGTATTGTTAAGGTCTAAGTCCACTTCCACGTCACCAGTGGCAACGGCACTTCTACCTACTAGTTGAAAACTTACATCTCCTGTACCTGTTAAACCAAATCTTGTGCGGGGCAGAAAAAAGACTAAATAATCAAGCTTTTCGTTGGCAACTTTACTGGATCCTTGAAAGATAGGTTCAAGGGATGTGGTGGAGCCGTCAGCAGAAATAATGGCTGATTTTCGAAAAAAATTAAGGCCTTGTGGATAGCGCGTCTTAACTATCACGCCGTCTTGATGAGCCTCATTTATGGTGATGCGGATAAGGGTGCGCTCTCCGGTATCTATGTCTCTCGGGGCAGCCTGAACTGAAGCTATGCCAGCTAGAAGACTGTCGGAATCACCACTACCGCTACCGCTACCATTACCATCTAAATCAAGCCCGCCACATGATGACAAAATACTTGATATTAACGCCAAGGTTAGCGCCACGAAGATTAGGCTTTGCCGTCCGTAAATAATTGAATTCATTATTCCCCTCATAGTGTCAGAGACGCTGTGGTCTACAATTGTCTCAGAGACGCTGTGATCCAAGATGCTAAAATGTTACTGGCGTTGTCTGGTTATTTTCCTTCCCACTTCAGAGGAAGAGGATGGGTGTCCCAGAAATTTTCCAGAGGCTTTCAGGGATGTCCTAAATTAGGAAATTCCTAAAATAAAGATTCTTTAGGACGGATGTCGGTGCTCTTTTGCTAGTTTAAAATTTTGTGTACCTCGGTAATACTTCAAGAAAATCGAAACAAAATTCTAGGAATTTGCTTACATAAAATTAAAAAACTTTGTTTATCGCTCTATTAAGACTAAGTTTCTGTTTAAAATCGTTAAATATTTATGACCAACTCTTCATCGCGTAACAGCTTCTCTGGGCTTTTGGAACCACTCTCTAAGGATCAAGTGCATTTAGTTACCACTACTGACCAAGACTGTTTGGTAGAGGATCAGCAACAAACACTAAGCTTTGATGAAAAATCATCTATTTACACCGTGCTAAATGCAATTCCCTCTGGGATAATGGTAATTTTAGCTGCTATATATGCGGTTTTCTTTGTTAAAAGTCTTAGTCCTTTCTGGTTTAACCCTTCTTGGACAACCGATGATGCAATGCAACAGCATTTTCCATTCCATAAGGTTCTTGAACCAGAACTATTTAGAGATGACGTAATTACTCGAGCGATGGAAGGGTACCTAACGCCTGCCCATAATTTGGCAATGACCTTTTTTACCTTCATTACAGGATCCCCATTGATGGCGGGGCATTGGGTGTTTCTTCTTCAATTATGTATCGCGGGCGCGTTCCTCATTGGGGCGTCTCGACACTACGGCGGTATTATGGCCGCTACGGTGAGCATTACTTGGCTACTTCACACTAGACATACCATTCAACGGATGAGTGACGGTTTAG
This sequence comes from Bdellovibrionota bacterium, assembly GCA_044347345.1. Taxonomy (GTDB): domain Bacteria; phylum Bdellovibrionota_C; class UBA2361; order UBA2361; family JBIKUX01; genus JBIKUX01. The sequence continues at coordinate 12,907 of JBIKUX010000007.1, read as the reverse complement.
TTCGAGGTTGGTCAGTTCCAGTCTTTTGTTCCTTTTTCTATTTTGCCGCTAAAGCAAACCATGTCGGAATGCTGTTCGCCCTCCTTATCGGAGCATTGGTTCATCCACCAGCAACTTTTATAGTGGGATTAGCATACGGATTCTTTTTGTTGATTGAGTGTCTTACCAAGTTATCAAAGGGAATGGACAAACCATTCAAGAATATTTTGGTTGCTTTATTAGCAGCTCCATTGGTGGCTCTGACAAGCTATTTGGTTGTATCTATGCCACCTGAAATTGGCCAGATGGCCTCATACGAGGAAGCTCTTACACGTCCCGAGTTTTTCAATCCTGGGGGTCGTTTCCCATTTGTACCACTTGAATCGGTCGAAAAAGATTTTAGAGTTTTTGGCTTTCAAGCTTTTCTTTCAAAGTGGGTTAAACACGGCAAGTTTGGTGAAGTACCAATCGAGATTCTTATTATGGCAAGTGCCGTAATTTTTACTGTAGGAGTTGGCTTGCTTAGTTTGAGAATGAAAAAGACATTTATTCCGAAAGAGGCTTGGATATTTTTAGTCGCTCTCCTGATAACTTATCAGTGCTCTAGGATGTTTGCATTTAAATTATATGTTCCAAATAGGCATTTACAGATTCCTATGGCACTTTTCTTCATTTTTGGATTGTCGGTAGGTACGAGTATTTTAGGAAAAGCTGTTTGGGAAAAATGTTTTGGTCAGTTTGGTAAAAGAACAACCAATTGGGGTTCCCTTCTTGCAGTTTTTGTTTTAGCTAGTTTCGTTTACTACGGTTCAGGTTTAGGTTTGTATGGTACGGCAAATTATAACTGGCACACAGGCTCGCGCGGAGGGGTATTTAAGTGGGTCGCTAATAATACTCCCGTTAATGCCGTGATTGCAGGACACCCCACTTTTCTCGATCCTATTCAGCTTTTTGGTAAGCGCATTGGTTACGCAACCACTGAAACAGCACATCCATTCTACCGAGGATACTACGACATTATCGCTAGTCGCCTTGAAAGATCTCTTCGAGCACACTATGCCCACAATCTAAGTCAGTTGTATGATCTTACAGAGCCTGCCGGTATAAACTATTTTATTTTTGACAGAAAAAGGTTTTACCCCAAGGAATTAAAGACGGCTTCGTACTTTAAACCTTTTGATGGGTTAGTTAAAGAGCTTACCTCAGGTAATGCTTCGATGTATGCTTACCGAGAACTACCTCAGGAAATCGACCTTAAAAAAGCCCCTTACATGGTTTTTCGCGATGCTTATAGCGTTGTTATCGATATAGCCAAATTGGGGCAGTATCTAAATTGGAACATTAGCTCCGAAAATAGGCGCAAATAAGCATGATTTATAGAGACTCACTCAGTTTTTCTAAGATTCTTACCTTTTATAAAAGGAGAAAATGTTTATCTAACTTATTTTTGCTCGTTTTTCTTTCGTCCTGTTTCTCGCTTTTTGCTCTGGGCTGGTCTTACCCGGCGAGAATTTTATCTCCAGCTAAAGCAGTCCTTTTAGGTTCTTCCTATGCAAAAGGGTGGTCTGGAGATGGGTGGATTGAAGATAAAGGAGCAGTAAGTTTTCCTTACTTAGCTAGTTTCGGCAACAAGGCAAAAATTACGGTTAACGATTGGCGTCCTGAGACCGCTGGTAATGCTTTACTATCAGTTCTATCCTGTGATTACACCTTAGCAGAGTTAGCTGTTACCGAACCCACTTCATTCTATGTTCCCCTAAATAATAGCGCTTGCAATCGCGCAGGTCTTACTCAAGCAGATAATGTACCAGATAATTCATTAGTTTTTTCTGTAAAAAATCCTTTTTCACCTGGTGACAAAGATTTAAGAAACCTAAGCGTTCAGCTAAAGTCTGTTCGTACAACGTCTATTCTGGGTGTTCCACTTGTTAATCCATATTCAATAGTTTTAACGGCACTCCTAATATCTTTACCCGGTATAGTGCTAATTTTAGGCAAAATCGGAGGTTCGTTTTTTTTGGGAAGTTTTCTCTCCGCTAGTCTAGCTGTAGTTATTTCAAGAAGTTCATGGGCAACTAGCAACGGGATAATAAATTTTTTAGCCCTTGTGGCTGTTATTTTTTTTGTCTCAGTAGGAGCAACCCTTGGTAGGGTATGCTACTCCAATGATACGCCTCAATGCGATCTTTTTTTAAAAAAAATATTAAAAAGTTTAAGGTCAGGTTTGTATTATCTTGATCACGGCGAAGTCTTAGCTATCATCACAGTAATTGGTGCAGCTTTTAGATTCTATGGTTTAGGCTTTGGGCTTCCAGCTCCTTTTCATCCTGATGAAACCCCAAAGTTTAATGCCATTATGGGTATGATGCATCGTGGGGACTTTAATCCTCAGTATTTTCTCCATCCCTCACTTCTTCTATATCTCTCTTATGGGATTAATCAGGTAATTACCTTTGTTGGAAATTTACCCCCATTTTCTTGGGAACAGGCTTGGGAGCAGGCTACAACGGTTCGCTTATCAGGTAGGATCGTTTCTGCTGTTGCAGGCACTTGTTCAATTCCAGTTTTATACTTGATAGCAACGAGGCTTTTTTCACCGAATAATGAAGCTCTAAACAATAGGGCAAAGGGAGTTGGCTTAATGTCAGCTGCTTTATTAGCAGTATTTCCCCTTCATATTACTTGTAGCCGGTACATGAAGGAAGATGTGTTAATGACATTTTGGATTCTTTGTGCTGTTTTAATGGTAATTATTTCTGCTCAGAATCGGTCTGGTAAAGCTTTGCTACTCGCTGGAATTTTTGGTGGTTTAGGATGTGGTACGAAGTATTCAGCAGTACTCATACTCCCTGTAATTGGTGCTACGCCTTGGCTGGCCACCAGATCCTTTCGGCCTGATATGCGTTTGTTAACTATTGGTCTTTTTGCGGCATTACTCGCAGGATTAGCATTTATTATTACTACACCATACTGCTTGATAGATACTGCAACATTTTTGAAGGGAGTTTCTTCGGAACAGAAGCATGCAATTCGTGGCCATAGCTTTGCCATTGATTCTTGGTCACAACTGTGGATGTACCATCTGTGGCGATCTCTTCTTCCGGGAACAGCATCCCTCCCTCTCGTTTTAGGGTTAGTTGGATGTGGAATCATGATTGTACGCAGACGAGCTGAAGATTTATGGGTCGTATGTCTTATTTTGTTGTTTTACCTTCCAGCAGAATGGGTAAAATCAAAGCCTGCTCCTCAAGCTGAGCGTTATATGGTGCCAGTATTACCTTTTTTAGCTATCGCTACAAGTCAATTAATAGATTACTTAAGGCAAGTCTTTAACGCTCGAGCTTCTTTTTTCCCTAGCTTGGTTGTTGCACTTGCTATCGGTTTCCCCGCAAATAAGAGTGTCTTACTTGCCTCTGAGATTAAACATGATACACGTTTAATTTTAAGTCGTTGGATTTACGAAAATATCCCGCCTGGCTCAAGAATAGCTGTCGACTACCTTCCTTACGACCCGCCTTTTTCAGACGATAAGTATCAGGTAATACGTTTTCTTCCAGGGCAATTATTAAACGAACTAGCAACAGGTAGGATAGAAGCGCACGCTGATTACTTTGTTTTTTCTAGCTTGCTGTATGATAGGGTTTTCACTCAGCCTAACAACAATGGTTTGCGTCGAACTTTACTAAAAGAAACTTTTGCACGGTACCCTATTTTAAAACAGGTTAAGCCTCGGTATATCACCTACGGTTTTCATAATCCCACTGTTACGATTTTTTCCGGTAAAACTCATAGTTATTTTAGGCAACAGAATTTAGGCGGGGTTGCTTTAAAGCGTGTTTTAGGACAGTCTTTCCGGTCATCTGCTCTGGAATTTCCGTGAAGTCATATCGTGAAGTCATATCGTGCGGTCATATTGTATCTTGATAAATCATCAGTAAAGTTTTGTGCTTAATATGGTGAAGCCAATCTTAGCTATTTGTGATGTAGGTATCGACAGAGATGGGGTGAGTATACTCAGAAATTGTAGCCTAGAGGTAAGACCAGATCAGACTTGGGCTATTTTAGGCCCAAATGGAGCAGGAAAATCTTTTTTTTTACGGGTACTATCCGGAGACTTAGTACCTAGTAGCGGAACGGTTGAGATACTTGGTCGGTTAGTAGGAGCGAGTGATTTGAGAGAAACTCGCAAGTTAATAGGAATGATTAGTTCAAGGATGGAGCATCAGTTTCCGGCTAAAATTACAACCTTTGACGTTGTTCTTTCCGGTTTTAGTGCATCCTTCGGCATTCCTTCTTTTATGAACAAATATAAAGTGGTTCAGCAGGAATTTTCAGCTCATGAGACTGAGTATGCTCTGAGTTTAGTTCAACAATTTGGTTTAAGAGGTAAAGAGCAAAGAACTTTTGGCTCTTTATCGGATGGAGAAAAAAAGAGAGCACTTATCGCTCGAGCCTTGGTACACTCTCCTAAGCTTTTGGTATTTGATGAGCCATGCCAAGGTCTGGATATAGGAGCAAGAATTCAGTTACTTAATGTGTTGGAAGAGCTTTCCGATAAACTTCCCTCGATTTTTGTAGTGCATCATCTTGAGGAGCTTCCTCAAGCAGTAACTCACGTTGCTTTGATGAAGTGTGGAACTATACTCTCTTACGGTAAAAAGAATGAAATTTTGACATCAGAAAAGCTCTCTGAGCTCTTTGATACTTTAGTGACACCTGTTAATTTTGGTAACACTACTGTTATGGTTCCGTCGTTAGTTTAAAATAGTATTAAAAAATTAGATTTATATTTTGTAAATAAAAAGGAGTTTTATCTATGAGTGCTATTACTATTTATACAGACGAAGATGCATCCACCGAAGCACTCAAGGGTAAGACTGTAGCTATCATTGGTTACGGAGCGCAAGGTCGAGCCCAAGCACGGATGTTATTTGAAAGTGGTGTCAAGGTGGTAGTTGGAGTGAGAGAAGACGGGGCTTCATGGCAGAAAGTTAAGGAGGACGGCATTCCTGTTCACTCAATACCTGATGCTGCTAAAGTTGGTGATATAGTGCATATTTTGCTTCCAGATGAAATTCAACATGATATTTACAGAGATACAATTCGACCTTATTTAACCGCTGGAAATATTGTAAGTTTCTCTCATGGGCTTAATGTTGTGATGGGTCTTATAGATCTACCAGAAGGAGTGGGATGTATAATGGTAGCTCCTAAAGCCCCGGGAACGGAGGAATATAGAGCTTACAAGCAAGGATTTGGTGTACCGGCTCTATTTGCTATTGGTAAAGATAATAGTGAGTGTGAGGCTCGCATAATCGCACTCGGTATGGCAAAGGCAATGCAATTTACCAGAGCAGGTGTTATTGAGTGTACCTTTAAGCAAGAGGCCTTTAGCGACCTTTTTGGTGAGCAAGCAGTGCTTTGTGGTGGTATTAGTTCTCTAATTCAGGCTGGATTTGAGGTGTTGACTGAGCGAGGCTATCCGGCTGAACTGGCGTATTTCGAGTGCTTGCATGAGACTAAACTTATAGTTGACTTAATTGTAGAAGGTGGCCTTGAAAGGATGTGGGAGGTTGTATCGAATACAGCCGAATTTGGTGGTCATACTAGAGGACCTAGAATTATAACGGAAGAAACAAAGAAAATAATGCATACTATTCTCGATGAGGTAGAATCAGGGGCATTTGCAACAGAGATGTTTGACGATTACCGGCATAATAACTTTGGTAAATTATACGACTTCAGGCGTAAGCAAGCTGAGCATCCTATTGAAATAGTCGGAAAACGTATTCGCTCCCTATTTAGAAAAGAAGATTCTAAATAAGGTTGCTTAAGACTGGTCAGCGTGGGGCTGGTAATGGGTCTTTGCACTGGTTAATTAGTTCACTTTATCCGTGGCGTGGCCTTACTATGAAAAAATTCCCCGAATTAAAGTCGCCAGATTCTGTCGGTGGTGGGGATCAAGAAAGGAATTTAGGAGCTCTTAGTCCGGGGACTATTTGTGACGTGGTGCGGGTAAGTGGACCCTCTAAAGAGCTCTGTCTTGCACTTCTTTCTTTTGGTATTGTGCCAGGTACTCGTATTGAAATTCTTCATACAGCCCCTTTAGATGACCCAATAACAATACGTTTGAGAGGCTTCTTTCTTTCGCTAAGGCGACAAGAGGCAAATAGTGTGTATGTGTGTATTGTTACAAAGTAGGAATTATTACGAAGTAGCCATAAACTAGTTTGACGTCAATAGGGAGTAAGGAGTGGAGAAAAACTTTTGAGTCCAGCATCAGATGACCTAATCGCTCTACCCGTAAAACGTGTCGCTTTGGTGGGCAATCCCAATAGTGGTAAGACCTCTCTGTTTAATGCGATAACTGGGTTGCGTCACAAAGTGGGTAACTATCCTGGTGTCACTGTAGAAAAACGAGAGGGATCAGTTTCGCTTCCTGATGGAACTTCTGTTGAGATTATTGACCTGCCTGGAGTTTACAGTTTGCTAGGTATCTCTCTTGATGAGAAAGTTACAGTAAATGAGCTTAGGCCTTTCTCAGGCGCAAAAACTCCTCATCTGGATCTCATTCTCGCAGTCATTGATGCGGGTGCGCTGGAGCGAGGATTATTTTTGTTGGCTGCTCTGTTGTCTCTCAATATTCCCGTAGTAGTAGTTCTTACTATGACGGAGCTTGCTCACGCTCGTGGCATTACAATTCGCTCAGCGCTTCTAAGTCGAGAATTAGGATTACCAGTATTAACTCCTTCAATACGAACTTCTGAAGATAGGACTAGATTTTTGATTGAAATACTTGCAAACCGAGCATCTGATTCATCAGTGCGACAGAATTATGCATCGGAGGTGCAGAGATTATCAGAGGAAGGATTATCAGAGGAAGGATTAATTGAAGCACGGTATCTTTGGGCGTACCAGATAACTCAGCGAGTGCAAGTAGTCGAGCGCACCAGAGCTTACGAAATTTCCGTTAATATAGATCGCTATTGTGCTCATCCATTAATCGGTCTTTTATTATTTGTTTTAGTGATGGCGAGTTTATTTCAAGTGTTATTTAACTTTGCCTCACTTCCGATGGAGTTAATAGAACAGAGTGTAGTATGGGTGGGTGGTTTGTTTTCTGACTTATTACCATCTGGAGTTATAAGAAGTTTAGTGGTTGATGGGATAGTAAGTGGGGTAGGGAGTGTTTTAGTCTTTGTACCTCAGATTTTTATTCTGTTCTTTCTGCTCGGTATTCTCGAAGAAAGCGGCTATCTAACCAGAGCCGCTTATGTAATGGACCGTGTAATGCGACCGTTTGGACTTCAAGGTAGGGCATTTATCCCGCTTCTAAGCTCTTTTGCTTGTGCGATACCCGGTATTTTAGCAACTCGTTCAATAGGTGGTTTTGCTGACCGCATGACGACCATTTTAATTGCTCCGTTAATGAGCTGTAGTGCGCGACTTCCAGTTTATACCGTGCTTATATCGGCTGTAGTGCCTGAGTGGTATGTAGGGGGCATATTTTCTCTGCAAGGAATCGTTCTTCTATGCCTATACTTTTTAGGTATTATTAGTGCGGCAGTCGTTGCTTTAATACTCCGATTGACCGTATTTAATGGTGCTCCGTCTCATTATTTAATGGAGATGCCACCATTTCGGTTGCCTAATTTCAAGATTCCATTCCTTCAAGCTTACGATAGAGTGCGGGGATTTGTCGGTGATGCTGGAAGTATGATTTTAGCTTGCACAATTATTCTCTGGATGCTTGCTTATTTCCCTGTCGAAGGAGATATAGCGAATAGCTACGCTGGGCAAATTGGGCGTTTTCTCGAGCCTTTGGTATCTCCTCTTGGTTATACATGGGAAATAGCGATAGGAATCATCGGTTCTTTTGCCGCACGAGAAGTCTTTGTTAGCACATTGGCCACAGTCTACAGTTTAAGTGGATCTGATGAGGAGACTACCCAATTTTCTCTATCAACTGCGCTATCCGAGCGAATAGCAGATGGAAGTTTTACTATAGCTGGCGTGGTATCGTTAATGGTGTTTTATGTTTTTGCTTGTCAATGCTTTTCAACCTTAGCTGTGGTTCGTCGTGAGACAGGCGGCTGGCGGTGGCCAATAGCCATGTTTAGTTATATGACCATTCTGGCTTATGTAGCTGCTTGGTTAGCATACAGAGGTTCGTTGTGGATATTCAAATAGTTGATAGTTAGAATGTGTTATCCCACAGTACAAACGATGAGATACGCGATTAACGAACGGCAACAACTAGTACAGGAGTTTTAAGTTAATGACAGCTCTCGAATGGTTAGCGATTATTGCCGCCGGAAGTTTTGCTTTTGGATATTTGTTCTTTCGATTCGGATTTGTTTCTAGGTTCAGTAAACTAAAGCAAAAAAAGAAATGTATGTCGTGTCGATGTAGCCCAAAAGTTTAAGCTTAATTAGTATTGAGCTCGATTATTTATCTTGTTATTAGTTTTTCTTTGATTTGCGATTGTTTTCATTGATTTAAAAGTAAAACTTTTTAGAATTTAAATCAGGATATTACTATAAAAACTGTAGATGCATGCTAAAGTACCGCTAATATCTTTAATTAACAAAACATAAGGGTAAAAAAGTTCACGAGAAATTCATGCGCAAAAGTTTACCAATTATATCATCAGGCAGCTCTGCCAAACTCAGTTCTGAGGGCAGTTGTTCCGCTTCTCACACTTCTAATTCAATTAAAGGCAGTACAGAGACATCTTCTTCGATACACGTAGAGGCGACCAAATATCGGGGTAACGCTGCCATTGTTACTCTTGGCTGTGCTAAGAATCAGGTTGATTCTGAGATTATGTTAGGAGCACTTAAGCATCAGGGGTTTGAAATAGTTACCGATCCGGCTCTAGCTGAAGTTATAGTGGTGAATACTTGTGGATTCCTTGAAAGTTCAGTTCGAGAAAGCCTTGATGCCATCCTGGAGGCGGCTTCTTACAAAGAAGAAGGTCGGCTTCGCCGTTTGATTGTAGCTGGCTGCATGGTAGAGCGGTATAAGACTGACCTAAAACACACACTCCCAGAAGTTGATGCTTTTCTCACTACTAACGACCTCTTAGAAGCTGGAAAAGCGGGGCTAGGTCATTTTTCAACTGAGCTTGAATCAGCGGCTAGACCATACTTTCTTTACGATGAGCGCATGCCACGGGTTCGGTCAACTGCACGACACTCAGCCTATGTAAAAATCTCTGAGGGATGTAACCGTCCGTGTACTTTTTGTGTCATACCAGCGATTCGTGGCTCGATGCGAAGTCGCCCTTATCAGTCTATTCTAGATGAAGTAAGGTATTTAGTTGATGACGGAGTGCAGGAGGTAGTATTAGTTGGGCAGGATTTAACTGCTTACGGTTCTGATTCCTCTCAAGGTAAAAATAGTGCTGTTGACATCATTAATCTTCTCGAGGGGCTCAATGAAATAGAGGGGTTAAATTGGATTCGTTTGCTTTATGCTTATCCATTGGGGATAAACGAGCGTTTAATAAGAGCAATTGTTGAACTACCTAAAGTTTGTAATTACCTAGACATTCCTTTACAGCATTCAAGTGAGGCAGTTCTAAAAAGGATGAAACGGCCTCTTGGTAAGTATTCACCTCGTGCTCTTGTAAGGTCTATGCGTGAGTGGTCGAGTGATGCTTTGACAATTAGAACCACATTTATAGTTGGATTTCCTGGTGAGACTGAAGCAGACGTTTGCGATCTAATAGATTTTGTTGGTGAGGGTCATTTTACTAATGTGGGAGTATTTAAATATTCCAAAGAGGAGGGCACTGAATCTTATAATCTCGATTGTCACGTAAGTGAGGGAGAAAAAGGGCGACGTTTGAGTAGGGTAATGAAGGCTCAACAACGTGTAGTTGCTGGTCACTCTCAAAAGCTTATAGGTTCTGTTATTCCTGTTTTAGTTGAGGGATCTCATGAAGAAAGTAACTTAATACTTGTTGGCCGAGCTGAGTTTCAGGCACCTGAGGTTGACGGTAAAATAATTATTAACGACGCACCGCCTAATGAAGTAATCACTGCGGGAAAATTTTTTCCGGTGATGATAACAGAAGTTTTAGGCTATGATTACGTTGGGCGTATAGTTCGCTCTTAAAGGCTAAATTGTAGCCGATACATATCTACAATAAGGGTAAATTTGTGGGAGTCACTGAAGCTAATCTTAATACTTCTGAAACAAAGAAAATCGGCATTTTCATCATTGCATACAATGCCGTTCAGCACCTCAATAAAACTATAGCTAGAATACCCTCTGAAGTTTACGAGAGAGTTTCTGAAATATTCGTAATTGATGATTGCAGCACGGATGATTCTTATTATGCGGCGCTAGGATATAAGCATGAGCACAATATAGAGAAACTGACTGTTCATCGGAATCAACAGAATCAAGGATACGGCGGCAACCAAAAGGTTGGATACCAATACGCTATTGACCGTGGTCTCGATATAGTTGCTTTAGTGCATGGTGACGGACAGTATGCGCCCGAAGTTTTAAGCTCTCTACTTGAGCCTCTTGTCTCTGGTGAGGCCGACATGGTGTTTGGATCAAGAATGGCTCAGGGCTACACGGCCTTAAAAGGTGGGATGCCTCTCTATAAGTTTGTTGGTAATAAGATTCTCACCGTTATACAGAATAGATTATCTGGGCTAGTTCTCTCAGAGTATCATTCGGGTTATCGTCTTTATGCTACTAAGGCATTACGACAGGTGCCTTTTCAGTCATTTACAAATACTTGGCATTTTGACACTCAGATTATTCTCGCCCTGGCTGAGCGTAATATGCGTATTGTGGAGCGTCCAATACCCACCTACTATGGGGACGAAATTTGCCATGTAAATGGCATTCCTTATGCTTTAAATTGTTTGATTACTTCTTATCAATTTTATCGAAATCGAAGAAGAAATATTCTGTCTTATCCTGGGGCTGCTGATATCCCCCGTATTAGGAATATATAGTCAAGAAGTTTGCATCTTCATGTAAAGCGTTTTTGCTTCAGAAAAAAATAGTATGAGGAGCAACTTTTTTTATGATTCATTCATAACTCTTGTTGTGGTAGCCAGTTAGGTTTTGATTGTAGATAATTTTGTTAGTGAAAAAGAGAGAGCTCACAAAGATATCTACAGCAAAATTAGCAATATTGTTGGAATAGAAATAATGTTTAATAGCGTACGAAGTGTAGTAGGCAGGCGAAGGTTATCTAATTTGAAATTTGTCACTTCTAGGTGGTATAAGTCTCCCACCAAATTTTTGTTTAGGAGACGCCTTGCCAAAGGTAGAAAAAGGTACTTTTTAAGATTAAAGCCGACGTTAAAGATAGCATCTAAACAGTAAACAAAAAATAAGGGTCACTTTACTTACCGTTTCTTAATCTTACTCCTGCATCATGACTAACGGACTCTTAACAAAAAATTTTGAACATTTAAAAAATCCTCATTCAGTTTTTACTCGACCTTTTGCGTTGCTTGGGGTTCCTCTAGGTTTTTCTGGTAGAAGGTTTGAAACTAGGTTTGCACCTGAGGTCCTTCGTTCAAAGGGATTAGTAGATCGATTGAGAATAATAGATTCAACAGTGGTTGATTTAGGTAATGTAGCAATATCTACATTACCTATAGATGAAACTCGTACCTCTGAGGGAGTGAGGAACTTAGAGGTTACTACTGCATCTTTAGCACTAACATTTGAGCGACTTAGTGAAGTTTATGCTCAGGGCTATCGTCCAATTGTTATTGGAGGAGAACATTCTATTTCAATTGCCTCAGTTGCTGCCGCTAGAAATTTTCTTAACCAATCTTTAGGTCATGAAGCTAGGCTTGGAATATTATGGGTAGATGCTCACGCTGATATAAACAGTCCTAAAAGCTCTCCCAGTGGCAATATTCACGGGATGCCTCTTAGAGTTCTACTTAATGAGGGGCCAGAGATTCTTAATTTAATAGGTGGTGTAGGGTCAAAAATTGAGCCCGGTTCACTCGTTTATATTGGATTGCGTGATATAGATAGAGAAGAGCGTTATCTACTCACACAGCGAAGTATTAAAGTATTTTCAATGCGTGAGATTGACCTTGTTGGAATTGCTTCGGTGATAACTCAGGCATTAAAGTTTCTAAATGAAAGAGTAGATGCTTTCGTCGTTTCTTTTGATATTGATGTTTGCGACCCTCTTATCGCCCCTGGAGTAGGCTCAACTGTGCGCGGAGGTCTTACCTACCGTGAGAGTCATTTTCTGATGGAAGAAATTTCCACGTCCTCTAAGGTTCTTACTCTTGAAATGATGGAATACTGCCCGTCTCTTGACTCTTCCGGTGAAACTGCTGAACTCACCATTGGTCTCCTTGAATCAGCGCTAGGTAAGCGAATACTTTAGATATTTTTTGATGCACTTTTGTTTGTACAAGTGGCAAACGCAAGTATTAAAAGTTTTATTGAGACTTATTAAAAAAATTTCCTAAATCTACAGTAGTTGTTTCTTTTAGTCGACTCTTTTCTGGGTAAGCGTCCATCAGAGCTGGAATTAATAGGCCTTAGTACAGGAAATAATTATGTATAGCTTAAAGAATTTGGGTTTGGCGCTCGTAGCTGTGTCTTGGTGTGGATTTGGAAAGGCTTATGCTTGCTCTGAACCTGAGCTAGACGACGTTTTGTACTGTATGGCTGAGAGTCCATTTTATGAATGCTTGGATGCTACCAGTTGTTCTGATACTGATGTGTACGCATATCTTGGCGCTCAGGCCACTATAAGCGAGGTAGTTTATGATTGTTGTGAAAAACCAGATAAAAAGAGACGCTCCAAGTGCTTAAAAGATTTACGCTTTGCATTTAAGGTGCAAGACCGTGCTTCACTAGCGTTGTTACCAAGAAAAGAATTAGCGCGAAATAGAGAGATATCACTACCACCACCACC
>JBIKUX010000050.1:0-6493 GCA_044347345.1 Bdellovibrionota bacterium | reverse complement strand
ACAGCGCGGGAATGAAACACAGCGCGGGAATGAAACACAGCGCGGGAATGAAACACAGCGCGGGAATGAAACACAGCGCGGGAATGAAACACAGCGCGGAAATGAAACACAGCGCAGTGATGTGTATTGTGTAATTTTTATACTGAGTAATGGAGATAACCGTCTAAACCGCTTTAAAGGGATTCTAGAAGTTAAAGAGAACGGACTAAAAAGTAGCATCCGCAAACAAAACTTCCACACGCGGGTACCGAGGAGCTGTAACAATCTATAAGCCAAATTATTATCTAAAGCTAAATAAAATACTTTTAATACATTAGTCGCACTTAGTATATTATTCGGCTTAACCTTAAATAATTTAAGCTTTCTATAATATTTTATTAGCCAGCATTTTTGGATTGTTATGCATTTACGGCTTTCTTTTTTTTGGGGCAATATCACCATAACCCGGGTATTATTGCCTCAAATACCGGATTGATAGCAAGTATAAATCCAATTTTTGGTCTCCGATCCAACGAATAGGATTAATGGCAATTCCTCCTCTTCTAGTAAAATAGCAACCAATTCCAAGTGTTAAGGGATTAAAATTATCCATTACCCATGAAAAAATTTCATTTGAGCAAGTCTCATGAAAAGCCCCATGATTTTTATAAGAGTAAAGATGCTCGAAGAATTTTACTTTATCGACTGAGCCAGATGAAGCATATAGTACAATTGAGGCATAATCGGGTTGATTAGTGACTGGACATATACTTCTGAAATTATGAAATTCAAACAGCTCAATTTGATCGTGGTTAAATATTTTAAACGATAGATTTTCTGAATTACACTGTGGTATCGAGCTGCACTGTGGTACCGAACTGCACGGTAGCCCTGTAACCGGACCCCATTCCCAACTAACTCCATCAGTTTTACCAACGGCAGCACCTATATCTGATAAGATTACTTTACTGAGCTGTTCATATGATTCAAATTCTTCCTCAAAAAAACTGCCTAAGTAAAGTTTTACGCTTTTTGATTCAACAATATAGGGTGAATTGATTGAGTAAGTGAGGACACCAGTAGCCATTTGTGGTAGTCCAGCTTTTGTCTTCCAAAAAACTTCGTAACAATCCCAACGATCAACGCCTAAAAAATCTATGGAATTTTTTTGACGGGGAATTGAGTATAGGATGGAGGGCGAATACTTGGTCGGAATACCTATATTATTTCCAAGAGGATTTTTTCCCTGATTTGTCATGTTTTTATTACAACTACCTAGATGAATTAAGTGGTATGAATTTTATTTGCTATTTTATTGATTAATGATTTGGAATTCCTTGAACCATTTTTTTAAGTGCTTTAGCTATTTTTTGAAATTGAATAATTTCTTCTTGAACTTGTTTAAGTTCATTATAGGAATTATTTGCACTATCAGCAGATGTTAGGTCAACCTTTGACATCATTTTAATAGAGCTAAATTGTAGAAAAAAATAATTAAGATGGTCTAGTATTTCAGCCTCATGTTGGCTTTCACTCCTATCTCTCATAAAGTCAGTGGGACTTGGTAGTGTACGCTGTTCTACTTTTTCCTTGATAATCTGTTCAGCTAGGCCTTTATTTTTCTTTTGTTTATTGTTTTTCATAAAAAACTTCAGTATTCCAAAATTATTATTCACATCTCAATTGGAACCGGCGAGTTATAAGGATTAAACAATAAATTAAATGTAGCATCTGCTTTAAATAGCGCACCGCTAGTATCAATATCAAAAAGCTTACTGGCCAGTTCTTTTGCATCGGTTACATTTTGTTCCTGAATTAAAGAGTAAACTTTGATAAACTTTACAACTGGAATTTCGGGATACGCTTCAATTAAGCAATTTAAAACTACTCGGCCTTTTCCTTCCATTTGAATTCGATCGTAAGCGAAACAGGCTCTAATTGCTATGCAGGCTAAATCATTTGTAAATAGCTCGTTTTTATTTATTCCTAATGTAAGTTCACGAAGAGCAAGCACTAATGCAGCAGTACAGCCTTTTTCGCCATTAATAAACATCGTCTCGTGAATTAAGGCGAAATTTACCATTCCAGCAAAGTGACTTATCTTTTGCGTCGATTCTGAAATATTTTTAAGAGTTGCCTCTAATTTAAGAGCTCGGTGAAAAGGGAGATGATGGTCTATTATATGAGCTCGTCCAGACTCTGCAATTCGCGTTGCTTCAACTGGATGGCTCAGATAGTACTGAATTTTTTCAGCAGCCTCTTTAGTATCTCCTTTGTTGTAAGTTACCAAGTGTTTACCGTTCTCAAACAACTCAAATAGTCCATTTGAGATATTTTCTGTTAGCAGAAGAGGGCCACACATTAGAGATTCAAACACTCTGAAATTTAAATCACCTTTTACTGTTTGATTAATAGCGATTTTTGCTCGAGTGAAATAGTCGGGGAAATGTCCAGACTTGCATAGTACTGGCACAATTTTCTGAAGCTCTTCAAAAAACTCTATGCGACTAGGATTAAGTTTTGGATTTAATGTCCCAATAAATACGGCATCGTACTCTTTTTTTTCGGCAGGCGAAGCTTTAATAGATGCCCATAAAGGTAACCATTCTGCGCTACCTTCTTCAGGTAGAAAGCTATTGATATAATCTTTCTGTGCGACCATCACTTGATTCATGCATTTACCAATCATGCGATGTAGAAACAGATGATGATGAGTATCCACAGAGTAAAATAGCTTTGGAATGTTTGTTGTATTAAATCCTGAAAAAAGTATTGGTGAACTGTTATCGAAGAAAACAAGCCTATCTGGTATAAATCCAGGGGGTAAGTCGGCTAATATATTATTAATACTAACAAATGGATTATTTAAGGGT
Source organism: Bdellovibrionota bacterium (assembly GCA_044347345.1). Classification (GTDB taxonomy): domain Bacteria; phylum Bdellovibrionota_C; class UBA2361; order UBA2361; family JBIKUX01; genus JBIKUX01. Next base: position 3,641 of record JBIKUX010000050.1, on the reverse strand, counting down.
ATATCGTTACTTGCTTCACCCCCGCATGAAAGTACCTCATGCCCAAGTAAGGTAAGTTCCTCTTTAAACCACTGCTGATTAAATAAAAGGATTCGCATACAAGCCTTTTTGATGCAGATTGCTTCTAAAAAGCTCCTTTATTCGAATTTTTTGTGGAAATTTTAAGTTATTGTTAGGTCATTAGCATTTTAGTGAGCGCTTTTAGCTCAGAAAAAACTTGAATTTGGAGTTTCCTAATTTCCTTCATTAAAGGCACAAATAATTTAATCAATACGGCGTAAAAGGCTAATTATGCGTATAATTTTTGTAAGCTTTTCTTGAAAATATAGCTATCGGTGATTATCTATGAGGTGTTGGGATAAAAGGTTTAAATCCTAACAAACAACTATATTTTAGGAGGCAGTCATGAAATGGAGAGATTTGCGTACATGGCGGCCTGCGGTTCGAAACATTGCACAAAGAGTGCCAGAGCCGCTAGTCCGGTTACAGGATGAAGTGAATAAGGTTTTTGAAAATGTACTCCAGCCGGTAGAGCATTGGTTTGGTAGTAATCGTTTTGTTCCCCGAGTTAATGTTTATGAAGGAAAGGAGTCCATTAAGATAACTGCTGAGTTACCTGGCTGCAAAGCGGAGGATTTTGAAGTAACACTTTTGGATGATTCTCTAGTCATTAGAGGTGAAAAAAAAGAACATCACGAGGAGGAGCAACAAGGAGTTCGTTATGTAGAATCTACTTTTGGAAGCTTTGAAAGAGTGATTCCTTTAACAGCAGAAATTAATCGTGCTGGGATAGAGCCTCACTTTAAAAATGGCATGCTTGAAGTAGTTCTTTATAAGACTGAGCCTTCTGATAAAGGTGGTCAAAAATTGGAGATTAAATCTTCATAAGTTACAGGTTCCCCGCTGTTAGTTTGGCGGGGAACCTTTGAGCCTCATTCATTTCTAAACTGAGCTTCAAATTGATTTAAATCAAAAGTTTGCAACGGAGTTAAGTGCCCTTCATTTTGTTGATAAATACTGGGAGGCACAAGACCGTTAAACCAGCTGTACGTTACATCAGTATAGTGTCCCATATTTTCGAAGTATATGCGGGTATCAGGTCTTAATTGTGTGGGGAAAGTATAAAATTCCTTGGTATCGCATGTGGCGCAAGATAAACCTCCTAATCTATAAGTTCTGCCGCGCTCTTCTTCATTCAGAAGGGAGTATTCTTCCGTGGTACAGTAATTTGCTCCGCGCACAGTAAGTGGCAAATTTTTTAGCAAAGTACCGATTAAAAAATCATTCAGATGGGCTCTAAATGAGCAGTCAAGAATTGCAGAAGAAATACCATTATTTGTGACAACATCTCTTACTGTAGTTACTAAAGTTCCAGCTTGCCATACCCAAGCCGCACCTGGTTCGATAATTATATCTAAATTTGGAAAGCTATTTTTAATCTGACTAATAATTTTTATAAAAGAATTAATATCGTAACTCTGGTCAGAGATTAGATGACCGCCACCTAGGTTGAGCCAGCTTAATTGATTGAGAATATTTTTTTTGTTTAGTAATGGTTGCAAAGCGGCTATTAATGCTTCTGAATTGTTTTCGCATAAGACATGCATATGCAGGCCTTTTATCCAGTGTGGAACAGAAGAAGGGAGCTCGTTAATTGGTACACCAAACCGACATCCAAGAGCTCCAGCATCATAATCTGGATGAGGAGAAACTGTGATATTTGGATTAACTCTTAGTCCGGTACTGATTCCCATTTGCTGAGCTCTACTACCAAATTGATTTCCTTGAGCAACGGAGTTAAACGATAAATGAGACAAGTGAGGTGCTACTTGAGGCCACTCCTGTTCAGATAGCGCAACAAAGAATCCATGCGCTTTTTGATTGAAGTATTTTTTAGCGATAAGAAGCTCTCCAACTGAGCCGACCTCTGGAGTTAGTGAATACTTGGCTAGTAGAGAAAGAGGTCCGTAGGAAGCTTTAAGGGCATACAGTATTTTAATATCGAGAGTGTTTTGTAAACTAATAAGTTTATCAACGTTTTGTTCAATTAGAGCTTTATCAAACACAAGTGCTGGGGTTGGTACGGTTGTTATTGTAGAGAGAGTTGTAGGCATGGAAAAGTTTAATGTGATAATTAATTGTTTGCTAAAGTTTCAAAAATAAAATTAGCTGTTAATATTACTTTTTAGCAGTACATTGGTTAAGATAACAGTGCATATCGGAACTGGCTTTACTGGCTTTACTGGAGGATCGCACCTTTTAATTTTAAAAAAAACTTTTGTTAATTCTTGTGTGGTTTTTTGCTCTGTAATTTTAATCACTATTTCCAAATAAAATGTTCAAGTCCCTGTGAACCAACTTAAATGACGTCTGATCATACTCATAATAATTTATCTAATAAAGCAGATACAGCTAGGTTGACAGCTGCGTCAGTGCTTTACGGTTTAAAAGATTTTGTACAAGAAGTATTACCAAGCAGTAATTTAGTTGAGCGAATAGAGAGCTTAATGCCTGATGTTACTTCTGAGGAGATTCGCTTTATTGAAACAGGTTATCTCCTTAGTGAGCCAAGGGTATTCTATCCTAGAGAAGATCTGAACGAAAAAGCGATACCAACTAGATTATCATCCCCCTTTAGTTTGGGTACCACGAATGTTTACGAAATTAAGCTCTGTACAGCTCAATCGTGTATACCTTCACCTTTCCGGCATCCAGTGGGTGAGCGGGAAAGGGCAATCGAAAGTATAAGCTTACTTCTTAATGAATGTTTAGACTCATTAACAGAGCTATTTGGTAATTGTTCATCACTTTGCGAATGGTGCGCCGTCGGGGATGAAATTCTTCATCGAGTAACTGGACTGATACCAGCAAGTATTATTAATGTTCCGCAGACACAGGAAGGGGCAGAAGCCAAAGCTGGTGCATGCAAGGTGTCCTTATATGATCGGTGTAAAATTGCATCAGCATACGCGGTGTGTATTTATTTGAACTACTTGGATAATCCAAAGAATAGTAATAGTAACAGTAACAGTGAGGCAATTTTCTTCTTACGCGGCTCTATACAATCAAAAGGATTATTATCTTCTCCGGGATTTGCGGCTTCAGGCTGTGCGGCTTCAGGCTGTGCAGCTTTGCCAGGCCATTCAGGTCGCCTAGCAGGAGAAGAAGCTTTACACCAACTTGGTGTTCCTCCTCAACTTCTACTTAGTTGGACTGGAAATACGTTTTTACTACTTTTACCTTGTACTCAAGAGATAGATGCAAACCTGAAACTAGTAAATAAAAAAATTGAGGAAAAAATAAAAGCATCTGTTTTAATGAATGTAAATCAGGATGTATGGTGTACTACAGTTAAAGAATATGAAGAGCTTTCTAATATTAAATCTGGCAATAAAGAAGCCTTCTGTATATTTGATGAATTGAAGCGTAAGAGTTTAGTTGCTAGTTATCAACCGTACGATATCTTACATGAAGATTGTTTTGTAAATTATCAAGAAGAGTCTTCTTTTAACTCAGAGGATGCAAATACACAGAAAGCCAAATTTAAAGAGAACTCTAATTTATTATTTGGGATTGTTCGCACTGTAAAAAATAATTCTGAATTATTAAATGAGAGGGCAGGGCAGGGAATAGCAGAGTGG
>JBIKUX010000049.1:0-6565 GCA_044347345.1 Bdellovibrionota bacterium | reverse complement strand
CTCAGCATTTAAAGTTACCATCGATAAGATATATGTTTCTCCTTATTCAAAATCAGATAATACGACATGTAGGAAACCAAATACCGGATTAATTGAGCGAGCTTTGACGGAACTACCAATAGACCGAGAAAATAGCGTTTTTATAGGAGATATGACTGGCGATATTCAATGCGGAAAAAACGCTAACATCAAGGCAATTCTTTTAGCAACTGGGCGAGGTGGCAAAGATGGTGAGTTCTCAGTAACTCCTGATGGCGAAGCACCCTCTTTTTTAGATGCCGCTATCCTTGCCAAAACTTGGCTTAAAAAGGCGAGTAATGTGGAGTAGTCGGAATATGATTAAGCGGTTTGACGCTAGCACGTGCGGTCACGTTATCTCCATCTATATTTAGTCTAATCTTTTAATCTATTGTAGTCCTGATATTTTTATGTATCTGAGCCTTTAGTGATCCGTGAGGTAATGTGTAAATACTTTTTGATGGAGGAGAGAGATTAAAAAACTACGGGTGGCCGGTTATATTTTTCTACAGAAGTTTTTTGAGTTTTAGAACTGAACCACCTAGTAGAGCTAGACTAACAGAGCTACTGGAGCATATTAAGGCATACTTTTAAGTAGCGCTTATTAAGCTAAAATGTAAGCAAATATTAACGGCGCTACGATTGTTGCATCCGATTCAATTAAGAATTTTGGCGTATCGAGAGAGAGCTTTTCCCAAGTAATTTTCTCGTTTGGAGTTGCGCCGGAGTAAGAGCCGTAGCTTGTGGTCGAATCGCTGATTTGGCAGAAGTAAGCCCAGAGTGGAACATGCTTTTGCTCCATATCCTGACGTAGCATTGGGACGACACAGATCGGGAAGTCGCCTGCAATTCCACCACCAATTTGGAAGAAGCCAGTAGGCTGTTGTTGGGTAGTGTACCAATTGGCTAGCGTCATCATGTACTCAATGCCGGTACGCACTGTGTGAACGTTCTTTATATTGCCCTTAAGACAGTGGGAAGCGTAGATGTTACCGGTCGTTGAATCTTCCCAGCCAGGGACAAAAATTGGCAGATTTTTTTGAGCGGCGGCCAACAACCAACTGTCTTTAGGGTCAATTTCGTAATGTTGCTCTAACTGTCCGCTTAACAAAATCTGGTAGAGAAACTCATGAGGAAAGTACCGTTCATCTGATTCATCGGCTCGTTGCCACGCATTGAGAATGATATTCTCAATGCGTCTAATCGCCTCTTTTTCTGGAATACAAGTGTCGGTAACGCGGTTCAGATGACGTGCAAGCAGTTTATTTTCATCTTCAGGTGTCAGATCACGCCACTTAGGGATGCGCACATAATGGTTATGGGCCACGAGATTATATATATCTTCTTCTAGGTTAGCGCCGGTGCAACTGATGGCGTGAACCTTGTTTTGGCGAATCATTTCAGCCAGCGATAGACCTAATTCCGCCGTACTCATGGCACCAGCCATGGCCAGCAACATTTGGCCACCCTTGCTAATAAATTGTTGATATCCTTCCGCAGCATCAACCAATGACGCCGCATTATAGTGACGAAAATGATACTTAAGGAAGGCTTTAATACTTTTGGCTTCGTTCATTTGAATATCCTTGTTTCTACATCAGGAATCAGTTAGCTCGTTTTGATGTAGGAGATGGCGGTATACAGTAATTTTGCTACAGCAAAATTTGCAAAATGTAAGCCTTCTACCGGCGCCAGTTCAACACAATCCATACCTATTACCGTGGCATGTTTTGTCAGAGTTCGTAAGATAGCAAGCGCTTCTGGCCAGGTTAATCCGTCTGGTTCTGGCGTACCGGTTGCCGGAACAATGGCAGGATCTAGACCGTCTACATCAATTGTTAGGTATATTCGCCGACCTTGAATACGTTGAATGAACTCTGTTTGCCAAGTGCCAGCGTGAATATCTTCGCTGAACCAAATGCATAATCGCTCTCGGTTGGTGTGGGCAAAGTTCGCCTCTTCTGAACATAGCGACCGAATACCCAATTGTAGCACTTGTTCAACTCCCTCCTCTTCCAACAAGCGACGTGCTACACAGGCATGACTGTAGGGTGAATCCTCGTAACTGTTGCGCAGATCGCAATGCGCGTCGATCTGTACAATGGTAATTGGTCCACCTAAAGCTTGCAGTAATCCACGGCCAAAACCGACACTCACCGTATGTTCACCACCCAAGCCAACCACTAATTTCCCAAAACTGGCAGCCTTGGCAGTGGCGGTAGCGATTGCATTGATCGCGGCTTTCGCATCGTTAGGTAGGTTTAGGGCTGGAAGCGTATGAATGCCGTAGCGTAGTGCCGGTTTTTGATCAAGTTCACGAATATATAATTCCACTTGTTTTGAGGCATCAATAATTGCCTGTGGCCCATTACATGTACCATGGCCGTAGCTGACAGTAGCCTCGAGAGGAATGGGTAAGATTACTACCTGTGCTTTCTCAAATATAGCGATATTTTCTGGCAGGTTAAGAAAGTCGTTGAATGCCATAATGATTTGTTAAGTAAGTTACGATAAGTGGAACATACTCGTAATTTTATTTCAGTTGATGAAGCTCAAAGTATTTACCACTTAACAGGTTATATCAAGGTAACGGCGAAGCCGAATTGCTTTAAACCTGTTTGGGAACTAACGAGTTATGACTTTCTCGATGATACGTTTACCTAGATGTGAAGCTTTAGCTGATCCTTGTTTCGGATCTACTGCCACAACCGCCACTGCTATTTTGGGATCATTCCTTGGAACGGCAGCAATAAACCAAGTGGTGAGACCGAACGGATTTTTACCGCGTAAAGTTCCTGTCTTACCAGGAATCGCTACTCCAGGGAAAATTGGCCGCTTGTTTACCATAAATTCTCGTCTGGACGTACCAATAGTTGTGGTATTCTCCATCATATTTAGTAGTTCTTCAGCGGTGCGACGGGATACCATTTGACTCACTACTGCGCCAGAATGTTTATAAACTATCTGACCGGTTGGGCTGACTACCTTATCTAAAAAGTAGGGTGTTCTTAATTTTCCATCAGTGGCGAGTCCACCAATGATTGCGGCAGCATGAACTGGGCTTATGGTAACATTACCAAAACCAGCCCCTGTCCTACTTAATTCATATTTCTCAGCTGGAATTGAAGCGTAGCTAACCGGTAGTTGAAATGCATTGGTTACTCTTTCATTAAACCCAAATGATCTAGCGTAACGAGCTAGTACCGAAGGGCTGTTTAAAGATAGAGCCAGACGACCAAACACAGGGTTACAAGATTTCCCCATGGCCTCACCAACAGTCATTGTTCGTCGGTCTATTTTAAAATTTGGCAAGTAATTACTCTGAGTGAGCGTGTAATCTCCACCACGAAAGGAAACAACAGTATTCTGATTAACGCCTTGAGTATCTACAGCTGCTGCCGCAGTTACTATCTTAAAAAGCGACGCAGCAGGATATCCAGCATGTAATTCAGGGGATTTTAATTGTCTTGATTTCCCGGAAATTGCAAGTATTTGTCCTGTCTTAGGATCAATTACCACTGCTGCTACGTGGGATGCTGAGGCTCGGTTGGTAAGACCTCGAACGTGTTCTTGCAATTTTGGATCCAGGGTATAAAAAACAAATTCTTTCTTAGAACTAATTGCCGCATAACGACCGGCGAAAGTTGAGTTAAACTGGGGCAGTTCTTTCGTAGATAAGTTTTTTTCTGGGGCGGACGCAATTAGGGTTGCTTGCTCTAAATGGGTGATGTTTGAATTTGAGTCAGCACTTAATTTTCCAGTAAATGAAGATTTTTCAGATTTTTCGTTTAAGTATGATAACCGAGCTCGCGGATCAAATTTTTCAATGGTTGTTTTTAAGCGGGGACCGCCAGCAAAGGCACTTACGATACTTACGTGTAGGCTTACAAGCAAACCAATTAATCGTAAACCGTTATTATTACTTAACCGGTAAATTATATGACAAGCTTGACTGTATGAGTAAAAGCTTTTCGTTGATGTTGACTTTTCGTCAAATTCCATGATGCCTACTTTAGGATTCACAGTCTAATTAATACGTTATTATCATGCCTAATATGGGTCTCACTTTTTCTACCTTTTACACAATCCCATAATCCTTAATTTAGATTCATATTGTTAAATTCGGCACCCATGTTAAAAATTGTTCTGGTCAATAAAGAAATAATAAATTCGCCCATTACCCTTACATATCAGTTAGATGCTTAACTATCGTCCTTAAGATAAATTGCTCTAAAGCTTTTTTATAATAAGTTTAAGATTTCCAACGCAACAACTACTTAATTAGTCTCTTTCTAAGGCAAAGTGAGGCTGTTTAGTTAGGATCGGATACTAAGATATTAAATTAAATAAAAGATTTATTACTTATTTTATTAAGCGGTAAATACTAGTTACCATTTAATACAATAAGCGTCTATTTAATTTATTTGTGTGTTTTTTGCGTCGCTTTCCCCTTAAATACTATCAAAAGAGCAAGTGAACTAAATTGAGTATACTTATGTGCCCTCGATTTAATCCGCCAAACGGTAATTTTTTTAAGATCCTAAAAGATATTTGGAGGTGGTATGAACGGAGCTTTAAGTCTTGAGGAGATGGCCGAAGAGCGCCTTCTTGAGCGCTATGGTCGCAGTCGTTCTGCTTTAGGACCAGGCACTGTAATTCAAGGGAAGCTAACTTTCGATACTACGATTAGAATCGATGGAAATCTAAGTGGTGATATTTATTCAAGTAAAGCTATCATCGTGGCTAGAAGTGGAATAATTGATGCAAAAATAGATGCCGCGGTACTAGTTGTTATCGGATGTGTAAAAGGTGATATACGGATTTCTGATCGACTGGAAATACTGAGAGGTGGTATAGTTGAAGGTAAAATTGAGACACCAAAGTTAATAATAGAGCCAGGTGGTATCCTAAACGCACGTTGCAAAATGCAATCAGAAAAAAATAGTGCAGTAGGGAGCAAAAAAGAAGGTCAACATATCTCTTCGAATAAGGAAACTCTCGCTAAAGTAATCGAAACAGAGAATGACGCTTCAGGATCGAGGGATGAACTTCATATCTCTCATAAAGATACACTACCTAGAGAGGGAGATAACTTTTTAAATCTGAATAGAGTTCAAATTTTTTAGATGTGCATTTATGGTGAAAGATAAAAAACACTTTCACCATAATAAAATTACTACTAATTATATTTTTCTCTAATTAAGCACCAAAGCGTTGTTTGATTCTAGCGGCTTTACCACGTAAAGGACGTAGGTAGAAAAGTCTTGCTCTTCTTACTGAGCCACGACTTACTATCTCTATTTTTTCTATGCGTGGGCTATGCAACATAAAAGTTCTTTCAACTCCAATGTTAAAAGATACTTTTCGAACTGTGAAGGTTGCTGATTGCGAAGAACCACCAGGGCGCTTAATTACCGCACCCTCAAATACTTGAACGCGCTCTTTTGTTCCCTCAATGATTAGAACATGAACTTTTACTGTGTCGCCAACTCGAAAGTCAGGAAGTGGAGAAATTTTACCGTCTACACTTTTTCTGCTTGCAGCGTTTAGCTCTCGCTTAACACTATTTAGTAAATTCGCGCTACCTTGACTATTTGCGTTCATGGAAAACTCTCTAATCTAACCGCTTTGTTTTTTAGTTAACCGCTTTATAAATTATTGCTTTGTAAATTATGCTCTCACGTGCAGTAGGCTTTTATTAGAAATTTTTTGTTTATTGTTATCTAGCTATTTTGCCACCCTTTGCATTATTAACTGATAATCCGAGGCCTAATACATTTGCGAGCATTTTTTAATACAAGAATTTTTTAATACGGAGTAGCAAGGGGGCTTCCTAGATAGAAATTTGTAGGAAACGTCACTTGGCCAACCCTTTAAAGTGAGTATAATACCAAAGAAATATGCTTTTGCAATCAAACCTTAAATATACTCAAAAATATACTTAGAGAATTTTAGGTTGAATTGATTCAATTTAACCTAAAACCTTTTGAAAACACTACTTTAAATTAGAGGTTTCAAGAGATGATAAATTTGTTTAGGAAGCAATTTGGAGAAAAATGCTAACCATCCGAAAGAGAGGAATTCCCGCAAAGCCAAAAAATCAATCTGCTAAAAAACTTGCTTTAGAGCGGACATATCAGGATTTGGTGCAGCAGTTAATCTCTAGGGATTTTACTGTTAGAAGAGAAGAGCTTAAGCGTGGGCTGAGTTGGCGGGTAACGAGTGGTACTTGCCGTATGTTTGATAATCGTCTCGTAATTGTAGATCGGAGGCTTACAATTGAAGATCAAGTTGCTTTCTTAAGCGATGTCATAAAGCAGATATCAGGAGTGAAGCAGAATTCTCTTTTGACCTCGGGTATTTCTGTTGATCCGGCGGAAATATAGATTTTTGCGGAAAAATGGTGCTCGTTTAGTTTATAAAAACCATCGTAAAGGTACGTCACATCCCCCCTCTTAGGAGCATGCATGAAACTTTTTTCGTCAGTATCGAGACTTTTTTCTTGTGATTTGGCTGTTGATCTTGGTACTGCAAACACTCTTATTTA
>JBIKUX010000006.1:0-109217 GCA_044347345.1 Bdellovibrionota bacterium | reverse complement strand
CTCGGTAAATCCGCAAATATTTTTGCAAAACCATTTATAATTAACAGCCCATCGCAGCTTAGGATTTCGTCGTAAAAGCTTTTCAACCTCCTCAAATTCCTTGAAGTAGTTGCTTACTCTATAATTGTAGTTAGTAATCGAGAACGCTATATCGTCTCTTAATCTACTCAGCAAAGCTGCCCAATTTTCAACTGAGAAAGATGTTATATTAATAATTACATGATTTACTCCAGCTAATTCGTGCACCGTATGCAGTAAGTCCGCTAACCAGGAGAGGTCTTCATTACGCAGTGAAGTTAAGGAATTAATAAAAACCGTATTAAAGCGTTTCTTAAGAATTTCCCATTGTACAAATTCTGGAAGCGAACGATATCTTAAAGGTAGTAACTTACCGCCACGTCTTAGAGAGACACACCAACTTGGTAACTCAACTAAATCAAGCGGAATTAAGAACCCAAGAATCTCTATTTTATCGCTAAAGAGAACTCTCTCAACATCAGGTGCCAATCCCTCCATGGTCACTAGTCCGAGTCTTTTATTCTCGCGTGCTTGAGAATGGACCAGAGAACAGATATCAACGGTAAGAGGAAACATGATATTACAAATAAATAGGTAAAAATTCCTAACTAACCATAATAATATCAATTAAAATTGAAAAATCACTTCAGTTTGAGGATGGATATTTGAAAAAAAACATATCTAACTAGTGGATCTTTCCCACAACATACCGAGCTCACCCACATTCAGCCCGAGATATCTTCTTAGGAAACACTAGAGCCTTGAAGCAAGCCACAACTTTTTGTTGATTCGACTTATGAGAACCACTCTCACTTATTAAGTAACGCTAGCAATAGTAGTCAAAGTATGAGAAGCCACGAGCTAACTTCGAGCCATCTCTCGACTCAAAGCTTCTCACCTTTTTAACTTCTGTAAACGGGATATTTAGTGTGCATTGGTTAAAGACCCCGATTGTAAAGATAAAAGAGACTTTAAACCGATATTTAAAGTTATCACCACTTATCGGCAAGTTTCTATATAAAAACGTTTTTAAACAAAATATAAACTCATACTCTCGCGAAGATCATTTAATAATTCTTTCCTGCTTCTCGTTAGCCCTCTATGTCACGAGTGTTTTAGTATTCACCTTATTTCCTCTGGACGCTCTTCAACTAACATTACCTACAACAACAATAACAAAAACCGAGCAAAATATAGTCGCTGATGTAACTTTCTTGCACGAGACTCTCTTAAGTAGAGTTCCACAATTTGAAGGCATAATTTTTACCAAGATCGCCCAATTTGTTTTAGACACCGTACATAAGGAAGGTACTCTTTCAACATTTTTTGAAAGTAAAATTCTAGCATTTGTTTTACTAGGTCTACTTCGAGTGTGCTTCTGTTTTCTCTTTTGGCTAAGGATCTATGTTATCTGCGGTGCAGTATCGGTGGTATGGCGATATCAAACTTTTTCTCCATTCAAAGGTAAAGATCTACTTGGATTACTCAGCAATGGACTCCATTTCGATTGGGGGTTAACAGCAATTTACAATAATGTCGACGAACAAGGTCAACCTACTCTTTTGTTACCAAGTTCAGTAGCGTTACCTACATCATTGGCTTCATCTTCATCAAGGCAAAACTCACAGAAAAAAGACCAAATACTCGAACAGGCTCAAAATAAAAACTTTGAAGACAGCGACATTGAAGACAGCAGACTTTATGAATTGTTAACTGAGTATGGAGCCTTGTGCAAAACTACAAGAGCTTTAACGGCTTATATACTAGCAGGTTCCTCTTTACCAAGTTACCTAAAAAAGGCAAGCAAAACAAACATCGATGATGTATATGAAACCTTACCAAAATATACTAACATACTCTTAAGTGCAGTACTTAGTGCTCACAGACGCATAAAATTTGAAAAGTCAACAACCGACTCTGACATTTCGAAACTAGAGCAATATTTTATTTCGGTACTGACTATCAGACATAAAACAAGCATTAAAGAGCTAACCCCTCAGCTTGTAGCAACAACTATATTAGCCATATTAGGAGCAAGGCTACTAGTATACAAAATAACTGACGGTCGCTATTGGACTAATACCTCCTACAATCCAATACTCAGTGCTAGATCAATTCTTTACTCAATACCAGAATTTTCTGAGGATTTTTCCCCTCTGGAACGCGCGCTCATTAGAAAATCGATTCTGTATTCAGCTAAGTTATCATCTCACTCAAAAAGAGCGACTTCCCTTGAGGAACAGTGGGAAAGTTCACTACTGGCTCTTCAGCAATGGACAAAATTAGCAGACGGAGATCCTGAAACTCTCCACCAAATTGCGAATAATTTAGAACTATATGGACTTCTCAATGAGGTTGAAAATGAATGGCAAAAAGCTATCGCTAGCATTATCCAAAAAGGAGATGCTTCTTTTCTAAACGGTACCTTTTTGCAAGGTGAAAATTATTACCTAATTCCGATTAGAAATATGCTAGACCTTGTGGAGGACACACTTCAATATTCAAAGCTATCCCGAATTGCCAGTTTGATTGAATCTGGCTACCGATTAGACCTGTTTTCCCAAGAAAACTTCGCAAATAAACAACTAAAACCTTTATCCATTGAAACCATAGAATACGTAACATATGAATACGAGATAAACGAAAAAGATTTATCGTTATGGAATTCACTGAGATACGTTCTACAATTTTATGGATGGATTGTATCAAGTATAAATAATAAAAAAATCGGAGAAAGTGCCCTAACAAGTTGTATTATAAAATACCGAGATGTTTTTTCAGGATCATCTGAACTTACCTTAACACTCGTAAAAGGACTTATTCCGATTCGTTTCAAAAACTTTGAAAAGCACGGAATATACAACTTAATTGAAAATATCCCCGAAGCAGTAAGCATAGAAATTATTGATGATTTTTCGCAATCTACTCACAAATCAACCCTTTATTCAGGCCTACGCTAATGGCTAGAAACGAGCTCTTATGAGGGATATTACTGGTCATCGAAAACCTGACGCTAAGGCGAGTATCAAACAGCTCTTAAGTGAAATAATATCATATCATGACCAGAGTAGTATAAGTTCTAAAATCCGGTCTATTATGGTCTCTTCGTTCATTTTATTCCTAACTATGTCTCCGTTGGGAGAATCAATTCCTTTAAGCATTATCGTTTCGATTTGGATAATTCCGGCATTTTATATCGGAAAGTTTTTTTACTCACTAGCATCTAAGCTTCTTATTGAAGTTGTTAGACAAACTGAATCAGTTAAACAAAACGGAAAGTTAATTTCCGGTTATCCGCCCAAAAGAGATGCATATTCAAAAGCTCTTGTAGATACGCAAAAGGAGCAAAAAGGTGTAATTAACAAATACTTGTTAGGATTTAACTCTTTTGACGGCGAACCAATTTGGCTAAGCGACCAAGCTATATGTAGTAATGGCTATATTTTAAGTTATTCAAATGTTACAAATTTAAAAACAGCTTGGCTTGAATCACTTATCCTACAACAATTTTCTCGTGGTAGGGTAAGCGGATGCACTTTTATCGATAAGAAACATAATTCCGAAACGCTATCCCATATAATTTTTATTGCCATGATTACTGGTAGAATCGAAGATGTCATAATCATTGACCCAACAAATTCTCTTCACTCGTATAATTTTTTAGCTACAAATCAGTCAGCAGAGATTAAATCAAAAAAGATTCTTAAGATTGTTTCTTTATTTCTTCAGCAAGGATTTATAAATCCTCATCTTAATCGTCTAGTTTATGATACAATTTCTCGTATCATCCGAGCTTTAGAAAATACCAACAAGTCGTGGTCAATTAAAGATTTAGCAAAAGTTCTTTCAGATTTTGAATCTACTTATCCTACACTTAAAGAGATTTTACACGAACAAAACGCCTGGAAATGCATTAATGAGCTTGAAGAAATATTACTTAGGATTTTTAAAGTGAAAGATGTGCACTACCGCCATACAAATATACTTGAGGCGATTAAGCGTGTTGCTAGTGTTCTTGAATCTTTACCCGTCGGTGAACTTAGTAGTATTATATCTACTCCGTACACTGATCTTAATTTTAAAGAGGCCGTTACATCCGGTAAAATAATATATTTTTATCTCCCTCATGGCTCTGAACAAATCTTTACCAAGAATCTCCAGCACATTATTTGTAGTGATTTAGAATGTGCAATAAATGAAATTGTTGAAACAACTACTTTTGAGTTAGATGATCCTCATATCATTTTAGTTGACGACCATTCATCATCTATTCATTCTGAGTGGCTTAAGTTATGCGACAATACAAAAAATAGTAAATTCTCATTTATTTTTGGGGCTGTTATCGATGCTTCAAATGATTACAGCGGAGATTATCTTGTTGAAAAATTCCAAAAACTCCTAAGTGGTCATGTACACTTTAAAATTACTCTTGATGACCAAGATTATAGTAGTAGCTCACAGCGCCACGGCTTTACCCACTCTCAACTGTGGCCACAGGCATTACTTCAATTTAACAACGATCAAGTAATACAATTTAATCCTCTACTCTTTAAAGCTATATTACCTTATGGATGGAGTGGTCGAGAGTTTATTAGCTCTTTTAACCACATATCGCGTGATGAACTAAGACTTTGAGTTTTTGGGCTGTTACTAGCTATCAAAAATTTGTTATCCTTTGGCTATCTTTAGTTTTTTGGGTAGACAGTTCCAAGATCCCGAGCTGTAAGAGGACGAGATGGAAGTATTCGTACCTGCTCGCCTTTTAATTCACTTATCAGTTGAGATATAGAAGACGTAATTTTGTGCACTGCACCTAATCCTTTTGATTCGGCACTTCGTCGTTCATCTTCAGAGTAAGCACTAAGTGCATCTTCAAATGAAGTTCTTAAAATTTCATGTAGAGTCGTTAACTGACTGGTAATTGAACCTAAATCTGTTTTTTCCTTACTCACTTGACTAAGATTAGAAACAACCAAAAGAACACCAAGAGCTGCATCACAAAAGTTTTTCCACTGCGTCTCATTACCCTTTGCTACAAGTGCGCTAACTAAGTCAGGATCATAAATAAACGTAAAGTGTTTTCTGGTACGAGCGATATCAATGAGGGTAGATAAATTATTTAAGCAAATATCCACCTCGTCAATTACTGAACCAGCCGCTTTTAGTTCCTCTTTTACTGGCTTTATAAGGCTCTTTATTGCCGTTTCCTGCCTATTCACAATTATTTGTTTGCTGTCACCTTTATCATTGTCTTTTAAAGTATTATTGTGTTGGATAATCCCGACGTTTTGGCTGTTGCTATTACTGCTGATATCATCTAAATTTGCGCGCCGCCCATCACTCAATTTATCTGCACTTGTTTTCGTCAAAAGCATTGAAGCTTTTCCTTGACTTGGTGTAAGCCGTGCCGCCCTGAATAAAAAAGACGATAGATGTCTTGCCATTTCATATCCTGCTTATCAAGCTATCCCATTTATCGTCAACTGGGCCTTACTTAAGCTTCCGTACTTTTTTACCTATACCAAATTAGTCCTTTATCTGGTGACTCATCTGATATGTCGACACAAATTTTGAAAGGTTTAGAACGAACCGTATTTTATACAATAATCGGGATATGAGGTTAGTCAGGTGTAAGCGCTTTCTGATACTCAAAATTACGTAATTTTCCGTGTTCTACTACTAGCGGCCATCTAAGTTACTTTATTAAAGTAGCAACTCTCTCATCTTTAAACCGTGTAGAGGCCAAACTAGGTTGCTGACAATCAAGCCTAACTCTTAAACCCCCGCAACCCCACTGGGGTGCCCTAGCTAAAAGCCCTTGATAACATCCGCTTTGATGAGAATCTGTGCAATTTGGCTTTCTCTCTGGGATACAATACCTCTGGGGTTGTGCTGCATCAATTTTATATTTTTTGATATCTTTTAAAAGATTGATAACCGCTGGATCATCACATCTCACTCTGCCACTACATCCATTGTTCGATAGCTCAGTTAAAATATCCTGATAAGATTCATCATCTGTACCTTGAAGACGCTCAACGCATTCTGCTGGATATTTTGCTGCTTCAGAGTAGTGTCTAAGAGTTCTTTTTAATTTATCCGACATTTCAGGCTGCCTACCACACTTAGGGCAGTCCCTAGCGTCGCTACTTCCAGGCCCGCCAGCAAGCCTAATACATTCTTCTCTATTATTGTGGCAAACTTGCCAATCTTGGTGCTCATCGATAAAGTCAGTGGCTGCTGAGGAAATCTCTTCATCTGTGAGTATGTCATTTTCTCCTGGCAATTCCTCACTATTTTTTTCAGCCTCGATTATCATTGATGTCTTTAAAAAAGCATACTGTGACGGGCTCTTGTCAAAATTAAAGTTTGGGCTTCCCACAGAACCGTAGTCCTTAAAATTAAAATCAAATAGTTTTGCTTTTACAAATCCCACAACCACAGGGTTAGTCTGAGCCAAAGGTGCTGTAGTATTAGCTTGGAGTCCGCCAAATACACTTTTAAAATCGCAGTATGCACCGGCATTTGTGGTGTAATTAGATTCAGATGGAGCTATCACCATAATCATAACTTCTGCAACCCCCGCGTTGGGATCATTTGGCGGACCTCCTTCCCAATCGTGGCACATTGGATTAAGCCAATCACCTGACCGAGCCGGAGGGTCGAGATAAATACGTACGGTTTTATCGTTATCAGCTCGAAAATCTTGCATTAATTCCTCAGGAGCTTGACGCCGCCAAGGATAATTCGGCTTGATTGTTTCCGGTATGCTCGGATCACCAAACACAGAAACAAATGGCTGATCAGTGCGTAATTTTGCTAATGTCATTCTTAAATGATTTGAAATCTCTTCCCCGCGGGTTTTGTATACTCCCCCTAATCCAACGCCATTTTCAAGTGGACGAAATCGAGCACCGAGTCGTACTCTGCGACATCCATCACGAATCATTGATACTAGAAGATTAGGATCAGCTTCTTTTCTGGAAGCTAATTCTTCATCAGGAGTTCCTAGCACCCCCCAAAGAGGTATACCCTTCTTGTTTACCATACCCCCGATTCTAGGAAAGGCTGGATAAAGCTGTGATCGTAAAATTCCGTCACCTCGTTCCAGATAGTAGCCAAATCCTGCTGGCCCCATTGGATTTGCCTCAGAGATAACTGTTTCACGTTGGCATTGGCGATCAGCTTGATATGATTCAGTCTCGTACATTTGCTGTGCCTGAGGAGCCATTTCAAGCATAAGAGCACAAGCTGGAATAGCAGCTGGTATAACGCACTCCTCATTGCGAAAATCGTTGGCTGCTGTAGCATGTGCTGAAATTGGCGAAAAATATTCGGAGTTAGGTTCTTTACTAAATAACCGTGAAAAAATTCTTGATACTCCTCTCGCTTCAAATGAAACTTTAACGGCATTAGCCAAAATATATACCGGGAGAGTCTTAAACATCGGAAGATTTCTTCCACTCGAATCTTTTATTTCGGTAGGCTTTCTCCCCTCGAGAGAAATAAATTCCTCCTGATCACCAGACCAGTAGACTCCTCTTTCAATTCTAATATCAAATTTTCCGAGACTAGCCGTCACTTTTTTAAGCAATGGGTCATCTTCTAAAGCATCGGGACTAAGTGTTGGGTCGCCTTCATTAAAGACTACTGTAGCATCAGAAAAGTCTCCTACTCCTGGGATAGAATGACTGCGTAACAATGAAACAGCCGCTCGTTTTGCTCTAGTCCAACCTTGTCGAGTACCATCAAGCTCAGCAGCAGCGGAAACAGAGGCTGAATTTGCTACCCTTTGCAACTCAGCTACTATCATTCTTTTGCGATTAGCATCTAAAATTATGCCAGAAATACCGAGAAAAACCGATAAAGTAGCGGCAATCCAAATCAACACAACGCCGTTATTTGAATGTCTCAATTTTCTAATTCTTAATCTATCGTAATAGTAGTGATTACTACATTTATGGTCATTCGTTAGAGACATCTTCATCACCCACTTACTCCTACTTCTACCTACTACACGATACAGGTGAACACGCTGAAAAATCGACAACCATTTCACTTACTGCATTATAACGAGCTTCTGCATCAAAAAGACCACAAGTAAAACAAACAACTGGAGTACTACCGCTAATGCGAACTGAACGAAGATTTTTTTGTAGTCTTACATCAGCTCCACGAGATAAAAATCGGTCAAATTCTTGTTGGAGATTAGAGGAGAGAAGAGGGCGAGGATTTCCTTCTAAACAATGAAGCTCGCAACGATGAGCGCTTACAGCTACCTCTCTAGTGGCTTTATCGATAAAAAATGCAAAAGAAGTATTTCGGTAAAGGGATAAACCTACATCAATAAAACCGGTCAGAAGCGGAATACTTAACACTAGAACTAAGGCAAACTCCACTAGTGAGCTTCCTATAGAAGATAAATGACCGTCCTTTAAATAGCCACAGTTTTGGTGCTCTAAGGTTTTACTCTTTACCATTTCGCATTTTAGGATTTTTGTTTGTAAGGTTTAAAAATATTCCTATTTTAGCGCACGAGATCTTGCTCCTTACTATCCCCTCTACGATGCATTTATTTTACCTATCGGCGCAGATATCCTCTGTCTTGTGCAATAAAATCAAAGGGTGTTACCGAAATCCGTAATTTTTGTACAAAGGAGTCAGTACTTTGTTGATTAACTCTAGTAAAAATATCCAATAAATTAGGAAAAAGCTTTTGAAGCGGTTGTCCGAACTGTAAAATTAGGCAAAAGCAATATGCATGGTTTTTTTCTTTCTTAATCTTTTTTAAATAACAATTAGAAGCTCTTACATGCTGTGCCTCCATCATGCTGTGCCTCCATCACTAACATTTTCTCTTAAGCATTTACCTTAATAATCATTTTTTAACGATTAGTAGCTATCCTTAGCGTACAACCTAAAACTGAGCCCTTTACCAATAGCGGTGTAATCCTTAATCCGCCGCACCCTATGCAATATTTTTGAGCCGTTTCAGCATATCCCTTACTAGTCAAGTAAATTAGCGATTAACTCACTGATTGGGGAAATATCTAGGAGGTTCGATGCTTGGGTTTAAGGAAGTTTTTAGTAAAGAATGAAAATTACGTCCACAACTTACTTGCAAGTACATTCATCTTAACCGGTTTTACAAAATAACCTTCAGCTCCCATTTGTAGAGCTCGCTCAACATCCTCCATAAGGCTAAGAGCAGTGAGCATGTAAACTTTAATTCCTTTCGTCCTTTCATTTGCCTTAAGCTGCTGCAATACTTCCCACCCGCTTATTTTAGGCATCATGATGTCAAGAACTATTACCTGAGGTTGCCAGAGTTCAATATATTTAAAAAAATCTGATGGGTCGGTCACTGACCTAACTCTAAAGCCTTCTTTAGCAAGCTGCTCTTCCAAAAGAAGTGCTATAACAACATCATCTTCTATAACGAGCACTTTTCTCATGGCAGATCTATTATCCTATATTTAGTGAAAAACTTACCGTTAAACTTTGCTATTTTTATTTTTCAGTACGATAAGCGATTGCTACACAGCTCCTACCCTCGCCACCTACCCTCGCCACCTACCCTCGCCGCCTACACCTCGCAATACTACACAACGCATCACATCATAACCTTGTAAATAAAGATCGGTTAACATAGCAAAATTCTTGATACCAAAATTAAATTAAAAGATTTTCCTCCCAAATACTCCTCTAATTCAAACGAAATCCTAATGGCAACTCATCTCCACTTCGAGCAAACTCCTCCTCTTTTAGCACTGGTACAAACTCATCAACACTTCGCAAAATCTCGGCAGAACACCCTACTGATACTAATTTTTTTCGTACCTTTCTTCTTAGATCATCTGGTGTATCGGTAAAACGATCATTAACTATCCGCACACCTCTTGCAAAAGCTACAATGAGGGATGAGAAATATTTCGCACGCCAATCAAATGGTTCAAGAATCTCAAACCATCTCTGCAAATGTACACAATCTAAAACAGCAGATTTATCACCATACATTAAAGCTCGAGACATCAAACGTTCAAGCACCCATCCACGCACCGCAGAACTAATTATTTGATCTTGCTCAATCAAAGTTTTAACTACAGCATCACCAACTGAAACCTTGATTGACTCCGGTAAGCGCTCAAGCGAACCAAAAAGACGAAGAGCTTCTGCGTTGCGGTAAAGACGGAGCTTAGTGCCTTCGAATACCTCTAATTGCTGGTCTCTTGATAATCCACCTGCAACTCTTCGCCAAAATATACACCACTGATCAAAATTTGCAGCCACATTACGAAACGCTAATCCATCTTTTAATAAAAGATTAAGTTCTTGCATTCTTAATGGGTCAAGTTCATCACCAAAACCCGGCCTTAGAAAAAATCCTCCTAGATTTAAAAAGGTTCGTTCATGCTCAGCAGACCTTCTTCGCTTATTAATCCCTGATGCCAGACCATGCCACAATCCACGCAATGTAAATACGTCCCAATCTAACCGTGTTTTTTTAGATATCTTCTCCAACTGTTCAAAAATTAATTTAGAACTAGGCTTACCCTCTACTTGTGCTCCTTTTTTTGGAGGACCAAAAAACCCAATAAAAAGTTCATTGGCATCAGTTAACCAAGAGGGGTAAGCTCGCTCATGACCTTTAAAGGTATTTGGTTCTATTTCAGCTTTAGTTGAATTGAGATTAAAACATAGCCTCCAAGCCAATTGTTGCGTCTCACGCGCTACGCTATCGTTCTGAGCCAAGCAGTGCATCACTAATATGCCAGTGTCTTCGAGCCGCACAGACAACACAATCTTTACCTTATCTCTGCTTGTTGAAAGTCCGCGTAGACTAGTTTGAAGAGGCGCTAGAGGCAATAATTGATCTACATAGTCATCAGATAAAATAGCACCAGGCGTAAAGAGACGATCTTGCCTTTTAGCTAAATCATTTTCGCGAAGTGAAAATAGTTGCAATCGAACAGGAACATTTATAAGAGCTATCAACGGAAATTCTGAAAGAGTGATTTCAAAACCTTGCTGAGCCCCTTGTGGTACTAAACAGATAAAAGCCGGACGTCTTCCTCGCAGTACCTCTAAAAAAAGATTGTGAGGATATCCGCTACCAATGCAACCTCTTGGTGCTCGCCGTAACTTTCCATAATCAGCCGCTCCAAGAGCAACAGCCAAATCCATCTCACTGTTTTCTAATACAGTCACTGGATGCTCTGGTTGCCACGAGACAATAGCTTCTTTAAGTCGAGTAGCTAACGCTACTCCTTTTAAAGTCCCACCAGTCATCAAAATTCCATCAATTTTTTTTAGTCCTGTGCTACTTAAAAAAGAAGCAAGATGCACAGTTATCCTGGGATCAGCAGCATAAGGAAGGCCTTCATCCTTTAAAGTTTGAACACTACGACTAGTGTATGGTTTGGATTCCTGAGTGCAGAGAGGAAAAAATCCCTCTAATACTAGCTGCTCCAATTCATTTTGACTGATTTGAACAGAACGAGCCCCAGAGAACATATCGGCTCCGCGGTCAAGTATAGTAACGGTGTAGATACTATCTTCATTTACAGCAGTAGCTCTTTTATCATTAAGAAAACTTTCTTTAAGTCCTCGCGCTGAAGCTATAAGGCGAGAGAACTCTGCAGGAGTTACTTTTATTTTTGCCCTTCGCTCTATCTCGTAAGCAATTGCTCTATCTAGATTATCACCGCCAAGCAGTAAGTGGTCACTTACTGCTACTCTATGCCACTCACTTTCACCGCCGCCATCCTCATCATTGTTACTACGCTGTAAAAGAGAAAAATCTGTAGTGCCTCCGCCGATATCAACAACTAACACTGTCGCTCCCTTTGGAAATGGCAAGACCGATTTACGGGCTAAAAGGCGATAAAAAGCAGCCTGAGGCTCTTCAATTAAGCGTGTTGACGTGGGATAACCGGCTCGCTCCGCTGCTTCAAGAGTAAGTGCTTGCGCCACCTCATCAAATGAAGCTGGTACGGAGATAGTAATTTCTTGCTCAACAAAGGGAGCTTTAATGCCGCCTAAACAACTCTCATCCCAAGCCTGTCTCACAAAAGAAAGATACTTTGCACTTACATCAACTGGGCTAAGTCGATTAGCCTCTACTACTTTATTTGAGCGCCACGGTAGTATCGCTGACCTGGGATCTACTCTTGGGTGAGAAAGCCATGACTTAGCCGAATGGATAACTGTCTCAGGATTCTCATCTAATTGCTCTTTGGCATATTCACCGACAATTAAATTATTACCAGATAAACAAAGAAAGGAAGGTAGTAAAGGAAGCAAGCCCTCAGTATTAAATCTTATTCTTTGCTTTATAGGCAAAATCTGCGCGATATCAGAAGATACATCATTACTAGGGTCGCTTTCTGATAAAATAGTCCAAGCTAAGGCGCAATTACTCGTTCCTAAGTCTATTCCAATAGAATAACGTGCGCTCATACACTACACTTTTAATCAACAATAATTTCTGACTTCTAGGATAAAGAAGATGCAGATGCTCTTGATAAATTATCACTCGTAATACCTTCAAAAGTAATTGCTAAATTGACCTGCTCACCATTCACCTTTTCAACGCCCCTAGTGCTCCACTCAAGACGCCATGACTCTTCACCTGTCTCACTTTTCAACCATAGCTCCAATACTCCAACATCAGTTAAACGAGAGGTAAGAGTCACAGGTATAAATTGATGGTTACCCTGCATAGATGTAAGAACTGTAGATACGCTCCCCGCATTTTCTAATGAGGTCTCAGCGTTAAGATGCACCGATCCCAACTTATCATGAGGATATCGGGTGGAAGAGAAGAGCTGAAACTTATTTGTTTCATCTAAATACAGAAAAAAGTTATGCCCAAGCAACTCACACTCACTACCTTCCTCAAGACCCTGAGGAACGATACAAACTCCGCGTAACGGCGGCTCGTAACCCGGTATAGCTGGCTCTGCACTCTCAATGCCGATGTAATAGGACCTGACAGTGCGAGCGCGAATTAAAAATCCTTCAGCTCCTGATTTTATTCCGCCAAAAACAGCAGCACCTCTAGCAACAGCAAGCCTAAGGTCGCTATCTGTAAGAATTAGTGGCGGATTTGGCTGCCCGCTCCATTCCGCTACCAAGGAAGCTATCCGCTCTTGTAATGACTGAGGAATAAATACGCCACCGTTGCAAAGTAAGGCCGTTATCTTGGGGAAATATTCATTATTACCAGACCGTAAAAAGGCAGCTAAATGCTTTGTGATAGCTGGATCGGAAGCATATGCCAGCCCAGACTCCCTTAAACCTACTCTTTTTCTCTTCAGTGGTATTGAATCTCTTGGCACTAAGGGGAAAAAGCCTTCAAGCACCAATTGCCGCACACTCTCTCGCTGAAGCTTAAATGACACAGATGAAGCAAAGAGATCTGCACCTTGACTAGGGATAGTAATTGAAATTTCAGCAGGAGCATCTTCAGAAAGAAGTTTTTCTTTAGCGTCTCTCGTTAGTTGCTGCAGAGTGAGAAATTGCCAAGAGTCAAGCACCGTTCCCTGATTGCTTAGGGATTGCTGAACCTGGTGAGCCAGCGCTAAATCTATATTATCACCACCCAGAAGTATATGGTCACCAACTCTCACTCTTTCTAGGCCTAAAATACCATTATTATCTTGAATCTCAAGTAGTGAAAAATCAGTTGTACCACCTCCTACATCCGCTACCAACAGATAATCTCCCGAAGAAAATTTATTTCTCCAATCAAGACGATGATCGTTAAGCCATGCATACACTGCAGCGAGCGGCTCTTCAAGAAGAAGGATGTTAGCGCCAAAACCAGCCTGCTCTGCGGCTCTGGTAGTGGCAACTCTTGCGGCTTCGTCAAATGATGCTGGCACTGTAATTACAACTACAGATTCTTTCAGACTCCGCACCGGCTCACTCTCTCCTTGCTCAGCTAAAAAACTGAGAATTGCCCTGCGTAAATAAGCTAATATAGCACTGGTTACATCCACTGGAGAGAGCTTTTTTATATTTGAACTTTCTTTAGTATTTTCAGGAAGTAGTTGCGTATCATTATCTATACCCTGCTGAGAAAGCCATGATTTTACCGAGACAATAACTCGCTCTGGACGAAATGCTCTCTCAGCTCTAGCGTAGTCTCCCACAACTAATTCTGAACTTTCCTGAAAATTATCTTGATAAACCTTTTCATACGGATCGGGAAAAATTGAGCTACTAATCTCTTCTTGAGTGGGGAAATATATTGCGCTACTTATTAAGGTTGTCTTTTCAATCTGACGTGGCGCTCTAATCTGAAGCAAAGGTATAGGGTAAAGCTCTGACAGCACTCTATTATTGTTTGAGTCTTGAAATATCCTAGCTGCTACAATTGAACTATGAGAGGTGCCTAGATCAATACCAAAAATCCATTGTAAAAATGATGCGGAATCCCTAGATGAAGTATGCTCCTGAGTCATAATAAAAAATCACTTATTTTTTGTTACTGAAAATAATTTTTTGTACTAAACCTTAATTAGCACTGGCGCAATCACGGCTACTCCTGCTTCATCTTGATTTGCAATCAATTTTGGTATGTTTATGGACTTAATCTTCCAACCACGATGAACAACCTTACCTGAATAGGGAGGCGCGTCTGAATCTGATGAGGATTGTTCCCCTGGTGACGGATCTCTCAGGATCGCAAAAACTGCTGGATCATAACCTTTCTCTAAAACAACCAACTCCCCTTCAAGCTGTGAGGCAAGGGGTTCTACTGAAATGCAGTCACGAAAAACACTATTTACGCCTTGATGAACAAAGCGAGCCACCCGGCCTACTTCTTCATCAGAAAATGTTGCTATGTCTCGTTGGATAAAATCAATCAATCGTCCTTTTTCTTGAAATAACGATAAAAGAACCAATGTTTCAAGAGAACCTTGCGGTGAAGGCAGTGCTTGTGCTGATGCTGATGCCGATGCTGCCCTTAAACTCTCTTCAAGTTCTGCAATTTTCTTCACAAAAGGGTTTTCTTGCCTTTGTTTCTGCAATAACCCAGCTCTAATGCGCGAGATTGCTTTATTTAGCAAAGCCCCTATTATCACTCCTAAAGTGATAATTTGCCACACTTCCCAGCTTCTCAAAGAAATATTAAAGATATCCATTGAATCCTTTCTACCAAGCAGTATCTACCAAGCATTATCTTTTCTGCAGTATCTTTTCTGCCCAGCAACCCTTACCCTAAAATTTTATTCAGTAGCCAAGAGTTACGCTAAAAAAGCAAAAATCAGTACCATACTTCGTATGGCTATCGACCAAAAAATCAATTACATCGCTTTAGCCTAACCAACATCTTACCAGTATGCGAAAAAAGACTACAACAATCTTCCTAAATTCACTAATTTGTCTAGTTGCAGGATGCGGGATTTCTAATTTAGGACAAATTACAAATCAGACACTTAAAAGAGATAATCTCAAAATACTCAGTAAATCAAGGACATTTGCAGTGACTCCAGTTGTAAGTATTCCGGCAACTGGTTTACTTGGTGCTACCAACCAAGAGCAACAGCTAATATCAGACATCAAAGTGGCACAATCGATTGAACATGAACTCAAAAAGCGAGGCTATGTTCAAACTATAGAGCCTTTGGCACAAATTGTTATTACTTACGCTCGTGAACAGTCAAATTCTATAAACTTTAATTCAAACAATAAAAATGTAAGTTTTTTTAATCTTACCGCTCGCAATCGCAGTTCAGGACAGATACTCTACTTTGTAAGGATGCGGTTACCTGATAAATCTGGAAAAGACGAAGATTTCTTTCAAGAAATTGCTGGAACACTTGTCTGGCAAGCTCTTGAGCAATTTCCACGTCGTAAGTACAACAGAATAGAAATAAGTCAAAAGGCGCGTCTATAAAAGTTAAGTAGGCGGTGGCAGCTAAAGTTCAAGGAGCTCTAAGGGTGGTAATAGATTCATCAAAAAAAATGGCTCGTCGGCCACCGCGCGCTCCTACCCAGTCAGAGCCAAGAAGTTATAGACCCACTAAGGGGCGCAAGAATAACGATTTACTAAACCGTAAACCAAGTGCTGGTTCTCGTGCTCGTACTTATAATCGTGGTTCGGGTTCATCAGGCTCGCTGGCAGATTCGCTAAATCATTCGTTAATCTACGGTATTCGTGCGTGTGAAGCTGCGGCACACATTCGTCCGCAAGCCTTAAATCGAGTTTTTCTCCAGCGCAATCTTCTTTCTCGATTCAAAAGCACATCAGAATACTGTCGACTACATAATATACCCTTTAAAGTAGTTGACAGTGAGGAGCTTGAACGCCTTACCAAATCATACCACCATGAGGGAGTTTGTTTTTTTACCTCTGCCCCTAAAGTATGGTCGTTTGACGAATGGATAAAACTTCGAATAATTCGTGACCGAATTTTAGTGCTTTTTTTAGTAGGCGTGGATAATCCCCATAACATTGGTGCTGTAATTCGTGCGGCAGCTCATTTTGGTGTTCAAGCAGTATGCCTTACTCATTCATCCCATGCCGTTGCTCCTTCAGCTTTACGGGTGGCGGAAGGAGGGGCTGAATATGTGGAACTAGTTTATGTTCCAGATCCAATTTCTGCCATCTCAGCATTTCAGAAATGTGGTTTTGCTTTAGTAGCAACGGTACCAGATGCTGAATTAGACCTCTTTACTGTCTCGTTCAGTGCTCGAACTGTTTTAGCCATAGGCTCTGAGGCCGATGGATTACCCCCACAAATTCTAGAACGGCTAGAGACGAGGGTCAGAATACCGGGGTCTGGGAAAATTGAAAGCCTGAACGTAGCAACCGCTACAGCAATATGCGCCGCTGAGTGGTTTAGAGAATTCGGAGTAGTCTAAAAAATAAGGAGTTTGGCAAATTATTTGCTGATTTGGATTATGGACTTTACCTCGCGACTAATGATGCTTATTCCAGTTATTTTATCTCTTACAGTTCATGAGTGGGCTCATGCGCAGGTTGGTTTTTGGTTTGGTGATGAAACAGCAGAAAAAGAGGGGCGTCGAACTCTCAACCCACTGTCTCATATAGATACATTTGGGACTCTCCTTTTACCTCTTCTTGGAATACCGTTTGGCTGGGCGCGCCCAGTTCCCGTTGATCCAAATGGTTTTAAAGTTCGGTACAATCGCCGATTAGCGCTAGTTTGGGTAGCAGCCGCAGGACCAATATCAAATCTACTACTAGCTTTGGCAAGCTTTGGGCTTCTCTCTATATTAGTTAATGCTGATTCGCTCCGAAATTTACTGGCTTTGATGGCTGAGCCACTATATTTATTTGCTTTAATCAATGTGAGTCTGGCGATATTCAATCTAATTCCTGTTCCTCCTTTAGATGGTAGTAAAGTGGCTGCTGGCCTGCTTCCAAGGTCGTTAATTTACCGATTAGAGAATATACCTGGAGTAAACTTTTTCCCGCTAATACTGCTATTACTGCTGCTTCAAGGCGAAGGCCGAGCTATCATCGACATTCCTATAAAATTTATTATGAGCTTACTCGCCAAAGTAGCAGGTATCGGTGGCCTTATTTAGAGATATATAATTACAACTTATTTGATATTCATCTAAAGCTGGATTGTGCATGAGCTTTTTTACTTGGCTTCTTTGTACTACGTTACCCCCTGTTATCTCAATTAGCTTGGTTAGCGGTTGTGCTCCTTCTCCGGAAGAGCACTACGTCTATGCAGCTGGTCGAGATGAAGTTCAAGCTGAGTTTATAAGCGCCGTTAAACACCATGCATCCCATCACAAACAGGAGTTTTTAAATTCTTTAAATGCTCTTAAGCAAATACACCATGCAGTGAAAGACTATAATGATCTTGCTGAGCCAGGAGGCGTAGGGCCATATAATCAAGCTCTAGCTATAACCTATTATGACAGAGCAAGTGCCTTTTATAACGTAGGAGAACTATTAGGAGATAAAGAATGGCTAAAACTTGGCGATGAGGCTGCTTTATTTTACAGAGACAAATATCTTCTCCACGAAAAACTTCCAGAAAGTCAGAAAGGCCTTGTTCCGGGTTACTGGATATTTACTGAAGGACTCAAACGACATTACGAAAGATCTAAAGATTTAAAGTCAAAAGAAGCACTTTTTTTACTGGCAGAACGAGGGCGATATGCCTCCAGCGATGAAAAGGCGCACTCTAACGCTGAAAGTGCTGAACGCAGTCGTGAAGTAGCTTATGGGCTTTTAGCTCATCTTAATGCTGAAAAATTAGGACGACCTTCAGAAGAATTATGGAGGAACTCACTTGTAGCTTTAGCTAGAGGCCACATAGCACAATGGAGAGGAAAAGCATCTTGGCGAGGCATTGAATCTAAAACAAGATATATAGTTCCATTTATGGCGGCTCTAACAGCAAGAGCTATTATTGAAGCCGTGGAAGCAAATAAGATTCCTACTTCAGAGCTTGGGTTGGTAATAGAGGAACTGTCAGCCTTAGCAGACCTATTATGGGATTCGTTATGGTTATCAAAAGAAAAAGCTTTTCGTTATGCTGACCGTGAAGTAATTAGCGGAGAGAGTCTCGATAAAAGCGCATTACATCGTAGAGCTGCCCCGGATCTTAATCTTCTTATTTTTCCTTTATACGCTTGGCTGTCTGACCGCACTGCCGACCCGCGACATAATGAACGAGCCAGAGATATTTTAAAAGGTGGCTTAGTTGGAGCGTACTGGATAGGAGCAAAACAATTCAATCAACAATTATTTTGGTCAACTTACGGTATACGTTGGTTAAATAGATGACTATAAACATCCTAAATATCAACATCCAATATAATTTTCATATTCTAGTCTTCTAGTACAGCCTACTGAATTAAGCTCACATGCGGCCTGAATCACCTCTTGATCATTCGACCACTTTTTAATTGCTGTTTGAATTACTGACAATGCTTCATGCAAACGACCATAACTAAGCATATGATAGAATAATGTCATATAAGGCTCTGGAGTCTCGGCTTTATCTTCGTCAATCATAGTTTGTAATATTTTCTCACCATCGCTTCCATTAGGGCTGGTTAATAGCGATTTAGCAAAAACTACTCTTGCTATTTCATCTCGTGGATACTTGGCCAACAAAGAGGCTGCTACCTCCTGTCGCTCTTGGATCATAGTGCTTGCGAGCAAAAAAAAGTGTTCATAAAGTGAATCATTAGTAACAACAGAATAATCATCTTTATTTTGATTACTTTGCCTACTCCATTCTTCAGTAGTTTCATTTATAAATTCAGGTGGAGCTACCGCATCTTTACCTCGAAGATAACGCCACCTCTCTTTTGCAAGCTCTGATAAATCGATCCCCATTAAACCAAAGGAGCTTGTTTCTAATTTAGGTAAATACTGAATTTCTCCGCAAATTAACTGAATAATTAAACCAAGATCCCGTAAAAGAGGAGAATTCGCTTTAAGTATACTGGGCACAAGTTCTATAATACCGCATAAATGGTCATTATTACGACTGCAATGTAAAAACCGAGATGCGCGGGATAATAATACATCTCTACCGGGATACTCTAGAAAAGCAGAAATTACTCTTTCAGAAAATTCTTTAACATTGGGATCGTGGCTATCCAAACTAAGTTCGTGGATTAGATCTGAGACTAGAGTTGAAGTTACTAAGCGAACACAAATAGCATCTGATGTCACTTGACTCTGCGCAAGGGGCGAATTAAACCGAATGACATCTAACAAATACCAAAAATCATCACCTGCGTTAAGTTTGCTAGCAAAGTAGCGCCCACTACATTCTGATAAGAAATCATACTCACTTGCATTTACAAGAATATCGCTCCCTAAGTTTTGGGCATACCCGTTCTCTAATTTGATGATAACTTTACCAGGGGCACCGTAGAACCGCTCAATATGACCAAAAGCCACTATATCACTGCGATTAAAAAGATCCTGTGTAATACTGGCTAAATATCCGGCTGCCATATAAAAAAGCTCATATCCGCGATCACTTAACTGTTCTCCGCAACTAATGCGATTTCTAAGCGGAGCAAGCAAGTAAGACACCGAAGATGAGGAAAAAATGTTATTTTTAATTACACTAGTAGACCCAAGTAATGGCGTAGCTAGTTCAACAAATGCTTGGGAAAGTTGCTCAAAAGGATTAGCTGATGTCACCATACAGATCCACTGTAAATTGTGTCGTTCTATATTCAATGCAGTGCAGGGCAGCACTACACCGAGTGAGGCATCAATAGCTTCGGAACAATGACTTGAACGCCTTTAGTTTATAACGTGATTCGGTTCTTAATTTAGTTAGATAACGAGGCAGATACTTTTTGCGATGATTATTAAATAAAAGTTATCAAGTAGTTGGGAAGGTAAGGCTAACTTTTTGATCAAAGACGTCTGGTGTGGCTGGAAGCGTACACGTAAACACTGTTCCACTTAAAGGCACTATATCAGAGTTAACGATCTCAGAGTTAACAATATTACTGCCTACTCTTGACTGGACATTAATAGTTCCAAAATGTTGGTCAATTATACGCCTGACAACTGCTAAACCAAAGCCGATACCGTCTCTTGAATTACCGTCTATTTTGATTTTTTTTCTACCTCGAAAACCAAGATCAAAAAGAAACGGAACTTCCTCTTCAGGGATTCCAATCCCATTATCCGAAATTGTTATAGTGACAAAAGATCCAATAGACCGAGTAATTGAGGGACCCAAGCCTACACTTACCCTCGGTGGTATAGACTCATTATATTTAATAGCATTAGCGACTAAATTCATCAGTAATCGCCTTATAGATACTTGATATCCCCAAATGTTGGGCAAATCCTCTCTGCTTAATACTACATTAGTAGGGCTGCTCATTTTGAGATCAGCAAAGATTTCATCTACTAAATTATTTAGCACTACTAGTTCAACTTTACCTGAACTTGCCCCGAGCTTAGCAAAGTCATAAATACCCTGCACCATTTCACTTAGGTTTTCTCCGGCTTTTAGCGAGCTTACGAGAAGAGAACGGATAGATTCCGGAATAGAATCGGCGAGTTTTTCTAACGCTAAATCTAGCCTCATACAGATTGTACAAAGGGGAGAACGTAGATCATGAGCAACAGTAGCACTAAAGCTGTCTAGTCTCTTATTCTTTTCCTCAAGTAGCAACTGTGCTTCTGATAGACGAAGGATTAATCGCTTACTTTCGGTAAAACGTTCACGATGCCTCAGACTAGCTCTTATACCGCGCCATATACTTTGTGATTTAAGTAAATCAAAGCTAATTGCTTTTTGAAAAAGAGAACTGACCACTTCTTCGTCTAACTTAGTCTTTTGATACAAAGAGCGATATAGTGCTAATGCTACTGGCTCTTCATCGGATAGACGCAAAAAGCGTAAAACTTGCAGAGCTTCTGGAACTTCTTCATCACTAGCACAAATCAACACCAAATCAACATCTAAGGAAAATTTAAGAGATAAGGAATCTTCAGTTACAAAACTCCCAAAAAAATAAACTGATTTAACCTCTATATCAGCTAGCTCTGTAGCGCTGAGAAATCTCGCAACAGAACTAGATGAGCCCGCTGGATCTATCCACTCCTGTCCCAAAAATAACGCAATTCTTTTCGAGAGCGAAATATCTGGTAATGAGTCATCTCCATTAATCAAAATTGCCACAGTCTGTATCCAAAAATCTTTATGTTGTTACTGATGGCCTGTATCAATTCTAAGTGATACCTTAGGCTAGTATGACAAAATTTAAGAGTCGCACTACCATTAGGCCTTTGGCAAACCTATTTATTATTCAATCAAGCCTTATTATTTTAGGAATCACAGTTGCACCACAACTCTCTATTATTCAAAGAGTCTCGCTTCACTCAATTATAAGCGGCTTTCTATCTCGATTGTTTCGGGATACTTTGCCTTGGCAAATTGTAAATGCTGCTATCCCTTGGGGTCTATTTATTACATTTTCTTTTAATATTCCGCCCATATTTCTTGGTGTAATTGCATTCATACTTCTCGGTGTTTTTTTACCGAGCTGGTGGAATGATGTACCGTTTTATCCGACTTCACCACCTGTCATTACGCACCTTACTCAAATGCTTCCAAATGATTGTGCATTTCGGTTTATTGATTGCGGATGTGGTTTTGGGAGCGTTCTTTTTCAACTAGCCAAAAAGTTTCCACGCGGAACATTTATTGGAGTTGAAGTAAGCCCAATTCTTGCTTTTTACGGATTGCTACGCAGCTTGCTCGTACCAAACGTATCCATTAAATGGACTAATCTGTGGCAAGAACCTCTCTCAAATTATAACTATATTTATGCTTTTCTTTCTCCCGAAGTAAGTGAACAACTAGCCATAAAAATTGCAGATGAATTAGCAACTAACTCATCTGCAATTATTAATTCTTTTAAGCTCCCTGATTCAGTATCAAGCTCTTTATCACTAAACCAAGTTAAGGTATCAAATGATACAACCCTGTATATTTACCGATGTTTGTAAGTAGAAGTCACTTTAAGCTCAGCAAAAACTGGTTTTGCAATGGTTATTACCTTTTTCAATTTTTTAACTTTTACCTTTCCTTTGGAATTACTCCTTTCAAAAGAGGTGGAGTAATTAGCGTTGTTACAATTACCATGCATACAATTGCAGAAAAGACCTTATCATCAACAACACCGATAGTTTTGCCCAAACTTGCAAATATAAGCCCTACTTCTCCTCTTGGAATCATCCCAATTCCTACAACAAGTCGGTTTAATCCTGACCCTGCCACTATGCCGCTAATTAATTTGCCTACAACAGCTACAACGATAAGAGCTGACGCTAATAAAACATTTTGTGGGCTAAGTAATACATCCACATTTACTTGCATACCCATGAGCACAAAGAAAATCGGAGCGAAAAGTAATTCTAAGGGAGCAATAAGATCGTCTAAATTATCCTCGTCACTAGAAGAAGTAAAATGATAATCCGCCAATATTAATCCTGAAGCAAAGGCGCCCACGATTGCAGCAAGGCCAAATTTTGTCGCGAGCCACGAAAATAAAAAACACATCGCCAGGGGGAATAAAACTTTTGGTTTAGGTCGGAAGAAAGGTGCGAGAATAGTAATAACTTTTGGAAGTAGATAAACACCAAATGCTATCGTTATAAAAATGTATACAGCCGCTTGAACTGAAATCTTGAAAACATTAGTTATATCCAATATGCCAGTGGTTGCGAGTCCTACAACCAGCGACAATATTATTAAACCTAGTATGTCATCAATAACAGCGGCGCCGAGAATTATTCGGGCTTCAGCACTTGCGGATCTCCCCATATCTTTAAATACTCTTGCGGTAATACCCACGCTAGTTGCACACAATGTAGCTGCTAGAAATAAGTGTGATGAAAAGTTGTAGTCTGGCAAAAACACTTTTCCAGCTAGCAGACCGAGCAAAAATGGCACCACTATCCCCACAATTGCTACTACGGTTGCTCTAGCACCAACTGCCGCCATCTCTGAGAGAGTATTTTCAAGTCCCACCATGAAGAGTAGCAGAATAAGGCCAAGATTAGAAAATATCCAAATACCCTGTACTACTTTTTGGTAAGCCATTCCTTCATTTGAAGATAAGATTGAAATTAACTTTTGAGGTATTCCGGTTGAAAATTCATATTCTGAAAATATTTCTGAAGCTACGGTTGCTAGACTACTACCGTTGGTAGCAGCGTAGTTTAACAGCTCACTCACCTTATCAAAATGAATAATCAACAAGCCTTCTGGGTGATTCATCGCAAGTAAAAATTGACCCAGAGCCACCCCGATTAATAGCTCTCCTAATACAGGTGCCTGACCTAATTTATTCGCAAGAAGCCGACCCAACCCCGCCGCAACAGTTATGATGCTAAGTGTCACCAGCATCGGAGCAAAAGGATCTACGTGTTGTTGGTACATAGTACTTTTTTACTTAATATTTTGGTGCTGCCTTAATATTTTGGTGCATGGCACTTTTACTAATTGCACTTTTACTAATTCAGTTTTTTAAAAACTTATTTCTAATTGAATTATTATAGCAACTTTTTACTCAAGTAAGCGAGTTAGTATAATTATGGCTAGAACACCACGAATTATTCTAAATAAGCAGGTATACGAAATTGTAGTTAGGGCAAAAGAAGGTCTGCCCCTACCACCAACTCGAACATCAAATGCAATTATTCAAGGAGTTATGGCTAGAGCTCAACGCGATCAGAAAGTCGAACTCTCTAACTTCTGTTGGATGGCTAACCACGCTCACATAATGGCAGTAACAAAGCAGCCTCATCAAATCACAAATTTCTATGGTGAAACACAGAAAAAGTTAACTGAATCTATCAAAGCTCTTCTTGGGCGCAAAAATTTACTTCTCTGGGAAGGTAGGGCATCCCTCCTTATGCTTGCAGAATTGCAAGATGCCATTGACAGACTAATTTACATCTTTTGTAACCCAGTAGCAGCTAGACTCTGTCAAACTATCGACCAGTATCCCGGTTTATCGAGTTGGAAAGCTTTTTGTACCTGTGAAGCCGATGTCAATGCAAAGATTGTCATTAAAACTTGTTGGTTTCCTGTTAAGAGCATCCCAAAACTTCCAGATAATAAAATTCTTAGTGAGCAGTCAGATAGGAATTTATTACAAAAAATGAATTCTTCATTGCACAAAGTGGAGCAGGAACTTGTTATTCAACCATTTATTTGGCTCAAACAATTTGGCATTACAGAGCCTCATAAAATAGAGCTGATAAGACGAGAAATAATTACCGCAGTACGAGAAAAAGAAGTGCAGATAAAAAGACAATTAGAAAGTAAAAAGCAAACTACTTTCAGTCCTGAAGCTCTTAAACAACAACCTTACATGAAGTCTCATACCCCAAAGAAAAAAGAACGTAAAATATTTCTCATCTGTAAAAATCCCAAGCGGCGACTAGAACTACTAAGAATGTTTAAAGATGTTATTATTTTATGTAGAGATGCTTATGAGCGAGCTAAGGCAGGGTTCAAAGATACTCAGTGGCCTGATGGGACTTTTATCCCTTGGCTCCCCCCAAAGCATGGCTGTTGTTTTTAATGGCCAGACCTTTACTTTCCATTTGCTAATACAAAATAACGCAAAAATTATTTAAATTTCACACGAGTAAACTCAAGACATTTTAATAATTGGTGTTTTACTTTCTCTATAACTGCTTTCTCTGTTTCGATTTTTGAGTAATTACTTCTCCATGCAATTCATTATGAGCACTCTAAGCTAAGCAGCATTGGAGTTTAAAGTATTGGTGCCAACATATCTGTAATGACTAGCTGATTGATCAAAGTTAGCCCTAATTATGGGTAATATAATTTTTATTTTGACCGTTTTTGACCGTTTACAAAATGGTATGCACTATTCTTTATTCTCCTCCTCTCACTATTCTCCTCCTCTACTTTCATCTCTCCTCCCACACCAAACTTTTTTTTCAAACCTTCAAACTGAGAACGTCAAAGGTGGGGTGCACCAAACTTTCTTCCGTTGATGGACTTTTAAGGGCAAACGGCTTATCGTATAGGAAGGTAAAAGTTTGAAGTTTTTTCAATGGATCCGACTAAGCCCACCTTTTGTTATGCCCCTTTGTCGAGAGAGCCCAATTATCCAAAAATAGAAGAAGAAGTACTCGATTACTGGAAGGTAGAGAGCATTTTCTCAGAAAGTATCACAACCAAAAATGGTGGTGAATTCGTTTTTTACGACGGTCCCCCGTTTGCCAACGGACTTCCTCACTACGGTCATCTTTTGACTGGATTTATAAAAGATACCATCCCGAGATACCAAGCAATGAAAGGGTTGAGGGTAGAGCGCCGTTTCGGATGGGACTGCCACGGTCTTCCCGCAGAAATGGAGTCTGAGCGAGAATTAGGAATTTCTGGACAACGAGCCATTATAGACTTCGGCATAGATAAATTTAACGCCCACTGCCGAGACTCTGTTCTTCGTTACACCAAAGAGTGGGAGACATTTGTCACTCGCCAGGCACGTTGGGTAGACTTCAAAAACGATTACAAAACTATGGACATCTCCTACATGGAGAGCGTTCTTTGGGCATTTAAGCGGTTGTGGAGCAAGGGTCTCGTAACAGAAGGCCACAGAGTCATGCCCTACTCCTGGGCAGTAGAAAGCCCTCTTTCAAATTTTGAAACTCGCCTTGATAACGCTTTCAGACAGCGTCAAGATCCGGCACTCACGGTACGCTTCACCCTAACCCCCAATCCAAACGATCCTGGCCCCCTTGATATCCTCGCTTGGACAACGACCCCTTGGACTTTACCATCTAATCTGGCACTAGCTGTCGGAGAGGATATAGACTACGCCATTTACAGTCTTAAAGACAGATTCGTTATTTTAGCCAACGCCAGTGTCGAGCGCTATCAAAGTGAGCTTGATGGGGGGAAAAATGTCGGAAATATCACCGGGAAAGACCTCATTAATCGCAAGTATGAACCACTATTTCCATTTTTCGCCAATGTAAAGCCGGCTTTTACAATTTTGTCTGGTAATTTTGTTACCACTACTGACGGAACTGGCGTCGTGCACTGTGCACCCGGATTTGGAGAAGATGATTTTGACCTCTGCAAGGCCAACGGAATACCTATTATATGCCCAGTCGACAGCCAAGGAAGATTTACCGCCGAAGTAAGTCCATATCACAATATTCAAGTTTTTGATTCCAATAAACTTATTATCAAACACTTAAAAGCCGAAAACAAAGTAGTACGGCATGAAACATATCTCCACAACTATCCCCATTGTTGGCGGACCGATACGCCTCTTATTTACAAAGCAGTAAGCTCTTGGTTTGTAAAAGTATCTGAATTTAAAGACCGAATGGTTGAGCTTAACCAAACTATTAATTGGATACCCAGCCACATTAGAGACGGTCAATTTGGTAAATGGTTAGAAAACGCCCGAGACTGGTCAATCAGTCGAACTAGATTTTGGGGAACTCCACTCCCTGTTTGGAAAAGTGATAATCTATCTTATCCGCGCACAGACGTGTATGGCAGTATTGCAGAACTTGAACGTGATTTTGGTGCACATATCACCGATCTACATCGCCCCGCCATAGATCAGCTCATCCGCGCTAATCCCGATGACCCAACCGGCCAAAGCATGATGCGCCGGGTCCCCGAGGTATTTGACTGCTGGTTTGAATCTGGCTCAATGCCGTTTGCCCAAATGCATTATCCTTTCGAAAATAAAGAGTGGTTCGAGCAACACTTTCCTGCTGACTTTATCGTTGAGTATGTAGCTCAAACACGCGGCTGGTTTTACACTCTCATGGTTCTAGGTACTGCTTTATTTGATAAGCCTCCCTTTAAAACCTGCATGTGTCACGGCGTAGTTCTTGACGAAGAAGGAAAGAAACTCAGCAAAAGACTAAGAAATTATCCGAGCCCAGATGAAGTATTTGATAAACTCGGAGCCGATGCACTTCGTTGGTTTTTAATATCATCCCCTATAATAAAGGGTAGCGACCTTCTTATTGACCGCGAGGGTAAAGGGATAGCCGAGATAGTGCGAACTGTGCTAAATCCTCTTTGGAATGCAGCCTACTTTTTTACTCTCTATGCAAACACAGATAGAGTTACAGCTAACCATGATCATGCACAAGATACATTAGCTGGTAGAGTACCCCCAAATTACAACGACTCTCTGTCGCAAATTGATGAATATATATTAGCAAAACTCCGGATTTTAATTGAAGAAACCGATGTAGCACTTACTAATTACGATATCCCAAAGGCATGCGAAGAAATTAAAAATTTTCTTGATGTACTCACTAATTGGTACATTCGTCGTTCAAGAGAACGATTCTGGGAAAGTGGCATCAGTGAAAAAAAACAGGTAGCCTATGAGACTCTCTTTTTAACACTCATCGGTTTATGTCGAGTAATAGCTCCAATATTGCCTCTCCTATCTGAGCATTTGTATAGAACTCTCACGGGAAGAAAAAGCGTACATCTTGAGGCGTGGCCTCTAGCAACAAGCTTACCTAATAATAAGAATCTTATCACTGCAATGGATTTAACTCGCGAGGTTTGCTCAGCAGGACTCTCTATTCGAGAATCAAAAGGACTCCGCACGCGCCTTCCTCTTGAAAAAGTTATTCTTGCCGGTAAGTCCGCCGATCAACTTGCCGTTTTTACTTCTCTAATTGCAGAGGAATTAAATGTAAAGTCAGTTGTATTAGAAGAGAGTTTTAGCGCTTTCGCGGAAGAACAGCTTCAGCTCAATTCAAGGGTGCTCGGTCCAAGATTAGGTAATGAAATGAAGAATCTGATTGCCTCATCAAAAACAGGCAATTGGTACCGTACCAATGATGGTCAGGTAATTTGTAACGGAATAAAATTAGATCCTTGCGAATACACAATCCGCCTAGTACCTAAAGGAAGCGATAAATCAGATGTAAACCAGATTTGTGTAGCGAGCATCAGTCAAGACAATAACTCACTTATTATCGCACTTAGTGTTTCCGTAACTCCCGAGCTCGAAAAGGAAGGGGTTGCCCGCGATTTGGTGCGTCACATCCAACAAGCCAGAAAAGACGCTAACCTAATAATAAGTGATAAAATAGACTTGATGGTATTTGTTGAAGACACTCGTGACAGTGAAATCATCAAACAATTTTCTGATTACATATCAGCACAAACTTTGGCGGCTTCTATCTCAATCAAAGAAGTTAGGGAGCATAATTTAAACTCAATGACAGAAGACAGTCTAAAAAACAAAAAAGGTGAGATAATTGTAAACTTAAGTAACCAGTCGGAAAGGAAAATAAGTTTTATATTTTCTAAGGTAAACAAGTAAACGTGGATTTATCTATACTTATTCTATAGCACTAAATCGCTGATATACGTTAGAATCCTTGCGGTGATAAAATTTTTGTCGCAGTTTTTATTGTCTATGTCTTTCGTACTGTGTTTTAAGAACACAATAAGTTTCGCGGACAATTTGTTTTGAGGCTTTATGAACCACGCCGCGTCTAGTAACCATCCGTTAGTAAGAGTAGAAGAGCTATCTTCAGGAGTCGTCATAGTGCGCCTCGGAGGAATATCAGAGCAAACCGTCATTCTTACCAAAGACCGAATAGAAGCTCTTCGCAGTGCCCTAGCTCAGGTTCGAGATCTTAAACCAAAAGGCATGATTATAACTGGTCCAAGTGAACAAATGTTTTCGGTAGGAGCAGATATAAATGCAATAAGAGATATAGTAGACCCAAATTTAGGGAAGTCTCTTGCTCAACAGGGTCAATCGGTCTTTAACGAAATAGAAAGCCTTCCATTCCCATCACTTGCTGCAATAAGTGGTCCGTGCGTCGGAGGAGCTCTCGAGTTGGCTCTAGCATGCCATCACCGCATCTGTACTGATCTCTCGACTACAATCCTTGGCCTACCTGAGGTTCTACTTGGAATTATTCCTGGATTTGGAGGTACTCAAAGACTCCCTCGCTTAATAGGAATACAGAAAGCTCTCTCTTTGATTCTAACCGGTAAAAAAATCCGCGCTAGAGAGGCTCTCACCTTAGGACTAATTGATGAATTAGTTCCGGTGCCTCGCCTTATAGAGCGCGCTGAGAAAATCCTAACCGGACTATCTTTGCCTCCACGACCACCTCCAACAATGCAAGAACGTCTCCTAACATATACCAACCTGGGACGAGCACTTGTTCAACGTATGTCAACAAAACAAATAATCAAACAAACAAAGGGTCAACTGCCGGCTCCACTAAAGGCGTTAGAAGCTGTTCTTTATGGTTTAAAGTATGGCGTAACTTTGGGTCTTGAACATGAAGCAAAACTTCTCGGTGAGATGGTAGTAACACCAGAAAGTAAATCTCTTACCCATGTCTTTCTTCTCTCTGAAGGAGCGAAAAAACTCGGGAAGTCACTAATTGACTCTCTAGGTGATATAAGAGCTCTAGTAGTAGGAGCAGGAACAATGGGTGCAGGCATTGCCAGTACCTTGCTACAACAAAAAATCCCGGTAGTGCTCAGAGACTCAGATGAATTATCACTCCAAAAAGCCAGATCTCATATTGAGAAAACTTTAGATAAGCGCTCATCCTTAACTCCGGCTGAAAAAAGAGCGTTACTGGATTTGCTTTTTTTACAGCGCACTGGAGATGACCGCCTACGTGATTGCAATCTTTTAATTGAAGCTGTCACTGAAAAAGTAGAAATAAAACTTGCTGTCTTACAAGAATTATCGGCAAAAATCGATAAAGGTGCTCTCATAGCATCAAATACCTCGTCTTTATCAATCACCAGTTTAAGTTCTGCACTGCCATCACCAGGCTCAGTGGTTGGGATGCACTTTTTTAATCCAGTCGAAAAAATGCCTCTCGTTGAGATTGTTCGTAGCAAAGCTACTACTGATCGCTCCTTACTAATAACTGCTGCACTCGCCGTTAAGCTCGGGAAATTCCCAATTATTGTGGAAGATGTTCCAGGATTTCTAGTCAATCGCATCTTATTTCCATACTTTCAAGTAGCTTGTAAACTCTTGCTCGCTGGAATAGAGCCGCTTGAAATAGAGGAAGCTGCGATAAAATTTGGATTTCCAATGGGTCCTTTTAGGGTACTCGATGAGGTTGGTCTAGAGGTAGTTACTCACGTTGGTGAGATTCTAGAAAAGGGATACGGTGAGCGCATGAAACTTGCCGCTGGTCCACGTGAACTTGTTTCATTTGGACGCTTAGGTAGAAAAAATAACAAGGGCTTTTATAATTATTCAACATCCACAAACATAATATGGCCAGAACTTGTCAGAACGATTGCATCTAACTCTCGTCCTCAGAGAGTTCACAGAGAATTAATCGCTGACTGCTTAGTAACAGCTATCGTGAATGAAGCAGTAAGATGTTTAGACGAAGGTGTAGCCGGACAACCAAGCGTCGAAGCTGCAAACCAAATCGACTTGGGCATGGTAATGGGCGCTGGGTTTCCAGCTTTCCGCGGAGGCCCGTTATACTACGCAGATAAACTAGGTGCTAGATCTCTCTTACAACTTATTAATCAAGTAAATGCAGCCTTTAACGGGCTAGTACAACCATGGTCTGGTATAGTTTCACGAGCTGAAGTAAATGGAGCGTTCTCATCAGCACCTCCAAAAAAAGTCACTTAAAGGTTTGTCTGTTTATTATGATCTAATTATTATTAGCCGGTCGCCACGTATTATATCCCAACTATCTATGTCTTAGCCTAATTCTGACAAGATCTAGTAACATAGAAAAAGGTGCTGTTAATAAATTGATCCGTGAGCCAGTAACATGATGCCATGAAACTGGCACCTCTAATATTGTGCACCCTTGCAGAGCAGCAACCCGTAAAAATTCGACATCCCATGCAAAACGATCAATGGTAGCTTTTGTAAATATAGCCTGTGCTACTTCATAAGTCATTAGCTTAAAACCGCATTGAGTATCTTCAACATGTATATTTTGTAAATCTCCGAATGCTATCTTATGCACTAGGCCTCTAAAGAGCCATCCCAGAAAACGACGATACCATTTTATATGGCGCCTAACTTTATTATTTGTAACAACGCGTGAGCCAACAACTATTTGTGCTTGTCCACTATTCATATGAATTAATAATCGCTCTAACTCTTCAATGGGAGTAGATCCATCGGCATCTGCAACAAGAATGAATTTACCTATTGCTTGCAGTGAACCTGTACGAACTGCTGCTCCCTTGCCAAGATTTCTTGAATGTCTAACAAAACGCACCGGTAAAAAGGATGATGAAAAAGATGCAACTACCTCTGCTGTTCTATCAATACTTCCATCATCTACAACAATTATTTCTATAGATGAAATACCAAGTCGATTTAAAGTCTGCTGCTCTTGTAGTAACCAAGTTCGATAACTTAGTACAGTAGCAGGCAACCTGTTCTCTTCATTATAAGCAGGTATAACAATCGAGAGATCACATCTAGCCTGATAATCTGCATCGGTCATTATGATTTTTCTAATCGCTACTAATTCAGTCAAAACTGAAGAGTCAGCAAGAGAAGTGGTATTATTTATATCCTCATTATTCAAAATTTTTCTAACTGTTACTTCTGAGATTTTACCATTCATAGTGTGCGGAAGACTAGAAACAGAAAATATAAACCTTGGTACATGACGTGGTGAAAGCTCCGAACGAATTAATTTTCGAATTTCTTCTATCTTATCCTCAGTCAAATTATCATTATAAGCTAATGATACAATTAAAATAATATCTTCATCTCCTTGTCTCTTTAATGGGGCTGCTACTACAT
Organism: Bdellovibrionota bacterium; assembly: GCA_044347345.1. Classification (GTDB taxonomy): domain Bacteria; phylum Bdellovibrionota_C; class UBA2361; order UBA2361; family JBIKUX01; genus JBIKUX01. The sequence continues at coordinate 76,889 of JBIKUX010000006.1, read as the reverse complement.
CCGTAATCCACGGTATCTTAGAGATGACCGAGTATATTTCACCTGTGCCAATTCGCACACCACCTGGATTAAGTACGGTGTCAGACCTGCCTAAAATTTCCAATCCGCCATGATCATAAATTATAACTCTATCGCCATGCATCCAAACGCTCGGATAACGAGAAAAATAAGTCTGATTAAACAGAGTGTTATTAGGATCATTCCAAAATCCAACCGGCATTGAAGGGAAAGGTGTCCGGCAGACTAACTCTCCAACGGTATCAGTTAACTCTGTTCCATCATCTGAAAATGCTGCTATATCCATCCCGAGTCCAGCTGCTTGAATTTCTCCACGCCTGACCGGTGCAAGAATGTTTCCTAATGCAAAGCAAGAAATGATGTCACTTCCTCCAGAAATAGAAGCCACCATCAAATCCTTTTTTACTGAATTATAAATCCAATCAAATTGTGTCCCGAGTAATGGAGCGCCGGTAGACAGTAACAGAGAAAGACTACTTAACTTATGTTCTTTAATTGGGCTATATCCATTCTCTTTTTCAACAGTGCTTAAATATCTCGGGCTAACACCAAGAGCTGTAATATTAAATTGATCAACTAGTCTCCAAAGACGACTGACGGATGGAAACATCGGTGAGCCATCTATAAGCACAATTGAAGATCCAGATGCAAGAGAACTAATTAACCAATTCCACATCATCCAACCAGTTGAGGTATAAAAACAAACGATTGCATCATGATTAAACTCACAATGAAGTTGATGCTCCTTGAGATGCTGAAGTAATGTCCCTCCTGCTCCATGCAGTATGGCTTTAGGTTTACCAGTCGTGCCAGATGAAAATAATAGAGTTAAAGGATGAGAAAAAGGAAATTGTTCAAATTTCTGGTTATTATTAGCACATTTAGTTTGAGAAATGTGCGCACACGTTATTGTACTTGGAATACTATCTGCAAATTTATTTAGTGTATCATCAGATATATCATGATCAATAATCAAAACAGATTTAATCGAGCTAATTTTTTTAAGCAGGCTAGCTATTCGCTCACTATGGTCATATTTTTTTCCGTTATAAGCGCTAAACAAGGATACAACTAGAACTGCAGGATTAATCATTAGCAAGCGGTCTATTATAGCAGAATCACCAAACTCTGGTGAACACGAAGCCCAGATAGCTCCTAATTTAGCAGATGCTAAATAGCTGCATACACCATTAGCACAATTAGTGATTATTCCTGCGATACGATCATTTTTACCTACTCCAAAATTATGGAACCAATCACTAATACTACAAACTAAGGTTCGCAACTGCTCAAAAGAATAAGAGCTCCACTCACCACTCTCATTTACCTCAATTATAGCTGTATCTGAAGCAGTTTTGAACGGAGGATAAATTACCCGTTCAGCATAATTAAAATTTACACCATCACCAAAACGAGAAGAGCAAAATGATTTATCAGAGCTTGAATAAGGTATATTTTGATGCTGTTCACAAAATTTTGTAAATCTTGCCACTAATGACCAAAACTCTTCGGGATATTTGCAAGACCATAAGTGCAAATCCTTATAGTTTGAAAAATCTCGGCCGGTATCCTTTCGAGCTGTATCAATAAACTTGTATACTTGCGATTTGGTTTTTTTATCTTTCGATGCTTCCCATAAGATTTTATTTTGCTGCATAGTATTTCCTTTCCCTCAAGGAAATACAGATTTACATGAGAGCTGATTTTCAAGTGCCTTGCTTACTAGAGAGTGCGCACTCTCGCCAGTAAGAGTTGAAATTTTTCGAGTAATTTGTGGAAGGGCATTGATGTTTATTCCCGTCTTTATACCCAAACCATTGAGTAGATAAACTAAATCTTCAGTGGCCAAATTACCAGCTGAACCTGGCGCAAATGGACAACCGCCAAATCCTCCTACTCCAGCATCAAAGCGTCTTATTCCCAAATCAAGCCCCCTCAATATATTCGCTAATGCCTGACCAAATGTATTATGAAGGTGCAAGGCTACATGTTTTGTTAGAGATATATTTCCCAAATTATGAAGCACTTTTTCTATGTCCGCTGGAGTTGCAACTCCTAATGTCTCACCAAGCGAAACTTCGTAACAACCTATTTCAAGTAACTTATCCACTAATCGTGCCACTTGAATTGAACTAACCGCGCCAGAATAAGGACATCGCACAATACATGAAAGATAGCCTCTGACCTTTTTTCCTCGAGCGAACGCTATCTTAATAATTTCTTGATATGTCTCCAACGCTTGTTGAACGGTTTTTCCTATATTTCCGAGAGTAAATTCATCAGTAGCACCGATAAAAACAGCATATTCGTCTATTGATGTTTGGAGTGCTTCGTAAAGTCCTCGCTCATTTGGAATAAGCGCGCTGGTAATAATGCCCTCTTGTATGCCAATTAACTCTGCCACAATTCCTGTGTCTGAAAGTTGTGGTACTTTTTTTGGCGAAACAAAGCTCCCCACTTCAATGTGATGAATACCTGCCTCAATTAAAGATAAAATTAATTCTGCTCGCTGTTCTGGAGTTAAAATTTTCTTGATGGCTTGTAAACCATCTCTTAAGCCTACTTCAACTATCACAGCATGATTATCATCACCATCTATAGGCTTTAGATTAGCCATGTTACTAAGCCTTTATTTGATCTGTCTTTTTGCGCCAAACAGGATCTCTTTTTTCTATAAAAGCGTTTAGACCCTCTACTGCTTCATCTGATACTCTCACCTTTGCTAACCGAGAAATTGAGTCTTGCTGGATATGGATAAACGGCTTTTTTTGAAGCTCTTCCCTCAAAAAGGAAAGTTGCTCCTTAATTGCCATTTGAGATTTAGGAGCGCATGCACAAATAGCATTTAGTATTTCATCACAACGGTTGGATAGTTGATCCGTTGAAACTACTTCATGAAGAAGTCCAAATTCAACTGCCTTTTTCGCATTTATACTATTTGCTGTTAAAAAAAGCGCCCTTGTAGCACGATCACCTATCGCTCGTACTATGTATGGGGCTATTGTGGCAGGTACTAATCCAAGTAAGGACTCGCTAAATTTACCGTGAAAGCTGTCTGTAGCAATAGCTATATCTACAGCGGCTACAAAACCAAGTCCGCCTCCGATTACCCTTCCCTTTACTTCAGCCAGTGTGGGAATGGGTAAATTAGATAACATACTTAAAACTTCAGCAAGCACTCTAGCATCTGCTTCATTTTCTTCAGGAGTCATTGCTTGTGCTGAAGCCATCCAAGAAAGATCTGCACCAGCACAAAAATCCTCCCCATTAGCCCTAAGAACTACTGCTCGGTATTGATGTCTTGAATACGTCGTTGGAAAATTTACTAGCCAACTGTGTAAAATATCCAACATTTTGCGAGTAAAAGCATTTCTAGCATCAGGTCTATTTAGAGTTATATATACAATCGACTTTTCCTGATTTTCATTTATTAGCAGCGGTGATGGTAGAATTTTATCGCAAGTATTTGACATTTATAACTTACTTTTTCACATTCGAAGTACGCTACTTAATGGCTTTTCAAGTGGTGCAAACTGCGTAGCATTGAACGCTTGTATAATATGATCTCTTGTTTTCGCAGGATCAAGAATACCATCATCCCAAAGGCGTGCAGTAGCATAAAAAGGATTCCCTTGAATTTCATATTGAGCTCGAATCGGATCAGTCAGCGATACCTCATCATCGTCTGTCCATAATTGACCATTTCTATGATGCTTTTCAGCGTGAATAATTGACATCACTCTTGCCGCTTGCTCACCTCCCATCACAGATATACGAGAATTTGGCCAAGAAAATAAAAAACGAGGATTATAGGCTCTTCCACACATTGCATAATTACCCGCTCCAAAACTTCCTCCAATCAGTACAGTGACTTTTGGAACATGTGTAGTAGCTACATTAGCAACAAGTTTTGCTCCATGTTTTGCAATACCTTCGTGCTCTGCCTTGGAGCCAACCATAAATCCCACTATATTTTGTAAAAAAAGAAGCGGTATATCACGCTGAGAACACAACTGAATAAAATGTGCACCCTTCAATGCTGATTCTGAAAATAAAATTCCATTGTTTGCCAATATTCCGATGAGATGTCCACCAATTTCAGCAAAGCCACAAACAATGGTACGTGCATACCGAGCCTTAAACTCATCAAAATAGGAATCATCAACTATTCGAGCTAAAATCTCTCTTACATCGTACTGTTTTCTTAGGTCTCGTGGGACAATTCCATATATTTCTTCAGGATTGTATCTGGGAGTCTTTGCAAAATTATATCTATAACATTTATCAGAATTTACTCCCGGATAACGAGCAAAAATTGCTCTTGCCTTATCAAAAGCCGCCTGCTCACAATCAGCAAAATGATCGGCTACTCCTGACACAGTGCAGTGTACTTCAGCTCCGCCTAATGACTCAGCATCAATATTTTCTCCCGTAGCAGCTCGCACAAGAGGTGGGCCACCTAAAAATATAGTGCTATTTCCTTTTACCATGATAGCTTCATCTGACATTGCCGGCACATAAGCACCACCAGCCGTGCAGGAACCAAGTACAATAGCAAGTTGCGGAATTTTGAACGCTGACATTCTAGCCTGAAGGTAGAATATGCGGCCAAAGTGATCTCGATCCGGAAAAACTTCATCTTGTCGCGGTAGGTATGCGCCACCAGAATCTACTAAGTATGCACACGGCAAATGATTTTCTAAGGCAATTTCTTGAGCTCTTATATGTTTTTTAACAGTCAAGGGAAAGTAAGTACCACCTTTTACCGTTGGATCATTCGCTACGATTACCGAAAGATGCCCAGATATCCAACCGAGTCCGGTGATTATTCCAGCACCAGGAACCTCTTCATCATAAACGCTATGTGCTGCAAGCGGACTTAGCTCAAAAAACTCAGTGTTCTTGTCAATTAGTGCCGCTATTCTATCTCTCGGCAATAACTTCCCTCGCTGTTCGTGCCTAATGGCTGCTTCCCGTCCTCCACCTAACGCCGCTCGCTTTACGAGAGATGAGTGGTGCGACACTAGTGTTGCCATCTCTGAATACTGTTCTTTAAAGCGAGAGGAGTTTATATCAATCGATGTAGTAAGGATTGTCATAATCACCGATCAACTAAGGTTCTGCCGATTAACATTCGCCTAATCTCAGATGTTCCAGCACCAATTTCATATAACTTTGCATCTCTAAGATAACGACCTGTCGGATAATCGGAAGTGTATCCATTACCTCCGAGCAGTTGAATAGCATCAAGTGCCACTTTTGTTGCTGATTCAGCACAGTAAAGAATTACTGCCGCTGCATCTTCTTTAGCGACCTTGCCCATATCGCATAGCTTAGCTACATGATGAAGGTAGGCTCTACTTGAGCCCAATGCGGTGTACATATCGGCGAGCTTACCTTGAACTAGTTGAAAATCACCAATACGCTTACCGAATTGTTCGCGAGTTCGAACATACGGTAATACTGTATCTAAACAAGCTTGCATAATACCTACTGGACCGCCGGATAAAACTATCCTCTCATAGTCTAAACCACTCATTAAAACACGTACCCCTTCACCTTCATCACCCAAGACGTTTTCAGCTGGGACTTCACACGAATCAAAAATTAATTCAGATGTTTCTGACCCACGCATACCAAGTTTGTCTAACTTTTGAGCAGATTTAAAACCACTGAAGTTTCGCTCAATAATGAAGGCTGTAATTCCGCGTGATCCTAAACTTGGGTTAGTTTTAGCGTAAACCACAATTATATCTGCTTGTGGGCCATTGGTAATCCACATTTTGGAACCATTAAGAAAATAGCTGTTACCACGACGCTCTGCTTTAAGTTTCATACTTACTACATCGGAGCCAGACGAGCTCTCGCTCATAGCAAGTGCCCCTATATAATCTCCTGCAACTAATTTAGGTAGATATTTTGCCCTCTGAGCATCTGAGCCATTAAGCATTATTTGATTTACGCACAGATTTGAATGAGCACCGTAGCTTAAGCCCAATGAAGCTGATACTCGACTTATCTCTTCCATGACCAAACAGTGAGCATAGTAGCCAAGACCAACACCACCATATTCCTCAGGTACAGTAATTCCCAATAACCCGAGAGATCCTAGTGCCTGCCAAATAGTCCGAGGAATTGAGCCTAGCTCCTCTATTTTTTTGACTTGTGGCGTAATTTCTTTTTCAACAAAATTACGCACCGTACTGATTAGAAGCTGAACATTCTCCCCATCGACAGTACTTGAGATTGCGAAACTCATGAAAGTATTACTAACTCAAACGCTAATTTAGTTCACAACTTACCGTATAATGATTAGTTGTGTTTAAATAAGATGCTTAGTAAGCAGAGCATGAAGCACACATATATCAGCATATAACAGCCTTCTAGTGTCTTACTGATAGAACCTGCCAATCTTTAGTATTTTTGTTTAATTATTGAATGTTTGCCGCCATTTTACTCATAATTACTAACCATCGGACACTAGCATAAACGGAAACTTTTATGTCATTAAATGGCGAAATCAGTATTGTATCAGGGTGTAGTGTTGATGCTCAGGGATGTTGGAAATTGGCGAACTCAGTTGCTTTAGTAAGAGGTTGTGGATCTTCCTCTCAAGGATTTCTAATTGGAACTGAGAGCGCTGATGATTACTTGCAGATGTTTACTGAAGGAGTATCGCTGGTGGCTCATGACTCTAACGGCCAAATTCTCGGATTTGTTATAGGCTATCATAAGGGCTCAAAACCTTTCCGGGAGATCTTTACAGAAGATCGAGTAGAAACATTAAAATTACAATCTCTGTTGTCAACTCGAGCCGTTTTTCACGTTGACAAGATTTGTGTTGCTTCTGAGGTGCGTCGTCTCGGCTTGGCCAACAGAATTTATAACCGCCTTTTTTCTGACTTATCCTCCTCTATCACGATACTAGCTTTCATAGTTGAGCATCCAAACGATAACGTAGCTTCGCGCCATTTTCATTTGTCTCATGGCTTTACCAAAATAGCATCTCTTTCAATCTCCCAGCTTGGGCCGCTACAAGACGTCGTTGAAGGACTCTGGATACGAAATCCCTGTCTTCGAAGTCCTTAAGACTGAATCAATCGACTTGTATTTCATCGATAAACATTATTTTGTTCTTCCAAGCCTAATCTTTATTCATTCAAAAAGTAATCTCGTAGGCTTAACGTTATTAAATGTAGTGGTCTATTCTAGGAAAATTCAATCACTACCGAAGAAGCATCTAGAGTCTTATTCACTTAAGACCAATGATCTAGATAAGGAGTATACTTTTCAGCCCGAAATAATTCTTTAATTTTTATGCTTTGGTCTCAAGACAATATCATCTCTAACCTGCCACTTTTAAGTTTTATCTTGGCTATAAAATGTACCGTGCTTCTAGGATGCAGCACTTCAACTTTTTCTTCTCAGGTTCCAACTGGTAAAGAAGCATCTCTTAAAAAGAGATACCAACAAGAGATCGAATGGGGAAATGCTTGGCTCTCTACAAACACCAGATCAATTAAGAGGACACAACTACTATTATCAGCAACTCTTCCCCCATCCGTTTCTGATCAAGCTTCACTCAAAAATGAAGTAAAAATTGTTCAAAACACTACAAACGGATCATTAGCGATCATTGCCGATGCTACTGGTCGAAGCCTTCCAACCATTCAATTAAAAAACAGTCAAGGAAAAACGAGTAGTCTAATCCTTGAGTCTTTATGTCACAACGACTCATGTTCACTAGATGCTATTAGAGTTCATCCAAAATATCCTTGGGTGGCTCTTCTGTTTAACAATCAAGAACGTGATGCAAATGTATTCTTAGCTCGTTGGAATAAAAACGGTACTATTTCAATAAAAACATTCTCCGAGGTTAAAAATATTTACGACATATCCTGGGACGTAAAAGAAAACAATCAAAATGACGGATCCTTAGTCGCCACCACTCTAAGTAAAGAAATACCTCTAAATAAGATTGTTTTATGGGGGACTAACAAGATAGACGAAACAACATCGAAGCCTATTTACTTAAAGAAAAATAGATCTTTATCACACTTGGTAAAAGAACAGCCGCGCCAATTTCCCCTAAAACCTAAATCTCAACGAACGGGGCTCATAAGCATTGGTTATGGAGCATACGGTGCACCGGTGCGACTCCCTTCACTTCCCCTATTATCCTTACTTGCTCGTGATGGATATTTAGTATACCGCACAAAAATTGCTGGAGATAATGGACGCGCTATTGAAGGTCAAGGACTTGGGAAATTACGCTCAGCAACGGAATATGTAACTGAGACGATTGCAATCACAGAAAAATACAACATTCCACCAGGCCAAACTGTAGCGTTAGCTCGTAGCGCTGGTGCGATACCAGTCTTGAGGGGCGTTGCTACAGCGCCACACTTGTTCTGTGCAGTAGTTCTCGAAGTACCTTTTATTGATCCTTACGCCTTACTTAAATTAGAAAAAAGAGACACTCACCCCAGGATTCCCATTTTCTCCCCAGATGAAAAAGCTGAGTGGTTGGGTAGAAACATTAAATCTGTGCAATCTGTGCAAGAAGAAATATTAAAGAAAATTTCATTACTAACTTCACCCCCCAAAAATTTATTACCCCCTATTTTAGTTATAAGTGCCGAAGATGACGAGCGCGCTCCAGTAAATGCACTGATCGAACTTTTTTCACACCTCAGAAGAAAACAAATTCTTCATGAAGAATCTCGTATAATTATGTTTGGTAAAAAAGTCTTTTCTCACGAAGGACCACGAAACCGAACTACTTTTCTTAACTATCAAGCCATAATTAAAGAATTTATTAAAAAATCTTGTAGAAAATAAATTGTAAACGTTATCCGTATAAATGCCGATCATCCAATTTACTAGAAGAATTCTCTAAAATGATACTACCGTGAGTGAACCCAACAAAACTAAACAAGACAAAGAATACCAAAGTAATGGATCAAACCAGCTACGCAGAAGAGCTGACACCAGTCCATCACATATAAGCTCACGCTGGGCCGAGCTTATAAGAGCTATCGCCCAAATAGAACCTATACCATCGGAAGCTACTGCTCCATCTATAGGTAAATTGGCTCAAGAACAACAAATACGAGCTATGCAGACGCTCATAAATATGTTTTGTGAATTTACATGTATCTCAGATAGAGTAACAATTTCAGGTAGTTATGACCATGAAACTCAAGAGCTTGTTGAGAAACTAAAGAGAGCTCTCGGCACCGAAGTTGAAAAAGATTTTGGATATCTTTCAGCAACTGCGCTTATTGAATGTATTAAGGAATCTCTCGAAATGCGTGCCAAAAATGGAGCTATGATTCGTTAGATATTATAGCTTTCTCTATTCACTGATTTCGAAATTGCCTAAAACGATACGGATAGTTTGCTAGCTCTTTAATCATGTTGTTTAACGTTGGTATTTTTTCACGATAACCTGCAAGAAACCAAAGCCGCTCATTGAGAGCTTCTCTTTCAGTTACCAAAATTCGATTCGCTGAATCATGACCAGAACATATAATAATATCTAAGTCAGTTCGTTTAAAATTAGCGGCTAACGCTAAAACGGTTTCAGCTTCAGAAGATACACCATTTGGAATAAGATGATGAATGCCAAATGGTGTAAGGTCATGTTCAATTATCGCTTTACAAATGTTTGCAAGATGCAAGGTAGTAATACCATTCCACAAATAATTACTAAAACTTGATATTTTAGCTCCGAGAGGCTGAACCAAAAGCCATTCAAGAAGATACTTCGAACGCACAGGCTCCGGCCCAACTAAAGATGTACGGATTACAAAAGTATGAGGAAGTACTACTTCCCCCAAACTCATTGTCTTCCCATAAACGTCAATAGCATCATGAGATGACTTCTCCGAGTAATTTCCGGTTAGTCCAGAAAATACCCAATCAGTTGAAAACTGTATTATTTTAATATTGCGAGATGTTGCAAATCTAGCTAATTCATGAGGGAAAATACCATTAATCTGGAGTGCTCTTTCACGATCATTTGGAGATTCACCCGAAATAAAAGGTCGCGTTATATGAATAGCATTCACAATCCATTCCACTTCGGGTAAGGGAATCAAGCGCTGAACATTTGACTCAAAGGGAGATAGTAAAAGCGGATGCCAAGAAACTTTCGGAAATAAAACACTACCTAGTTCAATCATCTCATGTTCTCGACCGGTTGCATGCAATGAAAAGCAACCAGCTCGGTCAAAAACGTCAAGCACCATTGACCCTAGCATGCCAGTAGCACCTAAAATTAACACTTTAGGCTTTTTAAGGGTCACAAAACTTTTACCTAGTTTTTAACTATCAATTTATTTAACTCTTAGAGAAAAGATGCTTAATTAAATAAGAGCGATCCAAAACAAAAGATTTAGCTATAACAACTTGTGTAATACGCTGTTCATCAGCTAAATATAGGAACTATTGTTAAGATCAAACGTTAGAGTTTAAGTTATTATGTCTACCAAGAATAATCAGAAGGGTATTGTCCAGAATCCCTGGCACACTGTGTCTCCCGGCCAAGATTCTCCTGAGATTGTTACATCCATTATAGAAATTTCCAAAGCATCGAAAGCTAAATATGAGCTGGATAAAGATAGTGGACTACTAAAACTTGATAGAGTGCTGTTTTCAGCCGTTCATTATCCCGCAAACTACGGTTTTATTCCCCAAACTTTTTGCGATGACAAAGATCCTTTAGATATTTTAGTGTTTTCTCAAATAGCTATTCAGCCACTGTGCTTGGTTGAAGCTAAAGTAATTGGTGCCATGCAGATGGTAGATCAAGGAGAGCATGACGATAAAATCATTGCTGTTGCAGTTAATGACATGAGCGTGCAACATTACGATGATGTAAATGATCTTCCTCCACATATCCTCCTTGAACTTCGTAATTTCTTTGAAGACTACAAAAAGTTAGAGAATAAAGCTGTTTTAGTTGACCAATTTGTCGGAAAAAGTGCTGCTCAACAAATAGTTTTAGATGCTTTAGAGCTATACAAAACTACTTTTACTGAGTGCTGTTCCTCGGTACAAAACTCTACTACTGCTCGAGTTTCAAACGGCTAAATCTCTCCCAAATAGCAAACAATGAACGCGTAAACTAAAAAATACAAATTTAAATTAAACTCTACTTCAGTCTTTAAAAAACTTACTCTGAGACATTGCCGGTTAACCACCAGTCCTCTCTCAAACGGGCTTTTGGCAAATTTGGAATTAACTCAGTGTTCGCTATGTATGGCTTAGTTGAAAATTTCTGGAGCCTACTTTTTACCTTGGCAATTACGGGTCCCCATTGAGTATGCGGTGGAATCGAAATTATTCTCACTCCTGCATCAATGTACGGAATAGCATGGGGCATAAATGTGGCAATCTCTACATATACCCACCTTGCTACAACAACATAAAAAACTAAAGAAAAGAAAAATCGGATCATTAAATACCCTGAGGGTGGAGAGACTTATTAGGCCTTTTTTACTGCTCACAGTTTATTATCGCTTTTAAGTTAGATTTACTAAAATACTGAAACTAAGTTATCGTTAATAAAAGGAACTGCCGTAAAAAACAAGGCATTTGATATTTGAGTAATCAGGATTTATTGCTGAAATTATGCTCTAACCACCGGAGAGCTGTCTCGACAAGTACTTGATCATTACGAGATATTTCTAAATTGACCAAAGAACCACAATTCAATTTTTCAAGGTTAGTACGCTTAAGTGTCTCAGGCACAAGATGACAAATGAAAAATCCGTTGTTACTCTCACTCGCTTTTTGAATAGGCGTAACCTTATCAGATTCATGAATTACGCTGGGCAGGTAAAGTTCATTTATAGTTAAACTCACACCATTAACTGCGATGTAACCTTTTAAAAAAATGTATTTATAAAGTCCTACTGGAGCAGCTATTTGAAGAATTGTATTCCCTGAGGTACTACTAATATTTAGTACCCTTCCAACACCATCAACGTGACCAGATAACATATGCCCGCCAATCTCGTCTCCTAATTTTAAAGAACGCTCTAAATTGGCCTTATATCCTACCTGATACTGATCTAAGGTTGTCAAACGTCTAGTTTCGGCTCCAACATCAAAGGCTACAAAATTTTGATCAATATATTTTACAGTCAGACATACTCCGTCTACTGCTATACTAGCGCCTTTTTCGCACGACTTTAATATTTCGTCAGGTGCTTCGATGATAAGCTCTTTGTAGCCTTGAGAACATTTAAACGAATTAACACTACCACAGCCTGCTACAATACCTGTAAACATTTTTTTTACTATCATTTATTCTTACAGCATAAATCTGAATCGCTTTCACTACTGAAAAGTTATTTGTACTAAAGCAAGGGCTAATTGGTATGCGCCACCCAAACTATACCACTTTTTTAGATTCCACAAAAACCGGATGATCTTTATCAACATTTAATTGCTTATCTATTTGCTGAGTTAAATAACGCCGCAATCTATGAGCCCTATCTATAGGTAAACATGTAATTGTTACAAGGTCTTCGTCAGGCATATTCACCGGACAAACTTTAAGGGTAGCTGTATTAAAAATATGATCAAACCATCCGTGTCGCAACACATACACTGTAGTATGGGGTAAAAGATGCACCGATGCTCTCTTTTTAAAGAAAATCCCTTGCGCTATTTCAAGACGCAAACCATACAGATAAATTTCTGTACCACGACGAATCCACTCCCAATACAAACCTGCTACGGTCCACATGAAAAGCTTAACCCTAATTAGCAGCAACTCAAGAGCCTCAGTCCAATGGTGCGGATAAAATAATTCTTCCCATCCATTTCGACCTACATAAATTGTAAGGGTAAGAATGACAAAAAAAAGATAATGCCATGTCTTTTCAAGTACAAGTAATGGTGAAAGCGGAAAAATCTCTTTTATATCAACAACTGAGCTATTTTTAACCGTATAGTTGCCTTCATCATCTACTTCAATAAAATTATTTTCTCTATTTGTTTCGTAATACGCTGGCTCTGGCTTGAATTGTTCACCAATTATCGGTTCATTTACAGAATCTATATTGTTAAAATGCCTAGGGAATCTGCCACCCTTCCCAGAGACAAACGTAGACTCATATCCAAAATACGACTCAGCGGAGTTATTCATCAGATTAATAAAAAATTAAATAAAAGAATATCTTAGTGCGAAGGTATATCTGAAAAAAAAACCAAAACAATGCCTTTTATCAAAAGTTCACAATATTAAAATTTAGTTCCAACTTTGTTAGTTTTTCATTAGTAAATTTTTAAGCCTTCATTAGCTCTCACTAAAATCTTAGAAATCTGATGATCGTAATAAGAATAATTCTCAGTAAACTAATTATCACTTATGTTTTATTTACAAAAAGCCGACTAAATGAGCTAAGAATGTAAGTTGATACAGTGGACCTTGAGTATGAAGGAATGGGCTGAGATAAAAAGATCTCAATTAAACTATTGTCGAGGTTTTACTCTTTTAGAGCTCATTATTTCAGTAGGAATTTTAAATATAGTTTTAGGTGTAGCATACGCTAGTATTTCTGAAACTACCAAATGGCAAAGTCTAGGCGTGATAAGACGGACAATAGCACTGAAGTTACAACATTCTCGCTTTGAAGCAATAAGATCTCATAGACCAGTAACGGTATCTTTTGAAGAGAACGGTTTTTTTTACGATGTAGCTGGCACAGGAACGCTTCGCGACGACGAATTTAGCTTTAAGGAAGAATTAACTAAAAAACTGATTAAGTGGGAAGAACTGCCTCAACAGTTCACGTTTTCTGGATTGGGTCATGTCTATCAAAACGGAGAACTTATTTTAAATCCTATTACTTTAACAATACAACTAGGGACAATAAAACAGACGGTGATAGTTAATCCATTTGGATCTGTGTCAATGGAGCAAGGGATTAAGTGAGCAAGTGTAAAAGATATGTTCAGATTTAAAAAACAATTTCGAGGCAAAAACTCAGGTATCTCAATTATTGAGAACATGATTGCGCTCTCGCTCATAAGCATGACACTTATTGCTTTTGGGGGACTTTTAATAAGATCTATTCACTCAACGTCTCATTCTCGAAGAAATACAGAAGCTATGTTTGCAGCTCAAGGTTTAATTGAATCAATGCGAAGCAAACCTTATGCTCAAAATATCGTGAGCATCTTTGGCAGTGATGCGATTACCAAAAACCAAGTTGTCACTCAAACAATTTTTTCTCCAACTTCTGCTACATCTATTGAAAAAGCAAACTACTCAATAAATATTGAATATATAGCTCGTATGAGTGCTCCGTCAGCTATTTTACCTGACTGGGTAGAGATAAATCTGGTTGTACGCAATAAGATGGGAGCAGGTTATGCTCCCATCAGCTACCAATTCTCAACTGTTTTAGCTGATTTTAGATAGATGGAATTTGCATGACTTCAGGTAAACCACTTCATCGTATCTCTTCTAAGGTTAAAAATAGTCAAGCCTATACACTCATGGAGATGCTTGTAGCAGTAGTCTTACTTGGTGTCACCATCTTAAGTATTGCTAGTGCAACATCCTCTGCTTACAGCACACTATCTTTTGAGACTCAAGCTGCTGAATCATCAATGCAAGCTCGTTACATTTTACACTCATTACTCGCAGAAGTGAGAATGGCTGGGATACTATCTCCATACTTTGGTGGGATTAATTCAGCTCTTGAAATGTGTCCTAATCAGGTTGAAATCAGCACTGACGGGAACGATATTAGATTTTTTGTCAGCCACGATTCAGTAAGCCAAAGCGCCGGTAGAGGCCAACAACTTTGGTACGTTGGTTACCGTTTCAATCCAGCCAAAAATGAGCTTGTCCGTGGTCAGATTCTTATGAATAATCCACCATCAAGACAATCAGATGGAACCTGCAATACACCCGCTACAGATCCGCTCAATTCTGCTCTATTAATGACCTCTAGAATTCGTGCCCCAGAGATTAACAACGGTAAAGTTTTTACTATAGAAAATAACGCCCTTAGTATAGCGTTTCAGATCGAGGTAAAAAATCAAACAAATAATCCACGTCTGATTCCTTTCCAAAGTAGTGTAGGCATGAGGAGAAAAACGGTATGATCACCGATGCTGATAATAAGCTCCTGAAAGTATCACAGCAATCCGGGTTTGCCCTGCCAGTAGCTCTTTTTTTTCTTGTTACTATGGTGATGGTTGCTGCCGTAGTCAGCCTCATGGGCAGAAATATGCTGCAAACATCAAATAATTACGAGCAGTCTGCGCAATTATTTGCCGCTGCTGAGGGAGCTCTTTATAGCCAAGCAGCTCAAATTGCCTCGAATGCAAAACAGTGGGATGCGTTACAAACTCTTGATTCTCCATTAAACTATCAGGCTTACAGCCCCCTCAGTGCGCAGGATCAAAACGGCATTCCTCACTGTGAGATCAACAGTCCAGGTTGTCATCGAAATATGTACCCCTATTCTGGTGGTTTAGTTAAAAATATCGGACCGTTTGCTGGAGACTATGCAACAACTGTTTCTTTGGCTCAACCAATACACCGACAATTACAAGCTCGTCCAGATACTCCTCCTGATTATCTGATTTCAAATAATCAAGGATTAAGTCAGTGGGTTCAAGTTGAGAGATTAGAACAAGAAGCTTTAGGAGAAGATCAATCCGGTCAAACTCTTGATTCTGGTAACATAATGACGACACCAGTCAGATTCAGACTAACAGCGATTGCAAGGGGTAGTGCAAATGGGACTTGGAGCCAAATTCCAGGTTCAGCTACAATTGTAGGAACAATTGCTGTAGTACCATAAATCAATTTAATTTACCTTACTAAGAATCCTACAATACAATATATTTTTGAAGCTATTTTTGATTTTTGTTTCATTTTTACCTGTAGCCTTGATTGTAGTCGTAATTGTAAAAGGTTACTTAGAAGGCTAATGTTTATAATGTACAGATAACTTGAGCACTAAAATTATAAGACTTTTATCATTCACAAAGCAGCTAGCATTTCATGCTTCGTTTAGAAAATCCAACTTAATCTCAATATCAGCATGGACCCTATTTTTAAGTTCTCTCTTTCCGTTAATTACGCCTATTACTTTTTTAAGCGAACTGTTAGCTAATTTTTATCCATTTTTCATTCCTCTGTCATTATGCGTAATGTTTTTCTGTGTTCTACCACAAAGGCGTACAAAAATATCACCTATATCTGTTCTTCTATATTGCTTAACAATTGTTATTTGTTTAATTCAAATTAGCCCTTACATACCAACATCTGCAAACGCCTTAAGTAGAATAAAATTTACAAGTTTAAAGAGTGAAACGACGCCCGTAAAAATTGCAAAGCCACTGCGACTCTTATCTACTAATCTTCTCAGACCAAATACAGCCTATCGCACGGTGACTGGTCAAATAGCTGAATTAAATCCCGATTGTTTTGTTGCTATGGAGTTAAACAAAAAATGGACTGATGCCATCAAAAAATTTCTACCTCAGCATAAAAAGCTGGTCACTCGTCGAAGCATTGTAAATGGATACGGTATTGGATTATTTTGTAAAGAAGAAAACATTTTTGTAAATTATTCAAGAATAATCACTTTAGAAAAAACTTTGCCTCCTATGGTAGAGGCACTACTTACGATGAACGGAGTCAACATTCATCTTCTAGGGCTTCATACTAAAAACCCCATCACTTACTCAGGCTGGAAAAACCGACAACTTCATCTTGATTATTTAGCAAACTACGTTAAATCTAAAAACCGGCCCACCATTGCAATTGGTGACTTTAACACTCCAATCTGGACCCCATCCTTTAAACGCTTTATTCATAATTCGCAATTTCAGGATACTCGAATAGGTTACGGCCTTAAGCCAACTTGGTCGCCATTTACAACAAAAAGCGGTTTAACAATTTTATCTATGCTTCCTATTGATCACGCACTTATACATGGATTTAAGAAAGGTACCATTGAATATGAGTTTTCAGTGGTACCTATTGAAGGTTCTGACCATCAAGGAATTTTGCTAGATTTATCTGTCTTAAAATAACCTATCCTGATTAAACTACCTCCAACCAGTGATTTCATAACCTTTCTTTTGTAAGCAGTATTCCGTAAATCTTTCATAAGAAGGAGTTCTATTGCCCATATTATTTAATTCACTTAAGAGTCCTAACATACCTCCTACAGCAGCACCAGCACCAGCACCTCTACCCGCTTTACTAAATACTGAACCACCCACAGCTCCAACCGCAGTTCCAGCAACAGCTCCTTTGGCTGAACTTTTTAATGCCTCTTGCCACTGAGAAGGCTGCTCTGCATATTGGTCAGCTAGTGCCATACATTCGTCAATATCAGCATTTGCTCGCTGCATTCCCACTTTTTGAAGGTGCTCATTAGGATACAAACTCGGGCGACTAGATGCTACAAATGGGTTCTGACTAGCGGTACAAGCACTTAAGGCTACACTGAAAACAAAGACTGTAAATAACTGCCGACAAACATAAGTTTTATTCATATATTGATACCTCCAGCGTAGTTTTTAACCATAAGTCTAACTTGCAACAGCAGAAAGCACCACTGGAGAACCGAAAAGTGGCGTAATACCTACCGAATGGGCAATTTTTTCTAGGGTTTTACTTACTTCAGACACTTGAATGAAACGATGAAGCGCCATAGGCAAAAAAAACTGCCGATACTTTTTGGCTATAGTGTAATTAGAACTTTTAATGGCTTTTTCAATTTCATTATCGTCAAATACCAAAAAACTTCGAGTGTTACCCTCAACTCTTTTTTTCATTGTAAATAACATTTCTTTGAGAAGATTTATGCTCATGTTCGACGGATAATCAAAAACTACTTGTTTTCTTGCCACCAAACACATCTCTTTTAGAAAGGTCTCCCATTGCTCTAAATGAGATAATATTCGTACGGCTAAAACTAAAGGATACGAGTCAGGAGAAAAGAGTTCGCTGGGTCGATGAATTAATCCTTCAACTATGGTTAGCCGCTCAGAGGCCAGCTTATCAGCTTCTGATTCCAAGCCGTTTATTTCTTGTCTTAAGTTCTCCCATGCTGAAAAGTTAGAAACTAAAACTGTGACATCATATCCTGCTTTAGCTAAGCGCATAGCAAGCTGGCCGTGACCTCCTCCTATATCTAAAACTGGTCCAGGCGGGGGCACCGTTAGAGCAATAAGCTTGTTAATAGCGTGCCACTGAACGTCAAGCATCCAAGCTCCAACTAAGCCAGAAAAACGAGAAGCATACTCAATACTTCCACTATGAATATCAGGAGCCTCAAGCAAGGTATCACCTCATAAAGAATTAACTTAAACAATGACAAACTTTGCTAACAGTAACATACTCGCTGATACTGCCCAAACCAGTGTATATAGAGTCGCTTACTAAACAGATGATAAATGGCCTTAAAGATACCCTCAGCAGAAGACGGATTCTTCTAATTGCGCCTCAGCCCTTTTATACTGAGCGCGGTACTCCTATCGCAGTAAAGCAACTTGTTGAGGAGTTACTAGCCTGCTTTCCAACACTTTACATTGACATACTAACAGTAGCAGAGGGTGAGCCTATTTTTCATCCAAGATTAATAATTCATCGAATAAAACCTCCTTCAGTTGTGAGCAATTTCCTCAAGAATATGAGACCAGGTGTCTCAATAAAAAAATGTGTTGCTGACCTCTATCTCCTTAAAGCTGCTGTACAACTTATGCGGCAAAACAAAGCAAGTAATTTTCCCTATACCCTCGTACACGGGGTTGAGGAAGCAGCGGGTATAGGCTGGATACTCATGCGTCTATTTAAAATACCTTACATTTACGATATGGACTCGCATTTATCTGAACTTGTGCGCGCTAAGTGGTGGTGGGTAGGTCCGGGAGAGCAAATACTCAAGCGAATAGAAAGTCAGATAATGTGTGACTCTCTAGCCACTATTGCAGTATGTGATTCATTGGCAAAAGTAGCCTATTCGGCTAATACACCAAAAGTAGTTATACTTCGTGATTTTGCTATTCCGTCCAATAACTCACAAAATAACAATCATCCTAATATTCAATCTTTAATTCAGGCTCCTGCCGATTCTATGATTGTATTATATGTAGGAAATTTTGAGCCATACCAAGGCACTGATTTACTTGTCCAAGCGTGGCAAAACATCAACGAAAATGCCCATTTAGTCCTTATCGGCGGAACTTTGGCTGACATAGAACGAACAAAGAATTTAATTAGATCCTTACCATCAGATGCACAAAATAAAATTCATCTCTTAGGACCACGGCCTTTACCAGAACTTCCATATCTCCTAGCTCAAGCCGATATTTTAGTATCTCCAAGACGCTACGGTACCAACACACCTATGAAACTTTATTCTTATCTAGCCGCCGGCAAACCAATTATAGCCACAGCTATTGAAAGTCACTTGCAAATAATCGACAATCAATCAGCAGTTTTGACCGAAGTTAGTTCACATGCACTTGCTGAGGGAATAAACTCGCTCCTTAATAATCCAGTGCGGTGCAAAGCTCTTGGCGAAGCTGCAAAAAATTTGGCGGACAATAAATACTCTCAAAGAGCTTTTCGAGAGACACTTATCTCTTTGTATAGCTCACTACTTAACATAAAGCTCGAGTATTCCTCCGCATTAGATGAAAAAACTAATGAAGAATCTATTAAGTAATCTAACGGTAATATTATTAATTAATCACATACTACGAGTCAGTTTAGTGGTTTTGGCAATATTAATCAGCATTAATTTGATTTCGGATAATAGTAAAAAATTTGCCCTTGCTGAAACTTTTAACTTAAATTCACCTAAGGAATCCGTCATTGGTAATAAATTTTTTATTACAGCATCCAAGGAAGATACATTACCAGTCATAGCTCGCAGATACGATCTTGGATTTAAACAGATTGTACAGGCTAATCCAAATATTTCGGTATGGCTTCCTGGTGACGGAACTAAGGTTAAAATCCCGCAAATGTATGTTCTACCCCCTGGACCACGCACCGGCATAATACTTAACAGAGCTGAAATGCGCTTGTATTATTTTCCAAAAGGTGATGATTCTACAGATGTAATGACTTTTCCGGTTAGCCTCGGTAGAGAAGGTTGGGAGACACCGCTGGGGGTTAAAATAATAACCGAAAAGATAGTTCATCCAGATTGGATTCCTCCGCCCTCACTTCACCGTGAAGCACTTGCCGGCGGATATACGCTCCCCACTATCATTAAGGGCGGTTCACCCAACAACCCCCTTGGACAATTTGCTTTACGACTAAGTAACAGCACTTATCTTATTCACGGAACTAATCTTGAGAAAGCCATGGGTATCGGTCTTTTAGTTACTCACGGCTGCATCCGAATGTATCCTGAGGATATAGCCCAATTATTCGCTGTGGTAACTCTAGGAACAAAAGTTACAATTATTGACGAACAAATCAAGGTTGGTGAGCGACATAACTCCGTATTTGTCGAAATTCATCCTGATTTATCACAGGACGATTCTAACTTTCCCAACATCACTCACCAACCAGTTAATCAATCACATCATTTTCAACGTGAACAGCCCCGAGACTCAACGCTGTCAGGTTCAAGTCAGGTACAAAGTTCAACTTTAACCTTTAACAAATTGGTTAAAACAAACAAAATTTATCAACTTCTACAATCTCGCGGTTTTTCTCCAACTTCTCGCAAAGAAATCGATAGACTAATCAGCCACGCTAACGGCATTCCTGAATCAGTTAGTGTTACTTATACATCCTCCTTTGAAAGCTCCGATTGAGCATTTCTTCAGTACGGACAGACCTTTCGTTAGCCTCTTTAGCTTGTAACTCAGCCTTTTCAGCTGCGTCACCAGCTCTGCGAGCTTCCTGAGATATTTCTGAGTGTGCTGAACGCAAACCCCTAACCTCATCTCGCAAGGAACGAACTTCACCTACTGAAGCACATCCAATCATCGCTACACTTATGCTAGTTATTAACGTAGCGCGAACAATACCACTGGAAACGAGTAAATTAGTTTTCATACTACCTCCTCTATAAAATAGGAAAAACTAAGAGCAGACTTAAACACCCTTTTTAGTGAGCTAAAAAACTATTTAACCCATTCTTAGCATTCCTATTACCATCCTTAAAATAGCATAAAACCTGCAAAAAAATAAGGTTTTTTACTCTTTCAAGAAAGATCATTCACAAGCAAAAAGTATCCTCGTCACAGGTCGTAGAATTGTTTTAATAATGCTATTATTGCGGGAATAGTACTCAATTTGAAATTTATGCCAAATATCAGCATGACAAACTCAGTAACATCAAAGACAGGTGTAACAAATAACGCAATCCCTTTAGCTAAAGATGGATTAGCTGTCGATGAAAATTCTGTATTAGCTAAAACAGTAGATTCAGCGTGTGACCGACCTAAGATATTTATTATTGCCGGAGAGGTTTCAGGAGACCAAAGAGCAGCAGAGTTAGCCCAAGCTATTTTTAGCCTAGTGCCGCACGCCGAAATAAAAGGAATGGGAGGACGCTATTCAAAGGCTCAAGGAATTAATATAGTAGTTGATTCAGAATCTGCTGGTGCGGTGATGGGGATTATTGAAGTAATCCGCTCTGGTAAACAACTTCTTACGGCGTTCTCTACGATTACAAAAACTCTACGAACATGGCGACCAGATGTAATTATTTTGATTGATTTTCCAACTTTTAATCTGCGTGTTGCAAAAAAAGCTCGAGATTTAAAAATACCGGTATTATATTATGTACCGCCAAAGTTATGGGCTTCTCGTCCAAGCCGAGTCCGTGCTCTCGACCGCTACGTTCATCATGTAGCTACTATATTTCCTTTTGAAAAGGAATTTTTAGCAAAACATGGGTTTTACCGAACTTCTTATGTAGGGCACCCTTTTAAGGATAAGTTTCCTAATGACGTAGCATCTACGCGAACAAAAATTAGCTCAGAACTTCGGCGCACTTTAGCAATCCCCTCATCCGACAATGTTGTATCAATTTTCCCTGGTAGCCGTTCTCAGGAAGTTACCGCGAATTTACCAATATTAATTAACGGCCTCTTAGAAGCCAGAAAAAGAGGTAAACCAATTACAGCAGTGATACCCATTCCTTCCCACTTAATCGCCGGTACCTACGAATTAATTCGTCCTCATTTAGACTGGTGTATAGTTTGGCAAGGAGATACAAAAACGGTTTTGTTCGGTAGCGATATCGGTATTTTAAAGTCAGGTACATGCAACCTTGAAGCCGCCTATGCGGGCCTTCCTTTTGCGATGGTCTATGCAGTTCATCCAATTTCAGCAACAATCATAAGAAAACTCTCTCCACTTAAGCAATTCTCCATAGTAAACATACTTATACCAAATACTATTCGAGAACTTCTACAAGATGATTTTACGGTCAGTAATGTTGCAGATGAAGTAGACAGATTACTTACAGATAATGCTTACCGAAAGCAGATCGAAGATAATTTAGCTCTAATCCGCAAACAATTATCTAGCTACGATGAAAGGGATAAAAGCGAAAATCTTCTTTCATATCTCTCAGCTAATGAAACCTCTAATGAGTCAAAAGAGGATGCAGCCCTTCGAGTAGCTAAAACTGCGCTAAAACTTGCCGCCACGAAACCACCGTTAATCACTGAGAACCGTCGCTTATTAGAACTGTTAAGACCACACAAGCGCAGATTTATTTTAGCTATATTATGTATGGTATGCTACGGGGCAACAGATGGAGCGGTTCCGTTTATTGTTAAATTTGCTTTAGATAAGGTTTTAACAAATGGACAAAGAGATGTTTTACTAATTTTTCCAATTATTTTGGTAAGCATTAGTTTTTTTCGAGCCTTCGTTGATTTTGGCCAACAATATCTACAAAATTCAGTAGGGCACCGAGTCGTTGAAGACCTTAGAAACAAACTACACCAAAAATTATTATTACTAAGTCCGAGTTTTTTTTCTGATAAATCCAGTGGCGACTTATTGGCTAGAGCTACTGCAGATGTTCAATTAGTGCGCACGCTTCTAACGGATTCTACATCAGCAATTCTTCGAGATATTGTTAGAATAATTGCTCTCACTTTTGCTGCTTTCTTTCTCGATCCATTTCTCGCTTTTATTGCAGTGATTGTATTCCCTCTTGGCATTATTCCAGTCAGTTCATTTGGAAAGAAGATGAGAAGGCTGTCAAGAAAAGGTCAGGAAGCTATAGGATCTCTGTCCTCTCTTTTTAGCGAAGCTATTCACGGCAATAAAATAGTAAAATTATTCACAGCAGAAGACTACGAACAATCACGTTTTCGGCAAGCTAACTCCTCTCTTACTCGAACCTTAATTCGGTCAGAAAAAGTTAGAGCTCTTGTAGGACCAATTAACGAAGTGCTAGCTAGTATAGCAATTGGTACAATTATCTTCTATGGAGGTACTACAGTTATCTCCGGCAGCAGAACGCAGGGTGACTTTATAGCTTTTTTACTAGCAGTCTTTTTAATGTACGATCCCTTTAAAAAGCTTAGTCGAGTTACAGGTGCACTACAACAAGGCATAGCGGGCAGTCATCGTATTTTCGAAGTGCTCGATGCTCAAGTAACTATAGCTTCACCAGAAAATCCAGTTTCCATGCCGAAAACAAACTGCATTTCTTTTGAAAATATCTCTTTCTCATATAGTCGTTCTTCCTCCCGAGGAGCCCTTACCAATGTCACAATGTCCATCGAAGAGGGAGAAAAAATTGCACTTGTTGGTCTATCTGGATCAGGGAAATCAACACTTGTCGATCTAATCCCGCGCTTTATCGATCCAACTCAGGGTCGATTGCTTCTTGGAGGAATTGATATAAGAAAACTTTCTCTCTCTGAGCTTCGCTCGAGAATAGCTATGGTAAGCCAGCACACATTTTTGTTTCAGGATTCTATCTTTGAAAACATAAGATATGGCAGAAGAGATGCGACCCTCGAGGACGTAGAGAATGCTGCCCGACTTGCTTATGCTTATCAATTTATAAAGCAGCTTCCTCTAGGTTTCTTTACAATTATTGGTGAAAGTGGAATGACCTTATCAGGCGGCGAGAGACAAAGAATCGCTATAGCACGAGCTTTAATTAGTAAATCTCCGATTCTGATACTAGATGAAGCAACAGCATCTCTTGATAATAGTTCCGAACGTGAGGTTCAAAAAGCCTTAGAGGTTCTTGAAAAGGGCAGAACAACTCTTGTGATAGCTCATCGTCTCTCAACAATCCGCTCAGCCAATAGAATTTTTGTTTTAAAAGATGGAGTAGTAGTTGAAATAGGAACACATGACGAATTAATGGATAAAGACGGCGAGTACAAACGTCTCTACGAGCTACAATTTAGCGCATCTCTCGTTAGTTCGTCTCTCGATGGTAGCTCCTCTGTCGACAATTCTTGTAAAAAGATTACAAATGAAATTGATATTACATTCCCAGAGGATGCTGGAAACCATAACGACAATCCAGATCAAAAGTACAGCTAGAAAAGTATCGATAGTATTGAAAATTTTATGGGAACACTTTCTTACCGCTTCTTAATGCTAGCTCTCGGTTATCTTTCCTATCCATTTTTTTTTGCTTCTTCAAGAGGAAGATACCGACTCAAGGAGAGGTATGGTTTCTGGCCATTCAGCTTACCAACTAATCAGTCAATTGTTTGGTTTCATGGAGCCTCCCTCGGAGAAACTCAATCAGTGGCGGAGCTTTTACCCTTCTTTAAGTCAAAGTTTCCATCCAGCTTTTTTCTTCACACAAGTGTTTCAAACTATGCAGAAAAAATTGGAAAAGAATTATTCGATGGTTCAGCGTTTCTTCCTTTTGATAGCAAAAAATTTTTAAAACAAGCATTAAAAAATTCTACTATTAAACTTCTTATTATTTGTGAAACAGAGCTTTGGCCTGAACTGATAAGATTCGTAAAAAATCAAGGAGGTAAGGTGCTTATTATTAATGGCCGAATTTCCGATACAACAGTTAACCGTTATCGAGTTCTAGCTCCTTTTTTAAGGGATGTAGTTAAAGCTATATCTCTAGCTTGTGTGATCGACAGAGCATCAAAGGATAGATATGCAAACCTTGGCATTCCAAATAATCGCATAATCATCACCGGAAACACAAAGTACGATCGTAAACCATCAATAACATCTAAAGAGGAGGCTACAGTATACGCTCATACTATATTTAGTACTCCCAAAAGCATTATTACCCTAGGTAGCATAAGACCACAGGAGGAGAAAATTTGGTTTGATCCGATTCGTGAAATTATGTCTAAATATCACGATCTTCAACTTATTGTAGCGCCGCGTCATAAAGAAAAGTTTGAGTATTTTGAAAATGCTCTCAGTAATGCTGGTCTTTCTGCCGTCAGATTTACCACTCTTAAAGCTGAAAAGCGCCCTGCTAACGACAATGAGCGTATTGTATTACTTGATACATTTGGTGAACTTGAGCGAGTTTATTCCTACTCATCACTCGTATTTATAGGAGCTTCATTAGTACCGATTGGTGGCCACAATCCATTAGAGGCAGCGGCTTATCGAGTGCCAGTAGTAATGGGTCCTCATTCATTCACTGTTGGGGAGATTGTATCAGATCTCAAAAAAACCAACGGAATAATTGAAATCACCAATCAATTAGGAGCAACTGAAGTTCTAAGAAAACTTGTCGAATGTCCAGAAGCACTTAAAAATATCGGCGAACAAGGATACCAGACTTTTCAAAATCATATTGGCGCTACCGGTCGTACTATTCAAGCTCTTTGCTCAGAGCTTTTAGAAACAGTATAAAAAATGCATTAGGGATCAATAATTATTGATATTCTTTAAAGTGCTATCCCGATAAATAGAATATTTAATCGTGAATATGAATATGAATATGTCGGTACCTAATCTGATTATTAATCCATTAAGTTATTTTTATGGGCAAATAACTTCCATTCGGAATACTCTTTTCGACCAAAATATAATTAAACAATATCACGCTCCGGTTAGTGTGATAAGCGTGGGTAATCTTACTGTTGGAGGGACTGGAAAAACTCCTTTTATTATTTATCTCTGCAATACTCTTACTCAGCAAGGCTATAAGGTTGGGATTATTTCACGTGGTTACGGTGGTTCAGCTACTAAGCCAACATTTGTTGACAGTGATACATTAAGCAATGTAGTCGGCGATGAACCAAAGTTACTATCAGAAACACTTCACGTTCCCATAGTTGTATCACCAAAGAGAAGTGACGGAGTAAAGCTTTTGCTACAGTATCACCCTGAAATTAACGTCATACTGTTAGATGACGGATTACAGCACAGATACATACACCGAGATTTAAATTTTATCACGGTCGATGTAAGTACTTCAGAGGCAATTGATAATTTTTTAAAGGGTAAGCTTTTACCAGCAGGCTTTTTTCGAGAAGATAGAGATAAGGGTCTGCAAAGAGCCTCAGCCATTATATTGTCTCATCGAAAGGTTATTTCTAATATTCAATCAATTCCAGATGATCTAGTAGCTATTCTGCCAAAAAAAATTCCGTTTTTTGAAACGGCTCTTACACCTCCCATACTCAAACGACTTGATGGTACTTTAATAAAGAAAGAAGAAATAAAGAACGAAGTAGCTATTTTGTGTGGGATAGCTAATCCCAATGGTTTTATTCAAACTGTAAAATCAACTGGCTTGAAAATTTCACATCAATTTTTAGCCAAAGATCATGCACGTTATTCACTATCAGACCTAACGCAGTATGCAGATAAATTACCAAATAATGCTCTAATTATTACAACTGCAAAGGACGCTATAAAAATTAATGAAATAATACCTCTTAATCACCATCTCAGAGAGTGTTTTATAGTGGTAACTGTACAGACTACCTTAATCGCTGATGAAAACCACTTTCTTTCACTTCTGGATGGTGGGCTAAACAAATCTTTACTTACTACTTAGTAGATGAGCTCTTCACTTGGACTAATTCAATATCGAATTTAAGAGTTTCATTAGGACCAATGGGGCTACCTGGGCCAGCACCGTGAGATCCATAAGCTAAGTCAGAAGGTACTACGAGTTCCCATCTGGAACCAGGCTTCATCATCTGCAAAGCCTCTTGCCACCCTTTAATCAAACCACTTAATTGAAATTCAGCTGGTTGGCCACGATCACGAGAACTATCAAACTTAGTGCCATTTATAAGAGTTCCAGTGTAATGCGCCACAACTGTATCCTCTAATTTTGGACTAATTCCCGAACCTTCTTTTACAATTTTGTATTGTAAGCCGCTTGGAAGCTCTATCCATCCCTCTAAACTTTTGTTCTGAGCTAAAAACGCTTTGCCATCTTCTTCATTCTTTTTACCTTGTACTTTTGAAGCTTCTTGACGCTTCATCATAACTTCTCTTTGCAGTTGTTGTAGCGCTTGAGTGGCCTCTTGCTCTGAAAATTGCGAATTTTTACCCTCAAGAGCCTGGCTCAACCCTTCAAGCAAAGATTGTCTCTCTACACTAACACCATCAGATAAGAGACTTTTACCGATATTATGTCCAATTATATAACTTATTTTTTTAGAATCCATGACACTACCCTCGTTATCCCCCTTAGTATTAGAGGGTTTACTATCAGCGGGCTTACTCTCAATACTTTGAGTCGGCAATGCTGATGATGACGTAGACTCTTTTTCCTGAGTGCAGGCACTACTAAACAAGCCTAACAAGCTTAGGGTAGCCCATGCAGGAAATAGATAAAATTTTGAGCATCCGAACCGACGATCACGGTCTTTAGACATATATACTCCAGCAGAACAAACATATTTTTTACAAATTTCTCTGTTTAGAGAAAGTTCTATACTGTGCCTTTTTTTTTTATTCGGGAAGAGGTAACTGCGGTAAGTTTATCGCAGTAAATACCCCAATAGCGGAAAATAGAAGAAAGGTAGCAAAAATTAGTCTAGTTAGTCGGGGAGACACCCTTTTGGCCAAAATCCGGCCAATATATCCCCCTCCTTGACCAGCAATTACAAAAGATAAAATGAAGAAAACATCAATTTGCAATTTTTCTTCTACAAGCTTTGGAAGATGATAAACAAGTCCTACTGAAGCGTTAAAAGATAAAATAGCTAAGCTAGTAGCAACTGCAACCGGCATGGGCACTATAAATATAGCGTATAAAACTGGGACTAGTAAAAATCCTCCTCCAACCCCCAAAAAACCAGTCAGAATGCCACACATAAATCCAGCTATCAGTCCGCATAACTTACTCCTGAGTGTTAAACCGGACATCAAATTATCGTTTAATGATTTTTCCACTGACTGTGCATCATTAATCTCTGAATAATTCGGTCTAAACATTAATCCTGAAGCTACTAGCATTATCAGGGATAACCAAAAAAGCTGCGTATATCCTGTGACGAAAAAAGATATGTAACTGCCGACAAATGAGCCTATGGAGCCAGTAATAGCAAGCAATGCAACACCACGCCACCAAATTATTCCCTCTCGTAGGATACTTAAGGTTGTTACCACTCCTACAAGGCTAACCATTACTAATGATTCAGCAATAGCTACTTTTTCATGATGGTCAAAACCAAACCGAAGAAGAGGCACTGTTAATATTCCACCACCTCCACCCATAAAACCCATAGCCATTCCGATAAAAACAGCAGATAGACTTGAAAGTATATAGCTCATGACGGCATTGTTGATATGAAACGGATAGGCGATTGTATATGATTCAAGTAGCGAGTATTTCAAAATCGTACGGTACAAATTTACTCTTCAATGATGCAAGCTTTTCGCTAGAGCGTCGAGAACGGGTAGGTGTTATCGGTCGTAACGGGCATGGCAAATCAACCCTTTTTCGGCTTTTACTTGGGCAAGAGGAGCCAGATGATGGAAAGATAAATATTCCCCGTGGCTACCGAATTGGTCACCTTCCTCAAACTCTTATATTTACCGAAGATTCTGTGCTTGCTGAAGCATGTTTGGGATTACCTGAATCTCAAAGGAGTGATTCATCTTGGCGTGCCGAGCGAATACTTATGGGGTTAGGGTTTGAGCAAGATTCTCTTTTAAACTCTCCCTCAACCTTTTCTGGAGGATGGCAAATTCGCATCAATTTAGCCAAGCTTCTTCTCTCTGATCCGGATCTTCTCTTACTAGATGAACCAACCAATTACCTTGATATTATTTCTGTAAGATGGCTTCAAAGAGAGCTTAATGAGTGGCGGGGTGAACTTATGCTAATCTCCCACGATCGTGACTTTATGGATAGCATTACTACCCATACTTTAGGAATTCATCGGTATAAAATCAGAAAGGCTCTTGGCGGAACAAGAAAACTGGAAAAACTAATTGCCCAAGATGAAGAAACATACGAAAAAACTCGCGTTAATACTGAAAAAAGACGAGAAGAAATTCAAGAATTTATTGATAGATTTCGTGCAAAAGCATCAAAAGCGACTCTTGTGCAATCAAGAGTTAAGGCTTTGCAGAAAATGGAGCAACATGAGGCTCTCAGCACTATCAACAATCTTTCATTTATGTTTTCACAAAAGCCTTTTTCAGCACCATCTCTCGGTCGTACAAAAGATTTATCTTTCCGGTACCCTGATGGCCCTCTACTGATACAAGGACTTTCCATCACAATAAGTAAAGATGCTCGTATTGGAATAATTGGCAAAAATGGTAGGGGTAAATCAACATTACTTAAATTACTAGCTCAAGAAATAAAGCCATTAGAAGGTCTAGTGGCTCTTCATGAGGCTACATCTATTGGATATTTTGGACAAACCAATATCTCTCGTCTAAATGACTTGAAACGTATTGAAGAGGAGATTCAGGATGCTAATCCTATGCTTTCTCGAACCAAAATACGAGCGATCTGTGGCGCTATGCTTTTTGGTGGTGACAGTGGAGATAAAAAGATAGGAGTACTCTCAGGTGGAGAAAAAAGTCGCGTTCTTCTCGGTCGAATCTTAGCTACTCCCGTAAATCTGCTTCTATTAGATGAGCCGACAAGCCATCTTGACATGGAATCTATAGAAGCACTAATTGATGCTCTTAAATCTTTTTCAGGTGGTATTGCCGTAGTAACTCACAGCGAAACTGTCCTGCGTGCGCTGTGCACTTCGCTTATTGTATTCACTTCAAACGGTGCAGAATTTTTTCCAGGATCATACGATGAATTTCTCTCGCAAAAAGGATGGGGAGCTGACGAACAAGAGTGTATTAGCCCATCCAAATCTAATAGTCCAATAAAGCAAAAAAAGGATAAAAATGACGAAAAAAAGAGCCTTAATCCGCTAAAGCGAAAACAATTGGAGGCTGAATTTTCTTCCCTAGACAAACTCCTGAAAAATAACACTCAAGACATTGAAAAAGCTGGTCTAGAGGGAGACTTTGAGCTACTTCAACATTTAAGTGATGACCGAGAGAAATACGAAACAAGACAATTAGAAATTTTGGATTTATTAGCTGAATAACAAAACAAGATATTCTAACTATAGTAAATATTGAACCTAACAGTTAACCTATAAGAGCTTTTATTCTTTTGAAGGCCTTCCTTCAGTAACGCGACCTTCAGTGGCAATTCGGTGTAACTCGGAGAGTTTACCAAGAATCTCTTCTGGTATATGAGTCCCACCACTTCCCGTATACTCCTGAGTAATTAATTGAGTATAAAGTCTAATTGCCCGCAATGCTGCATCTGATTTTGGACTTTCTCGTATAGCTTGCTCCAGATAAATTTCAGGAAGTTCATTAATAAAAAACTGTGGAAGACGCGCATAGGCAAAGCCCAACAAATATAAGATATGTCCTCTTTCGGCTGACGATAATGCTTTTTGTTCTTCAAGAGTAGCATGAAGTAATGAGGTCGCTCTTAGAAGCTCTACAGTACCTACTTGAGTCGCAAATATTGGATCATCGTGAGTCAGACCTCGACGTAGCAGATTTTCAGCTTGACGAACTAACGGAACTAGAATTTTAGGCTTATTCTCTTGCTGCCAATTCTTTAATGACTCTACCCATGCACTAATCTCTTCCAATTCAAAAGCAAGAAACTTAACCTTTCTAGAAATTTCATTTAACTGGTTCAGAGCTTCATCTGGGCTATTTGTCACCCTAGTATAAACAGTTAACCATTTGCGAAGTGCATCAATGCGTTGATAATCAGATGCAGGTAGCAGTGGCTCTTTAAGTACTGCTTTCATAAAAGCATCTTTTGCACGGCCGAACTGACGAGTAGCTAAATAAAATTCTCCTTTACTGTAATCGCTTTCATTTAATTCTGGTTCTGAGGAATCACAAAATTTGAGGTCTTTTTTGTAGGAAATATGACAAGTCATACAGGCATTAGCTACTGACCTGAGACGCCATAATGCCCACCCTTTTCTACCTTCACTAAAACCTCTTTCAGCGTCCGCTAAAGTATCATACAAAGTCAAAAGAATTCCGTCTAAATTTTGATGACTTTTAAAAAGTGGATGCACTTTTTCCAATGAATCAACTGTTGTTTTTAAACGTGTAAGAATACCTGATATTTCGTTTTGATTCTTGGTCATCAAAAAGTTTTCTCGAGACACCATAAATGGATGAAGATTACGAAACTCAGTATAAAGAGTCTTCATTGATTGCTTGATAGAATCAGAAGTGTCTGAAGTATTTGAGGTATCTGAAGTGGCTACCGAATGATCAGATTCAGCGAATAAATTTGTATGTATAATTAATGTAAAGGCCAATAAAAGAAGAGACAGCTTTGTTTTCACTTTTTATCTCGGGTTCTCATGCTTTAACCAGATTACATTTTACATATGTTTTAAATAATAAGTATACAAGCATTATTTTACTTTCTTTCTCGGTTTCATAATGCCACATCTTATTCACAATCAATGGTTCAAAATATTAAAAATCACTTAATAAATCTAAAAATCTTTGTCCCACATGCTCCCAACTAAATTTTTGAGACACTTCCAAGCGTCCATTTTTCGAGAGTTGAGTAAAAAGTTGATCATCACAAATTATTCGATCACAAGCATTTAGGAATTTTCTACTGTAATCTAATGTTCCAGGTTGTGAATCAATAACTATTCCTCCCTTACCCACAGTTTCTGAAAGAGCTCCGTAATTTGTTGTTACTATCGGACATCCAGCTGCCTTGGCCTCAATACAGCAAATACAAGCGGTCTCTCGCCAAGTGTTAGGGTAAAAGTATAAACCTGAGCGCATTAACTCACGAGCTAAATCTTGTTGCAGAATATTTCCAAAATATTGGCAATCGGGAAGAGATTTAATAATTGGAAGAAGGTCATCAAATTGCTGTTTTCTTAGACCACTAAACTTCGTATCAGTATCGTAAACGCTTAATCCAGAAAATACTCTTAGTTCAAGGTCTGGATGTTTTTTCTTCAATTCCAGATATAAACTTGGAACAAGTTCCAAACCGCGATAAGGAGTAGAAGTGTAAATTAGTCTTTTTCTATTTCGCTGTTCGCCACCACCAAACCAATCTAAATTGACTCCACATCCAACGCTTACGGTGCGACTAATAGGAAATCCGCTTTCCTCACAAAGATGTTGAGCGTGCCAATTGCTTGCTACTAACAGAAGATCAATCTGTTTCTGCACGCGCTTGTCACCTAAACCGTAAGTCAAATATTGTTCAGCTCCATCACCGGTCCAAAACATCCGTCTGGAAGCTTTTATCGGCCAAAATAATGGCCACCAATCTTGCACCGCTATCAAAATATCAGCTGGCTCAGCTGTAGAGATATCAGCAACAGAGCGATACTTTGGAGATGACTCAGGAGGAGAACGATGAGATGAAAAAACCGTTACTTCATGTCCAGCTTTCTGCAAAAAATCAGCGACTCTAATTATTGATGTTTCGGTGCCCCCAAGCGGACGCTCATCTAAGGAATAAGCATGAATAGGCAAACACTTCCCTGCAAGAAAAAAAATGTTCATAGTGTAAATTCAAGAAAAAAGTTATTTGTAAGTATTACATTAAAATACTTAGCTTATGAGTCAGACTTCTCCGCGCATACTGATAATTACACACTCACTATATAATCGGGCAGGGGTAGAAGGGCATGTTAGAACTTTAAGTGCGTATTTAAGCACCAAATATCAGTTTTGGATTACTTATCCGGCACAAGGTCAGCTATACTTAAGAAGTCCTCAAGGTCATCACACAAGCTTCCCATCCGAATCTCTCAGTATTTTAGCCCCATATAATGCCCCTCACATATCGGCTTCTCTCAAAAAAATACTAGATATAGTCAAACCCGACCTTATCCATATTATGCATTTTTTAGGTTGGCATCTTGGTGTGATTGAACAAGCTCGCTTAAGTGGTATTAAAACTGTGATTAGTTTTCACGACTACTTTGCACTCACTCCATTATGGACGCTACAAGGAGAAGATGACCCTTTGAAGGTTGTATCGCCAGAATACGCCTTAACTTGGTTTAATAATGATATTTCAAAATATTTAATAGACCGTCGCGCCGTTTTGACTGAATCAATTGAAAGTACAAACTACGCGGTTGTACCATCAGAATTTTTAGCTTCAAAGCTGTCGGTCGTTTTTAATAATACCTTTCAGATTATCCCCTACGGAATTAATCCTTTTAAATGTGTTGTCCCAAAAAACAAGTGGACTAATTTTCGCTTTGGCTATTTAGGTGCTCTTATTCCCCAGAAAGGATGGCAAAGCCTTGTTGCTGGCTTTAACATATTACAACGAGACTACCCCAATACTGAGCTTCATTTATTTGGAGGAGCACAAGAGTTGCCTAAGTCAACAGAACGGATTTTTTATCACGGCGCATTTGATGAGGCAGATCTTTCAGTAATTTTATCAATGTTTGATGTAGCGGTAATTCCAAGTATTTTCCCAGAAACTTTTTGCATAGTGCTATCAGAAATTTGGGCGGGTCAAAAAATAGCAGCAGTATCTGATATCGGCGCCCTTGGAAGTAGAGTACATGACGGCATAAATGGCAAAAAATTTCGGGCGGGTGATATTCAATGTATAAGTGAGACTCTAAGGTGGTTTTTAGAAAATGATTCTTGGCGCTCTTTTGAAGTTCCAAAACCAACTTATATTTCTGAATGTGCCGCTAACTATGATTCTCTTTACAAAGAAGCATTAACTTCATAGAGCTTAGGAACAAAAAAATTATTCTTTCTTGTTGCCATATCAGCTTCTAAGTGACTAATCTAACAAATCGCAATCATACTTTTAATTCTCGGTGAGAACGCATATGAATATGACCCACTCCCTCAAATATGCTAGGTCTGTTGTTAATTTTTTTCGTATTAGCACTATAAGTGTTCTCGCTATAACTGTAGTGATGGTGACGTCGCCAAGTTTTAGTGAAGAATTTGAAATAGACGGAACTCATAGTCGAGTAGGATTCAAAGTAAAGCACCTCGGTATTTCAAATGTTGCCGGACAGTTCAGCGATTTCTCTGGTTCAATTACTTTTGATCCGAAAAATATTCCGGCATCAACAACTTCAGCTTCGCTTAAGGTCAAAAGTATCAATACTTCTCAGGAAAAAAGAGACAACCATCTCAAAAGTGATGACTTCTTCAGCGAAGCCAAGTTTCCCTTTATTAAGTTTGTCAGCAAAAGTGTTAGTGTTAAAGATGACAAAAATTTTATTGTTAACGGTGACCTTACCATCCGTGATGTAACTCGCCCTGTTTCGTTATCGGTTGAATATTTAGGATCTGCAAAAGATTTATTCGGTAAAGATCGAGTAGCATTCTTAGGTACAACAAAAATTAACCGAAAGGATTATGGTCTTACGTGGAGTAAACTCATTGAAACTGGAGCATTGGTGGTAGGTGATGAGATAACAATCGAATTAGAGATTCAAGGTATCAAAAAAGCATAGTCTAATTTTCAATGAGAACACATTGTCATATAGCCATAGATTTCGACGGAGTCATATGCGATTCCGCAAATGAGGCCAGTTTAGCAGCTTGGGAAACTAGTAGAAAAATATGGCCCAATATTTTTTCAGAATCCCCTTCGTCTGATTTTTATGAAACCTATCGACTATGGCGTCCGGTTATTCATGATTGCTATGAACTAATCCTACTAGCTTATTTTGTTAACGAATCTTTACGGAATAAGGAACTAATCAATTGTATTCCATCAAACGAAGATTTTCATAAGTTTCGAGAAAATCTTGAAAATGAAAATAAGGTGCCATTTTCACGAGAAGATGCGTTATTAATCATCGGTGAAACCAGAGACGAATTAATAGCTAGGAGTACAAAAGAGTGGCAAAAATCTAATCCATTTTTTCCTGGTATCACAACTGCTTTAGCGGAAGGACAAGCTAATAATAATCACACTCTTCATATTGTAACAAAAAAACCGCGTAGATTCGTTAAGCTCCTACTCAGCTACAATGGCTTATCATGGAGCGATAATCTACTTTATGCTGGTGAAGATGGTGACAAGAAAGAATATCTTAAGATGTTGTTAAATAATTCTTCGCACAGCGTTATATTTATTGAAGATCGATTAGAGACTTTGCTCGGAGTTGAGGGCTCAAATGAGCTAGATTCAGTAAAGCTACTTTTAGCTGAATGGGGTTATATAACAAATTCTGATAGACAAAAACTACAAAATTCAAACAGAATCTCCTTACTTTCTCTTGACTCAGCGATTCAGTTATTTAGCACCGGTGCCCTATCTTAAAATGTCCGCAATCTTAAGGCTTCTGTTGTTTTACTAATGATAGCCTTACTAATGATACAATTTATCACTTAGGCAAATTTATTTAGGTGAGTTTGTTATTAATGACTTAAGAAGATTGTCTAAAGTTTCATCTTCATCCTTTAACTCCTTGATAATAGCAAAAACATCAGTTTGATTATTTAAGCCTGTTCTCTTACTCACTTGTTCAGCTAAAGCTTTAATTATTTCCTCAACAGAAGAGAACTCCACTGAGGCCAAATTAGCTATTTCCTCAGCCCATACTGACTTTATAGACTCAACCGCGCTTTTTGTAGCTAGGCTTGTTTCAACTTGTCTCGTGGTTTTTTTTTGTTCCCTTAAATTAGTCTTTTTTTTGGCATTCTCTTTTGTCATTTTATTCCTCTGAGGAAATTAGATATTTGCTTAATTGCCGTGCCATCCAAGAATGATAACTCGATTCATTTGAACTGCCTCGCTCATATTTTTTTAAAAAATCGGCAAAGTTACTGTGCGAAACTGCATTAGCTGGATCTACTAATACTGCTGTTCGATAAAAACTCTCAGCCTTATGATACTCTCCTTGGTATTCATATAACAACGCAAGATTACGATAAGACGGCGCATAGTCAGAATTTAGAGAAATAGCTTTCTGAAGATAAATTTCAGCATTTTTTATATCTCCACCTCGAAAAAATACACGCCCAAGTCCATCATAAGCTTGAGGTGTCAATGACCACTTAAGGGATTCTAAATATAATCTATGTGCATCAACTAATCGTAATTCATCTAAAGCCCGATTACCGTCTTTCACAGCATTTGCAGCTTTTACCGGATATTCTTCCCTATATTTGCCTCGATACACATTTGAAGCACAACCTGCTAAGACTAACGCTACCGCACCTATCGATATTAAATTTACTCTTCTTAACAAAGGAGACTCCTAAACTGTTTGATCCTGGATATTTTTACTACTTGAATTACTTATCTGAGGAAGGCCAAACAGATGCTCAGGTATATCAACAAGCTGTACTATATCGAGTTCGTAATCACATACTTCTTCGTAAGCGAGCACTGGGACATCAATTTTCCTCATTAACAAGGTTTCACGCACTCTTTTTCTAGCGCCACGGCCGACAATTATTGGTAAATCAAGATCCCAATTGCTACAGGCTTCTGCGATAGCAAGATGAAGCTCAGCGTCTTCTGCTGACTGCGCTCGCTCTGCTTTACTAATTAAATAATCAGCCAAGGGAGGAAGAGCACGACACGAAATAATAGAACCAGGAATACCGAATGGTGCTAATACAGAGCGACGAAGCGCAATCCGTATTTCTTCAACTAGCATGCGTCCAGAACCACATCTTGGAACTGATTCAGCCAAAGCTTGAAGAAAAAGTCTACCACTTCTTAGTGGTACTCTTTCGGAAACAAGAGACCTTATCAATTCAGTAACTTGAGTTATTGATATTACATTAGGTATAATTGATGAACCTAGCTCACATCCCTCTCGCTCACATGTCTCAATATATCGACGAACAACCGAATCAGTTATTAGATCTGGGAGAACATTCACCATAGTTGTGCGGACGTAATCACTTATTAATTTCAGAAGACCATCTGCGTGATTGATCCGATTATCAATCTCAGATTGAAAAACTTGCTCTCCATGAATAAAAATACGCATACAACTTCTGGAGTTATCTACGATTCCTGAAAACTTTACGATTGGAAGGTCAAAACATAATCCAGTTTGATGCCAAAACTCAGATCTCAC
This sequence comes from Bdellovibrionota bacterium, assembly GCA_044347345.1. Taxonomy (GTDB): domain Bacteria; phylum Bdellovibrionota_C; class UBA2361; order UBA2361; family JBIKUX01; genus JBIKUX01. Next base: position 39,335 of record JBIKUX010000006.1, on the reverse strand, counting down.
ACTTTCCATCGCTTCATTTATAATCTCAGGAGATAAATCATTTAGATTTAATAGTTCAATAGAAATTACTGGTGGTAAACGTCTTACCAACCTATGAAAATCATCTTTTCTGTGATTTTTTGCTGAGCGATGTTTATCCTTAATACGTTTACGAGCTTGAATAATGGCTAATACACATGCAGCTACTGCTACAAAAATACTGATTGGACCCACGAGTAAGCTCAAAATTAGAGATAAAAATGTTGCTACTGGTGCCGCAAAGGAGAGAGAGCCTAATTGTTTTGGAAGGTCTAACGCCAATGATGAGTCTGTACCATTTACAACTCTCGTAACAATAATTCCGGCGGCAAGCGCATTAAGAAGGGCTGGAATTTGCGATAAGAGGCCATCACCGACACTAAGTAAAATATAAGCATCTATAGCGTCAGAAAAAGATAGTCCTCTAACACAAACACCTGTAATGATACCACCAATAATATTTACCAGAGTTATAAGAAGTCCCGCTACTGCATCACCTTTAATAAACTTCATTGCACCATCAAGTGCACCATATAAACGGGATTCTGCCTGAAGTTCGTCTCTTCGCTTCCTTGCATCATCAATTGAGATTAATCCTGTGCGCAAATCAGCATCGATCGACATTTGCTTTCCTGGAAGAGCATCAAGAGCAAATCTTGCAGAAACTTCAGCTACTCGTTCAGCACCTTTTGCTACGACTATTAGCTGCACTAGAGTAATAATTGAAAACGTTACAAATCCAACAATTAGATTTTCAGAAATTACAATTGAACCGAAGGCTTCAATTGCTGACCCCGCCTCCCCCTTACTTAAGATCATTCGAGTAGTGGCTATATTCAGCGACAATCTTGCTAATGCCATCAAAAGTAATAATGAGGGAAAGGCTGAAAGCTTCAATGGCTCAGTAATAAAGAACGTTGCCAATAAAAGAATAATCGTACTGACAAGATTGGCTGTAAGTAATAAATCAATCACAAAGGATGGCAGCGGCACAAGCATACTTGCCACCATTGCAATAACTAGTATTGGAATTAGACTCCTGTGCACCGAATCATCCTTTTTTACAGTTTGTTCTTTTATTTTTCCTACATTTTGTATTCTAAGATCGATTGCAAATTAATTTTTTTTCACGAACGTACAGTACGTAGAGGTTGAAGAGATGCATCAATGACACTTCGATTTATTTGAGATAGTAGTTGAAGCTTTTGTAGATCACGCTGACTATTTTCTTGACTCATAAGTAGCCTAGAATACCTTTGAATATCTGATACTGATATCGGTGAATTTTTGGTATCAGAAAAATTTTCATAATTAGACTTTGTCTCCCTTAATCGTAAATTTGCGCTAGTTTTAAGTCGCTCAAAAAAAAACCGACTTACATCGTTATTTAAATGTAGATTTTTACCCTTCATCTGGCCTGAGCTAATTTGATTTGGGTTAGTCTGTATTAAAGAGTTTGGTAACGTGCTTATTAAATTATTAGACACTGGTGTTTCCTTGTTGAAAGGGTCGATGTTTTCTTATGACGAGGATTAATCAATACGTTTTTAATTCACGATTAAAGAATCGTTTTGAGATTAAGCTAGTTGCTATCTGAAAAGCTAAAATTCTGTTGATATTTCTATTTTGTCTAGTGACAAACTTGTTGATCCAAAAAAACACCTTCCATCATTTAGCCGTAAAGTGACATGTAAAGGGTCTGTTACTTTATAGTAAAAATTTTTACTATCACTAGCTTGAATATATGGGACTGATCCCAAGTAAAAGCTACCTTCAACGTTAGATTCTAAACTATCAATCTTGCTGCCATTTGATGAGCTACTTACTACTGTAGTAGGGGATATAGTTTCATCAATAGACCACGGAATATAAATAGGATGTACGAAAGTAGCTGTATAATTGTTTGACCAATTCTTCTTTACATTAACCGATGTAACTTGAAAAATATTGGGCTTGAGTATGCCAAAAAAATAAATTGAATACCAATGAAAAGAAGATATTAAGTCTTGTAAAGAAAGTAGGCATAGCTCTTTTCTCCATCTGAGAGGAAAATTATTTAATACCTCTACTGTTTTCTGAGCTTCAGCGCCTAATTTTGCATAACGATATCCTAAAACTGTTTCTATTACTGAGAAAGTTTCTTCTGGAGAGAGACAAATGCCTGATAATAAACCCACAAGATTTGATGAAGAGCCCCACAGAGCTTTTTCTGTCGCCACAGTTTTTGTTCCTCAAGGTATTTTTTAGGACTCTTCGCCTAACAGAAACGGTACGGAAGAATTGCCAGACCGCTTTAGAACCATCAAAAATACCGCTCCTACAAGCACTGTAATAAGACCGATTGTTATAAACGCAAACATTCGCCATTTGTTTGTCAGATAACTTTTTTTTGTAAAAAGTAATGAATCTTTAGGTACGACATCTTTGGTAGACGAGGATTTTTCAAAATTACCATTCAGTAACTCAGGACGCTGAGTAACGTGCAGAAGAACCTGCACTCTCTCTTGAGGTATTCCTACCGCACCGCCAACTAATCCCTTAATCTCTTCAGCGGTGATATTAAAATTTGGATCCACTATCAAAATAACACTTGCTGATGATTCCTCATTGGTTGTTGCTCCCCCAAAGCGCTTTACAGAATTGGGGATATTTAGATGCACCTTTGCTTGCAAAACATCGGCCAGTCCTTTTAGCGTATGGGCTATATCATTCCCCTTACGTTGTTCAAAAGCTAAACGAATATCCTCATTAGAGGCAAAAATAGAGGATGTGGACTCTACTTTACTATCAGGAGAGGGAGCAAATAACTTTAAATTATCGAGAATGGTAACTGCTTTAGCTACCTGGTCATCTTCTACAGCGATACTCCACTGTCCATTTGATTGTTGTTTTTTAATCGGGAACAGTGATTCACTGTGTAGAGAAAGTGACTCACTATGTAGCTTGGCTAATAATCTATTTGCTTCCTGTTCACTTAGATCGTGAAGAATCTCTTGTTTACAAGCGACTCCAAAGAAAGTAATCAGCGAATATAAAAAAATCCTTATTTTAGCGATCAAATGAGAGTTACGATCATTATTTAATTTAATGTGATGTTTACGCATATCTATTTTTCTAAGGCTTCTAAAGCCTCTCGAAGTCGGTCGAGCGCCCGAGTATGTTTTCTGCTTACCCATGATTTACTCACTCCCCCCAGTTCAGCGCCCAGTTCATCTAACGTGCACTCGCGATGATGAATTCCTTCAAGTATGAATCGATCTTCATCAGACAATGTTTCGAAAGCTTTTTTTAAATTTTTCTGAGTTTGTTTTCGTATCGCTATCTCTTCAGGAAGTTCATGCTGAGGAGTTACAAGCTCAACCCCAAAATTATTTTCAGCCTCACGCTCACTGTAAGAAAAAGAAACTGAAACTCGGGAAACCAAATCAAGTAAAACGCCGAGCTTCTCCTCACGGGTAGCATTTTGTCTACTAACATGTCTAACTGCACCGGATTCCTCAATATCAAGCAGTGCATGTTGTGATACCCGTAACCGGCGGCGATGTGCTCGAGACGAGCCAGTAACGCCGCGCAATCCATCAATAACAGCCCCCCTTATTCTTATATATGCATAGCCACGAAAAGGAACTCCAGATGAGGGGTCATATCGCTCGGCTGCCTCTACTAAGCCAACATATGCACAGCTTACTGCATCATCTAAAAAATCTTTCGATAGGCTTAGTGAATTTAAAACCTGTCCAGCGATGACACGAGCAAATTTTTCGTGCTCCGACACCAGAAGGTCGCGCTCTTCACGTGAAGATACTGGGTCTCTGCGAGCGGCATTCCTAGTCATGAGTACCTATGATATGATTCCAAGGCTTATCTGATTAAATAGCTGATATGAAGCAAATATGAGAAAGGTTGTACTTTTTTTGCTACAATCTATACGGTATTGCGATTATGAGTGATAAATTTTCTATATCTTGTCGACCCCGAAGACTGCGCCAAAACCAACTTGTTAGAGCTTTAAGCAGTGAATCAAGCATTGAAGTGTTCAATCTTAACAACGAAGTTGCTTCGACAGATAATGCAAAAAATAAGGTTATATTCCATATAATTGGCAATAGCGCCGAGGTTAACTCCGTACTTTCGTTAGTATCTCAGTTTCAGCAAAATAACCTACCTGACTGTAGTCATACTATCGTAATTGACCACTCTAAAAGCTCGCTTAAACTTGATATTCAGGCGCTACCAGAGATACTTGATTCATTACACGAGGTACGACTCACTCTTGATTGTGTTGATGATGGTAAAAATTCAATACTTTTAGCTATTTTACTATCACCGCATCATTCCCCCGAACCAAGCAGTTATTTTTGGGATGAATTGGTGAATAAAGGCGTTGACCTAGTCATTATTAATTCTGTGCTGTTTGGTATGGGAGCAGTGTGTTCACTCAAAAAAGTTCTCATTTCAACCAATGCATTATCCAGTTCATCCACTTTAACAGTGAATCAAGTTAGGCCTGCGTGCTTACTTCCTGTTGGAGTGCTCTGTACTCCTGAAGAGCAGAAAATATTTCAGGAAGCAGACCGACTAGGATGGCTTGAGGGTGACCGAATTTGCACTGAGCTAAGAGGTGCTGTTTACCGTGCGGGAGCTCAGTTTTTGCTATGGTAAAGCGCATACCCCTTTGTCTTTCTATTGTATCCATCAGGCTAGGTGCTAACTATAAGAAATTAGGTAGCTAAAAATTCTTTAATAAATTGTACTGTGTAAGTTTTATATGTCTAAGACTAAATCCCAAGAAAAAATTTTTCTAGAAGTTACAAATCTCGAGGAATACGAGCCAAAGCACAATTGGACTAGAGAAATAATAAAAGACTTAGCTACCTTGCCATTTCCTGACCTATTGATGGCAGCTCAACTAATTCATCGTAAATTCTTCTCCCCTTATGAGGTACAACGTTCAACTCTGTTGTCGATTAAAACAGGTGGTTGTCCTGAAAATTGCTCTTATTGTCCTCAAAGTGCTCACTATTCTACAGGAGTAGAAAAACATAAACTTCTGCCAAAAAATATCGTTAAAGAAAAGGCTTCAGCAGCCAAAGCGCAAGGAAGTACCAGATTTTGTATGGGAGCCGCTTGGCGTGAAGTCCGGGATGGGCCAGAGTTTGATGCGCTTCTTGACCTTGTAAGCACGGTTCGTTCCCTTGATATGGAGGTTTGTTGTACTTTAGGAATGCTATCAAAAGCTCAAGCTGAGCGTTTACGTCAGGCTGGTTGTACTGCTTACAATCATAATCTTGATACTTCGCCTGAATATTACGGTAATATCATTACTACAAGGACTTACGATGAACGGCTTCGTACTATCCAGGCTGTGCGTGACGCTGGAATAACTGTTTGTTGTGGTGGAATTGTTGGGATGGGCGAATCTCTAGATGACCGAATCGGCCTCCTTACCCAGCTTGCTACGCTAAATCCTCATCCAGAGAGTGTGCCTATCAACATGTTAGTAAAAGTTGAAGGCACTCCCCTCGCCAACTCAGACGATATTTCAATAATTGATTTTGTGAGAATTATCGCTCTAGCTCGCATCACTATGCCAAAATCAATGGTGAGATTATCAGCTGGTAGGATGCAGTTATCCGACGAAGGGCACGCTTTGTGTTTATTAGCTGGAGCAAACTCCGTTTTTGCCGGAGAGAAGCTCTTAACTACTCCAAACCCTGACTCAGATCAAGATACAGAACTTCTAAATAAATTAGGAATGTACTGGCGGCAAGACTCAGATGAACAAAGGTCAGCTTCATACGAATTAGCTCATTCCCTAATTCATGAAAATATAGATCGAACCCAGTGAGAAAGTCGTTGTAATGACCAAGTAGAATCATGCTTGTATGATCCTCTAAGTATCGCTGGTAGGTATCTTTCAACAGATAAGTCAGCAGCATCACAAAGCTCTTTATGTTTTTGCTCTGATACAGGTATATGCCCAGTTTCAAGTAAATACTGCGTTTCCGGAGCCTGATTGTGTGTTAGTCTCCAGAAAGCATAGCGTCCACAAGCAGAACCAAAATCACACCGTAATTTAAACACGTCTTTTTCATCCTCAAAAGCAACATTAAGTTTAAAATCTCGGTCTAATTCTAACAAAAAGTTGCTTTCCAAAGCTTCTCGCCATACTCGGCGAGCTCTGTATGCTGAAAGTTCATCTCGGTATACACCTTCAAGGATTACCTCTTCTGGGTCGAAGCTCAAACCTTCCTGTCCGAGATAGGCATTAGTCAAAACGGTCTCATCTCGCATGCTTACCAACACTGATTCACGTTACTTTACCGCTGTGCTTATTTCAGTTATTAAATCGCTAAATCTTGCTTGTTCTTCAAACCTGAGCGATTCTCTAATAACCCAAAGCACTCACGTTTGTATTAGGGTATCGGTCACAAACCAGTTCTGCTTGAACAGTCTATCCGTTTACTACTCATGCCCCTTCATAGTTGAGACACGAAAGTGATTTTTAAATCTAGCTATAATACTTAGGATGCTTAGGCATTTCCTCAGGATGGCTCCCCGTCCAGACCTAGACTCAAGAGACTTACTTTGTAGATTCCTTGCATGACGTGCTTAAGGGGTGATACAAGTATAGAAGAGAAAAAATTGCACATACTCTCAGTGGTTTAAAAAACTTGGTTTAAAAAACTGAAAAGCTTCGATTCTTGTTGAAGCAGTATGTACGCCAAGCAGCTTTAATTGTTCTAGTTTTATTTGAGGTCAGTACATGCGTAAGGAGCATTCTGCTCGAAGAGGCAGCGGTCGTAGAGGCCAACATCACGGAAATAATAATGGTAATCATTCAGAAGGTCGCGGCGGGCATCAGCATCACGGTGGACAGCATAATAGTGGACAGCATAGTAGTGGACGTCATCACAGTGGACGTCACAGAAGGTCGCGTCACCACCGACAAAGCTTTGATAGCGGTAACAAACGAGAGAGAATAGCAGTTGAAAGTGGTAACTTAGTTTTAATTGACCAGTTCATGCTTGCCAATCCGCGCTTTATTGCAAGCTTATCGAAAATCATAGATGAAGCTCCAGAGGTCAAAAATGAGGTAGTAAGTCAGTACGGAGGACAGGTTATCGCACTTGATTCCGGCACCTATCGAATTCATCGTAATCCTTATAAATCCTCTATTATTATCCATCCTGAAGGAGTAAGGGGTGAAGATTGCGAAGGAGATTTATCAGGAAGCAAAGAGACGGGCTTAGTGCTTATTGACACAAGATGTCTAGCCATGATCGACCGAGAGCTTTTAGACGATAGCGCTCTACTAGAGAGATACCAGCAACTTTGGTTTAGCGGTCAAGATAAAGCATGTCGGGATCTTCTTAGAGATAACGGCGGAGCAGTCAGGTACGGCTTTTCTCGATTTAGCGACGACCTAAAGGTCTCAATTGCTCCTGAAACAAACGTTATTCACGTTTCCGGTACTCCTCAAATAGGAGCAGAAATTCAAGAGCAAGGGATTCAAGCTCAAATTGCCGGTTCCATTGATGGCTAACATGCAAGAGCTGAGTTCACATCTAGTTCTTTGACTTTTTATCCACTTATGAGTGACGAGACAACAGCAACAACAACATCATCATCATCATCAACAGCAATAACACCCACGCGTGCGGAAAACTTTCCTGAGTGGTATCAGGCTATTATAAAAGCTGGTTCACTAGCAGAGCACTCTCCGGTGCGTGGATGCATGATTATAAAGCCGTGGGGCTACGGAATTTGGGAACGTGTTCAGCGATTTCTTGATGAAAAAATCAAATCTACTGGACATGAAAATGCTTATTTTCCGCTTTTTATTCCGCTTAGTTTTCTTGAAAAGGAAGCTGCTCACATCGAAGGATTTGCCAAGGAATGTGCCGTTGTTACCCATCATCGTCTTGAGAGTAAAGATGGCAAATTAGTACCAGCAGGCCAACTTGAAGAACCTTTAGTTGTGAGACCAACTTCTGAGACAATTATCGGTGACGCTTTCTCTAGATGGGTTCAATCTTATCGTGATCTTCCGTTATTAATTAACCAATGGGCAAATGTAGTCCGATGGGAAATGCGAACTCGTTTATTCCTCAGAACTTCCGAATTTTTGTGGCAAGAAGGCCACACTGTACATGCTACTGCTGAGGAAGCATTAGCTGAGACTAAGCTAATGCACAAAATTTATTATGATTTTGTCAACGACTGTATGGCTATCCCATGCATTAGAGGTGAAAAACCTAAATTCGAACGTTTTCCAGGGGCAGAGAATTCCTTTACCATTGAAGCGATGATGCAAGATGGCAAGGCACTTCAGGCTGGGACTTCTCATTATCTCGGTCAGAATTTTGCCAAAGCTTGCAATATAATGTTTTTAAATGAAACAGGCGTGCGTATGCATGCTTTTACCACCTCATGGGGCGTTTCTACTCGTTTAATTGGGGGTATGTTAATGGTGCATGGAGACGATAACGGAGTGCGCCTTCCTCCTCGAATTTCGCCTAAGCATATAGTTATTCTTCCAGTTATACCAAAGTCAGATAGCGCGAACTCTGTAATAAAATTTTGTACTGATCTTAAAAATTCGCTAGAAAACGTAACTTGTTGGGGTGAGACTTTGAGAGTTACTGTAGATGACCGTGATATTCGCGGTGGTGAAAAAAACTGGCAATGGATTAAAAAAGGGATACCCCTTCGAGTGGAAGTAGGCCCTCGAGATGTAGCCAGTGGCAATATAGTTTTGTATCGGAGAGATAAAGAACCAAAAGATAAGCTAATCATTGACAGAACCCAATTCCTATCTCAGGCTGCTGATATTTTACAAGAAATTCAAGATACTTACAGATCTCAAGCGTTTGATATTTTAAAATCTCGGACAGAGTCATCCGTAGCAACATTTAAAGATTTTCAGCATTACTTTGAAGCAGGAAAGGAGGAGGCTGAAAATGACATTGGATTAGCAGGCACTGCAAATGCTTCTTCTTCCTCTGGCTTTATAGTAGCTCCGTGGAGTGAAGCGGCTGAGACTGAAGAATTACTTGCGCCACTTAAAGTCTCTGTGCGGTGTATCCCTATTGAAGGAGACACTTTTTATAAAGATGGCGAGTTAGGTTCATGCGTTCTTACAGGTCGTCCTGCCAGAGTGAGGGCGATATTTGCCAGAGCTTATTAACTCAGATAGCTTAAAGTTATTTGCTTACTCCTTAAAACCTCTTTAGCGTGGTTTCTATTTAGATATATACAGAAGTAGTATTTAATGATCGTTGCATCTTTTTATCTCTTTACCCAAATATCCTCTGAAGAACTAGCTCAGCATAAAACATATCTTGAGGAAATAGGCCGCTCTTTTAACATAGTGGGACACTTTATCATTAGTCCTGAAGGATATAATGCAACTGTTTCTGGCGAGGAGCAAAATTTTCATCACTTCTTAAATGGATTTGCAACTCACTTTAATACCGAAGGCTTACAGATAAAAAAAAGTTGGGTAAAGCAAAAGCCTTTTAAAATACTCAAAGTAGTTATTCGACCTGAGATAATTACTCTCTTTATTCGTAAGCCACACGAGGTAAATCATACCAATGATATTTCGACTCGAAATAACCATATTTCTCCATCTGAATGGCAGTCACTATTAACGTCAGGTGAAGATATTCTCATTGTAGACACAAGAAATACTTATGAGTGGCAGCTTGGCACTTTTGATGGAGCTATAACTCCAAATATTCAAAAATTTTCAGAATTACCAGACTATCTGGACAACGCTTCCCTTCCTAAAGACAAAAAAACTCTAATTTTTTGTACGGGTGGAGTAAGGTGCGAAAAGGCGATATTCTCCTTTAAGGAACGAGGCTTTAAAGAAGTCTATCAATTAGATGGTGGGATATTAAATTACTTAGAGTCTTATCCAAATAGTTTTTTCCGAGGTGAATGTTTTGTTTTTGATAAACGAGTAGCCGTAACACAAGAGCTTGCTCCATCAAGCATTTATAATCTGTGTCCTCACTGTGGTAACCCTGGAGCTATAAGAATTTCATGCAGCTCCTGTAGCAAAAACACTGTAGTGTGTGATCAGTGTATTGAATATGGACAACAATATAAAACTTGCTCAAAAAAGTGTCGCTCACAACAATTAGGCGCAAACTTTAATAAAAAATCTAAGTGTTAGATTTGGACTAGATTAATATTATGGATGTTGGAGTAATCTTTGATAGGCTCGGTCAGCAATTTATTAAAAATATTCTTAATAGATTATCGGGTGCAGTTTCTCAATTGGTGACCGAATATGCAACACTCCCAATAGACACAGCAATTCAAAAAATTAGAGAAGATGCTGCATACGATAGACAGGAACGGCAGCTAATGCGACAACAACAACTTGCGCAGAGAAACCGGACTTTAGTTGCATCTATTGATCCCGGTCAAGGACTTTTTAGTAATACAGCGCCTCCGTATCCGTATCCGTATCCGTATCCGTCTTCGTCTCAATTAAGGCCATACGCCAGAGCCGCAGCGAGCCGGGAAGTAGGTAATTCCCCCCCCAACCTTTTTGATAAGTGGACCCCCCTTTCATCAAACCCTCCACCACAACAGTCACAAGTAGCATCTAATCAAGAAGTAACTGCGGATCCAGATCTAACCACAACGGATCCAGATCGAACCACAGAACTTAAAAATCTGCTCAATGACTCAAACTTAACAGAACTACTCAATACTACTATACCCAACCAACCTGGTGATAGTAATTACACAATTAGGAGTTACTTACAAGCAAAACTTCAGTCTAAAGATGATGAGGGTTGGTTAGCTCCCATTACCCCAGAAAAGGCAATTGATTTTTTAAACTTAGCCCTGCAGACTAAACATACGCCAGCAGATTTAGCCACGGCACTCCAACAGGGTGGCGTAGCAGGAGGAATAAATTATTTAAATAGTTTAAAAAATCCATCACCAGCCCCGCCGCCGCCGGTCACACCCATATCTATAGCCGAATCGACACCAGATAAGGGTGTAAGTGTTGCTAGCGCTTCTCCTCCTGATTCTGCTAGAACAGCATCATCAACAACACCCGCTTCTTCTACTTTACCGCCTATGAATTTACCGCCTATGAGAAATGCTGACCCTAGTGGTAGCTTTGCTTAGAATAGGGTGTAATACTAGAGAAGAGTGTTTTGTAACTAGCAGAGCTAGCAGCTATGTATATTTTAGCTGTGATACCTGGGTGATTAAACAAAATAGGTGTACCACTTTCGTCGGTTACGATACCACCAGACTCCTTAACTATAAGTGACGGAGCTGCAATATCCCACTCCCTATGTGTAGTTAAGCCAATAATTGCTCCATCAAAAGTACCCTGCGCTACATTTAGCTGCGCTAGCCCTGAATCCATACTATCTGGATATATACTATCAGATTGAATATTTATAGTAGTATTTCTTACATAGATACCAGCCTTACGAGGTAGCTTGTGATTAGCTACCATACTAGAAACACCATTAATTGTAGCTCCCTCACCACAAACTGCTAGTGCAAGCACATTACGCACCGGAAAATACATAACAGCAAAGTCAGGCTCACCGTCTTTGGTGCGACAGACAAGTACCGAAAAATCATCACGACCAGCGAGAAAAGATTTAGTTCCATCCAAGGGATCAATTATCCATCTCCACTGATCTGTAGAACGGAAATTAATCAAAGGAGATTCTTCAGAGTGAATCTGATCATTTGGAAAACAATTCTGAATCCGTTTAATCAGTAATTCGTTCGCTAAATAATCTGCCTTTGAAACCAAACTACCATCACCCTTTTCTGTGGGACACAAGTGGCTAGCATCACCGTTAACGGGCCACAAAGAACATAGCAAATCTCCAACTTCCTTTACCGCAGCTACAACGGCCTGATACTCCAAATTTAAGACACCCATAATTTAAAAAAACTTCTCTAACTTAAGACACCCACTCTAATTTAAGACACCCATAATTTAAAATAGAAAATTTTATCTCACCACATCAAAAAGTTATGAGGCTAATTACTAAATTTTAAATACTTGAATCAATTTGCTCGATATCAGAACCAACTATCAGATTACTTATTTTCGTGATTAATGGATCAATAATACCTCTAGTTTTTTCGATTGCGACCCCTAATCTGGTCAAATCATCATAAGCTCCAAAAATACCTCGAACGGTAGTTACAACATATTCGGAGGCTATGTCTGAGTCTAATTCTGATATAGTCTTTTTTTCTAGACGTAAGTCACTAGATAATCCAAGCCGCCCTTTCTCCTCAGTTTTATCAATAAGGTCATCGAGAAGCTGAAACAAAATCCCTATCTCATCTCCCAATCTTCCAAAAACAGCGAATATTTCGTCGCTATTGTCACTACTCTCTGTACCAGATGAATTTAAGGCTAGTCGAGCACCAATGACTAAAGCAGCTCTAAATAAAGCGCCGGTCTTTAATCTATATAAGCCTCGTAAATTATCATTGGGAGTACGGCGAAGATCCCAAACTTGACCACGATTAACAGCCGTTACCGCCCCAGAAAGGTATCTGATTGTGTCACTTATAACATTGGAATTAAAAGGTAATGTACCAAGCACTGTGATAGCGCCTGTCATTAAACAATCACCAACCAAAATAGCTATCGACTCTGAGAATTGTTTATGACACGACAATCTACCGCGCCTGTAGTCATCATTATCTAAAGCTGGTAAATCATCATGAATAAGAGTAGCAGTATGCATCATTTCCAAGGCAGCAAGAGCGGGTGCAATTGCCTGCATAGATAATCCACCACAATCAGTATAAACAGCGAATGCTAATTGAGAACGAATTCTCTTACCTGCCGCACCACTATCTGTTGTCATATACCGAATGGGTAATCTTAGGTCATCTTCACCAATTTCCTCAAGAATCCATCGCTCTATAACTGCGTCAACCACTGTAAAAAGAGAAGACATACGTAGTTCCTAAGACTTTAAAAGGGATTTCCACCACTATCTTTAAGTCCCTATCTCGAGGCTCTTATATCGACACCGACTAGCTAATAAAAATTACCAAATCAAGCGATTATACGAGACGAAGTAAGGACGCACCTTACCTAGGAGATAGATCGATCCGGCGAGAACCGCTAGTCCCTTATTATTATTGCCCACCCGTTGTGATTGTCGTGAAGCCGCTGCACAAAGAGCAGAAGCTAAATCTTGATATCGTGCTTTGAAAGAAGTAGCTCTTATACCAAAACCCGATAAATATTCTTCAATTATTTCACTACTCACTGATTGAGAAGATTCAGGCTCACCAATAAGCCATTCAGCACTCGGAGCATACGCTACCAATCTATCAATCATTCCTCTCCAGTCTTTAGTATCTAAACAACCAAAACCAATAGCATTGGGAATAACATGCTGAGTTAAATTAAGAGTCGCAATAAAGGTATCAATCCCATTTGGATTATGAGCACAGTCCAGAATAATACGGCCATTAGGTAACTCTACCTCTTCAAATCGACCTGGCCAAAATACTCGAGACAATCCTAAGGAAATTGATTGCTTATCAATACCGATAGTATGTGTAGCGTAGGCCGCTACAGCCGCATTTTTCTGTTGATGTACCCCCTGTAAGGCCAATTTAGTAGTTAATCTTTCTTCATCTGATAATACTATCTCAACTTGATCATCACGTGTTTTCGCATAAAAATCACGATCAAAAATAAAGAGTTGCGAACGTTTCGACATGGCAATATTTACTATCTGTTTCAGAGCCTCATCTAAAAGTTCTCCTACAACTGTCACCGAGTTTACCTTTATTATTCCAGCTTTTTCCCTAGCTATCTCAGCTAAAGTATTACCAAGAATATGACAATGATCGAATCCAATCGATGTAATAATCGCAACTTCTGGTCGTGTAATGACATTAGTTGAATCTAAGCGACCACCTAATCCTACCTCTACTACACCATAATCTAGACCTAACTCTCGAAAGGCCAAAAAAGCTAGTGCCGTTATCCCTTCATGGAAACTTAAACGTACATCAGCAGATTCAATTGCTACTCTTAGATGAGGAGTTAGTTCATCCAGAACTGACTCGCTTATCGGCAAACCATTGATAATTATCCGCTCAGTTAAATCAGATAAATGGGGCGATATAGTTAGTCCAACTTTTTTTCCGGCTGCTCCTAAAATCCCTGCACAAAAAGCAGATACAGAACCTTTACCGTTAGTTCCAGCGACATGAATTACTGGAACGGCATCTTGTGGATTTCCGAGCTTATGCAGGACTTTCTTAATATTTTCTAGGGAAAAATTAGCATCTCCTCTCCATTGGGCAAGAGTCTGGAGATAAGCTCTACCGCTACCAACATTTTCCAATCCACTACCACTACAACTACTACTACCCTGCGACTCTGTCCCACGGTGGGACACAGCCAAAGGAATGCTTAACCGGCTACTATCGCCGTCCCACCGAGGGACATTTTTCTTATTATAATTATTCATCTCCTACTAGCCGACGAAATAAGAGTTGTAGATCAGTGTCAGAATAAAAATCTATTACCAATCTACCACTAACTGATTCCGGATTTGTTCTTTGCAATCTCACTTTTAAACCGATACTCCGCTGCATTTCATCTGCTATTCTTCTATCCTCAGGTGAAACAAAAGACTGCCTTTCAAGTTGAGCTTTTTCTTTTTCAAGGTCTTTTTGTAGCTGGCTACGGGTTAAAAGATCAATATCCTTCAGATAGCTTGCCCTGATCTCCTCGTCCTCAATTTTAGCAAGTAGTAAAATTTTAGATTCAGGGGCTCCGTCTCTTAATGCATTTAAGAGGTCATCAGGTAGAGATAAGATATCTAAACTCCGTTGAACCATACTTTTTGAAATACCGAGCTTTTCAGCAACCTCTCTCACTGAAAGATTGAAGGAGTCTCTTAACGCACCTATTGCATGAGCACGCTCAAGTGGGGAAAGATCTGCTCGCTGAATATTCTCAACAAGCTGCATTGCTAGAGTACGTTCACCACTACTTTCATCGCTTTGATCAACCAAAGCAGGTATAGCAGAAAGACCTGCCATTCCAGCAGCTCGAAGACGACGTTCTCCAGCAATTAAGCGAAAAATACCCGGGCTCTCGGTTGCTCGCACTAAAATTGGGCTGAGTACACCGTAAGTAGCAATTGACGCAGCTAACTCTTTCAATCGCTCTTCGTCAAATAATTGCCTAGGTTGGTTAGGATCTCGTTGTATCTGAGAAATCTGAATTTCACGATAAGGCACTCCAATATGCTCTCTATCAAGTAATGAAGGTCCAGATAAGAGGGGATTTCCAACTAGAGAAAGTCTTTTCTTAGCCATTATCTACCTCCTGTGCAAGAGAACGGTAATCATCGGCACCTGAAGACTTCGGAGAATACTCAAATATACTCTTTCCCTCTGATGGAGCTTCAGCGAGTGACACATTTGACCTTATAACAGTAGTAAAAACTAGATCACCAAAGTAGGCTCTGATAATATCAGCAACCTCACGAGCAAGCTTTCTTCTGTTATCGTGTAAGCAAATAAGAACTCCACCAACTTTTAAAGAAGGATTGTAAATCGCTTTAACTTGGTCAATGGTATCTAAAAGCTGCCTTACACCGTGCAGAGCTAAATATTCACTTTGAACGGGAACAATAACCTCATTTACAGCTGCTAGAGCGTTAAGAGATAACAATCCGAGAGCTGGAGGACAGTCTACTAAAATAAAGTCGTACTCATCAGCCACTGCAGTAAGAGCTCGACGTAACAATAATTCCCTACCAACTACACCACCTAGCTCAAGGTCTGCAGCGCTTAAAAGTAAACTAGAAGGAACAATATCTAAATTTTGAGACCTATGCACCCGAGCTGAAGCTATATCACATTGCCCCTTTAACACATTATAGATTGTGCGCTTTTGCTCCTCTATTTGGGCTCCGACACTACTCTCAAGCTCACCTAGTTCCTCTCCTGATGAAACTCCCAAATGGGTAGTGCAATTAGCTTGAGGGTCAATATCAAGCACTAAAATACGCTTACCTCTATCAGCAAGAGCGGCTGCCAAATTACTGGTAGTAGTCGTTTTCCCGACCCCGCCTTTTTGATTTACAACTCCGATGATTCTAGCCATTACCAAACCTTTCTATCTTCCGCGAACACATTATCGTGTACGGAAATAAGTAATAACATATCCAACGCAGATCTACGACAGAAGTTAACGTATAGGTGGCATAAAGTGTGAGATTTTTTTACTTCATTTCACGAGTATTAACTTAACGCAAACAATATGGTCTTTATATACTTGTCTGCTGCTATAAAAACATTTCTTTATTTGATTACCCGATACAAAAAACGCTAAAAACTGAGCTATTTATTTCAAGACACGACTACTAAGTGATTAGCACCGTGCATTGGGGGAACTAATATTGTGTAATGACGAAAATTTTATCGTGTAATGAAACCTGTTTTATCGTGAATTGAGGATAAATTATTCGTGTAATGAAAGAAATTTTAGAGCTTAACATCTTAATTTTATTCATTAAAAAGTGCGCTCACTTAAAACTAAGTATTAAACTAATACATTGTATAACGTCAACAAAGAACGTATGACTAATAATGTAGTTAATGATGAAGTTAAATTTAAAAAACTATGCCCCGTCGGAAACAGAATATTGAAAAAAATTCAGCTATTTTAGTCTCACGAGATGAGATGAACCTTGCTGAATTTCCTTTGACGGTCTTGTCGACGCGAATATCCAGTCCAATAAAAACATTAGAATTTAATGATTCGATTAAAGGCAAAAATGGCCAATTAGTTGAAAGACAATGGATAATTACTGGTGCAGATAAATTTGGATTACCTACTTCATCTGATGATGAGGTACTACTCGGATTACTCAAGTTAAGTGTTGACGACGGTATGCGTCGGAGAAAGGTTTATTTTACTCGATATGAATTGTTAAAAATTTTGCGATGGAGCACAGAAGGTCGAAGTTATTTAAGATTACAAAAAGCCCTTGACCGCTTAAGTGGTGTTCGTATCAAAGCTACTAATGCATTTTTTGATAATGAAATAAAAAATCATTCAACTAAAAACTTTGGACTAATAGATTCTTACGAAATAAGCGCTGGTCGCGATGGTGATTTAAAATCAAGTTTTTTTGAATGGAGTGAAGTGATGTTCAATTCATTCCAAGTTGGGTTTATTAAGAAACTTGATTTAGATTTTTATTTAACTCTTCAGTCTGCCGTAAGTAAGCGCTTATATCGTTATCTTGATAAACATTTTTGGTACAAATCTACCGTTTCTATAAATCTCTTTACCTTAGCACATGAAAAAATTGGAGTTTCCAGAAACTATAAGTATGCCAGCTCTTTAAAACAACAACTTGATCCTGCATTTGATGAACTAATATCCCAAAAGTTTATTGAAAAAATAAACTATGAAGGAAGAGGACATACAACAGTGGTAACTATTTATGCTGCAAATGGCAAAAAGTCTTTATTACAACATCCTAAGATTAATTCAAGCGCCGTAGTAAGCACAGAATTAGACTTAGCATCAGAAGGCAAGCCTAGGAGTATATTAGAACCTGTTAAAACAGAAAAAACGTTTTTTCAACAAATTCTCATTAAACTTACACAACGGGGAATAAGTGAAGGGCAGGCATTACGTTTAATAGAACATAAAGATGATAAAAGTTTAGAGAGAATTAGTCATATTATTGATCATTTTGACCAATTACTTGCCCAAGGAGATGCAGGAGTTATCCGATCTCCTATCGGATTTTTGTATCGGGCTGTAGAGAGAGCTCAGACATTTCGACTGCCATCTGATAGAATAATTAAAGAGCGCCCTACTTCTAAAATATCTAGTATTATTGAAAAAAAACCAGCAAGATTAGCTTCTAGTACTAGTAGGAGGCCAAAGGTTGCCTCTGCTAATACAATGAGTAACGAAGCGCTATATTTGATCGAACGAAAGAAACAGATTGCTACATTACGAGAAAAAGTTGGAAGAGAAATAATTGAATCTATCACTCAAGAGGTGTTAAGAGCTTTGATAAAATTAAAGCCTCTCATATCTCCAACACGCTTCTCAGAGGCCGTTGAGCATGCAATCGACGAAAAGTTAGCCTCTAAATATCAATTACCCTCTTTTGATGAATGGATTGCTTCCTCTTTGGCATAGCACGTGCTGTTAAAATCGGGTTAGCAAAAGTGACAAAGGTATGACGTAAGGCATGTCACATAATAAAGATTCTAAGTAAGTGCTTTCACAGTCTATATGCGTTTATCTCTTCTTGGAACTTATGATTCTGTAGGCCAAAGTATTTGGCGCAGTAAGACTCATCAGCAGCAGTTAGCCGAAAAAACTGACCAGAAGACTTCGGAATTTTTGCCAATAATTCAAGATAATATTAACTCTAACGATGTTCAGGTACTAAATGAGTCAAATTTAAAAACTAACCAAGAAGTAGTTGACTCTATATTTAGCGATAATTTAAGCGATATAAAGACCTTTACTTTTATTAATGAATTTAAATCTGATGAACCTAAGCTACAGTTTCCCAAAGTAGGTGTAGCGCTCCCATTAAAAAAAGAAGATGAATCATCGAGTAAACAGCAGTTAGTATCCTCTGCTACAACAAGCCCTCCTTCTATAGGAAAGGATTTGTCCCTATTTACACTTGATCAAAATGATGCAGCAGAAATACCGACCCCAATTATCCTGTCAGCTCGTCGTATTCAAACCAAGAAAGTTGTATCGTCCCCTAATTTAGTGTCTGAGGAGGAATGGATAAGCAAGGTTTCATCTCTTGTGGAGAGACATCCAGCAGCGAGAACTGTAGACCCTGCTCTGGGATTGAGTGTTATTGCCACCGAATCACGCTTTAATACAACGGCGACTAGTAGTGATGGTCACTATAGTAAAGGTCTATTTCAACTTTTAGATGCTACTGGAAAAGAGAGACTTAACGAACTTTCTACTGATAGAAGCTACTCTCCTTATGACCCTGACCTAAATGTGGCACTAGGTATGAACCATTTAAAGCGGCTACAGTCACTTTTTAGTGTAGATACACCAATTTCTAAATCGGCAAAAACTACCGCTGCTGCTGATGGGAACTCGCTTGAGCGGCTTATGGTAGCAGCCTTTAATTGTGGTGAAGGAAGAGTAGCGAGAGCTCAAATGTTAGCAATAGCGCAAGGTAAAGACGCTAGTAAATATAGTAGTATTGCACCGTTACTTCCTGAATCAACAAGATCATATGTGGATAAAGTATTTGCCTACAAAGAAAATTATAATTCAACTTTTGTTGAGTGAAGTTGGCAAGATGTTTGCTGAGTTATCTGCTAAGAGTTATGTAGCGGTAATAAATGACAGTAAATCTCTTGTAGTTAAATTAATGGAGTAAAACAAGGAAGAAGTTGTAGGAAAAGGAGATAATCGATGAGCATAAACATACGCACAAACGTCGCGTCGCTCAACGCACAAAGAAATCTTGTACGTTCTACTTCAGGCTTAACTACAGCATATGAGCGTCTTTCATCTGGTACAAGAATAAACAGAGCTAGAGATGATGCAGCAGGTCTTGCTATAGCCGAGGCCTTAAAGGCTCAAGGGAAAGTAGCTTCAGTTGGAGTAAGAAACGCAAGTGACGGTATATCAATCATAAATATTTCTGATCAGGCACTAGGAGAAATATCAAACGTTTTATCTCGACTTTCTGAATTAGCGCAACAATCAGCTAATGGTGTTTATAGTGTTACTCAAAGATCTGCTCTGCAAAATGAGTTTACAGCTCTTACGAGCGAGATCGAGAGAATAGCTTATACAACTGCTTTTAATGGAAGACTACTTTTAAGTAGTTTTGAGCAGACGGTTTTTCAGGTTGGATTTGACGGTAATTCTTTATCACAGGTAGCTTATAGTGGTGTACAAGGAACTTTGGCATCTCTCGGTTTAGCTGCACCTCATTCATCTGTACATTCTTATTCAATAATAGCTACTACTGAACTTGAATCCCAGTCTGCTGCCCGTTTGGCTCTTAATGCTGTTAACGAGGCGATTGCTTCAGCCGCGCGAAATCGGGGAACTCTTGGAGCCGCTGAGGCTCGTTTGGCTGTAACAATCAATAATCTTCAAGTTATGCGCGAAAACTTTCTTGCTGCAGAAAGCCGGATTCGTGATACCGATGTAGCTGCTGAAGCGGCTGAATTAACGCGACTTAATATTCTGCAACAAGCAGGAGTAGCTATCTTAGGACAAGCTAATCAGCAGCCGCAGTTAGCGCTGCAGCTGCTTGGGGGATAAGAAGTTAGTTAGTTAAGTTGTAGAAGTGTAAATTCGTAGTAGTACCAAAACTTAGAGCTAGGCCACGGATGAGGAGTAGGCTCGGATGACGCTAAATATTAGGACTAATCTCCCCTCGGTGAATGCCCAAGGGGCTCTTGGCCGCACTACACGAGGACTTCAGCGCTCATTTCAGCGCTTATCATCGGGTTTGCGGATAAATAATGCTAGTGACGATGCTGCTGGGTTAGCTATAGCAGAGAGTCTAAAGGTAGATTCTCGGGTAGCTAGTGTTGCTATGAGAAATGCTAGTGACGGCATTTCTACTGTAGCCATTACTGATGGTGCTATTGGGGAAATCACTAATATTTTAAGTAGACTTGGTGAGCTAGCATCGCAATCTGCAAATGGTGTTTACACTAATGCACAGAGATCAGCACTACAACTAGAGTTTACGGCACTTACGAGTGAGATAGAGCGAATTGCTTATACAACTGAGTTTAATGGGCTACGCCTCCTAAGCGGAGGAACTAATGTGACCTTTCAGGTAGGATTTGATGGTACGTCATTATCTCAAATTACCTACTCAGGTGTTCAAGCAACTTTAGCAGCCCTAGGTCTGGCTACCACAAATACCTCGGTTCATACTTATTCGATTCTTGCTAGTACCTCTGAAGAATCCCAATCAGCCGCAAGACTTGCAATAGATGCTATTCGTTTAGCCGTAGTATCTGTTACACGAAATAGAGGTACCTTAGGAGCTGCCGAAAGCCGCCTTGTTACTACCATTCAAAATATGCAGGTGGCTCGCGAAAACTTTATCTCTGCTGAAAGCCGGATTCGTGATGTTGATGTTGCTTCTGAAGCTGCAGAGCTTACTCGCCTCAATATTTTGCAACAGGCAGGTACAGCGATTCTTGCTCAGGCAAATCAGCAACCTCAGCTAGCTCTTCAGCTTCTAGGGGGCTAACCCTCTCATTTTTGGAAAAATTACAGTTTAATTAGCGTATACCTACTGCTGACCTCACTCGCCGTAAAGTTTTATCTCCTATTACCCTAGCTTGTTCAGCGCATCTAGTTAGAACTGATTTGAGATGAGATTCATCAGTTCTTAATTTTAAATATTCCTCTCTTAAAGGTTTAATTTTTGCCTCAAGTCTCTCAAAAAGTTCAAGCTTAGCATGACCCCATCCGTATCCTCCTGCCCAAAGTCGCTCTCGGAGTGAGGTATATTCTTTGCTAGAAGTAACTAGCTCGAACAGAGCTCCAACTAGTGTCCCATCTAATTCTTTTGATTCCTCAAGAGCAGATGAATCGGTTGTGATACTCATAACAAGTTTTTTTAAAGCAACGGAATCAGAAAAAAAAGGAATTTCATTACCGTATGATTTAGACATTTTTCGGCCGTCAAGCCCAGGTATAGTCATGACCTTTTCCTCTATGACTGGTTCGGGTAGAACCAGTACTTCTGGCCCAAAAATAGCGTTAAATGAACCTGCTATGTCTTTTGCTATTTCGACATGTTGTTTTTGGTCTTTTCCTACTGGAACAATGGTTGCATCGTAAAGCAAGATGTCAGCAGCCATCAGGACAGGATAGGCAAAAACACCGTGATTAAGCTCATTTTGTTTTGATTGCGCATCTTTGTAGGCGTGAGCTTTTTGAAGTAAACCCATTCCTGTAACGCAGCTTAGGTACCAGGCTAATTCTGTAACTTCTGGAAGATCCGATTGTCTGTATAAGAGATGTTTTGATTCATCAAAACCAAGAGCAAGCCACGTAGCTACGGTATCAAAGGTATATATATTTAGAAGCTTAGGATCTTTAAGCGTGGTTAGTGAATGGAGATCTGCCAAAAAAAAGAAGCATTCGGCTTTTTCTTGCCACCGGAGTGCTGGCTCAATCATTCCAAAAAAATTACCCAAATGTATGTTACCGGAAGTTCTAATACCCGTAAGAACACGGGGAATATTTTTTTTTTCTTGAATCACAATAAGACCTAAAAATGAACTAACAAATTTCCTTAGATATGCCTGCTAATTTGGCTATTATGGCCTAAAAATTCAAATAAACCAAAAATATAGCGATTAGCACTTATCTTGTGAGTAATTATTAATTGCTAATTTAATCCAATGTGATTTTGATTGTTTAGAAATTTTTCTTAGTTGGCGACTACCTAATTGACTGAGTATAAATTAAGAATTACCTCATGCTAATAATCAGTTAGTTTGGTAGATGACAGCTATGAATTCGCGAAGGTCGTTACTTGGCTTTTCGCTCGTTGAGTTGTTAGTGGTTATATGCCTAGCCACAATTTTAATTGGCTTAACTGCCGTAAGTTTAGGGGAGAGAGGTAGAGCAGATCGGGTAAGTTTGGCAAAAAAAAATGTTGAAGCTACATTTCGCCACATTAGGGCGCTTGCAATGTTTCGAAGTGAGGAGATTGATGTAGTAGTAACTCAATTTATGGTTAGCTGGAGAAGCTCAGTAAATCCGAACCAAAATATAGGCTCTTACTCAACGCCAAAATCGGTTTTTATTCAAGCAAATCCTAGTAGTCAAACCTCTGGACCAGGAGAGGTTCTGAGATTTAAATTCAATTCTTTTGGTTTTACTCGAGGGCTCGTAGCACGAACCTCTATAAAATTAGTTAGTGGTAAATTTGCCTATTCTTTTTTTATAAGCCCAAGTGGCATGGTCGAGTCTCAATGATTAGAAGCAACCATAAGTCTAGGATGTATGAGATTGGAACTTCGCTAATTGAGCTATTGGTTTCAATTGTTATATTTTCTGTTGTTATAATGAGTCTGGGTCCGATCATACAATTTGCTTTCAATGTAAACTCAAGCTACAGGCGAGCAACTATTGCAGACCTAACGGCAAAATCAATAATTGCAAGTAAAAAGTCAAAACCTTTTCTTGAGGTTTTAAAAGAGTTTAAGAAATATCCATCAGCTATATCTGATGGTGAGTCAGTGATAGTTGAAGAGCGCTACGAAGCGCAAAGTTTAGCTACATTCATCGTTAAACTCTCAGCTATAAGGGCAATAACATCACGTTTTCCTGATGCTGTTGCTGTTGAAGTTACAGTTAAACAGAAGAGAGGAGTGTTACCTGAAAAACTATCTGTTGTAAGAGCGTTGATTTTGCCTGTAGGAATATTATGAGGCAAAAAGATTATAAGCTTTACGACGCCGGTTACTCAATTTTTGAACTTTTGGTGACGGTTTCTCTAATTTCTTTAGTTGGAATAATGGTAACAAAAGCCACATTAGAGCTTACGAGACTAGTGAGTAAAGAAGAATATAGAGCTAGAAATATCTCAGAATTAAGTCGAGCTATTCATACTCTTAGTAAGGAACTACATTCAGCATATAGTCTCTCTCCTTATATCGTTCCGCTTAATGCAAGTTTACTTGATTGCAGAAAACTGATTAACGTATCACCTTTTTCAATTACATTCATTGCAAGTTATGACAATCATGTAACAAATGGTCGGGTTAACCTTTGGGTAGGATATCAGTATAATCCTTTAAATAAAGTGCTATATCGTGGTGAAGTAACGCTCCCAAGCAATTCGTGTCGCCTTCCCTCTACTTCACCTTTGCATACTTCGCTATTGTTTCCAATTGCATCATCTGTAGAGCAGATTAAATCTCAAGTTGGCAATTTAGAGCCTGTATTTAAAAAAGTAGAAGATAAAGCTGTGTTGGTTTCTTTACAATCAAAGCAGGGCAACAGCCTTGAACTTCTTCCGGTACTTGATCAGTTTCAAGCTGTTTTAACTATAGGTAGATAGCAATGGTTTTTAAAATTGATGTATCTGGAGTTAGTGAAATAAAAGCAGAAACTGACTTTAGATCTAAGCAGAGTGGTTTTGTCTTACCTCTAGTACTGCTTATGGTAATGACAGTCGGTTTTTTATCTGCCTCTATTTCAATGGTAGCAATTAATACTCTTAGGGATTCATCTTTACTAAATAAAAATTACGCTCATCAGGCGTACAGTGATTTTGTCTTACAGCAAGTAATAAATATAGTAAGAAGTGACCCTTTATATTGGCACTCATTGCCGCGACTAGCATCGTTGCCTTCTGGGTATACGTCTTATTCACCACTTTCCTTGATTGCATCGAATGGTAC
Source organism: Bdellovibrionota bacterium (assembly GCA_044347345.1). Lineage (GTDB taxonomy): Bacteria > Bdellovibrionota_C > UBA2361 > UBA2361 > JBIKUX01 > JBIKUX01. Next base: position 14,843 of record JBIKUX010000006.1, on the reverse strand, counting down.
ACCGTCGTGTATTATGACAAGGGGTGTGCGCCTACCAGGATGTGAGCGACATCTTTATCCAATTGGGGGAGGTATTATTAAAAATTTAGGATCTATCACTACCGGTAATCCTCCGCCAGCAACTTTTGTCGATACACGCAAAAGTATTGTTGATCAACTACCTTGGGATGGTATTCAACCTCCACCAGATTTTACTTTTGACAATGTATTAGTTTGGTATCAAGTGGAGCGTCTTCAAAATGTTTCGCCTGGATTATCTACTCTTGGAGTAACATTTGGAGATGTTATCAGCTCGCAAATTATAAGTTTTCGGGTAACCATTTATTCTCAAGGGAAGCTAGGTAGTAAAGTAGGGAGGCACGTTCGAGTTGTTTTAATTGACCTTCCAGAAACTTGAAAATCTTGATTGGAAAAAAGGATAGATAATGTATGAATTTTAGGACTTATCAAGTTTTAACTATATGTTACTATTATTTTTTAGGACTAGTACTGATTGAGTTAGTATTCATAGCGTCTGCTTTTGCTCAAGTACCACCTAATAGTACTTCTATTCCAGTTTATCCTTCTGTCGGTTCTGGCATAAGACCACCTACCTCTACTCGGCCTCCAAGAGTAAGAACGCCCGTCTTTCCTACTTTTTTCCCTTTCCCCACTCGGCAGCCCACGCCAGTTCAAAGCTCAACTCCAACTCCCCGACCGACTGCAACTGCAACTGCAACTGCAACTCTAGTGCCGAGACCGACGTTGACTCCAACTCTCCGACCGACTGCAACTGCAACTCTAGTGCCGAGACCGACGTTGACTCCAACTCCCCGACCGACTGCAACTGTAACTGCAACTCTAGTGCCGAGACCGACGTTGACTCCAACTCCTCGGCCGACTGCAACTGCAACTGTAACTGCAACTCTAGTGCCGAGACCGACGTTGACTCCAACTCCTCGGCCGACTGCAACTGCAACTCTAAGGCCGAGACCGACGTTGACTCCAACTCCCCGGCCGACTGCAACTCCAACTCTAAGGCCGAGACCGACGTTGACTCCAACTCCCCGGCCGACTGCAACTCCAACACCGAGTCCTACTCCAACTGCAACACCCACTTTAGGGATTCGCATACCTTTTATTACTAAACCAGTGGGTGCATGTTCAAATGGAAATCAAATTATTGTTAGCGAACTAGCTGGTGCTGGAATTTCTGCTCCAGTTAGACTGGATAATCAAAATATTATTGTTAGACCCCGTTTTCGTGCAGATTTTTGGACAGGCAACCTTGACCTATACCGATTTAGTAGTAATGGTTTGCAACAGCATACTATTAATGTAGTAGAGGTTTATTATAAGCGTAATCTTACTAGGTCACCTAGAGCACTTATTGCTGGCCATGATCCCGATGGAGATGGGATAACAACCCAAGCGGCGCCATTTTCTATATATAATGCGTCTCTCTTTGCTACACGATTATTTTCGAGATTTCCCTCACAAGAACCTATCTCATCTCTTGCTGCACCCCTTCAGAGTAGAAATGTTACGGCTGCTCAACTATTAATAAATTTTACTAATGGTATGCCTCAAAGCGGGCTTCGTATAAGAGATAGAGACGGAAATGGTGGCAATAATGATTTCGGTGACTTTGTATCATCAAAGCCGGTTATTGCCACCACTGGTGGAATGAATCAATTTGATAACCTTGTTGGTTACCGTGAGTTTGTGCAAAGCCAAAATAATACGAGATTATTGGCACTGATTGGCGGAAATGACGGGATACTTCACGCTTTTGATGCTCAGAATGGCAATGAAGTATGGGGTTATATTCCAAGTACGGTCGTTCCTCACCTTGAGCGTCTTGCACGTGTTGATTACAACACAAACTTTCGTCGTTCTTTTGTTGACGGTCAAATAACTGTGAGAGATGCGTTTATTGGTGGCAGTTGGCGTACTATTGCTTTTTTTGGTTTAGGTGAGAGTGAGAGGGCATACGTTGTTCTTGATATTACTAATAGAGTACTACCTACTCTCTTGGGTGAAGTTATTATTCCAGTTGGTTTAGGAGATAGTTCAACTCATCCCGAATTAGTAGTAACCGGTAATCCATCCGAATCTCCATCAAGATATCAGTGGTGGATGGTGGTCGGTAGTGGTGCATCTGGTTCAGCATCAGGGACATCTTTGGCTGTATTTAATCTAAATTCGTTATCTTCATCTCCTATAATTATTCCAGTAAGCCGAACCGCTCCTGTAGGAACTCGTACAAGTGGGGTTCGTGCAGTTCAAAGTGATATCAATCCCGACACCGATAGACTTTACTTGGCTGACGAAGCTGGAGATGTTTTTCGTATTCATACTGTTGGATACCCAACAGCTTGGACAGTCTCTCGTCTCTTTGCTGGTGATGCAAACCATCCTATTTCAACTCGGCCAGTAGCGGTGTTAGTTGAAAATCCAAATTATAATCCTGAAGACACACAAACTATACCACCTCTAGCTATAGGAGTATATTGGGGTACTGGTCGTTGGCGTAGTGCCGGTGATGTACGCACTATGCAACAGTTTTCACAAGAAATAGTGGGTATTCTCGATCCGCTTAATACGGGTATTGATAATTATCAATCTACTCGAAGTGGTGTTCAAAGAAGTCAGTTGGTAAATCAGCAGCTTGGTAATATTTCTGGTTCTCTTAGAAAATCAGCAAGAGGAGCAAAGGTATTTCAAATTCCTCAAACTGCTTCTGGCTTCATAATCCCATTGGCTCTAACATCCCAAGTCTTAAATGGTTATTATAATCCTGCTGGATTTGTTATTGATGAAGCTTTAAACGTTGGAGGAGCCATATTGATGCCCACTGTAATTGCTCCTCCAGATAACCGATGTGTTGGTGCCGAGCTTGAAGCCTTTTTATTACCTTTTGATGCTCGCTCTGGAGCTGGTGTACTAATTGATTCAAGTAAACCAGAGGCAGGAATTTTCGTGAATGGAGCCTTACCAGATGGTGCAACAAATATAACTACTGCTGTACAGCAAGGTATAGCTGCGCCTTTGTTTGATCTTAATGCTCCGTTTGGAGAGTTGTCTGAAAATGATGTTAGAATTGGTGGTAATCACGTTATTCAAGTAGGGATGATAAGACTTGGATCAGTTGGTCTCGCTTATTCACCGTTTGTTGTAACTGCAGGTGGATCTCGTTTACGTCTTCTTTTTTCTCATTCAGCTTTGAGCTCCCCTTCAATTTTTGGAAATAGCCGTAATGGTTTTGGTAATTCTGGTGTAGCAAGCTTTACAGCACTTCCTCTAAACTCTTTTACTGCCCAAAAGCCGGAGCAAATTCCTTGGATCCGCAGTAATCATGAAATTTCTACACAGTAGACGCACAATAAAAGGAAAGAAAAACAAAAATTCATTGTAATAAAAATAAAATTAAGTATTTAATATAATTGATATTAAACCAATTTTATAATGGATCACTTAATTGACTCTCATTATTTTCTAATTCATTGGCAGAGCTATTATTTTTTAGGTCAGGATTAACATTTTTGACGAGTTGCTTTTCATAAACGATTTTTTCACCCAGGTTTTTAAAACCCTGTATATTAAAATGTGCTAATTTTTTAATGTGCTGAACCCTATAATCAAAAATTTGGTTTAAATCCTCTAAGTTTTTATGAAAAATTTCTGAATTTGGATTAGCGATTGTCTTAGAAAAAAGAAAGTCGGTAGCGTAGATAAGCGATGATTCATGGGTAAAAGTCTCTTCAATCTGTCTTCTGGCAGCGACGCTGTTTTGACCTTCTTCTATAAGAAACTGAGATGCAGCATTAGTTATGATAGCAAGAATAGAGAGCGTAGCTAAAAGAATTATTTTATTTTTACTCTGTGGCGAAACGTTTGACTGACTAGAAAATTTTTTTGAAGTAGTTTTATTTGTATTAAGTTCTTTTTGTAGTTCAAGCTCTGCCTCCGCTAATGCGGCTCGCATAAGTTCATAGTATTCGTGTTTGTTTATTAAAGCACTTGGATCAAAGTGAGAATTAGCAACGGTGATTGCGGATAGAGAAAATTCGGAATCTTCCTTGTTCTCGTTTTGGGTGCTATGCATCAAAGATGAAGGCTGTTCCACTTAGCTTCCTTTTAAACAACCTATGAATTCTGTGATGACTCATCAATAATTTGATTAAGGCTAATCGAATTTACTGATAGATATCTGAAGATTCTCTTTGTACTAGAATGACTTACTTCAATTCGAGACAGTTGTACCGGCAATCCTGCCAAAGATGAGCGACGATGATAGAAAAGTGATACTCTTACTCCTTTTGGGATATCTATTTGGTCAAAAGGACGATCTAGATTAGCTGGACCTTTAGCATTTAAGATTACAACGTTTGAGTTGTCTTGTGTTTGGTCATTAACAGCTGGAAGGTTTTCTAAAATATTTGATAGCGTTTTCTGACAATCCGCATCTGCAGAAATCTTATTAACTGATTTCATAATACCGGCTAAGATAGCATTCACAAGTAGAATAGATACAGCAGTAACAAGAAGGTTGGTAGATTGCCGTCCGGAAGAAGATTTTTTTTTTGCCATTTTCCCTTTATAAACTGTTAATAAGGAATTCGGCTATTTTAGTATAGAGGTTAAGGGGCACTTTTCATCCTATAGTAACCTATTTAGCAATTTCGGGCGTATGACGAAGCTCTTGCTAATAGTGAAATTTTTTGACCCAGTTCTATAGGAGCTACAACGGGGATGAAAGGGATAAGACTGGTTACAAAAATTTTAATTGAAAACGGACTTTTAGCTTCTGAGCCAGAGAGTATTCCCGATTCAAGCAACAATGAAGGCCCAATAAGGTTGCTTGTAAAGGCAGGCTTAGTTTCGGAGAAAGCAGCAATTGATGCTGTAGCAAAAACTACAAATACTGCATATGTTGATCTTGATTCAAGTGAAACAATAAGTAAATTGCAATGTAAAGACTTTGTAAGTCCAGCTATGCGCTCAATTTGTTGGAATAATCGACTGATACCGCTTTTTCATGACGGAGCTTCAGTACTAGTAGCAACTGCTAATCCATGTGAAATAGAAAATATAAAGAGCCTTGAGTTTATTTTGGGTCGACAAATAAAAGTCGTTATAGCGGAAGAAACGAAGATTCTTAGACTTTTAACAAAGTATCTATCTCAGCAGGAATTTGATCCATTAAAGGTTGACGAGACTGAGGAAGTTATTGAGCTGGTATCTATCAATTCGGAGGGTGATAATTTTAAGGATCAATCCTCTGTAGAACCGCCTATTATAAGGTTGGCTAATAAGATTCTTGTAGATGCGGTGAATCTTGGAGCCAGTGATATTCATATGGAGCCTGGTCAAAAGAGCATGCTTGTACGATTCCGAATTGATGGAATCTTACAAGATATAATTGCTATTCCCCAAAAGCTACAATCTCATGTTGTTTCTCGTATTAAAGTTCTAGCAAGAATGAATTTATCAGAACGGCGCAAACCTCAAGATGGCCGTATGCGTGTTCTTATTGCAAAGAAAGATATTGACCTTCGTGTATCGAGTGTTCCGACGTCTTACGGTGAAAAATTGGTTCTTCGAGTACTTGGAGGTGCAATATTAAGTAGTGACTTAAGTAAGTTAGGATTGCCTAGCCAAGTTGAGAAGAGATTTCGCGAGGGTCTAACAAAAAAGGGTAAGATGTTTCTGGTTACTGGCCCAACTGGTTCTGGAAAGACTACTACCCTATATGTAGCACTCAATCATTTAAATGACGGGAGGCATAACATTACAACTATTGAAGACCCCGTTGAGTATCGGTTTAAGGGAATAAATCAGATTCAAGTTAATAATACAGCAGGAGTAACATTCGCCTCTGCCCTAAGATCCATCTTGAGACAAGATCCCGATGTGATTATGGTGGGAGAGATACGCGATGAGGATACTCTAAAAACTACGCTTCAGGCAGCACAAACTGGTCACTTGGTTTTATCTACAGTTCATACAAACGATGCTTTGTCAGCTGTAACTAGATTATCTCAACTTGGTGGTGATCCGACTGTTTTTTCCCAGGCTTTAATAGGAATTATTGCACAACGTTTGGTTCGAAGGATCTGCGAGTTTTGTTCTGAGCCACTACCAGCGGCAGATATTGAGAAGTTACACAATATTATAAAAGATCATAAAGTTGAATCTCCAAATTTTCAAAAGGGAGCTGGTTGCGAGAGATGTTCATTTACTGGATACAAGGGAAGGTTAGGTTTGTATAGCTACCTACATGTTATCGATGATGTAGCAGAGATGATAGCTCTTGGAGCGTCTCACGAGCAATTATTGGCTGTAGCAAGAGATAACGGCTACAGAACAATCGAGGAGGCAGGGATTGATCATTTATGTGAGGGGAAAACAACAATTGACGAATTACTACCCTATCTTGAACTAGATTCACTTCAGCGCGGTAAGGATGGAGAAGGAGCATCCTCTAGTCGAGTGTTTAGCGGAGTTAATGTTGTCTTAGGTGGAGAGGGTTCTTTAGGTCAAAAGTATAATCTACGCCGACCCTTGGATGGAAGAGAAATAGTCATCCCTACAAAGAGTATATCTATGGCGCCAATAGACGGAAATTTTAGTGATATTTCGGTTGAACGTACGGAATCAGAAAGGTTTACAGTATCTGCGGTTGTAGCAGAAAAGCTTACGGTAGAGTCAGTAGTAATTCCAGAGATGAAAAAAGAAGCTAAGGGCAAAAAAAAGGCCGTATTGCTTGTGGATGATAGTGAAAGTGTTCGTAAAATGGTATCTGCGCTTCTCGGAAAGGACTTTATAGAAATAATTGAGGCAGAAAATGGTGCAGAGGGTTTTAATAAAGCTGTGGAATATGGTCCTGATTTAATTTTGTGTGATATGTCCATGCCTGAAATGACAGGTAAAGAATTTTTGGGACGAATTAAAAAACACAAAGTTACCCGAGATATTCCAGTTATAATGTTAACGATTGATGATGATATTGATAATGAGCTTGATTGTCTGAACAATGGGGCATCTAGTCTTCTTTCAAAACGTCTTTCTCCAGTAGTTTTGGCTCGTCGTATCAAAGGTGTACTAGAACTGCTATAGGGCAACAATGGATTCCAGTATTACTACCGCTAAGTCATTTTCTTTTACCATTCTTGTGGTAAGAGATGACCCTAATTTAGATAGATATTTTTTAGAGTTTGGCGAACGTTTTGGATTTGAATTCTCTTTTTGTAGTTCGATATCAGATAGTTTTATCAAGCTTGAATCTTCTGATCTAAGAGGTATTTTTTGGTTTCGACCCGTTGATGATGTCTTAGATAATCAAACTCTTGATGAGCTCAGATCAATTGTTGAGCGCACCTCATTACCGATTCTTGTTACAGTTAGTAAGGAGGAACTTAGTGAGCTAGATCCTTTTGTTGTAGCTGAAACGGGTATATTTTTTTTAGTGAGACCCTTTGAACCTATTGAATTGGTGTCTTTTCTGAGTGGAATTTGCCGTTTTTATAAACCGACATTTAAATCTATTTTAGAAACAAAAGAGAGTAAAAGTAGTAGTTTATTACAGCCATGCTCTGACCCTGTTCTTAAAGCAATTGTCAAAAGAGCTGAGAGAGAACTTAGGTGGGCCTCTACAATTATTAGGGCGACATTAGAGGAATCAAATTATCTTGCTTTGTCGGAGAGTGATAGGCAGTTATTTTTTCGTCATATTCAGTTTAAGAGCGACTATTGCGTGGATACGTTTTCTGATCTTGCTGAGGCTGTTGAGCACGGAGCTGGAGGACGACCAGCTATATTACGCATAACAAATTTAGAAAGAATCATATTTGAATCTGTAGGTTCTATAGCTGAAATTGCTCAGCAACAAGGAATACATTTTGCTGTTAGATTTGACCGACCTGTTCCAAAACGCATTGTTTCTGATGGCGCTAAATTGCACCAAGCACTACGAGCTATTTTATGCAATGCGCTGTCTGGCACCGTTTATGGCCGAGTAGAACTTAGAGTGGATTATGACCAGAATCAACAAATCTTAGTACTTCGTACTTGTGATACTGGTTCTGGAGCAATATTTAGAAAGTCGAATAAATCGTTTAGCGTAATACCTGAGAAAAGCGATCATATAGAGGAAGTGTTACTACATGATGGTATTATACGAACAGGATTATCTGTAATTTCTGGGGTAGCTCGTTCACTCGGTGGAGAGTTCTTAATTGAAACAATACCAGATATAGGTACTACAGCTAGGTTAGCTATTCCAGCAAAAAAAATACCTGGAAGTGGTGAGATACAATTCGTTAATCCGGAAATTCCCCCAATTTTTGACAAGAATCCTCTTCTAGATGAGGTTTATCGATGTTTATCAGGTAATGTATTAATTGGTATAAAAGACCGAGTTCATGAGAGGATCTTCCGTTCATATCTTGCTCATACCAAACTCGATATTACTTCGGCTCATACAGGCGATGAAGTGCGCCAAGCTCTTTATCAGAAGCAATTTGACCTTTTATTCATAGATATAGAGCTGTCTTTTGAGGGTGGTAAAATATTTATTCAGCAACTACGACAAATGGGGGTGTTAACACCCATCATAGCTCTCATTAGTTCTCCCTCTCAAGTTGAGCTTGAGCGATGTATAGAGTTTGGTTGCGATGCATTTTTAACACTACCTATTTTACTAAAGCCTCTTTCTCGTGTTTTAGCTCTGAATACAGTCGGAGGAGTTTTACGGAGTTATAGTGTTGAGTCTCAGAGTGAGGTGCCTACGACTACATTAGATTTAACATTAAAAGAATCTATTGGTGATGTAGAAGAAGCTACTAAAATTAAAGAATATAATACGTTTCAGTCACAGATATTTGCTGCTCCTGGTAATGATGATAAGCAACCAGAGCAGAAGCATTTAAACGATAACAATTTTTTTGGTTCTTTAGCGCACCAATGCAAATTGCTGAAATTGTATGCAGAAAGTCATAGTGACTATAAAGCTACTGGTGCTTTGGCACGGGAGTTAGCTAACTTAGCTTCTATAAATAAGGAAGTGGAACTTGAGGAGCACTTTTTCGCACTTGAAGCAGCATGTCTTCAGGGAATAACTAAGAGAATAAATGCTGCTCTCTCTAAAGTGGATTTAGCAGTGCAAACTTTGATTAGAGAGCCTTTACAAAAGGAGGGCAAGCACGGAGTTTATTCTAAACATCAGCATCATCTTGAGAATTCTAAATCTCCAAGCAATGTTAGCAATATTAAAGAACCAACCAATAAAAATAAGCTATTTAGTGATAGTGATACTTTAATTTTATCCGATATTGAAGATATTTTAGTCTCAACTATAATTGAGGAGTCTCCTGAACTTGTTCCGTTAATTATTGAATTTTTGGATAGTTTAGATGTCTATCTTGAGCGGCTCAAAGCTGCTATCCGCTTAAATGATTGGCCGAGGCTTCAAGCAATAGCCCATGAGTGCGCGGGTGTAGCATCAATGTATGGATATAATGATTTAGCGCGTCTAGCAGAGAAAATCCAGGATGAGATTAATCGTAAAGATGTCAGTAGAATAGGTCTTAGCATATTAGATGTTGACCTTTGTATAAAGGCGATGAAGCGCGGAAAGGAAAAACTTATTCTTGTCTCGGATAAATAAGGCGCTTAAAGAGCTTATTCAAATAGTGATACTATATGCCTTTATCATGGTTTTTAAGACTCAGGCGTCTAGCTTTTTTAGGAATAACGGCTCTTATTTTAATTTTTATTGCACAGGGGGAAGGCGGATTAGGATTACCAGTTAAGGAGCTTATAATTGTTCTATTGTTTTTTCCGTTAGGTGAAATCCTCTTCAGACTAATAACCACGAATATTTCGACTAGTAAAAGCTCAAACTTAGTTGGTACGCTACTAGTGTTAGATGTTGTAGTTATTACTGCACTGCTTTATTTAACAGGAGGTCCTACCAACCCATTCAGCATTTTTTATCTTGTCCAAGTGGTGCTTTCAGCGGTTCTCCTCGGTAGTCAGTGGGCTTGGGGTATAACTGTTTTTACTACTTTCTCGTTCGGATGTTTGTTTTTTTGGCATAAACCGCTTGACGCTATACATAGCCACCATATTCAGGCGGGCAGTATTTTATCTTCTCATCTTGCAGGAATGTTTTGGGCTTATCTTTTGGTTGCGGCTTTGGTAGCGTATTTTTTAGATCGTATCCTAAGAGAGAAGCGAGCTTCAGAAGAGAGGGCTCAAGCACTGGTAAATGCTCAGCAAAAATTGGCAATTATTACTACAGTCACAACCGATGCGGCACATCGTCTGGGCACCCCTCTTGCCACAATTGCTCTAGTAGTAGCAGACCTAACCTCTGGTGAATATGCATCAGCGGTAGATATGAAGGAAGATTTAGCACTCTTGCAACATGAAGTAATGCGATGTAAGCGAATATTGCACGATTTATGTGAGGGCTCTGGAGCCATTCAGGGTGAATCTCCTCAAGCGATAACTGTGAAGTCAATTATAACGAGTGTTTTAAGTGGTGATTATAGAATCATGGAACGTGTTGATTGTAGTTTTGTTGATGAAAGAGCCACAATCACAGTTCAATCTAATTCAATTGTAATAGCTTTGAAAGCTCTACTTAAAAATGCCATTGAAGCTCAAGAAGTGGCTACTGACCCTTTGAAGAAGGTTTTGCTTAGTGTTGCCTTAACTACTGAAAGTATCAGCTTTATTGTAGAGGATTATGGTGTCGGGATGGACGAGATTTCTTTAGTTAGGATAAAAGAACCGTTTTATTCTAACAAGCAAAACGGTATGGGTCTTGGTGCGTATATCGCTGACCTTGTAGCAAGTCAGTTGAGAGGTTCATTAGATTATACTTCCTCACTGGGACACGGTACACGAGCAGTCTTATCAATACCTTTGGTATAGTCTCTGATTTATGTAGTTAGAGGTACAGAATGACAAAACGTCATCATATTCTTGTGGCAGAGGACGACGATATTTTTAGGAAGCGACTCTCAAAAGCATTAATACGACGCGGGTATACTGTAGTTGAAGCCGATTCCGTTGTTGAGGCTCTTCGGATTATTGCTGAAGAATCTGAAATATTATTTGCAGTTATTGACCTTAGGATTGGTACTGCATCAGGCTTAGATATCCTTCCTCACCTTTTTAGTCGGTCTCCTCACTGTAGAGCAATTATCTTGACCGCTTACGGTACCATAGCAACTAGTGTTTCGGCTATTAAAAATGGAGCATGTCATTATCTTACAAAGCCGGTTGATATTGATGTGATAGTGGCATGTTTACGAGACGATCTTACTGAAGCACCAAATACGAACTATCTAACCACACCCTCTTTAGAACAGAATGAGTGGGAGTATATCAATCGGGTAATTGGTGATTGTAATGGAAATATTAGTGCTGCGGCTAAATTACTTGGCCTTCATAGAAGAACATTACAAAGAAAACTCAGTAAACTACCACTGCGAATAAGCTAGCTTTCTTTAGATGGATTAGTTATTCATTGCTTATGTAGCTAAAGCCATTATCTATTGCTTGAGTTACAAATTCACCCCAGGTATTTAATTTATTCATATTTACAGAGATATTTTGATTTTCCATATATTGAATAGCACCTTTAATGATAATCGCATGTGCTGCATGTTGGGTGGATGCGGTACCTACCTCTCTTGTATCAAAGTGACCCAACGGTAATATGTACTCTTTCCCCTTAAACGAATAGCTATGGGTATTGGGCGCTAAGTTAGCCATAATTAAAAAGTCTCCAAAGACAGAACATTGATTTGCCTTATGGAATAGCATTTGAGAACGAAATTACAATGCTTTTGAAGAGATTATTTTAGTAGTTGGATGTGTGGGCTGATATTTTTAGCCCTTAAATATAGATAGATGCAAATAGTATTGACCGGTATCGACCTAGTAGCAATGTAAGCTCAAATTAAGAATGATATTGAGACATTTGTAGGTGATCTATGAGTAAAAACTTTAAAATGCTTACCGAGCAAAGGATAATATTTAAGGATATCTGGGTATATATCCTTAAATAAAAGGAGCTTGGAGGAATGACAGGGAGGAATGACAGGATAAGTTAAAATTTCAAGGTAAAATTTGGTGGACTTTTATTTTTAGTAATCTTTCATCACTTAGGTGGTATATCTTTTTGCTAGACACTTTGCTCCTAAACCTCGTATAATTAAAAAAGCATCAGGAAGTGGGTTTTTCCACGCCAACCGAGCACAGGGTTTTTGTGCCACGGTGGTTTCTTGCGAAAACGCAAGAGATGAGGGGAACAGATAGTTCTCAAAAACAGGATATTCCGACTTTCGTGATGCCCCTTTTTTCTTTTTGTGGAGGTATCATGGTTCATAGAACATCTAATTATCCTTTAGGCCAGCTTCTCTTAGAGTGTTTGTATAAATCGCAGCTTTCGATTGGGCGGTTTGTGTTGGCTGTAGGCTATCGTAACTTAAACAATGGCGTTCGGGCTTTTGATGGAATTCTTCAAGGTGGTTATCCAGATCAGGTTTTCATTGGCCGACTCTGTGCTAGCCCTCTAGCACCTGACGCTGTCAGACTTAAAGAAGCGATTAATCAGACTTTAGCGATCCTTAAAGAGGAGGAAAAAATAGCAGAAGAGGCTAAGAGTGCGATAAATAAAGCAATCTTTCGACCTTTTTTTCAGGCAATTCCCGAAGAAAAGGCTCCTAGTCAGATATCTCTATTTGCTTTCACTGGTGGCCACTCTCGATACACTCATTATCTTCCAGATGATTTTCATAAATGGGAGCTGCCTGACCGGATGTGGTACTTAAAAAAACAAGTACAAGAGGCATTTGCTAAATCTGAGGGTCGTACATTGTTCATGGGTAAGATCGTTGGCTACAACCTTTTTCTTCAATATGGGGAATCGGCTTTGCGACTAACTGTTGATGGTGAACTAATAAAAGAGCATCAAGCTATACCAGTAGCAGATGCTACTATTAAAATTGGGAGCAAGACCTTAACGTCAGCACAAGCTGCGCGTTTACTGAGAAACGTTCGACAGCTTAGTTGAGCCGATATCGATATCTCGTCTAATTCAAAAAATCATAAATTGTGAAATAGTCATGGAGGTTACATGAAAAAACTTCAGTCCAATTATCCTATTGGCCAATTTTTCATTGAAGTATTTAAATCATCAGGTTTAGAGCTACCCGATTTTTTACAAGCAATAGGCTATGCAAATCCGACTAGAGGGATGAGGCATTTAAAGGAATTTTTACGCGAAGGAATTGGCCCTGGTATTTTTATTCATCTTATAATGAAAAGCTGCTACGCGCCTTGCAGAAATGCATTTGCTTTTGTATTTTTTCAGACTACTGACCAAATTGACTATGAATCGTGGGTAAAATACGGTGTGCCGCTTAGCTGCAATAAATCCGACTTTAAGCCATTTTTGCATGCCGTGCCTAATGTTCCTGAGGTTACTGCAGTCTCCATTGTTTCGTCTCATGAAACAAATGGTTTTTTTTATCCTTATTCTATCTTTATCGCAAGTAGTATCACTTCGCTACCTGAGAAAGAGCAAAATAAAAAAATTAGCAGAATAATTCGTAAGAATTATAAGCACAACAATGGCGAAATTGATTGTATGGGTGCTATTGGATATTACCTTTTGTTCCGCTCATGGGGTGAACCTCCCGTTGCTTTTTCTATAAAGGGGGAATTCATGGGGGTGGCAGATACAGCATTTTTACCAAAAACAGATCCGCCAGAAGGAAGGTGTGAGCTCCATCAAGAATTAATTAAAAGGCTTGTAAATGCTCGTGGTTATGGTCGAATTCAATGAATATTGGATGTTTAAAATATTGGTTGTAACTTGGTTTTTGAGTAGCGCTATTTTATAAAAATCGTTAGGTTTATCAGTTTTTTCGGATAGTGCTACTCACCAAGGCCTTTTTGTCAAATTAACCGTATTTAATCCACCGTGTATTTAATTCACTGTGTAGCTAGATGGTTTTGCTAAGGTTTAAATTAAGCGCCGACACACTACCGGGAACCGTAAACAAAACAGTTTCTGCTTAAAGTCTCTGCTTGGAAGTAACCTTTCGGTTTTTTGTAGGCGGTTTTATAGATGCGAGCTATATATGTTAAAAGGGTGTGGTTAAAAATGCTCAATTTGCTGATGAGGCACGATGACTAACAGTGGTAGCACCAAGGGCACTCCTTATGTTGTTGTACGAAATGGCTATGTTGAGCTCAGGCGCACTAACTGCTCAGGAGCAGTTTTTATATTCGCGCATGGCGCAATATCTGCGGTACTACAGGGAGATGTGATTGTTGTTACATTTAAAAATAGAAGAATGGCTGAGTATAGATTGTCACCATCAGGAACCACAGCTTTACTAGTTAGACATATATCTTAAGAGCAAATAATCTTTTGGCTCTGCACTTGGTTTCTTTTCCTATTTCATTAGACAGTGCGAGATTAGCATGACTATTAATAACTAAATATTAATAAATCGGGCTGAGAAGATTTGAACTTCCGACCTCTCCCACCCCAAGGGAACGCGCTACCAGTCTGCGCCACAGCCCGCCAAAAACCGTCACTGATGATTTGCCCTTGGGGTGGGGTTGAGTAAATGTTCGCTAGCTCACATTTACACCGATGTTAGGTGTTTTACTTCACCCGCTTCGCGGTTAATAAAAACACCTCCCGCAAGGGAACGCGCTACCAGTCTGCGCCACAGCCCGCCAAAAACCGTCACTGATGATTTGCCCTTGGGGTGGGGTTGAGTAAATGTTCGCTAGCTCACATTTACACCGATGTTAGGTGTTTTACTTCA
>JBIKUX010000048.1:0-6877 GCA_044347345.1 Bdellovibrionota bacterium | reverse complement strand
TATGCTCTCTAATAACGTTTAGCCCATCGGTTTCCCATTCTGCTGCTACTTTACGTAGTGAAAGACCTTCCCAGTATACTTTCCAGAGAAGTAGTTGGTGAATATCTTCATAAGTGGTAATTACAGTTACCATTTTTTTGTAATCAACTAAGTCTTCAGGAGTAGACGCTTCAAGTCCGCTCGAAGATGCTAGTAAAGAGGCTCCAACTAAGAGTTGGCGTATGGCACCTCTAGCATCACCGCTCTCGGTTGAAGGGAGTTCACCATCGCGTAGCTCTGGAAAAACATTCAGAAGACCTACAGCCACCTCTCGTGCCCGACGTTTTTCAGGATTCATTGCTGCGCCACTTCTTTTCCAACCACGGCATCTTCTAGCAGCTTCGGTTGCTGCTTCATGAATACGACGCCGAGCGTAACCTCTGAAAGGAACCCCTCGTTCTGGACTGAAACGGCGAGCACAGAAAATTAGCGCTTCCATTGCCGCGCCATCAAGGCCATCTAATTGCCAATCGAGATTCCAAGCTCGTGCTACAGATCGAGCGATACTCTCGGCCCAGCCTCGATGCTCTAGTACGAATTCATTAGCGGCTTCAATACTAAGTGATACTTCGTTCTCATCATTGTTTGTTATGCTTGATGTATCTTCCACTGATTCTCGCGTGATTGGTTACAACCCTAAGGTTTTTTTAACTTCGTAATTATTTTCTTTTTTCTTTAATCTAAATTTCAAATCAATTCGCTGTCTCGTATTCACAATTATCATTTACATAATTATTTTTATTCCAAATGCTTAAGCAGCTCTCTCCGTAGTGATTTTCATTACCTAATAATTGGCGCGTACAGTGTTTTGTATATAAATCTATAATTTACATTTCTAAAAATTACGTCGGCATTCGTTTCTGTGACCTGTAGCAGAGTATTTGTATAAAAATTTATAAAAAAATTTTTATATTCGTTAGAAGAGTAGTGTGGCTGATTGATTAATCCAAGTAGCAGAGCAGACCTTTCTTATTCTTAACCTCGGATTTGCATACAAGTATTTACGAATTCTGATGAACTAAACCTGAGAGAAATGATGATTGGATTTAAGAAATAAAGTTGTTTGGAGCATAGCTCTGCAAGAGAAGTCTACCAGCAAGGTTTAGTGGTTTCGGTTGACAGTTTCTGTGAACTAAACAGGAAAAACTAAATTAAATTAGCTACATAAAGTACTTAAGGTTTTAGGTACTTGTATTTTGAATGGACGAACGGTTTTTGCAAATACCAAGGGAGGTAGGGAAATGGTTAGGTCTTTAAAGAAAAAAATATCTGGCTTTTCAGTTAGAGATAATTCTGGGCAACACCTAACTTCTGGACTTTCAGGTACCGTGGTATCTCTGGTACCGGCTTCGCAGGTAGCAATTTCTCAGCAAGATTCTGGTGAATTCGCCTTATTGGGTTCTGCCAAAGCTTCAGTTGAAACTTTATCTGAAGAAGAGCGTAGTAGCCTAGTGGTAAAATATCGACTCAAAGCTAGAAAGTTGTCGCGAAGTATTTTAAGAAAATGGCATGCTAGGCTCGATCTTCAAGAGGTTGATAGTGTTGTGGATTTATCCTTATGTGAAGCAGTACGACGTTTCAATCCCAGCAAAGGAGCAAGCTTCATGACATTTATGTATTTTCATCTCCGTGGGAACCTCATTAGAGCTGTAGCAGGAGCCGTACAAGATAGCGTTATTCCTAGTTTTGAAGATCAGGAAGTAACAGGTTACGCAGCTCAGGTTGACGATTCGTCAACATCGCAAATCCAGACTAGAGCACCAAAAATAGCCGATATTGTTAGTGCTTTGTATGGTGATGGCCAGACTAGTCCTGACGATGAGCTATACAAAATACAAGTAGCCAGAATTATGACCTCAGCGAGAAGTAAGCTCGACAAATTAGAACAAGAGGTTATTGAGCGTTTATACTTCCATGAGCATCCACTTCTTGATATAGCTGATTCACTAGGCTACAGCCGGTGTCATATATCTCGAGTAAAAAAGCGAGCACTTCGTATATTAGGAATGGAAATAGCTAAACATCTGCCACATTTAAAGAATTGCGAGATTAATCTCGATGAAGATGATGCTAGGGCTAATATTATAAGCCGTAGGAATATACGACGTCGCAGGCCTCGTGCTAAAAAGACTAGCGAGGCTCGTAGTAGCCGATTGTTTGCGGTTGCATAAAAGGAGTTGTGTTTGCCTCTTCCTCGAGGAGTAGTACTAATAATACTAATTTGGCTTGGTGCGGTATTACCGTGCCTTTTTTTTGCTGGCATCGCAGGTTCTTCAGAGGCACGTGAAGTCCACATTGTTGACATAATGCAGCGAACGGGAGAATGGATTCTCCCCATCAGAAATGGCCTAGTGCCGTCTAAACCACCTCTTACTCACTGGCTGTCTTTGCCTTTTGCTTTAGTATTCGGTAGTGCTGAGCCCGGCATGGTAAGGCTTGTATCATTATTAGCATCTGGATTAATGCTGGTTGGAATAGCTTTGCTTACAGCGCAGATGGCTACAGCTCACCGAGTTAATTTGACTGACGAACAACAGGTTGAAAAAAGATATATTTGGCGGAGTATCCTGATTACTTTGTCTAGTTATCATTTTATTCGACTAGCTATTGATGCAAGAGTCGATATGGTTTTTACGGCATGTATCACTTGGTCTCTGTACGGGGGATTATCGGTGATAAATTTCGGTGCCTTAGAGGGGTATCCTCGCAGAAAATATCTTCATATTTTTTTTCTAGGTGCAGCTTTAGCTATTCTTGCCAAAGGTCCTTTGGGAATTGTTTTGCCGGTGATCCTGATTGGCTCGTTTGCGATATCAGTGATCGGGGTACGCACTACTTTAAGAGTTTATCTACGTCCGGATTGGTCATGGTTGTGGTTGATATTGCCCCTAAGTTGGTACTTTTCGGCTGCTTATCGTGGTGGCCAGGTATTTATTGAACGGCAATTATTTTTCGAAAATATTGATCGTATCTTGGGAGCCAAGGAGATAAATAATGAGATTTGGTGGTTTTATTTTCCCTCATTTCTGCATGGGTTTTTTCCATGGTCTATTCTGTTGTTAGCTACAATCAGCTGTCTTGCTGTGAGATGGTACAGAAATAGAAGTTATTATACCGATTTTCGAGTACAAAGTTTTTATCGAGCAGGATGGGGTTTAGTAGTCTCTTTAATTTCAGGAATAGCTTTTTTCTCTGTAGCTGCTGGTAAGAGACACTCTTATCTTTTACCCCTTGTTCCCTTTGTAGCGGTGTATTTGGCGCTTTATGGTTCGATTGGTTTAGGCTTTTTGGCTATGATTTGTAAAAAAAGATCAGTGGGTCTAACTGTTACTCAAATCTTGGATAAAATATTCTGTGCGTGGTGGTTACCAGTTGTAATTTTTTTAGTCACTCTTGAGGTAATAAAATGGCTAAATTTAACTAAATACCCAAATCTAGTAAAATATTTGATGGAATATATTCCGAGATTTCAGATTTTTTTGGTCGTAACAACTAGCTTATCTTGCTGGCTCCTTTGGCGCATGAGTGTTACATTACCGCTACATATAGATATTAAAAAGAGAGTTTATGGTGTAGTTGCTTGGTCAGTTGTTCTTAGTTGGACTCTTATTTTCATTACTGGGTGTAAAGCCGCCTTAAAGCCACATCGAGCAGCTGCACAGGCTATTAATGAATTAGTGCCGATAAATGCTGATTTGGAAGCTGTCCGCAGGCGCAATGATGAATATCTTGATCCAGTTCTTTATTATTTAAGGCGCGAGGTTCGTCTTATTTCCCCGGAGAGGGCGATTTTGGAATGTTCTGAAGGCTATAAAAGCGATAAGTTTTTAATATTAGAAAGTTCTGTTTTTTACGATGCTAAATTTGCTGAGATTGTGCCTTTAGCAGAAATAGTAGATGAAGGGCGTAAGGGCAAAGACCAATTCACTGGAGAAAAGGGCATTGTTTTGGTGTCTTGCGCTAGAGAGTAAAAATAAATTTTCAATCACTTTTATGTTGGTTCCACTATCTCATGATAAAGACATTTTGTTTATTGGTAATCGGTTCCCTAGTGGGTGCATTGGCTCTTACTCCGCTAGTGGTATCATTAATAGAGTTGTTTTTTCCTGACAGGTTTGGATGGCCTTTTTCCAGAGTATTTGACCGCGTTGCAATGGCCTTAGCCGCGCTTATAATTTTTGTATTAAGGCGACAATTTTCCCTGCAAGAAATGTTTGTAGCCCTCACTAAGGGTTCTTTAGTATATAAATTTCGTCTTATCTTGACCGGTATTTGTATTACACTAATTACTAGTGCAGCAGTGTTATTTTTTGCGGTAGGTGATGGTGAGTTAAGATGGGTATCCCAAATTCGCCAAGATTTCTGGTGGAAAATATCTTGGGTGATTCCAGCAGCACTACTAATTTCGTGCATTGAAGAGAGTTTTTTTCGCTCCCTTCTCCTGAATCGTCTCGCAGAGAGATTTGCTTTTTGGCCAGCAGCTGTAATTTCAAGCATACTTTATGCAGTTGTTCATTTTATAGCTCCAGTAAAAGATTTTAATTATCAGGGATGGGATCCATTTGCTGGGATCAATTATTTTTTTGCCGTTATTGATCGGATGGGTTCAGCAGGTGTGGGAGGTGCGAGTATCGGTCTTTTTTTTGTTGGAATGATCCTGTGTTTTGTTGTGCGTACTACAGGGTCACTTCTTTTGTGCGTCGGTCTCCATTCAGGATGGGTGATATCAATGAAGGTCGCGCGTTTTGTTACTGAGGCTGAATCTGGTTATATATTTGCCTCAGGCATTGGACATCGTTATTTTCTGGTGGCTGAGCCTTTAGCTTGGGGTTCGCTACTGTTAGTTGGGCTAGCAGCTTATGTAGTGCATGTAAGAGGATTAACTAAAACATAAAAAACAATTATGAAACTATTTATATCACAAAAATATTAAACTTTCGTCAGCCTATTTATCTTTTAACTTTTTACTGGTTATTTTCATGAAGTTTGATTCAGTTATTCTTATTGGATCTACTAATAGCAATAAATTGCTAGAGCTTTACCGAGAGTTTAATTCGCTTCCATTATCTTTTATAACGCCTCAGGAGCTTGGTACATCGTACGGTGCTATTCCTGAAGTTGAAGAGAGTGCTGATACTTATTTGGGTAATGCCTTACTCAAGGCGGAAACTTTTTCTAAGTGGTCGGGTTTGCCAGTATTAGCTGATGATTCAGGTTTAGAGGTTGACTGTTTAGGTGGAGCTCCCGGGATTTATTCTGCAAGACTTGCTTCTACTGAGGAGAATAGAATTACTGAATTAGTAAAACTAATGGCTCAAAATGGAGTTTCATTTAGTAAAGCTTTGTTTAGAACTGTTTTAGTATTTTACCGACCATGTGGTGAGTTTAGCCATACTGAAGGAGTTGTTGAAGGGACTATAGGTACTATACCACGTGGTCAAAAGGGTTGGGGTTATGAGCCATTATTTGTTCCAAACGGAGAAGTTCATACTATTGCAGAACTAAAAGATTTTGGTGCCGACCCTGATTCTCATCGTCGGCGAGCAGCTCGAAGTATGAAAGAAATACTTGCGCTTGAGATTTAAGCTAGTACTCTCTTGAGAGTGTAATATTAATTAAACAGCAAAGTTTTTTGGAGGCTTTTGTGAAAGGTGTAGGCGATAAATTCCCTCGTTTTGAATTAACTGCAACAGTTGATAAAGTTCCAGATTTATCAAAAGCTTTCAAAAAAATTTCTAGCGAAGAGATGTCTGGTAAGTGGTTTACGGTATTTTTTTGGCCCAAGGATTTTACATTTGTTTGTCCCACTGAGATTGCCGCTTTTGGTAAGCTAGCAAAGGAGTTTCACGACAGGGATTGCGTTCTTTTAGGCGCAAGTACGGATTCGGAGTTTGTTCATCGAGCTTGGCGAGAATCCCATCAGGATTTGAGAGATCTTCCAATACCGATGCTATCCGACATTAAGCGTGAATTGTGCCAAGAATTAGGCATACTTGACCCTAACGCAGGGGTAGCTCAGCGTGCAACATTTATCGTGGATCCTGAAGGTATTATTCGTTTTGTCTCTGTAACTGATCTATCAGTAGGACGTAATCCTAACGAAGTACTGCGAGTTCTCGATGCGCTTCAGAGTGACGAATTATGCCCATGTAATTGGCAAAAAGGTCAGGAAACAATAAAGTTATAGCAGTATTCAGAATAGTTAATTTATACAATTAACCAAAATAATTTGACCAATGCAGATTATGTAAAAGTCATCTGCATTGGTATTGAATTAAGTCAGTAGAAAAAAGAAAAAAGAGGAAAGTGGGACTTCAAGCTTTAAGAGAAAGTATTCCCGATTTTGCTAAGGATATTAGGCTCAATTTGGGAACTGTGCTTGATCAGATAGAACTGTCTCTGGTAGCTCGTTGGGGATGTGCTCTTGCTACAGCCCTTGCGGTGGGAGAGGCAGTAACTCTTGCTCATATTAGAGAAGAAGCAAAGATTCATTTGTCAGAGGGGGAATATAAAGCTGTAGAAACGGCAGTTGCTCTAATGTCTATGAATAATATCTATTACCGCTTTCTTCATCTCGCTCAAGATGAAGACCTTTCTAAGGCACCAGCTCGTCTTAGAATGAGCGGAATGAGAAGGGAAGAGGGGGAAGACTCTGAATTATTTGAGCTTTGGAGCCTTGTAGTGTCTGCTGTATACGGTTGTGGCCGGTGTATAGAATCGCATCTTGCTCTATTAAGATCGAAAGGAATGTCAAATGAAGCTGTCTTGGCGGCAATAAGGATAGGTGCTGTAGTTCATGCTGCTGCACGTGTACTAGCAAGTCAGGAAAATTCCTTTT
>JBIKUX010000018.1:0-56048 GCA_044347345.1 Bdellovibrionota bacterium | reverse complement strand
ATATTACAAACTCCTGAGTAATGAGAACGACAATGTTTCCTCTTATACTCGAGAGACTTCGCAATAAGTTGCTAGATATTCTCCTCGCTCCTGGCACCACAGCGTCTCTGACACTATTTTTAGGGGGGTCTCTGACACTATTTTCAGGGGGTGGGGGGTTTTTGTTTTCGTTGATATTCTGCGCGGAGTGTTAAGGGAGATCTTGTTACGGCTAGAGCTTTACTTGGAACATTGTTTTGAATTACTGAACCAGCACCTATAGTAGCACCACTCCCTACGGTTATCGGTGCGATAAGGGAAGAATTACTGCCAATGAAAACATTTTCGCCAATATTAGTTTGATGCTTATTTGCTCCATCAAAATTACAGGTAATAGTTCCTGCTCCAATATTACTCTTTTTTCCTATTTCACAATCACCAAGATATGAAAGATGGCTAGCAGCTACTTCTTCATACAAGACTGCATTTTTAGTCTCAACAAAATTACCAACCTTAACTTTTTCATTGAGAAAAGAGCCGGAGCGCAAGTGAGCAAAAGGACCTACGCTCGCTTTTACTCCGATATATGAGGACTCAGCACGAACACCAAACTTAATGAGTGCCCCAACGTCTATTTTAGTATCAATAATTAATGCACTGCCTTCAATGACTACTCCCTCACCAATAGTCGTATTTCCCTTCAAAATTACGTTTGGTCCTACTCGAGCACCTGAAGCAATAACTACGGACGAATCAGCAAAAAAAGTATCAGGTGCTTCAAGGATCACTCCAGTTGATATGAATCGATTACGTTGTTCATTAAGAAGTATGCGGTCTACCTCAGCAAGCTCTAGTTGAGAATTAACTCCAAGGAATTCATTTGAATTTATTCCAAGATAGGTGCCTACTCTCTGACCTTCATTGACTGCTCTAGATACTATATCAGTTAAATAATACTCTCCTTGTGAATTGTTATTCTGCAGATTCTTAACAGCAGGTCCGATAAATGAGCTGTCCACTGCATATACACCAGAGTTCACTTCAGTAATGACTCGCTCTTCAGCTGTACAGTCTTTGAATTCAACGATTTTTAATACTTCATGCGTTATAGGATTACGAACTATACGACCGTAACTTCCTGTTATAGAAGGAGAAAAAGTCAAAACAGTTATAGTATTGTTATGGTTATAATGAGCATTACATAAAGCCAGTAACGTGGCTGGAGTTAATAGAGGTACATCCCCACATAAAATAAGTACGATTCCCTCAAAATTATTTAATTCGGGTAAAGCACATCTTACCGCATCGCCAGTTCCCATCTGGCTTTCTTGCACTACAAATGATAATCGAGGAAATGAAAAAATTCCTTGTTTGATACCATCTTCTATAGTTTTTTCAACTACTTCTTTCATATATCCGGTCACTATGACCACAAGCTCCGGCGCTAGCATGCTAGCTGTAGAAAGAACATGATGAATAAGCGGAGCTTCACGAGTTTTTACTGTGACTTTAGGTAGTTCACCTCCCATTCTAGTGCCTTTTCCTGCAGCCAATACGACGATAGCGATGGGTATGTTGCTCATGAAGCTATTTCTCCTTCATTAACTTTTTTACAGATTAATACGATGAATCGTGTAGAAAGAGCAAAAATGCCCACTTACCTCCAAAATATCGATGGTGCGTTCAGGAAATAATTCATCCAATAAAACACAGAATGCTGAAGAAGAGCTACGTAAATTTGAGGATATGATTAGCGAATTAAAAATTCGTTATGAACAATATTTTATGGGTACTGTAGTACAACCTCCTGATAAGCTTCATCAGGATACTGTACGAAAAATGAGAACAATAAGAGGTATTCCTTTCCTCAGACCATCTCAACGATATTTACTTAGGACTCTTGAATATCGGTATAAATCTTATAATGACTATTGGAAAAGAGTTTTACGCGAGAAAGAGGAAGGGAAATATCATAAAGATATTTTTAAAGCAGAGATGCGGGCTCGGTATGCAGCTGAAGATCTTAAAGCACTTGAAAGAGCCGGTGCTCCTAAAGCAATAGTAGATTTATTCTCTAATTATCGTGATGCACTAGAACAATCAGGTAAGAACACCAAAAATCTTACATTTGATTCATTTCAAAAAATTTTAGTAAAACGAGCACAGGCTGTAAAAGAGCAACTCGGAGTGAAAAAAGTGAGCATGGCAGTAGTTGTAAAAAACGGCAAAGTAACTCTTCAAGTTAAACCGAAGCAAGAACAGGGCTCCGAATAACTTTTGTGTCTACAATAAAAACTTAAGCAACTTTAATACTTTCCTTATATCTCGATCTAAGCACTTCACCCCACGGAGTTTTTGAACCTAAAAGAGATTTTGGCGAACCAGAAAAGATCATTTTGCCTCCATTCATAGCTGCTCCAGGTCCAAGCTCAATGATATAGTCCGCTGTAGTTATTACCTGCTCTTCATGTTCTATTACAATAACCGTATTTCCCATGTTTACTAATTGTCTTAAGGTCTTAATTAAACACTGAACATCGCTTATGTGGAGTCCGGTAGTAGGTTCATCTAAAAGGTACAGAGTATGACCTCTCTGTGATGCACTGAGTTCTGCCACAAGTTTTAGCCGTTGACTCTCACCTCCCGAAAGAGTTGATGAATCTTGTCCAAGCGTGAGATAACCTAATCCGAGTTCGCAGGTTAGTCTCAGCTTTTGATGAATTTTTCGATGATTGGCAAAAAGAGTCTTAGCCTCTGTAAAAGTAAGTTTGAGTAGATCTGCAATTGATAGTCCTGCAAATTTAATCGCTCTAGCTTGCTCTGAATATCGAGTTCCGTCACAGGTGTCACATATTACTTTTGCCTCAGCAAGAAAGCTCATCTCAAGGCGACAAACCCCGAGACCATGGCAATCGGCACACCTTCCTTTTCCTGAGTTGTAGGAGAAAAAAGAAGCATCAAATCCCTTAGCTCGAGCGTCAAGCGTGCTCGAAAATAGCTTTCTAAAGTCGTCAAATAATTTTAGGTAAGATATCGGAGTTGAACGGGCATTTTTGCCTATAGGTTTCTGATCAACTTCAATCACGCGTTCAATTTTTTGGGGAGAGGAAATATTGTTCCCCTTGTAATTCCACTCAAAGATAGAGCTATTTTTCTCAATAATTTTCTCGCAGTTTTTTAGGGTATCTCGAATAATGCGATAAAGAAGAGTACTTTTACCTGCACCAGACACACCAGAAATAACGGTTATTGCATTTAATGGAAAATATAAATTTCCTTTTTTTACATTTCCAACACCATTTGTAGTTACTGTTACGCTACTAATTTTTTCCGAATTAATTTTATTATTTGAGTAAGCTAATTCTTTCTTACTGGAACAAGTTTTTAAAGAATTATCGAGTGAATTAAAGTATGAACAAATTGCTTTAGCTGTAACAGATTTAGTATATCGACGAAATTCACTTTGCGATGCATTACATATAACTTCGCCACCTTCCCTACCTCCGCCTGGACCAACATCAATGACATGATCGGCCGCAAGTATACTAGTCGGATCATGTTCAATCATTATTACAGAATTGCCTGAATCTCGTAATTTTGTAAGCATTTCAAGAACTCGCGTATTATCACTGGGATGAAGTCCAGCACTTGGTTCATCAAAAAGATATAAAACACCAGTTAAAGGAGAGCCAAGAGCAGCACTTAATCTGAGACGTTGAAGTTCTCCTCCTGATAGGGTTTCACATGATCTGTTTAAACTTAAGTATTCAAGACCTATATTACATAAGGTTTCTAATCGTTCGGTAATACCCTTAATAATTGGCGTTGCTAGTTCTTGCGCACGCCCAGTAAAAGTTAAACCTTTTATAAATTCTAGGGCATTTTTGGCTGAAAACTTTGATAAGTAACCAATACTGATATCCCCAAGTTTAACAGATCGTCCAGCAGAGCTAATTCGCTCCCCAAGACATACTCCACATTCTTTCCCTGTTCGTGTAAGACCAGTACCGTGACAGGATTTACAGCGCCCTCTTTTGGAACTAAAAGAAAAATCCTCAGGATCAGGTGAGAAGAAACCTCGATTACACTGCGGGCATGCTCGGTTTGTACTTAAAAGTATTTCACTTTCTGAGGTAATCACAAGTAGTTCACCATTACTTAAGGCAAGACCGTCATTTATCGCTTGTTCGAGCAGATCAATCGACAGGCGAGGATTTTGAATTTTTGCTACCACGAATTCGATAGTATGCGCTTTATGACGTGAAAGACCCTCAGCTACAGACCCAGGCCGACAAAAAATACCGTCGACTCTAATTTCCTGAATATCACCATTTATTGCGCGCAAAATTGTAGCTTTGTGATGACCTTTTTTATTTTTAATTACTGGAGCAAGTAAACGTATAGGGGCATCAAAGGCGACCAGTCTTTCCATTAGGTCTTTAGAAGATGAACCAGAGATAATAGTGTTAGGATGTTCGGGGCAATATTGTACACCTGTTTTCGCAAATAAAAGTCTAAGATAGTGGTAGGTTTCTGAGAGTGTACCAACAGTAGATAAGCTACTAGGCTGAAATGTATGTTGTGCTACAAATATTGTAGGCAATAAATTTTTGATAGAATCAACATCAGGTCGAGATAACTCCTTGATGAACTGTCTTGCGTATGGCGATAAACAATCAAGATAACGTCTTTGACCTTCAGCAAATATAATATCTTTGGCTATTGTAGATTTTCCAGAACCAGAAACACCAGTAAAGGCAATGAATTTGCCAAGAGGAACATCAACATCAATATTTTTAAGATTGTGCGCACGGGCTCCGCGAATTTCAATTGATCTGATGTCAGTATGACGAGATTTTAAACTAACTTTAGCACCAGATGATTTAGCGTAATTTTTATGCATTTTTATACATTCATTACGCCATTCAGAAAGAGCTAACCCAGTAGCAAGATCGCTTCGGTTAGCTAACTCTTGAGGAGTCCCTTCAGCAAGTATATAACCTCCCTTTGAACCTCCTTCAGGTCCAAAGTCAATTACCCAATCAAAAGCGTCTATAAGTGATAGGTTGTGTTCAACGCAAAGAACTGAGTGACCTGAATCTCGTAAAAAACGAAAAACATTTATTAAGCGAGAAACATCGTGCAAATGAAGCCCTGTAGTTGGCTCATCAAAGATAAAAAGAGTGTGCCCATTATTAGAGCCAGAAGTTATAAAGGGAACTAACTTTAGTCGTTGAGCTTCTCCTCCAGAAAGCTCACTTAATGAATGACCGAGGGTAAGATGATCAAGGCCAAGCGAGCAAAGTAAGTCTACAGTTGCTTTAATTTTAGGCAGTCTATCAAAAAATAAAGAGCACTCACCTACTGGGGTTTTTAGAACATCAGCGACAGATTTGCCATCCAAGGTTATTGACAGTACTGATGGAAGAAAGCGCTCTCCGTTGCATATCTCACATGGTATAATTACATCACTAAGAAATTGCATACTTTCCTTTGTTGCACCTGCGCCCTTGCAATTAGGACATCTACCTCCCTCAACATTAAAGGAAAAGGATGAGCGAGATAGAGCGCGGGAAACTGCATTTTCACTTGATGCAAAGGCAGTTCTATAGTGACCCCATAGACCAGTATAAGTGGCTATATTAGCGCGAGGACTTTTTGTAAGAGGATTTTGATCAATTACGGTAAGCTCATTAATGTGTTCAAATCCGTCCACTACGGGTATCGCGCTTAAATTATTTATAGGTTCAGTTATTAAAGGCGCATCATCCTTATTTTCAGCGAGCAAATCTTCGACTAAATTTACATTTACTGCTGTTATTGATTTATGATTGCATTGTTGTTGATGATTACGGCTCATTTGCCAGGCTCGTACGAGAGCTTCATGCACAAAAGTGCTTTTCCCACTTCCTGAGACACCAGTAAGTACGCAACAAGTATTTAAGGGAATTGAAACGGAGATATTCTTTAAGTTACGAGCCGAAGCATTTTTAATGTGTAGCCAAGGGGTTTTTTGAGATGGAATGTTGGTGGTGTGTGTAGCAGAATAATTAGGAATTGATGGTCGTTGCCATTCTGCTGTCGGTGAAAAATTTATAATTGATCCACCTTTAGACCCTGAGCCTGGTCCTAGTTCCAGTACATATTCGCCGGAAGATATTACGCCTAAATCGTGTTCCACAAGGGTAATTGAATTACCTTTTGCTGATAGTTCTTGAATAACTGAAATTAGTTGGTTGGTATCACGATGGTGTAATCCAATAGATGGCTCATCAAGAATAAAATGCATAGATGTAAGCTCAGTTCCAAGGGCAGCAGCTAGATTAACTCTTTGCATTTCTCCACCAGATAAGGTTCGAGAGGGTCGATTTAAAGTAAGATAATTTAAACCAAGCTTCGATAAGAATTGTAACTTGAGGGATGTAGCTTCAACCACAAATTTTAGATCGCGTGGAAGTTCCTTTAGACTTTTTAAAGTAATGGACAGCCAATTTTCAAGCTCTCCTATCGGCATATCTGATGCTTCATTTATTTTTAAATTACCCAATCTATAATTCATTGAGGCTTGCGAAAAGCGGGTGCCGTTGCATGTATTACATATTCGTGGAGATCTATACCGAGCTAGAAAAATCCTTACATGCATTTTATAAGTTTTTTTTTCTAACCACTCAAACCACGGAAGAACTCCACAAAAAGAGCGAGTGTTTTCATTAAGGATCTGATCGCGCTGGATTTTGGGAAGAAGTGACCAAGGAGTATCAAGTGATATGCCAGTTTTGGAACAAAATTTGATGAGTGCCTTTTTTTCAGATGAGGCACTTGCACCATTCCAGCATGCTATTACTCCTTCACGGATACTAAGAGTAGGATCAGGAATACACTTATTAACGTCAATCTCTAAAAGCCTGCCAAAACCTTTGCATTGTGGACAAGCTCCTAATGGATGAGAAAATGTAAAAAGATGCGGATGTGGGATTGCTAAAGATGGATTTTCTGAATGGCAACTTACGCAGGTATTTTTATTTTCAAAATGAACGCTCTCTAGTAAGCTTGTAGTATTCAGTACAAATAATGATACTTTATTTTGTCCGAGCTGACGCGCATGTTCTACAGCTTCAGATATTCTATTCTCGGCAAGCGACCTTCCTTTTATTCGTTCAATAACAATGTACAAGGGTGAGGCAATTTTATTGTCATAGATGATAATTTCATTATCATCTAGCGAGCATATAGCTTTTTTTGTTTGATTATAAAATCTAGAAAAACCTAAAACTCGTAATCTTTCAATTTCTTCAGTCAGATTTGAAGGTGATGAAATTAGATATGGAGCACAAATAAGAATTGTATCTTGTGGATCTCGCAGTAAAGCAAGCTTTTGTATCGCTATAGTAATTCGAGATGCTGTCCAACGAGGAAGTGGGGTATTACATGAGATACATGAAGCTTCACTTAAATTAGCCCATAAAAGTTTTAAATAATCGTGTAAATTTGTTAAAGAACCTACTGTTGATCTTGCACTATGCACACGAGATCTTTGGTGTATAGCGATAGTGGGTCGAACACCATCTATGCGCAGTACGGCTGGTTTACGGATTTTATCGAGAAATTGTCGTGTATACGGAGAAAATGTTTCAACATAACGTCGTTGGCCTTCAGCATATATAGTATCGAATACAAGTGAAGATTTTCCGGAACCTGATAGCCCAGTTACTGCTACAACTGTATCGTGAGGAAGTTCTACTGAGATATTTTTAAGATTATTGATACTTGCTTCTTGAATACTTAAGTATTTGCCTCGAGGCGTTGTTATTGGATTTTCAAAGTTTGAAGGGGCAAGAACTTTATTTTTTGAAGTCATTGTTAGGACATTCGTATAAGTTGTTGATGGGTTATGTATAGCCTTAGAAAGACTTAATTTAAAACAAAAGCTTATGCTAAATGGCAGGTAGGTTCTACCTTATTTCAAATGTTTAAGATTTTTTATGTTGATGCCGAACTCTTTTCTTTGGTTGGTTCGGTTGAGTTGGGGCATTTTGTCTCAGAAGCCATCAAAATAAATTAGACCTCTTAAAATCAGTGAGATAAGCTCATGAATAGAAAATTTGCTGTTTCATTGTGTTGTGTAGTTCTTTTAATTGTGTCAGCACCGTCGCTTGCTCGGAGTCGGCGCCCGCAAATTATACAACTTGATGAAAGTTCTATTAAAGAGGTGTTAGACCAACAGGGAAAGACTGTAATCTGCGGACTTGTACAAGATAAATGGATTCCAGGTACAGTTAGAAAGACAACGTTATTTAGCTCATTAGTAAGTCAACTTGTGACATTACAAAAAAATGCTCGCAAGGCATCAGGTAAGAAAAAGAAAGTTCTTCTTAATCGAATTAAAGTATTACGAGTAAAAATTAAGAATGAAAATACAGTTTGTGCTAATTTAGTGATTACACCGACAGTTTCTCCCGTTCCAACTACAGAAGCAACTCCAATAATAGTAGTATCAACTACTCCAACATTAGCACCGTCTCCAACTGCAACTCCTATAACCTGTCAAAGTTATTTTGAAGGAGCAAATAAGTCTGTTACAAGCTGCGGTAAAGAACGATTTGGTATTCCCCTTAATATCTCAGCTAACGTCTCGTCTGGAGACAAATTATATAAAGATTTGTGCCAGGTTTGTCATCAGGTGGGTTCACTTTTCCCTGGAGCTGAGCCTGAAGAAGGTAATACATTAAAAATGAGCGAGCTAAAGGCTGCTTTGGAAAATTTTTCAATAATGGTTGGTGTTAAAAATACTCCTAATCAAGATTTGGCACATTTAGTTGCTTACTTACGTCGTTCCGAAACCCCTTAATGAATGAAACAAATTTTT
Organism: Bdellovibrionota bacterium; assembly: GCA_044347345.1. Classification (GTDB taxonomy): domain Bacteria; phylum Bdellovibrionota_C; class UBA2361; order UBA2361; family JBIKUX01; genus JBIKUX01. Next base: position 47,203 of record JBIKUX010000018.1, on the reverse strand, counting down.
GTACTAAAAGAATCTAGCTAATAATAGAACTACCACTCGGCAGGTGAAGCGGTTAGGAGCTAGCTTTAGATGAGAGTCTAAAGCTAGCACAAGGCAGTGCTACGCATACAGCATTCATTTCAAGTAGTTAGATAAATTTAGTATCAAAAAAAATCCCGTGAATACACATCAGGAACTGATCCAAGATTCAAAACGGGTGATTAATGAACTTCTTGGACAAAGCGGGCTCGGAAAAAGTGAGGAGAGGCTGTCTAAGCAGTTGGCCGAAATTCAGGAAGCTGCTAGAAAAGCGTATAAGCAAGAGATACCTGAATACAAGCCACTTAATGAAATAACGGTACCTATAGACCAGCCCGAGATTAAAGCCAATAAATTTACAAAACAAATAGAAAAAGTTAACTCGATTATTTTAACGTCAGTTCAAGAATACCATAAATTAAATCAGGGAATAGAAGATCAAAAAGGAAATATAGAATTACTCTATGTATTGCTTGATAAGCGCAGAGAATTAGTTAAAGACATAATTTCAAGTTATGAAAATCTGATAAATCTACTAAAAAATGCTTCGGAAAATCCTAGTTTTTCGCCAGCTAAAACTCAAATCCTAGGTAAATTACTAACAGTTTACATTGGGCCAAAAGAAGCTCAAAATCGTGTGGGTATAGAACTTCCAAGTTCACAAAATGTTTCATCCTATCGGGAATGGCTTAAAATTTATCAAGAGGATTTGTCCTTAGCTCTTAAGCGTGACAATCTTTCTGACGATAAAAGAAAAGAGCTAAATGAAGAATTCGCAAGTAATAATAAGAAATTAAATACAATTGAATCTATCGTGTCTAAGTTAATTAACGATATAACATCTGGTACAGATCCAAGTAGGAAACCAGAAGGTTCGAATCAGGCTTCGAGCTCCAATACTTTACCTAAAATGACCCAATCACCATCACCTCGACCACCAACATCAACTAATGCAAGCCTTCCTATTAGCAATACCTACCTAAGACAACCTAAGGTGGTATTACAAGAAAGAACTAATAATCAAAATTATACCATCATTTAGAATACAACGGCTTAAGTTTATGTATCATTACGTTTTTTCTTAGTGAGAAACTTTTTAATATCTTTATTGGTCTTTACATATCTTAGCTCAGAGGCTGAGGCTAAAGTGCCATGTGCTGTAGCTCGTGAAGCTTTAGCTACAGCTAGTAGTATAAGGAATCTTACTCCAGTTAAAGAAGTGCCCTGCATTGTTCAGTCAAAGCCAGAGATTAGAGAATTTATCTCTGTTACAATAAAAGAGGAAGTTTTCTCGAATAGAATGAATTTTGAGGAGAGAATCTTTAAGAAGCTAAGGCTGATTCCTACGGATTACAATTATACTCAGGGTTTGTCAGAGATTTATCTTTCTCAAATTGCTGGATACTATGATGTTAAAGCCAAGCATTATGTGATGGCAGACTGGTGGCCTAAAATGCTACAGCCAGCTATTTCAGTCCATGAACTTACCCATGCTTTACAAGACCAGCACTTTAATCTTGAGAAGTTTATTGATCAAAAAACGAGTACCACAGATAGCATTCTCGCTAGGTCGGCTTTAGTGGAGGGAGATGCTACAGCGGTTATGCTAGATTATACAAGTAATTTGGCTGGAGGCCAAAAAGTAGCGTCACTTAAATCTACAGAAAAATTTTTGTTACAAAATTTGTTTTTTGGTGGTTTAAGCATGGGAGCTATTAAAGCTCCAGAAAGTTTAAAATTCATAATTAGTTTTCCCTACTCGAGTGGATTTCGCTTTGCTCATAATCTTTTGAATCGTAATGGATATCAGTCTCTAACCGAGGCTTTTAAAAATCCCCCTCTAAGTACAGAGCAGATTCTTCATCCAAAAGATAAGTATCCCTTTGAAGCGCCTAAAACAGTAGAGGCTCACACAGCGCATCTTCCTGAAGGCTCAAGGGAGATTTTTCGAGACACCCTTGGTGAATTTATTACTTCATTAGTTCTAACCGCTTTTAATCAAGACCGAGTTAAAGCCGCAAACGCTGCTGCTGGGTGGGGTGGGGACACAATTGTACTTTACAAATTAGCCACGCCAGATAGAGGCGATATAGATGTAGTAGTATGGAATACCGTCTGGGATACCAAAAATGATGCACAAGAATTTTGTGATGCTTTCAAGTTTGTTGACGCAAGCGTTTATTGTGAGGACTCATCCGTACGAGTAACTTTTAATTAGTCTTTAGAGGTGATAGCTTTGCGTCCATAAAGAAAAGTAAGAGCAGCATCGATTTGCGCTAATTCAAATTTAAAACCTCTCGCTAAAGCGACTGAAGGTGTAACTCTAGTGCTACTCAGCAAAAGTTCATCAGCTATTTCCCCAAAGAGAATTCGTGTAACAACAGCAGGAAGTGGTAATAATGTGGGTCTTTTAAGAGCGTTGCCTAAAGCTTGAGTAAATACTGCGTTAGTAACTGATTCAGGTGATACCGCATTAACCACTCCTTGCATTCTCTCGTCTGAGAGAGCGTGATAAATCAGTCGTAGAAGATCGGGAAGTGAAATCCAACTCATCCACTGTTTACCATTACCTATTTTGCCACCTAACCCTAAACGAAACGGTATTGATAGCGTACTTAGCGCACCGTGTGCAGGATTAAGCACTGTGCCTATTCGTAAAGTTACAATTCTACTGCCACAATTCTCTAGTCTTTGAATCTCATCTTCCCATTCTTTACAAACCTGAGCTAGAAACCCCGTTCCTGAGCTACTTTTTTCATCAAGTATTTCGTCTCCTCGTGAGCCATAAAATCCAATAGCCGAGGCGCATACTATAACTTTAGGTGGTTGATTAAGCGAGCGAATCCAAGTTGCTAAGGTTTTGGTGCTTTGTACTCGACTTTCAATAATTCTTCGCTTTTGCTCTGGAGTCCAGCGTCCCTGAGCGATAGAGGCTCCAGCTAGGTGCACTATTCCATCGCAACCTTCAAGAGCTGACGAGTTAAATTCTCCCTTATTTGGGTTCCATTGAATATTGGTGGAGGCGAGTTGAGTAGACGATGGCCGAATCGAGCGGGATATAGCAAGTACTTGATGATTTCCTGACAGTAAAAATGAACTTAATGATGAACCTATACCACCTGTTGCTCCAGTAATTGCAATTTTTAGCGGCTTATTTCCATATTGGGCGTGAGCAGAAAGGTCACTTAGAGTTACACTATGACGGTAGTTAAACATTCGTTTAAGTTGATTATAAACTAGTAAAGGCTCTAAATGGTGACTAAGTAAATGAAAAGGTAGCCTATATTTAATTGTATCTTGCAAGATGGATCTGTTTGATCCTGTTTCTATGAAAGTGTGATTATGTTCCCAAGATGCGAAGGGTCCATGAAGTTGGCGATCATTAAAGGATTTTCCTTGAACGACTTTATAATGTTCAGCGAGCCAAGATATAGCAAATGGTGGCCAACCGATCAGAAATTTGGCTTTTGCTCCATCAGAGATGGAGGGAGCGGCTTCTATGATTGAAACGGGTTCCCAAGGGGGAAGCAGACGATAAATTGTGCCTTTACGAGTATGCCAGTTAAATACTTCTTCTGCTGAGAAAGGTAGCTCAGAAGATAATTCGAAGGAGTTATCAGGGTAATTTCTGACACTCTTCATAAAAAGTATGGCTTAATTATTTTTAGTTAGGACGCGATGAATTAAATTTTTCGAGATAATTCTTTAGCTTCTGAGCTGTTTCGCCGCTTATTAAATGCTCAGTTTTGCACGCATCTATTTCAGCTTGCTCGGGAGAAACTTTAAGGATATCGGTTAAAAACTGAAAGAATATTTCTTTACGGCTGATTACGGCTTTAGCAAGGCTTTCGCCTTGAGGTGAAAGACTAAGAAAACGATTCTCATCTTCTATAATAAGACCCTTAGTTTTGAGTCCCTTTAAATTAGTAGATGCACTTCCAGTAGTTATATTGAGATGTCGAGCTACATCAGTAACTCGAGCGTATCCTCGCTGCTCCCTTAGTTCTAAGATTGCCAGCAGGTGATGCGCAGCGCTATGAGTGATGCCGTTTTCTTCAAATTGCTTCCAAACATCCATGCAAATATCCTAAAAAGGTTATCCTCGGAAGGCTTGTTGTTTCGTGTTATTAAATCTTAATTCACGATTTATTAGTATATTATAGTAATAAGTGTTACTTTAGTCAAAGTAACTTTTAGAGTGAACTGGAGTTGTTTGGTGAAAAGTGCAAATATTTTGTGTAATAAGTATTTAGTTTTTACCCGGATTATTTTAACTATATCCCTAATTTTAGTTCCGTTGTTTGGTTCTCAGGCACTTGAACAACCTGGAGAAAATCTTGGAAATAATTTCATCATTCCACAATTTGGAGGCGTAGTTGACACAGCTCTAAAGTTTCAAAATGAAAAAGGAGAAACAGTGTCTATCGGAGATGTTTTCCGACCGGCTAGGCCCGCAATAATTATCCCAGCTTACTATCATTGTCCGCGTCTTTGTGGGCTTCTTTTATCTGGAGCTGTGAGTGTGCTGAACCAAATGGATTTAAAACTTGGTAAGGATTACTCGGTCGTTACAGTGAGCTTTGCTACCGACGAAACTCCTGATGATGCTGCAAGCAAGGCCTCACTTTATCGGGGTCAATATCGCTCATCGGAAGAGGCAGTTCATGGCTGGTCATTTTTGGTGGGTAAATCCACCTCTGTTGACCCTTTAATGCGATCCTTGGGCTTTAAATATCTTCCAGATCAAGGTGAATTTGCTCATGCCGCTACTATGGTAATAGTAACTCCTGAAAGAAAAATATCTAAGTATTTTAACGGTGTTACCTTTAACCACAAAGATCTTCAGCTAGCTCTTGTTGAGGCTTCTCAGGGGAGTATTGGCACTGTAATGGATCAAGTGTTGTTGTTTTGTTTTCGATTCGACCACAGTACTGGTAAGTATACTTGGCATGCAAGTTTAGCTTTGCGACTAGGCAGCGTCTTGACGGTTATAGTATTACTCAGTTTATTATTCTATCAGATTCGCCGAAAAGACTTTTAATGCTACCTTTCACAATTATAGCTAAAAAGCTAAAAGTAAATCTGGGTAAACGATTAGGAGAAAAGATTAAGAAGATGCAAAGAAAGAGTCATTCATGTGATTCTACGACTTTTAAACCTGAATCAAAAGCCTAACTTCGCATGAAGCAGGCAAAAATAAAGCAGGCAAAAATAAATTAAAAAACTATGTTTTTTTATTTTAAACTGACCAGTCTAATTGCTCTCAATCAAAAAGACACTTATAGTATAACCCGATAAAATCTTATGCGACGGTAACCGCAACACATGTTTAGATACCTCCCCGAACAGGGCTCAGATTACGCAGACACCGTTGATAGTATAAACTATCTTGTCACCGATTTATCGGTATTTTTTACCGTAGCAATTGTTGGCGCTATGATTTACTTTGCGGTTCGCTACAGGCGTCGAGGCGGAGTAGACCACGAGACGCCTATGATAGAGGGAAGTACCTCTCTGGAAATCCTGTGGACTGTAATACCGGCTATCATAAGTGTAATAGTAGCTGTGGCTGGATATGTTGGATATGAGCGGATGCGCGAAGTCCCAAAAAATGAGGACACTGTTGATATAACTGTTTGGGGACAGCAGTGGGCATGGTCTTTTGAGTATCCTAACGGAAAAAAAACGTCTGGAGAGTTTGTAGTTCCAGTAGGAAAAGCGATTAAGCTTACTATGTCATCCCGGGATGTTCTGCATAGTTTTTTTATTCCTGGCATGCGTACCAAGATGGATGTAGTTCCAGGACGTTTTACTACTCAATGGTTTCGGCCAGTCGTAACTGGACCTCAAATAGTTTTTTGCACCGAATATTGTGGAACTTCTCATTCTAATATGATGGCAACAATGAGAGTTGTGTCTGAGGGAGAGTTCGCAGCTTGGCTTGCTGATAAAGGGGAAGTGACATCCCCTGCTGAGTCTGGTAAAATTTTATATACTCAAAATGCTTGCAATTCATGCCATAGTCTCGATGGGTCTCGCCTTGTTGGACCAAGCTTTCAAAATATTTACAATCGTAAAGGAAAGCTTACCAGCGGTGAAGAATATGAAGCAAACGATGAGTATATAAGAGAATCTATAGTTTACCCTAATTCAAAGGTTGTGGAGGGTTATGGCCCGCCATCACCGATGCCATCTTATGAGGGTCGGATATCTGACGAAGATATTTCAAAGCTCATCGCATTTATGAAAACCCTAGACGGCAAAAGCGAAGCTACTCCTTCAGCTAGTGCAGCTCCATCGGTCGATACAGCAAAATTAACAGCTGATGCGCGAGGAAAACTGCATTATCAACAGAAGGCTTGCATAGGATGTCATTCGCTTGATGGCACTCCAATGAGTGGCCCTTCCTTTAAAGGTCTTTGGATGCGGCAGGCACAATTTGATGATGGTTCATCTTACGTTGCTGATGGGGCATATATTAAGGAATCGATAATAGAGCCGAATAAGCATGTAGTAAAAGGTTATCCAAACCCTTCGCCGATGCCAGCAATTTACGGCTCGCAATTCTCAGAGAGCGATATTAACGATATCATAGAGTTTATTAAAACAGTGCAATAATGAGTACTAGCAAGGATCAGTTAGCAGCTAATAACGACCATAATTATTTAAATTGTGATCGTTCGCTCCGCTCGTGGTTGGTTACTCTTGACCATAAGCGAATAGGCTTAATGTATCTTTTTACTATAACTCTTTTCTTTTTTGTTGGCGGTATAGCAGCGCTCCTGATGAGAGCGGAGTTGGCTTTGCCAGGTCACAATTTTCTACCAGGTGAATACAGTAAAGCTGCTGATTTATATAATCAGTTATTTACCGTTCATGGTGTGGTAATGATATTTCTTTTTATAGTTCCGGGTATTCCGGCTACTATGGGAAATTTTCTTCTCCCACTAATGATTGGTGCCAAGGATGTATTGTTTCCACGGCTAAACCTATACAGTTTTTATGTTTATGTAATTGGTGCCTTGATGGCAGTAATAGGGCTTTTAGTAAAGCCGGTTGATACTGGTTGGACTATGTATGCTCCGTACAGTATAAAAACTCCCTCAGCTGTGATTTGGATGACAGGAGCAGCTTTTGTACTTGGGTTTTCGTCAATTATGACGGGCTTAAATTTTATAGCGACAGTTCACAAATTACGAGCTCCTGGAATGACGTGGTGGAGACTTCCGGTATTTGTATGGGGAATTTACGCCACTTCACTGATTCAGGTTCTCGCAACTCCCGTGGTAGGAATGACTCTTGTTCTTCTTATTTTTGAGCGCCTGTTTGGTGTTGGTGTTTTTGACCCAAAGATGGGAGGAGATCCGGTTCTATTTCAGCATTTCTTTTGGTTTTATTCGCATCCTGTGGTGTACATAATGGTGCTTCCAGCTTTCGGGGTGGTAGGTGAAATCATACCAGTATTTTCACGCAAGCCATTGTTTGGGTACAAGGCTGTAGTAATTTCCTCGTTAGCTATAGCTGGTGCAGGCTTTATTGTTTGGGCTCACCACATGTTTACTTCGGGAATATCTGATTTTTCAGCCAAAGTTTTTTCAGTTTTAACGTTTTTAGTTGCTATTCCGACGGCAGTAAAGGTGTTTAATTGGGTTAGCACCATGTATAAGGGGTCTATATCGTTCTCAACACCGATGTTGTATGCAATGGCCTTTGTCTTTCTTTTCATGATTGCCGGGACTACTGGTGTATATTTGGCTACACTAGCCGTAGATGTCTACTATCATGATACTTATTTTGTTGTAGCGCACTTCCACTACACTATTCAGGGAGGAGCGGTAATTGGCCTAATTGCTGCCCTGCATTATTGGTTTCCGAAAATCGTTGGCAAAATGTACAACGTACCAGTGGCTAACGTAGCATGGTTCCTGATCATGTTTGGGTTTAACTTAACTTTCCTGCCTCAATTTGCTCTAGGAATGGAGGGCATGCCTAGGAGATATTTTGACTACATTCCTGCTTTTGGGTCACTTCATTTAGCATCAACCGCAGGTTCGTTGATAAATGCAGCCGGATATTCTTTAGCTTTATTTAATCTTCTTTATTCAGCAGTTTTCAGTCGTGAGGTGGCTCCTGCAAATCCTTACAATGCATTAGGATTGGAGTGGCAAACTGCTTCTCCACCACCACACGAAAACTTTTTATCTATCCCTACAGTCACTCATGATCCTTATGCTTACGGAATACCCGTTAGCCACCATGATGGAGCTAGCAAATGACTTTAGCGACCGTTCAAGCTGGACACACTGATACTTGGAAGCCTGGTGATCCGCCTCCAATACATCATACTGATCATGCAACTGCTTATGCAGGAGCTAAGCTAGGAATGTGGCTATTTTTGGCTACAGAGTTGCTTCTTTTTGCTGTTTTGTTCGCGGCTTTTGCTATCTATCGATGGCGAGATCTTGAAGTGTTCCATAAGGGGAGCCATCATCTTGATTGGAGGCTGGGCGCTTTAAATACCGTAGTGTTACTTTTTAGTAGCTTCACAGCGGCACTAGCAGTTGACGCGGTTCAACGGGATGAGCAGCGAAGATTAAAGAAAAATCTCTTAATCACTATAGGCTGTGCTGGAATTTTTCTCATCGTTAAAGCTATTGAGTATACTAGTAAATATCACCATGGTTTATTTCCAGGTGGAGCTGAGTATGCTTCGTATAAGGCATTTTTTGGTCTATATTTTGTAATGACTGGTATTCACGGTCTTCATGTAATCATTGGAGCCGGTCTTTTAACGTGGGTTTTACTTCGAAGCACTAGAGGGTCATTTTCTTCACGCTATTATACGCCAGTTGAACTTTCTGTGCTTTATTGGCACTTAGTGGATTTAATTTGGATATATCTTTTTCCTCTTCTCTATCTAGTAGGGTGATTAGTCTAACTTAAAGATCTTATTATGAAGCATTCGCACGGTGCCGGTTTTGAACATAGTTCCTCAACCCATGACGGACATACGTTATCCTTTGCAATATACCGTAATTCGTTCATCATACTTTTAGTTTTAACTGTTATTACTGTGGGGGCTGCTCAAGTAGATTTTGGTCTACTTAATTTCGTGGTAGCAATGTTAATAGCGTCAATAAAAGCTGTTATCGTTGGTCTCTTTTTTATGCATTTAAAGTATGAAAATCCAGTGATATGGGCCTGCGTCCTGATTCCAGTGTTGCTTTTGGGAATTTTGTTAGCTGGTTTATTTATCGATAATCCCATGAGAGAAGTAAGTAAACCTGTTTCTGTTTCTTATTTTTCTTCAAGTGAGTTCAGAGCTTGATTATTAGTTTGCTCTGGGTGTTTTCATTGGTCATCTATTAAATGGCTGCATCGTCTGTCATAGTTTGGTTTAGACGAGACCTTCGTTTAAGAGATAACCCTGCTTTTTATGCGGCATCTCGTTTTGTCGCTGAGCGGGAAGATTTATCGATTATACCTTTATATATTTTGGATTATTCTACTAATCATGATTGGAATATCGGAGCGGCATCTAGATGGTGGCTCCATCATTCTTTAGTGTCGTTTCAAGTCTCCTTAGAGAAGATTGGCGGTACTCTTTTAATTAAGGAGGGTTCGGCTCTTTCGATTTTAGAGGGACTAATTAGTGTAGAGCGAGTAGAGGGGGTTTTTTGGAACCGGCTTTATGACCCAATATCAATATCGCGAGATCAGCTTATAAAGGCAAGATTACAAGAGTTGGGAGTACATGTAAGATCTTTTAATGGATTACTTTTAAGTGAGCCCTGGGATGTTACAAAGGAAAATGGCGATCCCTATAAGGTTTTTACACCTTTTTATAAAGCGTTAGAACGTAAAAAATTTGAGTCATCTCTTCCTGTAGTTTCAAAAACAAAATTTATTTCCAATTATACCACAGGTAATATCCCGATTAATTCATTAAATCTTTTACCAGAAAAGAGTTGGGATAAGGGGTTTTATGATCGCTGGGTTCCCGGTGAGGAAGCCGCTCTCAATAAACTCGAGGAACAGATTACAGATCGATTTATTGAAAAATATGGCGAGATGCGTAATCTTCCCGCGCACTCAGGTACTTCATCTCTTTCGCCCCATCTACATTTTGGTGAGATTAGTGTGAGAGTTGTTTGGGAGCAGGTTCACCTTAAAAAAATATCACCAGAGGTTTCAGCTGTTTTCCTTAAAGAGCTTGGATGGCGAGAGTTTGCTTATAATCTTCTTTTTCATTTCCCAACGATGCTTGAACAGCCTCTTAATGCTAAATTTTCGCAATTTCCTTGGGATACTAATTATCATTATCTCAAAGCTTGGCAGCGGGGTATGACAGGATATCCTATAGTTGATGCTGGAATGCGTGAGCTTTGGACTACTGGTTGGATGCATAATCGAGTAAGAATGATAGTGGGATCATTTTTGGTTAAGCATTTGCTTCAATCTTGGCAAGCTGGAGCACGTTGGTTTTGGAATACGCTAGTTGATGCTGACTTAGCTAGTAATACGATGGGTTGGCAATGGATTGCAGGCTGTGGAGCTGACGCAGCGCCATACTTTCGTATTTTTAATCCGGTTTTGCAGGGAGAAAAATTTGACCCTCAAGGAGTGTATGTACGTCGTTGGGTGCCTGAGTTGAGTAAACTTTCTAATAGCTACATTCATCAACCATGGAATGCTCGCCCAAGTGATCTGATAAGGGCGGGAGTGAGCCTGGGAGATTCTTACCCACAGCCAATAATTGAGCATGGTATGGGACGATCAAGAGCACTTGAGGCATTTGCTAAATTAAAATCATTAAACTTAGTATAATTGCCCGAAAAAATGGCCTATAGAACAAATTTGGTCTATTAACCCAAATGGAAAAATGTGTGGTATAGCTGGCTTATCCCTTTCGTCCTCATCTGGGTTATCTGAACCACTTAATGATGTCAAAGCAATTTTAAATAGATTTTCTTCAGTACTTACCCATCGTGGTCCTGATAGTGGTGGTATATGGTTTAATCAAGAAAAACAAATAGGATTTGCCCATCGACGGCTTTCCATTGTTGATTTATCGCCTGAGGGTGCACAACCCATGCGTTCTTTATCAGGCCGTTACATTATCACCTATAATGGTGAGATATATAATTTTTTTGAATTGCAAAAAGAACTAATAAGTCTGGGAGTAACATTTAGAGGCTCTAGTGATACTGAGGTTCTTCTTGCAGGATTTGAGGTTTGGGGTATTGAGGCTACAGTAAAAAAATGTAATGGCATGTTTTCATTCGGGGTATGGGATGAAAAAGAGTCAGTGCTTTCTTTAGTTCGTGATCGCATAGGGGTAAAGCCATTATATTATGGATGGTGCCAAGGAACATTTATTTTTAGCTCAGAATTAAAGCCTTTCCTTTATTATCCAGGAATTAAGTTAAGTATCGATCGGGGCTCACTTGGCCTGTTTATGAGATACAATTACATCCCAGCACCATTATCCATCTTTGACGGAATTTATAAATTATCTCAGGGAAGTATTCTTCCTCTTTCGCTCGACGTTCTTCGTTCTAAGCCTTCTGGATTCTCTCCATACCCTTTCCATCAAAGTAATAGTTACATCTCTCCTCATTCTTATTGGCGACTCGATGAACATTTAGCAAACGGAATAGCACAACCTTTTACAGGAAGTGATAGAGAGATTGTAACCGAGCTAAGACTTCTCATTGAAGATTCAATAAAACTGCGCATGAGAGCAGATGTGCCAGTTGGAGCTTTTCTATCAGGCGGCATAGATTCTTCTATTGTTGTGGCTATAATGCAGCAATTTTCGCAACAACCTATTAAGACTTTTACTATAGGTGTTGAAGACGAAAATCATAACGAAGCCCATAATGCACGAAATATTGCATCTTACTTGGGAACAGATCACCGTGAGCTTTACGCATCTTCGGCACTTGCTCTCGATATGATTCCGCAACTTCCACTTATATATGACGAGCCTTTCGCTGATTTTTCGCAGATTCCAACTTATTTAGTATCGCGTCTCGCCCGACAAACAGTAACCGTCAGTTTATCTGGAGACGGTGGAGATGAGTTATTTGGTGGTTATCCTATTTACAGTAGGACGAATAATTTTTGGAGAAGAATTTCTAATTTACCTTCTTGGTTAAGACTAAGTACTTCGTTTGGTATCAGGTCATTTTCTATAGAGCAATGGGATAAATTCTACCAAATTATGTACAAATGTGCTCCATTAGGAGGAAAATTACCGAATTTTGGGCATAAAATGCATAAACTAGTAAAAATAATGGAGTTATTAAAACCGGAGTATCTTTATGATCAAATGCGCTCGCAATGGGAAAGTCATGAAGTAGTAATAGATACATATCAACCACGAGTACCTAATAATGACCCAGAGCTACGTATTAGTGGAAGTAGCATGCTTCAGTATATGATGTATTTAGACACCCTGAGTTATCTCCCAGATGATCTAATGGTAAAGTTAGATAGAGCTAGCATGGCAGTGGGGTTAGAGGCTAGAGAACCCTTGCTTGATTATAGACTTCTTGAGTTTTCTTGTAGAATTCCAGATTGCTTGAAATTAAGAGATAAGGTAACAAAATGGATTTTGCGTGAAATAGCTAAAGATCTCTTACCAAGAGAGATAGTTAACCTGCCAAAGCGTGGATTTAGTGTGCCACTAGGTGACTGGTTGAGAAGTTCATTACGTAATTGGGCTGAAGATTTAATTAATCCAAAGCGCCTAAATGAAGAAGGTTTTTTTGTTTCCTCAAAAATTATAGATAAATGGCAAGACCATATTTGTAGACGAAGTAATTGGGAATATCCATTATGGAATGTACTAGTTTTTCAATCATGGCTTAGCTATTGGAAGCAGAATTTAGGCAATAATGTAATAAATAATATATAAATTAAGAAAAACTAAGTTTGTGAAACCATTTTTGCTCTTTGTAGCTAGTAATACAAACTCTTTTTTACCTTATTGCCTTAAAATTGGACGGATAGCTATAGATAGAGGTTACAAAATAGGTATTGTTGCACCAAAGGATAGTCAATTATTAAAGGCGACTAAGCTTGGTTTTGAAGTATTCTTTCTTCCCTCATGGCAATCTTATTATGTTAGATTAACCGACTTGTCAGCGCTTTATCGATTGTATCAAGACCTTCGTCCAACAATTGTTCATCATTTAGGATTTAAGCCAGTAATTTACGGATCACTTATCGCACGATTAACAAAGATTCCGTGGATTGTTAATTCTATTTCAAGTCTTGAATCTCTTATGAATTCGCATCATTTTGGTGCCGATATAAAGATAAAAATTATTCAAATCTTATTTAAAGTAAGTCTTTGCCCATCTAATGCATTTACTATTTTCCAAAACTCAGAAGATAAAAATTTTTTTTGTAATCGAGGTATAATTCCTGAATCAAAAACCGCTGTGATATCAGGAAGTGGTATAGATATACGTAAGTATATTCCATCCGTTGAGCCAGCTATGCCGCCTCGTATATTCTTTGCTGGAAGTTTATTTTCGAAAAATGGGGTCAAGGAGTTTACTGAGGCCATACAAAGTATAAGAAGGGAAGGAATAAAAGCTCGGTTTATTGTTTCACGAGATATGATTGATACTAATTTAGGTGAAGATTCAAGAATGGTACCTAGAGAAATTATCAATGAGTGGATAAATACCGGAGTAATAGAGTGCTTTGAAAGAAGTATAGAGACGGTAGCAATACTTAGACAAGTACATATAGTTGTCTTACCAACTTTTTATGAGGATATCGTTTCAACAAGTTTATTAGAGGCAGCAGCTGCAGGAAGACCAATAATTGCGACAAACACGGCTAATTGTCGGGTTATAATAAAAGATGGATATAACGGGTTTCTTGTGCCAGTCAAAGATAGCACAGCCTTGGTGCAAGCAATTAAATGTCTAATTTTGAATTCACTTCTGCGGGTAAAAATGGGTTTAGCTGGAAGAAATCATGTAATTAATGCTGGATTATCAGAAGAGATTGTTGTTCAAAAAACTTTTGCAGTTTATGAAGCTCTGCTTGGAGTCGCTTCGACTACGGAAGAGGATATTGTACAAAGTGTATATTAAATTAGTTAAGTTGGTAACTTGTGTGTAAAAGGTTATTAAAATTTTCGTGAACCCAGACATCTCTAAACCATGGGGCTGGATTCACTGGTATTCCATTTATGCGAATTTGTACAATCGCTTGAGACTTTTCTTGAATTTCATCGGTAGGGCGACTTTGTTCCACTGGTCTTTTTTTAGTTGACGGTTCAAGACTTGGACCTTCTCGTGCATAACCCACAATATCTCCTTTGTGAATGAGACTTCCTGGTATTACTTTTGTAGCTTTTAGATTACCGTATAGGGAGGATATTCCAAGACCATGGTCAATAATTACTGCTTCATGATAAATTCCAATATGCTCAGCTGCTACAACAAAACCGTCTTGAAGCGCACTTACCTGTTCTTCTCCTATCGGGAGTTCTATTATTTCACCACTTGAGGATGGGAGTGAGTATGTAGCCCCCGGTAAGTTGTATTTGAGAACCTCATTAAAATTTATAGCAACTGTAGATGGTTGTCTTAAAAAAGCTGAGTTCCAATAGCGACTTTCGCGACTTTGCGAAAGTTTAGCATGTATGTAGCTCTCACTTAGTTGAGATGTGATTGATATCAGCTCACTAGGTTTTAGCTTTTCTATGGACTCAGTAGTATTTGTGTTATTTCGCTGCTTTGCAGTAAATATTTGATATGCTTCAAAATCTTGTCGGATTTTCTTTCTAAATAATTCTGTAGAAATATTGAATTCAATAGGAATATTTTTTACTACTTCCATTTGTGTAGGAAGAACTACAGAAGTAGTATTTCCTACCTTATCAGTCAAAAGTACTTCGAAGAAGCTTTGTTCGGGAGCATCAAGCGGAACAGTGAGAATAGTGGCATATAGTGAAGAAGATATGACTTTACTATCTAATTTTGCAGCCGGAAAACATGGCATTGACAACGATCGATAAGATTCTTTTGGTTTTGTTAGATAAGCATCACATTTACTTGGATGATCATCGTGTAATGTAAATAAAGCTAAGGCTACTTGTCCTGTAGAAACAACCGATGGGTAACGTTTAATTTCTATTAAAGGCGCTTCATAATCCACTAAAAGGGGAAGCGTCTCAAGCGCTCCAGCATTCCATATACTAGCATCAGTTGCTTCTATGAATAAAATAGCTTCTCCTTGTCTCAGCTCGTTATCAGCATTAGGAAGAGGTATATTAAACTTTTGCTTTGTTTTTGGCTCAGAGAATTCTGTAGTCGAGCCTAGATCTAGGCGTTTTCCATTTTGTTCTATCCATACAGTAACAGAAGCAACCCCTGATACAGGGTCTTCAACATAGAACGCCACCTCTGAGGGGCTTTTACTTAGCCCTTTAGGAATATCTAAGATTGTTATTCTCGGAGGAACTGTTTCGAAGTAATTAAAGTATGCTTTGCGCCAGCCTAAAACAATAATTGTAATTAGAAATGAAGTTATAAGTACTGCTAGAACCCGTCGCCATCTGATAGCCTGTAAAATCAGAGTTGATTTGTGTAGATTGAGTGCCAATATAAATTTTCTCGTTTTTTATAAAAATATTAAGATTATTGTTACCCAAGTACTTCTTCGAGTGATTTGCCAAATTTATCTTCTAAAAATTTCTTATACTTTTCTTTGATGCGTTGTTCGATTTGACGAATTCGCTCTCTGCTGATTGAAAATTCTTCTGCTAAATCGTTTAGAGTAGCACGCTCTTCAGAAAGAAGTCTTCGCTCTAAAATGGCTTGCTCTTTAATATTGAGGGTTTCTCGAAATTCGTCCATTGCCTCTGAAATTAAAATTTGAAACTGTTTGCCAGCTAATGCTTCTTCGGCTGAAGCTTCCTCCGATGGAAGAATAGAAAGCAGTGTCGTTTCACCATCAGTTGCTAGTGGGGCATCAAAGCTAACATCAGAGCCAGAAAGCCTCTGCTCCATTTCTAAAACTTCAGATTCTTTAACTCCGAGGGATTGTGCAATAAGTTTTGGCTCTGGATTAAAACCTTCTCGTTCAAGACGTTCTTTTTCTTTGTTTAAGTTGAAGAAAAGTTTTCGTTGTGCTTGGGTGGTTCCTATTTTTACCATGCGCCAATTAGCAATTAGGAAGCGAACAATGTAAGCTTTTATCCACCAAGATGCGTAAGATGGAAAGCGAACCCCTCGGTAAGGATCAAAGTTTTTGACAGCTTCCATCAATCCAATGTTTCCTTCTTGAATGAGATCTAAAATATTTCTTGCGGCTCGTTCATAATCCCTTGCTATTTTGACAACAAGCCAAAGATTACTTGAGAGAAGTCTGTATGCTGCTCCTAAATCTTTGTTTGTGTAATACTGAACAGCTGTATCATGCTCTTCCTCTAGAGTAAGTCGAGGAATGCGACGAATTTCTCGGAGATAAGCAGCTAGAGGATCGTAAGGAATTATATCCCTTGAGCTTACCGTAGTTGCTCGTCTGGTACGAGCTTTTAAGGGGGGAGTAGTCATTTCCTTAGGTATTGGCTCAACTGTCGCCTTTAATGGCGCAGTCGGTAAGGATGAGTCATCTAATAAATCATCGTTTGTTTTCTTATTCATACAGCTTTTTGCTATAACGTGAAGGATGAAAAGGGTTATAAGTAATTGTGCCTCATCTCGACGCAATATGCATTCATCTCTTAATTTTAGTCTTTTTAGTAATTCACCGATGAGATTTCTCAGAGGGGAGATTACAACATGTCATTACGAATTGGGGAACTTCTTGTTAAGTCAGGTCTCCTAGTAAAAGAGCAACTTAATAAGGGTCTAGATGCACAGAAATCAACGGGTTCAGGCACGCTTTTATCTCATTTGTTAGATTTGGGATTTATTAGCGAAGAGGATTTGGTTGCATTCATAAGTCAACAATTTAATGTTGAAATTATTTCACCTCAATCACTTGAAATTGAAAGAAGTGTTATTGAGCTTGTTCCCTCCAACATCGCCCGAAAACATCTTTTAATACCCATTAAAAGAACAGAACAGACTTTAACTATAGCTACAATTGATCCGGCAAATGTCGCAGCCTTAAACGATCTGAAATTTGTTACAGGTCTCGATATTTTTGTTGTAGTTGCTTCAGAGCGTGAAATACGTACAGCTCATGAGACTTATTATGAGCATTCGGTTTCATATGAGAACATCATAGGAAATCTTGCTGATGATGATGTACAAGTTGTTGATACTGGCGAGGTAGTAAACATTAGTGAGCTTGAGCGAGCAACAGAGGATGCTCCAGTAGTAAAGCTTGTTAATGCTGTTTTAACCGATGCAATTAAAAAAAATGCATCAGATATACATATTGAACCTTATGAAAAAACTTTTCGAGTTAGGTTCAGAATTGATGGTGTATTGTATGAGATAATGAAACCTCCTGTTAAATTAAAAAATGCAATAACGTCAAGAATAAAAATAATGGCGTCACTGGATATTGCTGAGAGGAGGTTACCTCAAGATGGGAGAATTAAGCTAAAGCTTGGCAGTAAAAATGAAATGGATTTTAGAGTTAATGTTTTACCTACTCTTTTTGGTGAGAAGGTTGTACTGCGTCTATTGGATAAGTCTAATTTACAATTAGATATGACCAAATTAGGTTTTGAAGAGGAGCAGCTCAAGTATTTTAAGGAAAGTATTTCAAGACCACATGGGATGGTTCTTGTTACAGGTCCTACTGGTTCCGGTAAAACAACTACTCTTTATTCAGCTCTTGCTGAGTTAAACAAGGTTACGACGAACATAAGCACAGCAGAAGATCCAGTAGAATTTAATCTACCTGGAATTAATCAAGCGCAGATGCATGATGATATAGGGTTTAATTTCGCTGCTTCGCTAAGAGCTTTTTTACGGCAAGATCCGGATGTGATTATGGTGGGTGAGATTAGAGATTACGAGACAGCCGAAATCGCCATAAAAGCATCTCTTACTGGGCATTTAGTACTTTCGACTCTGCACACAAATGATGCGGCAGCTACAATTAATCGTCTTCTTAATATGGGAATTGAACCTTTTCTTGTCGCATCATCAATAAATTTAATTTTAGCACAACGACTTGCTCGCAAAGTGTGTTCGGATTGTGCTGAAGACGTAAAGGTAGATCCAGAGGTTCTGGTAAATATCGGTATTCCAGCACTTGAAGCCAAAAGAATGACTGTAAAGCAGGGGAAGGGATGTCAGAAATGTGCTGGCACCGGTTATAAAGGTCGGATTGCATTATATGAAGTTATGCCTATGTTCGATGAACTAAGAGAGTTCATCTTAAGTGGTGCTTCAGCAGCGGAATTAAAGAGAGAAGCGGCGAAGCTTGGAATGATGACTCTAAGAGCTTCGGCTTTAAAGAGGCTAAGGCAAGGGGTAACTACTGTAGAAGAGGTTTTGAGGGTGACGGTAGCGGATTAAAAAAGTTAGATAAAAATTTCTTAATTCCGTTTCTTTGTTCGCCGACGGATATATGTAAGGAATATCTTAAGATTTTTTTTGAAAATACCGACTGGCAATTGGTAAAGTTTAGGAGAATGCTATGGCCGTCTTCGTCTGGGAAGGAAAAGACACTGCCGGAAAAAAGATAATTGGTGAAATAGAAGCGAAAAGTCGCCAAGAAGTCTTTAATAAGCTTCGTCAAAAAAATATCTCCCCTGTGGCAAACAAAATTAAGCCAAAAGGGGAAGGTCTTGAGATGGAGATTAAGATTCCTGGAATGAGCCCAAGGGTGAAAGGGAAAGATATAGTAATCTTTACTCGTCAGCTAGCTACTATGATTGACGCTGGCTTACCGCTTGTCCAAGCTTTAGATATTCTATCAAAGCAGAGTGAAAATTCTGCTATGAAAAAAACCCTTGGAGTTGTTAAGGAGACTATTGAAACAGGCGGAACCCTTGCCGAGGGAATGAATAAAGAAAAAAAGGCCTTTGATGACCTTTACGTTAATATGATAGATGCTGGAGAAAAAGGAGGGATTTTAGATACCATACTCGAACGTTTATCTTTGCATCTTGAAAAAGCGATGAAATTAAAACGTGAAATAAAAACAGCAATGATATACCCAGCTGTTGTAATATCAGCTGCCGTTGCTGTCACCGCAATTCTTATGATTTTTGTTATCCCTACTTTTGCGGATCTTTTTGCTGATTTTGGCAGTAGTTTGCCACTACCAACGCGTATTGTGATGGATATTAGCTCTTTTTTTGTTAATTATTGGATGATCTTTTTTGGTGTTATGTTTGGATTAATCATAGCATTTTTTAAATTCTTAAAAACGCCGAGAGGGAAAGAAGTAATACATCCTTTGGCGCTTAGATTGCCGGTTTTTGGAGATATAATTAAAAAAGTAGCAGTGGCTAGGTTTGCACGAACTTTGAGTACTATGCTTAGTTCTGGAGTTCCAATTCTTGACGCGTTAGATATATGTTCTCGGACTGCTGGTAATAAAGTTGTAGAGCAAGATGTCCAAAGATGTAGGGTCGCTATATCCGAAGGAAAATCAATCACTGAGCCATTAACTCAGTCTATAGTTTTTCCTCCAATGGTCACTCAAATGATTGGGGTAGGAGATGCTACAGGAGCTCTTGATGCCATGCTTTCAAAAATTGCAGAATTTTATGAAGATGAAGTAAATAACGCGGTTGGTGCTATGAAACAGCTCATTGAACCAATTATGATTTTAGTTTTAGGAATAATAATTGGTAGTTTAGTTGTAGCAATGTATCTCCCAATATTTAAAATGGGTTCAGTAGTCCAGTAATAAATTCCAATTAGTACAGTGATTATATGCGGCATCCTATTTCGGATGGAGGTGTAGAGAGTAGTTTAACAAAGCGTACTTCCAGATTCGCAAGTTTTTTCAGAATTTTTTTAACAGTTGCAGCTACGGTCTCTATCTTATTGCGAGCCGGTAAGTTTGCTGAGGGGCAGGTGATTTTTCATCTATGCCTTGCGATATGTATGTTTTGCGGATCAGTCGCGTTGTTTTGGTATTCTTATCGAGAAGTTTCTAAATTATGGTTAAATGCGTTTGGATGTATCTTTGATGTTTTTCAAGTTTCTTGGATCGTTTATCTCTCGGGAGGGCCTCAGAGTCCGTTTTTATTGCTTTATTTACTCGAGGGAATGGTAGCTGCGGTAATATTGCCTCGCAATCTTGCACTTGGTGTGGGGCTGATTGCTTGTTTATTTTATGCATATTTAGCTATTGGTTTGATTGATAGAGCTATCTCCCAGCCTTTTATCTTTACATTTCTACAAGAGCCTCAGGGAGGAATACTTGTACAATTAGTTGGTCTGTTGTCGTCGTTGGTACTTGCAACTATTGGAATAAGTTATTTATCTGGTACCGCTAGGTACGAGCGTGAAAGAGTTGAGCAAACCCGTGCAGATCTCGAAAGTTTAGGTCTAAGACAGCGAGATATAATCGATGGTGTTTCTGATGGAATAATTACTGCTCGCATAGATTTTGTTATTACAAGTGTAAATAGAGGAGTTGAGCAGTTACTTGGGTACGGAGTGGAGCATTTAATTGGCCGTTCAATTAGAGAAATATTTTTACCCTTTATCTCATCTGCGTCGTTTGTTTCACCTCTGTCACCATCATTTGTTGTCCCAGTAGAAGTTGTTATTCCGAGTAAAACTGGAGGAGAAAGAGTACTTTCTATTTCTGGGCGATATTTGGGAGAGCGTCATGAATCACCTCTTTTGTATGTAATTAAGGATGTTACCGCACTTCGAATTGTAGAAAGAAAGCTTGCTCAGCAGGAAGAAATAGCACGTTTATTATCAGCTGAAGAACAGTCGGAGTCTTCAGAAACACTTCCAAATTTTATTGGAGAAAGTGAGGCTATTCGGCGTGTTATCTTTATGGTTAAAAAGGTATCTACATCTGATGCCACAGTGCTGATTACTGGTGAATCTGGAACTGGAAAAGAAATGGTAGCAAGGGGCATTCATTTACTAAGCTCCAGGTCTAAAGGGCCTTTTGTGGCGGTAAATTGCGGAGCAATTCCGGATAATTTAATGGAAAGCGCTCTTTTTGGGCATAAAAAAGGAGCGTTTACCGGTGCAGTGGTTGATTCTCTTGGTTTTTTTAGAGAAGCAGAAGGCGGAACTATATTCTTTGATGAGGTAGGAGAACTACCTCTTACAATGCAGACAAAATTACTTCGTGCCATTCAGGAGAGAGTTGTAAGACCGGTAGGCGGTGAGAAAGATATTAGTGTTAACGTTCGAATCTTAGCTGCTACTAATCGTAATTTACGAGAACTTATTAGTGAAGGTTTATTTCGGGAAGATCTGTTTTATAGACTTGAAGTACTTCACATTACTTTACCTCCTCTCAGAGAGCGAGATGGAGATATTTTATTATTAGTAAAATCTTATATTGATTCATACCGCAAGAGTAGGGATGGATGTTCCCCTGTTATATCTCCGGCTGCCATGGATATACTCCTACATTATGATTACCCCGGTAATGTTCGAGAGCTTGAGAATATACTTGAGCGAGCGCTTGTTTTTGGTGGGGAGGTTATATTACCGGAGCATTTTCCTGCCTCTGTTACTGAGCGGTATATAAAAAAAGGTTCTACCGATGAAAATATTGATCAATTGGGGGGGGGGAGTTCGCAGTCATCTCTAGCAACATCATCTTTAGCATCATCAACAACAGTTTCTGAATTTCCCATAAAGCTAGAGACTGTCTTAGAAGATTTAGAACGTAAGTATCTAATGCGCGCAATTCAGGAAGGGCAAGGTTCACGGAAGCATGCGGCCGCTCTGCTTGGTTTAAATCCCAGATCCCTTCGTTATCGACTCCAAAAGTTTGGTATTGCATCTCAAAATCTTTCTGACTGACAAAAATTGTCAAAGAGAAGATAAAATTTGGCATGCTGCCAAAAAGTGTCGAGCATCTAAAGTTTCGCAGGTGTATCGATACTTTGAAATTTCAACCAGTTTGAGCGATTTTGAAAGGTGGCACTGTCTTTGCTTTGATTTTCGTTCGACTCTGGAGTGTGTGAACTGAGTAATTTTTCAATTCAGGGCATCATCAAGCAGGGTTATGTTTCGTGGTTTACGTAGGACGAGCCAGCGCATTTGGAAAAATAATCTGGGTCGCCAAATGTGGTGCATTACTAGTAATCAGTACAGTTGATACCACCGAGAAATTGAGTGAAACAGAGAAATGTGGTCGAGGTCGGTTTTAAGTAAGCGTGTTAAAAGTGAGAATGGTGAGGATATGAAAAGAGTTAAAGGTTTTACCTTGATTGAGCTTTTAGTTGTAGTCGCGATAATTGGAATTCTAGCTTCCATAGCGATCCCCCAGTTTGCTCTGTATCGACAGCGTGGTTACGATGCGCGAGCGCGGTCTGATGTACGTTCATATGCTATAGCTACAGAAGCATATTATGCTGACTTTGGTTCCTTTACTGGGATAACAAAACAGCTTGCTGAGGCTCGGGGAGCTACTTTATCGACTCATTCTACGGTTTCCAGGGGCCCTACAGCCGCTGCTGACGGAGAGTCATTTGAGGTTGCAGTTAAAAACACCAAAGGTTCAGCTGCGTGTGGTAACAACGGAGATGGTGCAGAGTGGAAC
Organism: Bdellovibrionota bacterium; assembly: GCA_044347345.1. Classification (GTDB taxonomy): domain Bacteria; phylum Bdellovibrionota_C; class UBA2361; order UBA2361; family JBIKUX01; genus JBIKUX01. The sequence goes on along the minus strand of JBIKUX010000018.1, from coordinate 24,490 downwards.
AGTTTGAATAAAGGAATTGTAGGTGCTTGCGCTCAATAACTCCTAGCAAATTAGTTCGAAAGGGCTTGTTTAACTACAAGCCCTTTTAATTTTATGTAAATAAATTGTCGGTTTTTAGAAGAGGTTATAAAGACACTGTAAAAGAAGAACCGTGAAATCGTTACTCAGTAAACGTTAATCTATTAAGTTTTAGACAATCGGCTTTCCTAGAAGCCCTGAAAGAGTAGGATGATACTGAGTTCCACCATCACTGTTTAAAATAGGTTGATGGGAAGATCGGATTCGTGATTGCAACTGCATGAGAGCATCAATCACTGTTTCAGGTCGCGGCGGACAACCCGGAATATACATATCGACGGGGATGATTTTATCGATTCCGGCCACTGTTGTATAATTGTCATAAAACCCTCCAGAGGAAGCGCATGCTCCAAAAGCTACCACCCATTTAGGTTCAGTCATTTGTTCGTAGACTCTTAGCAACACCGGAGCTAATTTATGATTGACTGTTCCCACCACCATAAGCAGATCTGATTGGCGAGGAGTAAAGCGAGGTAGCGCAGCACCGAATCGGTCGGTATCATAGTGGGCACAACTTACAGCCATGTATTCCATGCCGCAGCAGGCAGTAACAAATGGGTAGGGAAATAATGAATACTTACGCACAAAGCCAAGAAATGATTCCAGCTTAGTGTGCAGGAAGCCAGTTGCATTTACATCTGATATTGTCATACGACCAGTTTACTCCGAGTTTTTTTAAAGAGCTAGTCTTATTTACCCTATGCGATTACACATTGTTTTTATCTGGTTTATATCAAGCATTTTATCAGTAGTTATGTGGTGGCCAAGCATTTCTTCTGGTGGATTACCTTATTTCTACAACGAAGATGAGGCTCATCATTTTAACAGAGTAGTAAATATGGTGAAAAGAGGAGATTATAATCCTCATTATTTTTTAAAACCTTCCCTGCATTTTTATCTTCGGATGCCCGTAGTTGCGGTGTCGTTTCTCAATGAGGTTCGGGAAGGTCGCGCTCGACTTATTTCTGATGTGGTAACGAGTGATCCGCACGGAATTGGTGGCTATGCTCTGGCATCTAGTCATCCAGGTATGGTTAAAGCAAACCGACTCTTTAGTGTGACCCTTATGGCTGGGGCTCTTGGAGTAGCACTTTTTATAATATCATTGTTGAACGCTTCTGCTTTGCTGCCATTAATTGGTACTTGTTTGGTGTGGTTATTAAGTCCGGCACTACTTGCAGAGGCACCAGTTATCGGAGTTGATTCACCGATGACTTTTTTTGCAGGCACCTGTCTTTTAGGAAGTTTGCTTTATGTACTAAGTGGGCATCGGGGAGCCTTAATAACTTCAGTCATTGGAGCGGGTGCGGCAATTGGATCTAAGTATAACGCGTTACCTATCATTTTTTTGCCCTTAGTCGCGCTTTTAGCCCGTAGGCCAATAAATTTTTCTCCTCTAGCCTTAATTTTTGTTTTATTCGGACCTTGGGTTGTTTTTATCTGTTCTTCTCCATATCTCGTTTCTGAATTACCCCTTTTTCTCAATCATGTTGCTTATGAACTTTGGCACTACGGCATAGCTGGGCATGAAGGTCATGACGGAGAGCCTGGATTATCACAGCTATTTTTTTATTTGAGGTGGTGGGGAAAAAGTGGAGTTGGAATAGTTGCCGCATTGATTGCTGTCACTGGTTCAATTAGCTCTTTGGTTAAAAATCCCCGATTAGGAATTGTTTTTCTATTTTTCCCAGTTCTTTATTTGTGGTTGATGTCAATGCAGCGAGCCAATTTTGAGCGCAATATGTTAGTGCTTTTTCCCTGGTTTATTGTTTCGATAGGTTTTGGATTAACCGTAATTCGCAAAAGATTACCAATTTTTATGACTTATCTACTAATTTTGTTGGTAGTGATAGAGCAAGCAGGTGCCGTTCTCAGGGTTAGAGCTGAGAAAAGAAATACTGTTGAAACTCGGGAATTATTTAACGAGTGGTATTTAAAATCAGCAAATCATGCCCTTGAAGACGCTGCCGTGGATCCAGCATTAAGGTTTGCTCCGTCAGTGCTACGCATACCAGGAGTTACTTTAAAAAAGACTGATTCTCTCGAAATGTCAAAATATGAGGGTTTTTCTTGGGTTGTTAGTCATATTCCTTTTGCTGAAGGTAATGGGTGGAAGTTAGAAAAAAAATTTGAAGGCATAGACGGTGCTCAGCGTATCACCCGCAATCCATCAATCTATGTGTACCGCGATATTAGTTCTAATGATGGATGCCCAGACAGAGTTCTTACAGAAGAGTGTATTCCTGAAAAAGGACAGGATTATTGTTGGATTTCTAATCGTTTAGGAAAAATTAGAATGGCTAATCCAGCTCAGCTATCCTTATTTTCGCCCTGGCAAGATCAGCAAGTCACTATTAGGTCAGCTAAGTCTCTTTTTGGAGATAACTTCGTTAAAGTTAGTCTTGTTTCAGGTGAGTGGAAGATAGTTGCTCTCGATAAACTAAAATTATCAGCGGGCGATGATGTATTTGTATGTCCGATTAGAGTGTCTTCGCCACAAGAGCGTGGTATTAGTGCTGATCATCGAAGGTTAGGCGTAGCAGTGAAACATTCTGCTCCATAACCATGTCGATAGAAAATAAATGTGTACGGATAATCTATGTATATAGTCACCGGAGGCGCTGGATTTATCGGCAGTTGTTTTGTTTCTCGGCTAAATGAAGCGGGAGTTGACGACATTGTTTTGGTAGACTCGATTGGTGAGAGTGAAAAGTGGCGTAACTTGCGGGGAAAGCGATTTAGAGAATACTTGCATAAAGATGCCTTTCTTGATGCTTTGGAGCAACGTAAGTTTGGTATTCCTGAAGCTGTTATTCATTTAGGAGCTTCTTCTAGTACTACTGTGATAGACGGGGAATATCTGCTCCGTAATAATGTTCAATTTACCCAAAGGATAGCAAAATATTGCGCTGCTCAAGGAGTTAGATTTATTTATGCAAGTAGTGCTGCTACTTACGGAGCAGGGGAGAACGGATTTGATGATCAGTTTGGCCCTTTAGAAAAGCTTACACCGTTAAATCGATATGGATTTTCAAAGCACTTGGTCGATTGCTGGATGACTCGTTATTTACCAAAAGTTGGTGCTGGATTAAAATTTTTCAATGTTTACGGTCCAAACGAGTATCATAAGGGTAGTCAGAGAAGTGTAGCTTATCATGGTTTCCATCAGCTTCATTCAACTGGATCCATGAAGTTGTTTAAATCATACCGCTCAGATTACGGAGATGGGGAGCAAAGGCGTGATTTTATCTATGTTAAAGATTGTACTGAGGTTTTATGGTGGTTGTGCCAACATCCAAATATTACAGGATTATTTAATGTAGGTACTGGCAATGCTCGAACTTGGAATGATTTGGCTAATGCTTTATGTGATGCCTTAAACATTCCACGCTCTATTGCTTACATTCCAATGCCAGAAAACCTTATAGGACAATATCAATACTTTACTGAAGCAAAAATGGATTCACTTAGGAACGCTGGTTTTTCCAAGCCGTTTACCTCGTTAGAAGAAGGAATTAAAGAATATGTGCAATCCTACTTACTTAAGGATGAGGCTTTTTATTGAAAGCTAAAGGTCACTGTTTTAGGCGGAAAAACAGAATCTATTTTGGATTCTATTGCATAAAGTTTACTCTGAAGGTAGTTTTATGAGCTGTTATTAGTGGAGTATTTTAATGAAGCGAACGTATCAACCTCATAATAAAAGCCGTCGAACTACCCACGGTTTTCGAGCCCGAATGGCTACGAAAGGTGGTCGCAAGGTATTGAGTGCTCGTCGAAGAAAAGGTCGTCATCAGATAGCCGTAACTACGCCTAGAAAAGGGCATTACAAGTAGCAGCATCAAATATGATATTTGATATCAGTTCGACTTGATGACAGAAAAGCTTGGTAAGACTGACAGGGTTTTAAACAGAAAGCACTTTGTCAGTATTCAGCAAAATGGCAAAAAAATTCATAATGAATACTTCGTTTTGATTGGAGCCACCTCATTGGAGTCTTTTCCGCGAATAGGAATAACGGTATCCAGGCGATGTGAGAAAAAAGCTGTTAAGAGGAATTTATTTAAAAGAAGAATTAGAGCACTTTTTAGAAAATCTTTTAAAGCAGATCTCGCGGGTATTGATTTTGTTGTTATCGCTAAACCTGAAGCCATATTCGCTCCGTTTAAATTACTGCAGAAGCAGTATGAAATTAGTGCTCTTAAATTGGCACGCCGAATCTATCCACAACGAGTTTATTCGAGCCGAATATTAAATAATTGTCATTTGAATGAGTGTTGATTAATGTTGGGTCGAATTTTTATTATTTTTATTCGAATTTATCGGTACTTGGTCAGTCCCATTTTAGGAGAGCGGTGTAGATTCCACCCATGTTGTTCAGATTATGCCATTGAAGCGATAAGAAGTTTTGGTCTTGTTCGAGGCGTATTTATTAGCTTAAGACGATTAATTCGTTGTCATCCGTGGTGTAAGGGAGGATTCGATCCGGTTCCAGAGAGATTCTTTACATAATTTTTTGTTTGATAGGGGTCATTTGATAGTGGCCATTTGTCTTGCAGCCGGGTATCTTCCTCACCTATGAAATCTAAAAAAACTACCTTTGACTCCCGCACAGCGTTGGCAATATTGATTTGCATCTTGGTGGTGTTTTCATACGAACACCTAGTAATGGCGCCAAGTCGCTCTCAGTATTCTCAATCACCAAATTCTCAATCACCAAATTCTCAATCATCAAATTCACAGGCGCTTAATTCACAGCGTGTCGATTCATCTAAGCGGCAAGATTCTGCTAATCCTAACCAGAATATTACAACCGGTGCCACATTACCAAATAGTACGACGGAGTCTCAGACAGATTTGGTAAATAGGGTGGTACCAAGTAGTAATTTTAATCAAGGCCCTTCGCTTGCTTCAGTAAAGTCGTCTCCTTCAATAATTGTAAAGACATCTCTGTATACCGCTAAGATGTCATCTTTAGGTGGACGGATTACTTCTCTCCTTCTTAAGAACTACCGAGCGCATGAAAAGCATGTTGATAAGATTTCTGAGTCTTCACTGGTAGAGATGGTACATGTACAAGAAGGAATGGATTTTCCTTTAGGAGTTTCTGTTGGTGCAAGTGGTAGTGATGATGGAGGAGTAGTTTATGCTTGGAGTGCTGATGGTAGCCCAGTTGGTGGAAACTCTTCTGAGTATACAGTAAGTAAAGAAAGTCCATTAGTACTTACTTTAAAGGGTTCTATAGGAACATCTGAAATAATAAAGAGAATTACCTTCTTTGATTCTTCTTATGGAATAGTTGTTAGTGCAAAGGTCGAAAGTGTTCCCAGTGTACAAATTAAGTGGGGCTCTTTTGTTTCTCAAGAAGAAGCTCGCCACTCATTTGACCCCCTTACACTATCTTATTTAACCAATGAAGATTCTGTTAAAACTATACCGCTAAAAGACCCAGTCCCTTCACAAGAGTTCCCATTGTCTCAATGGGTTGGTATAGGAAGTAAGTATTTTTTAGCAGCTCTAGCTCATTATCAAAGTTCTCCTCAAAAAATAGCTTCACCATTTGCGCTGGCGACAAATCCTGTTGCAGGTGGAATAGCTTATATTTTATCTGCTTATGCAGCTCCCGACCAATCGATTCTTTTTTACGGAGGACCTAGGGCTACTGAAAATTTGAAAGCTGCTGGTGGTAGTTTACATCGAGCGGTTGACCTTGGTTATTTTGCTTTCCTAGCCTCTCCGCTTTTGGCTGTAATGAAGTTTTTTTATGCTATTATTGGCAACTATGGGCTTGCAATTATATTGCTAACGTTGGCAATCAAGCTTCTTTTTCTTCCTTTAACTCGAAAAAGCTTTGAGTCAATGGCAGCTATGCAAGAAATTCAGCCGGAGGTGCAAGCATTAAGGGAGCGTGTTAAAGATGCGACTCAGTTAAATCAGGAGCTAATGGCTCTCTACAAGCGAAAAGGGGTGAATCCTCTTGGTGGATGTTTACCTGTTCTTATTCAGATACCGGTATTTTTAGGTTTGTATAACGCTCTTTTGCAATCAATTGAGTTGCGCCATGAGCCGTTTGCTTTGTGGATTCATGATCTTTCGAGTCCAGAGCGACTTTTACTATTTGGTATTCCTATCCCTATTATGATTATTTTACTAGGGATTAGTATGTTCTTTCAGCAGTGGTCACAGCCCAAGACGACTATGGATCCTACTCAACAGAAGGTCATGCTTTTTATGCCTGTTATTTTTACGGGAATGTTTATAGTTTTTCCGATGCCAGCCGGTTTAGTACTTTACTGGTTGGTAAATAATTTAATTAGTATAGTGCAGCAGATTTATCTAAAGGGTCATCGTAAGGCTAATCCTCTGGTAGCAACAATTGTCGCTAGTATGGCTATATTTGTTGTTGCCTTTTGCCTGACGCTATTACCCTCTTAGTAAGAGAGTGCGCTCTATGAGTAGTGCTTCTGATACGATTGCCGCCGTAGCTACTCCTCCAGGAGTTGGAGGAGTAGCGATAGTCCGCGTGTCTGGACCGTTGGTTCAGAATGTTATCAATGAGATGATATTAAGTCATAGATCTCCACTACTCTCACCTCGTTTTTTAATTTCTGCTTCGGTAATTTCATCTATATCTAAGGAAATAATTGACACCGGCTTAGTTGTTTTTTTTTGTGCTCCTAAGTCATTTACTGGTGAAGATGTTCTTGAATTTCACCTTCACGGTAGTGTTTTAGTGTCTCAATTAGTGCTTCGTTCGCTAGCTAATCTTGGAGTTCGCTTAGCTGAACCAGGAGAGTTTACCAAGAGAGCATTTCTTAATGGAAAATTAGATATTTTTCAGGTTGAAGCGATTGGGCAGGTAATAAGTGCTGCAAGCGAACGAGGTCTTGCAGTGGCTCATGAACACCTTGCAGGAAAATTATCGTTAATGGTAAATCAAATTGCTGAACCTCTACGTGATATTTTAGCAGAGATAGAGGCGGCCTTAGATTTTCCAGAAGAAGATATAGAACTCATTGCTCCTAAGCGGTTAGCTTTAAATTTAAGTGGAGTTATAGCGACAGTATCTCGGCTTATTAGCACTTATAGCCGAGGGCGTGTGTTGAGAGAGGGTATAAAAATTTTGCTCTGTGGTGTGCCAAATGTTGGCAAATCAAGTTTACTCAATAAGATTCTTGGAATTGAGAGAGCCATAGTGTCAGATCGTGCTGGTACCACGCGTGATTTTATTGAAGAGACATGTCGATACAATGGATTTTCATTTACTCTTTGTGACGCCGCTGGTATCAGAGATTCAGATGACCCTATTGAGCAAGCTGGGGTGCTACGTACCCGTAATCGTTTTCAATGGGCGGACATAATCGTCTTAATTTATGATGGTTCTCTGCAAAAAGTAGATAGTGCTACTTTACGCTTAGCTGAAGAGTTAAATCATAGTGCTAGACCAGTTATTTCAGTAGTTAATAAGAGCGATCTTCTACATCAAAAACATAATTTTACGAATGATGATATTATTTTTGTTTCTGCAACTACGGGTAGTGGGATAAATGAGCTTCTTGATAGTGTCATATTAAAGATTCTTGCTAATGCTAAAGATCAGCAAGACTTAAGCACTAGTGCCGTAGTTATTACAGAAGAACGTCATCATCATCTTTTGGTACGCTGTTGCGATGCGCTAAATAGGACTCATTCAGCTTTATTGGAAGAATTGCCTCTTGAGGTAGTATCAGCTGAGTTAAGGCATGCTTTACAACAAATATCTGAACTAGTTGGTCTAACTGATAATGAAGATATTCTTGGACGAATTTTTTCTCGTTATTGTATAGGAAAATAATTGATGTCTCTCTGCTTTAATTATCACCTATATTTTAAAACAGGATCTTTGTTTTGTGGATAAACCAAAATTACGATGGCCCCTTCGGGTTACCACTGTTCCGGTATCCTCACTCAATAATACTGAAGGATTTCTCATACAGTGTCCTAACGAAATAGCGTCTCCTATCGTAGTACCGGTTGGATTAAAACCGGTACTAACTCTTTGTGATGGAAATCTCACCACAGACCAAATTATTGAGCGTCTTGGTCTTGTCGGAGAAGAAGAGAAATTTGTTCGCGGTTTTATTAATCTTTTGGATGAATCTCTTTTGTTAGATAATGCGCGATTTCGCATTAGTCAGAATGATGTTTATGCTGACTATCGATCTCTTGCTGATCGAGTACCTTTTTTATCTGGAAAGGCTTATCCACAGGAAAAAGAATCTTTGCGAGTATACATTCAAGGATTACTTCGCGAGGGTTCTTCTAACTTAACAAACATAGCACCAAGAGAACATCTTAGCGTTATAGTGAGCCCCCATCTTGATTACCATCGAGGAGGAAGATGTTACGGAGCTATTTTTTCTCAGCTTGAGGGTGTTAGGCAGACTTTTAAGGAAGCCTCTCCTATCGTGGTTTTGATCGGTACTAGCCATCAGTATTCAGAGGGACTATTTCATCTTTCAACAAAAAATTTTCTCAACCCGATAAAGAATTTTACTTGTGAGAGAGGATTTGTAGCTGATCTCATTCGAGCTGCTAAGGCACTTGGTGCGCCTGAAGAAAGTTTACTTAAAGAGGAAATTGTTCATCGTTCTGAACATTCTCTTGAGCTTCAACTTCCTTTTCTTGCCGAGACATTGCCACAAGTTACGATTGTTCCAATTTTAGTTGGAAGTTTTCACAGTTTTGTTGATTCTACCCGACGTATTAATGAGGATTATGAGTATAACTGCTTTGTTGCAGCATTTGTCCAGACTTATCAAACTTGGTCTTTACAGGGGCGTACAATAATTTTACTAGCTGGAGTTGATATGGCTCATGTGGGGGCTCAATTCGGCGATTCTTTCGCTCTTACTGATGAATTCATGGCGCAGGTAGAGAGCAAAGATACTCAATATCTAAATTTAGTATGTAATCATGATACAAAAGGTCTTTTTGAGCACATAGCTGTTGATGGAGATGCGCGTCGTATTTGTGGATTTCCTACTCTTTATACAATTCTTGATATCTTTGATCGATTACGCAAACCACTCAATGGTCGGGTAATTCAATATCATCAGACAGTGAATTATGAGCGAACATGTGGCGTAACATGTGCTGGAGCAATGCTTTTTTCCACAGGTTGGGAATAATATAAGTGCTTAATATTGTTGTTTATAATTTATCTTTGTGGATAAGAAGAGAGATTTTCCACAGGTTTTAGTAGTTATCCACAGAGTTATCCACAACTTTTCCTTTATAAAAGTGTTCAGTGGATCACTGTTAGAAAAAGAGCGGATAAAGGGGTTATACAAACTGTGCATGTTGGTTGCACACAACGTGGACAGCAAGCCTTAAACTAAACCGAACAAGAAAAATTTTTAAAAAGTAATAATCATGGAAAGTAGTAGTACCTCAGATTTTTTTGAAAAATTTGGGCTGGAGGTAACGGCTGGTGAGGTAAAGGTTGGCCAAACTTACCCAATATACGGAATGATCACAAAATTCTTAGGGGAGGAATCTGGTCACGTTGAAATTGAAATTAATTTCTCAATAAGAGCCCATGTATCAGTACCTGATATTAAGAAAATTGAGCTTCTTAAACAAAGAGCTTTTGAACCAGGTATTTTCGTATCAACCGTTATTTCAAATGATGAGTATATCGTAGTTAATTGTAGTACTGTAGTTTTTGGAAAGCGACAAGAGTACCACGCATAAGGAATAGACCACGCACCACCACCACACCACCACCTAGTCTTTGTGGGTGTCACTTTAGGCGATTTCCATTCTTCACCGCCTCCTCAGAAATGAGGAGGCTTTTTTTATTCTTTGGTCTGTGAAAAAGTCTTAGTTAAATGCAGTAATATGCAAATTAGTTCACGGCCTACCTATTAAAGAGTGAAGATTCCTTGATTAGTAAATTATTATCAACCAACGAAGCGTCCCCAAATTCTTCAACTAAGAAAGAAATATTTTCTTTTTTGAAGAGCATTACCATCCTTTTATTGCTCGCATTAGCTCTACGTGGAACTGTTGTTGAAGCTTTTCGGATACCGTCCGGTTCAATGATTCCTACTCTTCGTATTGGAGATCATATATTCGTTTGGAAATTAAGTTACGGGCTAAGATTAATTGGAATTCAGAAATCTCTTTTTAACTATAATTCCCCTGTTCGTGGCGATATTGTTGTGTTTACGAGGGAAGATGATCCTTTAACAGCTCAGAATGAAAGCGATACTAATATTATAAAACGAGTTATAGGCGTTGCTGGAGATACTGTAGAAGTTCGCGGGTCTCAGGTGTTTATTAATGGCGGTCTTATCGATGAGTCATACGCTCGCTGGGAAGACGGAGGCTCTCCAGAGGGAAATTTTGGCCCCAAAGTCGTCCCTGAAGGCTATCTTTTTATGCTGGGTGATAATCGCGATCGCTCAAAAGATTCTAGATTTTGGAACGGCACTAATTTTCTTCCCATTGATAATGTAAAAGGGAGAGCATTTATAATTTATTGGTCTTCAGCCACACTTAGCCGAATAGGTACCATAATTAAGTGATATTAACCTATGTTTTGCCTTGATATTCTTATGATTGATGAATGCTTAATCGTCCCTTCTCCATGTATTTTTAAGCTTCGTGGTAAAGATGTTATTCGTTACCTCAATGCGCGACTTACTTGTGATGTTAAGAGACTTAATGATCGGGAATGTACACTTGGAGCAGCACTTTCACCACAAGGAAAGACAGAGGCATTTTTTTCTATTGTGCGGCTTTCAGCTGAAGAGATTCTTTTATCTACAAGTGGTGTGCCTTCCTCTGAGTTGATTGAACCTATCCTTAGATATCGAGTTGCTGACAGACTGACTCTCGAAGATCAGAGTACCGATTATGTACTGCTTCATGTAGTAGGAGCATGCAATCTTGGTGGAAGGATTCTTACTGTTAAAAATCCTTCAGAAGTCGTAGTAATGAATGAGCAAGTTATTCTTTGGTCAGCCCTTAGATCTAATGTATGGGGTTGGGATATTATAATTCCAAAATCGCTTGCAGAATCATTGTTAGAATCTCTTTCGCTTTCTGATAATAATCATGGAGATCACTTACGAGAATTGCGATTTAAGGCTGGAATACCGGCTTTTCCTGATGAAATAAGACCTGGACGATTATTCCAAGAGACCAGCATGGATCTAGCCATAACGCCTAATAAAGGATGTTATGTTGGTCAAGAGGTTGTAGAAAAAGTCGTATCCAGAGGACGAGCACCAAAATTATTGATGCACTTTGTTGGTTCTAATCCTTGTATTGTTGGTGATGTGATTATTTTTGATGGTCAGGAGATAGGTGAAGTAGTTTCGGTGGCTAGTGCCCTAAGCAGTGGTAGTACGGTAGTTAGAGGTTTCGCGCTGGTTCGCTCACAATATTTACCGGCAGATGGTAGCGAACTAAGTTTTACGATAGGAAGTTCAATGTATGTAGGCGTTGCTGTATCGAGTCGGCTAAGCGCACTGTACAGTAACTTAGGTAGAGAAGATTTAATTTGTTCAGCTTGCTGATAAAGAATTGTATGGCAATCAAAAAATCATTAATACCCATGGATGATGATAATAGGAGAGAGATTGTTAGATTTTTGGTTGAAAAGGAAGTAATACGGTTTGGTTCCTTTCGTACAAAATCAGGAAGAGAGTCTCCTTATTATTTTAATGTTGGTGCCCTTACTTCTGGTGATTCGATAGTCAGACTAGGGCAGCTATATGCACGGTATCTTGCACCACGTATTACTGAACCAGAACATACCATTATTTTTGGACCTGCTTACAAGGGAATTCCTATAGCAGTAGCTACAGTTATTTCTTTAGCCACTGACTATGGCTTGTCAGTGCGATTTGCCAGCAATCGAAAAGAGAAAAAACATCATGGTGATGTTAGTCTTTTTTTAGGTGCAGTGCCTTCTGATAAAGACCGAGTGATTATAGTTGAGGATGTGATTACTGCTGGTTCAACATTAAAAGAAGTACTTCCATTAATTAACTCTACTAAGGCTGAAATTTTAGAGATGGTGGTTCTGATTGATAGACAAGAGCGAGGCTACAATAGTACAGATGATGGAGACAGCAGAGGTAATAGATCAGCACTTGATGAAATCAGTGAAAGAATGAACCTGATAATAACGCCTATGTTATCATTGGTTCAAATTTTAGACAGTATAAGGACAGATGATAAATTAAATTCGCGCATTTCCTCAGAATTAGAAGCTAGGATAGCTGAGTATCAACGTCTTTATGGAGCATTTTTGTGAAGCTCAGTATTATTGGAGTCGTTCTAGTTAGTATAACACTACTTTTCAGGATAGTTTTAGTAGTTCAAGCGCAAGAAGTTATAACTCCTCACGAAAGTCGCTCTATAGCTGAGGAGATAGCTGCTGAAATAAATAGCCCGTTCTGCCCAGGAAGACTTTTAAGAGATTGTCCGAGCTCGGCTGCGCAATCTTTAAAAACCGATATCCAAAATTGGATAGCTAGCGGAAAGACTAAAGAAGAGGTTAAAAGTAGTTTGCTCACCAAATTTGGTGAAGAGATTAATCCACTACCATCTTTTATTGGTTTTAATGTTTTGGCATGGATTGCTCCTTTTTTGTTTATTATAATTGCTGCAATAGGGGGTATATTTTGGCTTGTAAGGCATAAACCTTTTTAAAAAGATATTTTGATATGACCCTATTAATAAATTTTTAGGTCTTTTTTCACGAATTCTACATCACATTGGAGAACTTAATTTTCTGCTTGCGACCTTATGTGGCGTTTTTCTCTTTTGGTAATTTTTACAGTTTCTGGTTTTGTCGGCCTATTTTACGAATCAATTTGGTCACATTATTTAAAGTTAGTGTTGGGTCATGCAGCTTATGCTCAAACTCTTGTTGTGGGCATTTTTATGGGCGGTTTAGCTATTGGTTCATGGTTAGCCGGGAAGCTCTCAGTTAGACTTAATTCACCTCTTAAGGGTTATGCGCTTATTGAAATAGCTCTAGGTGGCTTGGGTGTAGCCTTTCATTATTTGTACCTTGGATTTAGTGATGTTCTTTTAGTTAAGATTTTACCCGCTTTAAGCGGAGGTATTTTTGCTGATTTAGTTAAATGGGGTGGGTGTGCACTTTTAATTCTTCCTCAAAGTATTTTGCTTGGCATGACATTCCCACTTATCGGTGCTGCACTGGTAAGAGTCGAGAAGGAACAAACAGGCTTCATTTTAAGTATGCTTTATTTCTCCAATAGTATTGGAGCTGCTATTGGAGTTTTAGTTTGTGGTTTATATTTTATTCCCGAGTTTGGGCTTCCAACTACAAGTGTCTTTGCCGGTTTTTCTAATACTTTGATCGGACTTACAGCATGGTTGGTGGCAAAGAAAAGAGATGGTTATGAATTCAGTCGTATTTTACCAGAAGTTGAAAAAAGTTTTGTAAATCAAGAAGAGAAGAGTAAATCTCGGACTCTTTTACTTGCTGCGGCTGGTACTGGATTTGCCTCATTTTGTTATGAGATTGGTTGGATTAGGTTGCTAGTGCTTGTACTCGGTTCCTCGTTACATGCCTTTGAACTAATGCTAGGGGCTTTTATTTTTGGACTTGCATTAGGGGGATTAGTCATCCGCAATAGGGTTGATGCAAGCGACCCTTTTCTGCTTTCCGGTAGTGTACAGCTTATAATGGCTTTATTAGCTGTTCTTTCGCTGGTTTGTTACTCTGGAATGTTTGATTTGATGGCCTTTCTTTACTCTGGTCTTGTTAGAAATAATCAGGGATACCTTCTTTTTAATGGGATAAGTCAGTCAATTGCTCTACTTGTAATGCTCCCTGCTTCCGTATTCGCTGGGATGACTCTACCGCTTTTTTCTGCGGCTCTCTTAAAAATTCGACGTTCAGAGCAAGCAATTGGCGATCTGTACGCAGCAAATACGTTAGGTTCAATTGCTGGAATTGCTGTTGCAACTCATCTACTCATTCCGATTTTAGGACTTAAATGGTTAATTGGTGTGGGAGCATTAATTGATTGTATTGTTGGCTACATTCTTTTACGAAAGAGTGTTTTTTTGCAAGAGAAAAAACGTGAATTATTGGCTTTTACAAGTGTATTTTTAGTAATTTTTATTTGTAGTTTAGTTGAATTTGACCCTATTCGAATGACTTCCGGGGTTTTTAGATATGGACGTATTGTCAAAAACAATGGTAGAAAAGTTTTATTCCAGAAAGCGGGTAAAACAGCGACAGTATCTGTATTTCAGATTAGAGATTTTCTTTCGATAGCAACTAACGGTAAAGTTGATGGCAGTCTTTCTTTAGATGATGCTAAGGCAAGTGCTGATGAGAGTACCATGGTTCTTACTGGCGCTGTTCCTGTATTAGCACACTCAGATCCCAAAGAAGTGGCAATTATAGGTTTTGGAACGGGTATGTCACTTGATTCTGTTTTACGACATCAAAAAGTAAAAAATGTTGCAACCATTGAGATAGAGCCTGCAATGGTTGAAGGAGCTCGTTTACTGGGGAAAAAAGTAGAGAGAGCCTTTACAGACCCGCGAGTTGAATTAATTTTTGATGATGCAAGAAGTACACTTCTTGCAAGTAGTAAAAAATACGATGTAATTATCTCTGAGCCATCTAATCCTTGGGTGAGTGGTGTAGCAAATCTTTTTTCTCAAGAATTCTATGAGGTAGTAGCTCAGAGTCTTAATGAAGGTGGGGTTTTTGGGCAATGGCTTCAAATATACGAAACTGATGACGCAACATTACATTCTTTTGTTGCTCCGTTAATATCAGTATTTCCTAATATTAGGTTATTTAATGTTGGTGAAAGTGATTTTCTTTTTTTAGCCTCTCAAGAAAAACTTCCATCCTCCTTTTCAAATATAGAAATACCAGCCGATATGATAGAACCCCTCAACAGGATTGGATTCTCAACTGGAGCCCAAATTGATAGGGTAATGGTGGCAGATAGAGATATTCTTAAAACTTGGAGCCTAGGAAATTCCACACTTCCGCACTCAGAATTTTTCCCTAAAGCAGCTTATCAAGCAGTAAAGTCGCGGTTTCTCGGGCATGGTGCTGTGGAACTAGTATCGCTTTTGGCATCTGAGCTGCCATCGCGAGATATGTTTGATTTACCTTCATCGATTTTTGAACTTCATCCAAAAACTGAAAATTCAGAAATGCTAACTATCGCGAATGAACCGCTTGTTTTCTGGGAGTATCTTGCAGGTGACGGGGAAGAAAAAGTGGATAGAGTTAGTTTAGAAGCGAGAGCACTTAAAGCTTTGATAAATTGCTCACTTGATCAGCAAGATTATAAGAGTGCTACACCTTTAAGAAAAATGTTACCACATTTGTTATGGCATGCAGCTCTACGCATCTCAGTGCTGCCTAAATCAGTCGGAGTTGAATCATTTTGGCAAGAATTGTCTAGGAACAGATGTATCGATGTTACTTCGGTCAAGGATGAGCTTGATTTTTTTACCGCTATATCTATGAGGAATTCGCAAGAGATGATGAGACTAGCAGAAAAATTAATTCTTGCAGATGAGAGTGGAAGGATAGATAAAAAGAATTTTACTATTGGAGCTTTTCTTTTAGGGGCGATTAAGGAGAAAGATGACTCTGCCTTAACAAGAGGGCTAGAATACGGCAAAAAATATCTTCTTAGTGAGAACCAATGGCCTGGTACAAAATTTCTTCTAACTTATGCCATTGGAAGATTGTATGGAAAATCTTACGAGGATAGAAAAGCCTTTTAAAAAAGTCTAAATTAAATACGGCTTGTAAATTACAACTATTGTATTTTTTGTTTACGTAAGAAAGGGCCTCTTCCTGAACCCTCTTTGTAGGCAGAGTAATGAGCACTATTTTTTTTGTAGTAATTTTGATGGTATTCCTCAGCAGGATAAAACGTACTAGCAGGTTCAATAGTTACAACAATTGGTTTGGAATACTTATTTGAGGATTCCAATGTATGATATGAAAGTGTTGCCAATTGCTTTTGTTCTGATGATGTAAAAAATATTACCGGACGATATTGATTTCCACGGTCAGCAAACTGGCCTCCATCATCGGTAGGATCAATATTAGACCAAAAAACTTCGAGTAATTTGTTATAATTTGTTTTTTGAGGATGGAATGTTATTTCAATTGCCTCAACATGCCTAGTAATTCCGCTAATGACCTGTTCATACTTGGGGAAAGGTGTATTTCCTCCAGTGTAACCAACAGTTGTTTTTATGACACCGGGGGTTACGTCAAATTCTGGCTGTAAACACCAAAAACATCCTCCTGCAAATATTGCTCGTTCTTCTTGCTCCATATATTATTAAATATTTTTGATTGTTAGACTGAGACGGGAATTTGCTCCTATTTCCCTTAATACTTGCCTTATTTCTGACAGAAACTTTTGAGCCGTACATTACATTTATCAGATTTGGTATCGCACATTCGATTTATTTGCAAAAGTTTCGGATTTAAGTAACGCTGAGATTTTAGACGCAGGTGTTTATTGAATTATGTTTCCGCAATCCTCACTAAAAGAGAAACTGTCTTTAGCGTTTCCGGATGCTTCTACTATCGAAGTGTTTGATATAACAGGAACGCAAGATCACTATTTGGTAAGAATTATTTGGGATGGATTCTTTGGAATGAATTCTGTTGCTAGACATCGTTTGGTATATAAAAATTTATCAGATGAGATGCGAGGGCCAATTCATGCACTTACTCTTGAAACCAGAACCAGAGAAGAGCAAGTAAAGAAAGCTAGTGGCGCAAAGATCACCGAAAGACTTTGAACTCGATTAGGTAAAGAAACGTGCTTAGGAAATGTGTGTAATAGGCGAAAATGAGTGAACGTAATATTCAACAGGAAATCGGTATAATTGTTTCAAGTAATCCGGTAGTTATTTTTATGAAAGGAAGTCTATCCTTTCCCATGTGCGGTTTTTCGCAGCGAGCTGCTGCTATTCTTCAGTCTTATAATATCAAGGTGCATGCTGTAAATGTACTTGATGATCAGGCTATTCGTGAAGGAGTGAAGCAGTATTCCGATTGGCCTACAATTCCTCAAGTATATGTAAATGGTACTTTCATAGGCGGGTCAGATTCTTTAATTGAGCTACATGAATCTGGTGAACTTGCTAAGCTGCTTAGTATCTCTTAAATCGTGTACCGAAAAAATAGAGAAATTGGGTAAAGAATAAATTTTTTATAGACTATGCATTAATTACTTAACGTTTTTATGTTTATTGTTGTTTCTCTACGAAGTTGAAGAACTACAGTAATTATAATAGTCAATACTGACATTATAGCCCATTCAAATACGTAGCCTAAATGTCGTCCCGCTGGGATAATAATATCATAAGTGGGTATTGGTAATGTTTCTGTTTTGAACTGAGATGATACTACGGCATCTCTACCAGCAAGAGTCAAAATTTCATCTCTCTGAGATGAAAGCTGGATAATTTTATTTCTCGCTACTTTAATATCTGGTTCGTCCATAATTTCGGCCCAAATTGGTAGGATTGGATATGGTAGCTGACGAGCGATGCTTTGCAGATCGACTCTTAGCCACTGGTCAACCCAGGGCAATCCTGACCCAGCCTCCTTGTCTTTAGGACTCCACATCTTTCTCGGAACACTTTCTTTTAAAACTCCTACAAACTGCGCTTGTGTTTCTCCATGCAGACCGTGGCGTTGAAATGGTACCCTATCTTTTTGATTCGCTAATTCAAGTGGTAAAAAACCTCGATTTATAAGGATATATTTATCAGTTTCTTTTAAGCGCAGAGGTGTGAGGACAAAAACGCCAGCTCTTCCCTCCAGACGGCGATTTTTGAGCACAACTTCATGAGCAAAATCGTATGTACCTGTGATTTTTACCCGACGATGAGTGAGTTCTTTCCAATTAGACTCGGTTAAAATTTCACTTAGTTGAATTGGCGCTTTCTCCAAGCGAGCATCAAGTGTTGCAATTAAATCTTGTTTTTGTATGTGCCGTTCCCACTGCCAGTAAGACAGTCTAATCATTGTCAAGGCAAGTACTAGGCCTAAAAAGGTGGTTGGTAAAGATAGCTTAAATCTCATAGTGAGAGTTTACCGCTAAAATATTTAAGCTGTTTGAGGAAAAAAGTAAGCCATAGTGAAAATTTATTTGAGAGATAATTTCCTTGAACCATAACTTATATTTAAGTTTACATAATTTGATTAATAAGAGCTAATAACATTATTTTTTTAAATAATTTTAGTTCTGTGCATTAGATGAATTAAGAGAGTTAATATAAGCTTTAGAGTAACTCGGATTTAGGTGAAATCCGTTGAATCTACTTAATATACCAGTTACGGTTGTTCGGAGTTATATTAGCTGAATATATAGGAACTTTCGTGCTTTCATTAATTGCCGCCGGCCATGCTATCCCTACTTTAGCTCTTTCTAATGCTGATATAGCTCATTTACTCGGTGTCGAAGGAGATGAAAATCTTTTAGTTGGCAGTGGTATTATATCCCGTCCGACTGTGCTTGATCATGAGTATTTGTTTAATACTCATAACATCAATATTTATGAGGGATGGAAAAAAGTAACTGCTTCACCATCAGAATTAGGTGCTGCTGCAGTTAATGATTTACTTGTTAAAGCAGGTGTCAGTATTAGTGAAATATCACTACTTCTTGCTGATACACTTACTCCTTTTGAGACTTGTCCGGCAGAAGCTCCAAGAATAGGGTCTTTAGTTGGCTTTAAAGGCCCTGCGTATGATTTGATTGGAGGTAGTGGTGCTTTTGCGCTTTTCTGCGAGACATTAAAGAAGCAACACAATTTTCCGGCCGATAGTTTGGTCGTATGTGTATCTACTAATACACCTACTCCTTTTATTCAGTATAATTCTGGATCAGCACCAGTTTTTTTTGCTGATGGGGCAGCTGCGCTTCTTTTCAGGATTAATGCGACGAACTCTCAGTTGGAAAATAGTTTAGAAGTGTGCGATGCGCATTTTTGGAAAACCTCCAATGGACCCTTTATTGCCGGGATAAGAGCATCTAGTGACATTTATCATCCTATTAAATGCTCGGTATCTAGGCTTGATTATCGTACGGCTTGTCCAACAGGGCTTTTGTCGTTTATACGATCATGGAAAGAATATGAATCTCCACGTAGGTTATTACTTGCTGAGCCATCTTTAGTTGACAATTGGAATATTGATGTGGATACAGATGAAGATATTGACACAATAAATTCTAGACTTTCAAAAGAGGCGATATCAGAGGTAGTAAATTATGGTCGCTCTTTTGGTACTCAACCTATTTTAAATTTATCAATTCATTGGAATAAAGCTTTATCCACTGAGCTAGTCGCGGTTCTTTGCGGTGATGGCACTGATGGGAACTTTGGATATGTTTTGCTCAAGAATAGTGTGTTAGCAAAGAGCCGGGGAGAAAGATGATAATTTCCTCCTTACATGACTCTCATTCGTCGGAGAGATCTCAGATGAAGCATCTTTCGATATTAGGCATGGGTTCTGCGCATCCAGATACGATTATAACTAATGAATTTCTTGAATCGCTTAACATAGGTACTTCAGCTCAGTGGATTGAGGAAAAGATTGGAGTTAAAGAGCGAGTAACCACACTTCCCCTCGATTATATTTTTCAAACTCGCAATGCAGATATTCGTCTAGCTCATAGAGTAGCGTCGGCATCTCCGACTGATTTAGCAAAGATTGCTTCATATAAAGCTCTCGAAAATGCCGGAATCAATGCTACGCAGGTGGGAATGATTTTGTGTAATACCTGTACTCCGCGGAGCTTGTTTCCATCAGAGGGAGTGAGAATCGCGCAAGCTTTAGGTATAGAAGAGCGATCGGTGCAGATACGTGATGTAATAACAGCTTGTCCAGCATTTGCTTTGCATGTGCATTTTCTTTCGCAATTCAATTGTGATGATCTTCCTGAATATATCCTTTGTGTATGCACAGCGACTTTTACTCAAATAGTTAACTATAATGATCGGACGGACGGTGCAATATGGGGAGACGGAGCAGCTGCTTGGGTAATGTCAGCAAAATATCCAGGCCGGTTATCGGTGCTTGATACTACTTTTATGGCTGACCCTTCGCGGGCTAGCGCGGTAGTAATTGATCGGTTCGGGCATTTTCATCAAGATGGAAGAGCCGTTCGTGATTTTTCTGTTCGTCAGACAGTGCGCTTAATTAAACGATTAGAGCAAGGATATAACTTAAATTGGAATAAGGATATCTTTATTGGGCATCAAGCTAATCGGACTATGCTGGAGCAAGTGGCTCATAATCGTAATATTCCTGCAACTAATCATTGGCATAATGTTACCTATCTCGGCAATCAAGCAGCCGCTGGAGCTCCTGCTGTATTAGCTGGTCGTTGGAGCGATATCGTAACTGGTCAGCGTATTGCTATCGCTGTTGTAGGAGCGGGACTTAGTTGGGGTTCGATACTACTTGAAGCTGTGTAGACAAAGATAAAGATGCTGAATTTTCTGTTGAAAGATTTTTTTTGTCACTAGTGGGTAATTTAATCGGTAGCAAACGAAGTGTTTCACCGAGACCGAAAATAAAGATAGCTAAATATAGAACTTCTGAATCGCCTAGATTGTATTCCACTAATCCAGCAATTTGCCATCCTATGATTGCGCTTAAGTAGCTATTTAGGATGATTTTTTTTTCTGAACATTTATCATTTTCAGTATTATTAAAAAATTCGTAAAGAGAGGATACAAGCCACCAGATGAAAATTGACATACCAATCCAGCCACTTTCTGCCAGAATATGAATTGGATTGCTATGAAAATGCGTCAGGTCTGGGGGGACTTCTTCGGTGTATTTATGTAGATAGCGACTATTGGCAAAGCCCAGTCCGAGTGGAAGTAAGCGGTGTATAAAAAGACCGATCTCCCAAAGTTCACTTCTTCCGCCATGAATAAAGAAATGAGATAAAGAGCTAGATATACGGTGTCTGACTGGTTCTACAAATAAACAACTAAGTGTTGCTACAATTACAAAAAATATTGAATGATATTTTCGTTCAAGAGTTACAAAAAGTAGTATTCCGACAAAACATCCCGCCCATGGACCGCGCTTTAAATTAATAATTAAGGCGGTAATTAGAATAAAAAGAGAGATAGCTATTCTTTTTTTGTTCCTTAGAAGCCAACTTTCGGAACAATAGAGAGGAGCATGCATCATTCCTAAGGTTACGAGTATAGTAATAACGAGTTGCCCTGATTCTGTTACCTCACCTAAAAACCATTTGTGAAAATATAGTGGAAAAGCAACCTGTAGTAGTGAATGTATAGCGGCAATTAGTTGCCCTAAAATTAGTCCTGTAATTATGGGAATTAATAGAGAAGCCCGTGGGACTAAGGTATTTATCCGTGAGGTAGCATGAAAACACCAAAATATTATCGCTGGAAGCATTACTACAAGCATTTTTGTGCTGATAGCTGTTAACGATCTAATAGGATTTACGCTTACTGGTGTTATTAGTAATAAATAAAGTATGAGTAATACAAGATAAGACCAAGTGCTTTCTCTCCAAAATATCTTGATAAGATTCCGAGTTTCTTGGCATCGGATTAGGGAATAAATAAAAAAAAGCGTTAACAGTGATAGTGGAATGAGAAATAATGAGAACTTGAGAGGAAGGAGAAGAGAGCAACTCGTTATAAGAAACTGAACTAGACGTGGATATTTTGTTAGAGACAATGGTTTTATGTCTTTTTAAAATAAAATTATCTGATCCTGCTCAAAAAATCTAATCAGAAGGGTAGCATGAATTGGCCAAGAAACGCATTGATTTTGTTTCCTTTTTTTTTGAATTGTTTCGTTATTAACCTTGGAAGTGCACAGCCTAATTTGAATATTCCTGAGCTCGGAGTCTCTAGAAGAGTGCTTTTAACCGTGTACGGATTGCCACGAGAGCGAATTGAGCGAGAAGTAGAACGAACTCAAAGTTGGGACTATGAGAATTTTTCAGTTGTTTTGGCAAATAGGGCAATTATCGCAACTAAGGATTTAATTGATACGAGAGAAACATTTTTAAAATATCGTGATGAGATTAGCTCAGATGGTTCATTTTCTTTATCTAGTCATGTTCGTGCTGAATCAGATAAAATAAATTTGGATAATACTAATAGTCTTACAGATAGTACTGTCATTAATGAGGTCTTTAATGAAATCTCCAAAGAAGCTGAAAGAGTAAATGCAGCTCAATCTGGAATGAATATTTCTCCGTTTCAATCGGGAGGAGGAGCTAAACCTCTTAATTAATTCATTGATTGAGCAAACTTGTTGAGCTATCCATGTACGCTTTATTATTTATTCGTTTGTAGATGAATCTTCATTTGTATCTCCTTCCTCGTTAAAGCTAGCAAGGACTTCTTTACCCCATTCGGCTAGTGCTGGATTATTGGATGAGATAACGACTTCTTTAAAATATTTTTCAGTTTCTTCATCAAAACTTACATGATCAGCAGCGTTCTTGAGTAGTTCTCTATCATTTTCTGATCCATTTGATGGAGCAATAAGGTCAACAACTGTTTTAACACCTTCTAGTCCTCCATTTAAAAGAGCCTTCACTCCTAGATGACTATATTCATCTCGTTTTGCAACAACATCCTTGAGAAATGGAAATGTCGCTTCATCTGGTATAACTTCACCAAGTCCTGTGCCGGCAGAATAAAATCCGTCAGGATTATTTTGTGCTCGTGTAAAGTTATATAAAGTTTCTACGGTAAGAACTGAACTCTGATTGGAGATAGAGGCTACAAGACTTTCTCGTAACGATTGACTAGTTGTGCTTTGCAATTTTTCATTAAGAAAATTTACTAACTCATCACCTCCAACCGCTATTTCTAAGGCTTGAGTATATAAATCTTTATTTTCTTCGGAAGAGGCTGATTCGATATTTTTGATCAGTTCTTCGATGTTTTCCGGTCGCCCACTAATTGCTAACAGTTCAGCGTAATACCCGCGCTCATCAGGAGAGGAAGTGGTACTACTAACCATTGAGCGAATAGATTTATAAAATTCATCACACCAAGAACAATTAGCGCCAAGGTCGACGAATTGTTCTAAAATAAGGTCATCATAAGATTTGGCTCCTTTTTGGACTGCTTCAAGTGCTTCGCTTGCTGTACTGTATAAGTCTGTGGCTGGTCGGTCAGAAGTATCCATTATGCCCTCACCTTCACTGGCTTCGTCTGTCATTGATACTCCCCCTTCTGTACCAGCTGTATCGTCAGAGGTACTAGAATTATGGTCTGTATTGGAAGTGGTTTGGGTCTGTTGATTATCTTTAGAAAGAGAGGATCCATTTTGTATTTTTTGAGAACTGCTTGGGGAAATAAGTAAATAAACCAAGCAAACTGCAGCGAGTGTGCCAATTGAAGCGAGTACCTTGTTCATACTTAATTTCCTAAAATTACTCCATATCACGGCTACATATGCAAAAAGCCCTTATAGTAAATATTTTGCTACAACAAATATTGAGCTACTACAAGTATTTAGTCGCGATAATGCCTTTTGAGTTAGCCCTACATTTTATGATGAATCCTTTAAGCCATGATAACTGCATATTGCTGCTTTAACACATACTCTTTTTTATCCACCATAAACGACAAGGAATAAAATTGTTCGTCATCGGTCATGTTATTAGGTTAACTATCAACGTTTTAGGGAGATTGGCAAATTAAATGTAAAAATTTTTAAAAAACTATTAATTTCTCTCAAGTTTTTTGTCTGATGATCCGACTCTGAACATGGAGAGGTGTAATTTTATGAAGTATGACTCTATAGCTCCCAAGGCGTACCAACTTTATCTCATACAGATGAGAGAAAAGCTTGAGATTGCTGAAGAAATTTTCTTTGCACGTGAAGATCCCGAGCCGAACGTTTTAGATGATGCTAAACGGTCGTTTCATACTCTAAGAGGAGGAGCGGGTTTTTTTGGATTAAAGGAAATAGCCGAGGCTGCGGGAAAAATTGAAGAACTTTTATCAAACCAAAACCTTAATTCTTCAACTGCGTGTAAGAAAGTACAGCCATTAATTCGAGAGCTATCCTCGCTTGCTCAACCATTAATTTCCCAAAAGCAAACCTGAGTAATAATAATTACAAGGGCGATTTCTAAGGAATCTGACTTCAAAAAAGTGCTCTCTTAGTCCTCTATCTCTGTTACTTCTTCGCGTTATCGGAATCAAGTGAGTCTAGTTTTGAGACTTAAGTTCAAAGATTTCAGACGGAGCTGATAATATACCGTTTGTTTTCCCAGTTAGTCGTACTTTAACTCTCTGTCCTTTCGGAATTTGATTGATGACATATCTGTATACATAACCGAAGTTAGGA
>JBIKUX010000005.1:0-111227 GCA_044347345.1 Bdellovibrionota bacterium | reverse complement strand
ATACAAGCTTGTCATTCTGGTCAAAGAAGAAGAGACGGAGGTAGCTATTTTGATGGTCACCTTGTCCCTGTCGCTACTATAGCGGTTGAAGTAGTAAAAGAGCTTCTAAACAATTATCACTTAGATCAACATGATGACTCAGATGATGTCATATCTTTAGTGCTTTTAGCAGCTATCGCCCATGATTTTCTAGAAGATACTGGCAGCACTCCTCAAAGGTTAGCAATAACACTAAGGAGCTTTCAAGCTAATCAAGCTCACAGCAGCAACAGCGCATTAACTGATGATTTTTTAAACTCCCTCATTACCATTATTACGCTTGTTACTAAAAGGCCTAAAGAGGACTATCCGCAGTCAGAGACACCCAAAGATACCGCTTTTTTGGTGGCTGGGTTAATTCTGGCTATGACTAAACCAAGTGATTTGGAAGTTTTCAAAGATAAGCTTAAGGATTTAATATTATTAATACCAGCTTTAATTAAACTTGCAGATAATCTCCAGAATTGTTTGAGCGACCTTGCTACATATATTACTAAAAAAGAAGAAGATAAAGAAGATATAGATTTAGACTATGTGAAAAAGCGAGGTCCTTATTATCTTCTACTTGCTGAAGAAATTGAAAAGAAGATAGGGGGGGCTAGTTCATTACCTCGTCTATATAAAGAGTTAATTGAGCGAATGTTTTCTTTAGCTGGCGAGGATCATACAGAATGGAAAGAATCGGTTCAAGTTCAATCTACTAAGACTGAGCTTTTAGAACTTGTAGATAGACACACAAAAGATCCTGCACGATTTTCTATTTGGGAGCGTTATAGAAGTATTTTTGAGAGATTATTAATTTTTAAAGGGCTAGCTTCTTTAAATGATTTATTTCCGAACACTTTACAATATATTAAGTCACAATTACTTGAGTCACTAAATGAAAAAGTAATCGATGAGCAAAAACGAGCTCCCCCTAGTTCTTTAACTCCACTGGGCTTTATAGACACGATTAATTATAATTTGAACGAATTAAAAACCCTTTCAATTACTTACTCCGTATTTTATCAGAAGCTTATAAGCCTTGTTGCACTACTTTTAGCAGAAGGGGATAAACATGTAGTAGCTCAGTTACATGTTTGGATTAATAAATTAGTAGCACCGCTTGCTAAATTTACTGATCTATTAATTTTTTTGGGTAAGTCTGTTGATTTTTCAGTCTCTGATTTCAGCTCTTATGATAACCAATTACAGAGTCTGCCAGACTTATCTGCAAAAACCGAGCTTTTAGAGAGCCTTTGCAAAGAAGAGTTTCAACCCAAGCATAAATTGATGTCGTCATTTACGACTTGTATTATTTCGCCAGAAAAAAATATTATAAGTTTTGCAGGGCCTATAGGGGCTCTGCAAATGGTAATTTTAAATTATACAAGTGCTACAAACCAGGCACAGCAAAACATCAATATTTTTATTCCACCATATGTTATTAAGTTTTTTAAGTGGAAACTCACTAAAATAATTCAACTTAGAGAAGAGCCGCTTTTAAGTGCAGCTCAGAAACTAATACAAGGCCTAATTTCTGACCGGTCAAAAAATCAAACAATAACCTACTCGGCATTTGGCCATAACCAAGAAGTATTAGCTAAACTCTTTATGGGTAAGCTTAAGGTCACAGAAGAAGTGGCTAGATTCGAGCTAAAAGCTGCAGTGACCACTTGGGAGGTAAACTTTCCCGCAGGTGAAATAAAAGTTATTTGCCGGCAAAAATCATCTCCAACCATTACTATTCCTGAATATTTAGAAAAACAAGTCAGAAGGGAACAGATGGGAACATTTGGGCTTGGTGTTGAGCTTCCGCTTGATTTACCTCAGATAACTGTAGCTGGAAATATTAATTCAGGTGAGATTGAAAATTTTTTATCCAAACAGTTTATAATCTTGGGGAAAGCCCCTATTGACCCTTTAAGACCAGATTCAGGAGTAGTATTTTTTGTGTTGGATCCAGAAAATAATGAATTAATACAGATTGTTACTGTACCTGATTATCATGAGAACCCTCTGGTATTAGAAACTTCTTTTAGTAGTACAGAAGAAATTCAACCATCGGGTTTAGCTGAGTTTCTTAGAGAACTATTTGATCCTAAGTGCCCATACCTTACTAAGGGTGCAGTCTTAAGTTTAGGACAATCAGGTCAGGAGATAATAGAGATAAAAGTGGCAACCCCTTGGTTTAGGTTGTTTGTTTGGTTAAAGTCACTATTAAATCTTAGTTTTAGTTATTTTGCTTAACTTTAGGTTATCTATTTACTAAGTCCCTAAAAAATAAAAGTTAATATTTGAACATGACCGATAATCCAAAAGGTTCTCATAATGATTAACCGGACCGGGAGAACGGCTACTACCGATGAAACGACTAGGCAACAATCTCCGAATGGCAATCTTCTTAACACTTCCTTTAAGCCCTCTGAAGGTGGAGGTGTTAATCAACCGCAACCTGCATCTCACATCCAGGGGCCTAGTTTAGGAAATTCTGCTAACAGCCAGCCTAATCAAAGACAATCATTGTTTTCCTTTAAAAAGCTACTAGAGCCAGTTACATCTCTACTTAATTGGTGCGGTCAAACTGTAATCGACTTTACTATTGGAAAATCTGTCTCTAGCCTTATTGCAATTAATTCAGCACCGCTTGCTGTTTCATTACTTACAGCTACAAGTGCTAGCATCTCACCTGTGGTTGTGCCAGTAGTCGCTCTAATCTCTTTAGCGATGACTTTTGGAGGATCTTATAATGCATCTGAAAATCAAAGATATGATTCTACTTTATTAAATTGTTTTAAAGCATTTGGCGTGGGGCAACTTTTTGGCACGTTAAGCTATTTTGTTGGTGCTCCTCAACTTGCACTGATTGGCGCTCCTTTATTTTATTACCTTTTTTGCCCCACTAGAACCAGTGTTAACAATTTGTTTTCTCTAAAGAGCTACTCACAATGTGGTACCTATATGGTTAAAGCGGCTCAAGCCTTAATTAGTGTCGTAGCATGGCCGTTTAAGAGTCTTTGGCGAAGCATAACTACGAATAACACTAGCCCGACTACTTAATTTGAAGTAGGAAATAATTAGATCAAAATTTAAAACTATCTCCACCTTAAACTATCCACTAGCTTCTCTTTGATGCCGTTGTTGTCCGTTTAATTCTTCAGCCCACGATGCACTGAGTGAGCCAAGCTTTAATCCAAGCCTGAGACTTTCAGACATCGAGCGATCTTCTGGATAGTAATAAGAGGTATCAGCGTAAAATAGTCCGTTAATCTCACTTTCCATATTAGGTAAGGTTTGAGCAAAGCCGGGTGGGCATACCACTTGTGCATACTGGTATCTATGAAAATGAGCTGCTTTTATCCAGTCAGTTTTAAACCGAGGCTCAATAGCCCCTAAATATTTGCATGCTTCAAGGTAAAACCAATCCTCGGGAGCCCTAAACTTAGGGTGTGTTTGAGGCATATAGTATGGTAAGTAAACAATGTGATTACCCGCACCAAAGGAACGTAAGTTTGAAAATTCAATTAAGCCAGGTATGGCTATGTTTGAATCTCTTACATTAAGCCAAAAATGAGGTGTTAGGGGTTGCGAAAGTTTAAGAATGACACACACTACACCGATGTTCTTGATTGCAAGAATCTGCTCTTTTTCACGCAGAGGTAGCTGCGGTATTAATCTTGGTAAATATGGAAGCGGTACAGTAGACAGCACTCCATCAAAAGGTAGAAAGCCTTCAGCCGTCCGCACTCCAGCTACTCGCCCCCCAAGCACCACTACTTCACTTACCGGTTGATTTAGACGAATTGTACCGCCTTGGTTACTAATAGCTTTGCCGATGGCTTGCATGAGCACTTCAGAGCCGCCCTCAATATATCCAAGCTCTTCAGTCCATGGATTGCGACGCGATGTACCTACTCGTTTAATACGAGTGCCAATCCAAGCGGCAGACAGCTCTTCAGAATACTCAAAAAACTTTAGATCAAAAAGTCCTTTCCACAGAACGTCGTAGCCCTTTTTACCTACCCATCGCTCAATCCAATCCTTGGCGTTTACATCTTCAAGGATGCTCCAGTCAGTAATTCGACTAGTTCGGTAAACATGCAGGCCGTATCTGAGCTTTGTGATTAAATCAAGATGAGGAAAAGCAAGAAGAGCTAATGGTGTTCCCCAAGGATGAACCTTCTCAGAGAAATAATAGCCCATGGTAGTGGCTTGCCATTTAATCTTATCCGATAATCCTAACCTCTCTGCGTAAGCAAATAGCGGATAGTCACTTTTGCATAAAAAGTGGTAATACCGCTCAATAGAAAGACCATCAAAGTCAAAAGAGGCTGACATTCCGCCTAGACGATCGTCAGCTTCAAATAATGTCACTTTGTGACCAGCTTCAACTAGAGAATGAGCGGCGGCAAGACCCATTGGGCCAGCTCCCAAAACAGCAAAGTTGCTCATGCGGTTTGATCCAAAATAACACTACTATAAAGTGGATGACAAAAAGTTTCACGAAAAGCATCAACTAAAGGAGTAGGTTTAATAGCAAACTCCTTTTCAATATCAACCCCTGTAAAATAATCACCTGCGGTGAGAGCTTTTAATTGATGGGCAGTAAAAGGGGGGCGTGATGAAAAAATAGCGTAACTTTTTAGGAGAATCGAGAAGAGAGAGTAAGGGATTTTAACGATTGCCGCTCTAGAACCAGTAAGATTTTTTATGCGCTTGATTAAATCAATATAAAAAACTTCTTCTCTTCCTACTATGTCATACCGAGCATTTACTGGACATGTTTCCAAGCAACGAACGATAACGCGGCAAAAATCTCTAGCATATAGAGGTTGGCGCACATACTTGCCGTGGCCGGGAATTGGGAAGATCGGTATCTTAGCCATAAAGCGACTAAGCCATCCCAAGTGTTTCGGATCAAACCAGCCAAACATTAGCGTAGGGCTCAGAATGACATGTTTTATGCCACTAGTGCTAACGAGCTCTTCTTGTTTTCGCTTAGTTTCACTGTACCAATCATGGGCGACTGATTTCACTACTGAACTACTAATATGGATTAGGTAAGGGACGTTAGCGGCTTTAATGCCTTCAAGCACTGAAGCAGTAGCTTTAATGTTATTTGCTACAAAGGGTTCTTCAGAGGTACCGGTTATCTGTGCATGGAGTTGAATCACGCATGCAGCTCCGTGGAGATGTTTTTTCCAATCGTGATTATGACCAACGTCAGCTACCACAATGTTATTCTCAAATTCAGGATGTAATTGTTTTAAAATACGGCAATTAGCTTCGTGTTTATCGATGGCAATAATGTTAGTAAAGCCTTTTTCTTTTAGAAGAACAAGTAGATTTTGCCCTACCAGTCCGGCCGCACCAGTTATGACAATTTTTTGGTCTGTTCGTACAGATTGATTTAATTGAATTTTTTCCACAAGACCTGAAACTTAGAAACAACACTTTGGAAAGGTACTATAAAATTAGTATGGAATGAAAGACCTTCAGTTTATCGTTTCTTACAATGACGAGGTAGCATCTTACCCTTACGGTATAATGTTTTCCTTAAAATAGGCTCCCACAGAAAGTGTGCTTATCTCCTCTTTATGATTGGTTATCGAAAAAGCGTCCTTATAATTGACGACGAAGAGGCAGTGCGCTCCTCTCTTGAACTTCTTTTAAAAAGAAGCTTCGATGTTGCGGCTGTGTCAACAGGAGAGGAAGCAGTCAGTTACCTTGGTCGACTTGTTACAGAAGGAGTAAGTCTACCACACCTTATTTTACTGGATGTTTTAATGCCCGGAATGGACGGAATTGAAACACTAAAACAGATTCGAGAGACATTTTTCAACTTGCCGGTGGTCATGCTTACAGCAAGTAACACTGTGCGTACTGCCGTACAGGCAATGAAAATTGGAGCGGTAGATTACCTGAGTAAACCTTTTGATATTGAAGAGCTCACTGCACTAATAGTAAAAATCTTAGAAACAGAGCAAACTCGTGATTCAGGCAACGAGTGGGATGTTTCTCAAACTTCTCAGAGTGAGATTGAGCAGAGTGATGAAGTTGCTGCTGCTGGACACTTTGGCTCGTTAATAGGGCAGTCAGAGGCCATGGAGGAGTTATTTGCTCGTGTAAGTGCAGTGGCATTCCGTGATACAACTGTGTTGATTACGGGTGAATCAGGTACTGGTAAAGAGTTAATTGCCCGCCGTATTCATGAACTTAGTCCTCGAGCAAATGCACCTTTTGTGGCTATTAATTGCGCTGCGATACCAGAAACCTTGATTGAATCAGAGCTTTTTGGACATGAAAAAGGAGCATTTACTCATGCTGTTGAGCGGCGAATCGGTCATTTTGAACTAGCTGATAAAGGCACACTCTTTCTTGATGAAATAGGAGAGCTAACTTTATCGGTTCAAGTAAAGATGCTCAGATTCTTACAAGAGCAGGAATTTTACCGCGTTGGCCGGTCGCGCCCTATAAAGGTTGATGTACGAATTGTTGCGGCCACTAATCGAGATTTAGAAGAGCTAATTGCTCAGAAAAAATTTCGTGAAGATCTTTTTTATCGTATCAATGTGGTATCAATTTCTATGCCTCCCCTTCGAGAGCGTCAGGGAGATATACCCTGGTTAATTGAGCACTTTGTTAAAAAGTATCGATTAGCCTACGGTAATCGAGATCTTTCCTTTGATGATACTGCTATAGGTGCTCTTAGTCGGTATCGTTGGCCAGGAAATGTTCGTGAACTTGAGAACCTTCTTGAGTCGCTTTTGGCTCTTGCTCCCACCGATATAATCACATCAGAAGATTTACCCCGCAAAATTGTTGAAGATATTCGGGTTCATCGAGACTTAGAGGTTTATTCAGGTGGGATGTCTTTTGATGATGCTGAGCGTCGATTTGAGTCGGAGATGATCGTTAAAGCTCTCAAGCGTACCAATTATGTTCAGACAAAAGCAGCGGCTCTTCTGGGGATCAGTCGTAGAATATTAAAATATAAAATGGATAAACTGGGTATACCTGACCGACCCGATGCTGACGAGCAGACTGGCACTTAGTAGATACTTTAAGTTATAGTTCCTCAAACAAAAATAATCATGTAGGTTATTGTTAAGAGGTGTTAATGAGTGAAGTTATACTCGAGGAATTAGCTAACGGTTTAAAGGTTGTTATTCAACCACTCCCATATGCACATTCAGTTGCCTACCAATTAAGAATGCCGGGGGGTATCGTATATGATGATGAAAATCTACTTGGAACATCAAACTTAGTGGCCGGATTGCTCGAACGTGGTGCTGGTGAGTTTGATGCTCGAGGCCTAGCTCAGGCCTTTGATAGCAAGGGTATTTTGCATTTCGAGAGTTCTGCTCTTGAATCTTTCGATTTAGGGGGAGCCTGTCTTCCAACAGCTTTACCAGAGGCATTATCCTTGCTCAAGCTCATGGTTCAGAGACCTACCTTGGCTCAGGCAGACATAGATCCTGTTCGTCAATTGCTTTTGTTTGAATTAGCTTCGCTTCTCGACAATCCTTCAAGACGGGTAATAAATGAGTTAAATCGATGTTACTATCCCTCTCCTTACGGTCGCCCTCTTGAAGGAGATGCAGAAGGGTTAGCAAAAATTACTGACCGTGATGTGCGAGATGCTTGGCAAAGATATTTTGTTCCTGATGGTGCAGTGCTATCGGTGGCCGGTAATGTTAATCCTTCTGAACTTTTAAAAAATGTAAAAGATCTTTTTAGCGATTTTACTGGTAAAAAAGTAGCTCGCCCTACATTTGGCTCTGTACTTACGGGAGCTAGAGACCATGTTCCTTCTGAAACTGCTCAATTACAAATAGCTATAGCTATTCCTAGTGTTGGTCCTACAGATCCACTTTACTACGCAGCTCGTTTGGCCGTAGGCGTGCTACATACCGGTATGGGAGGGCGGTTATTTATCGAGGTGCGAGAGAAACGGGGTCTTTGCTACGCGGTACACGCTAGGATGGTGGCAACTCGAGAGAGTGGCATGCTAAGAATTTATGCCGGAACCACTCCAGAAAGAGCTCATGAAACTCTCACAGTTATTCAAGATGAATTAGCGGAATTAGCCAGCACAGTTACTCACGAGGAGCTTGAACGGGCTAGAACAGGGCTTAAGGCACTTTTGGTTATTGGTGACGAATCTCCTCAGGTACGTAGTAGTAGTAATTTAGTTGATGTATGGATTTTTGGAAGAGTTCGCTCTAATAAAGAGATAGAAAGTGCTTTAAATGAAATTACTGTTGAGCGAGTCAGCGATTACCTAGCCGCTTATTCGGTTAATAACGCTACGATAGTTACATTGGGTTCTACTCGCTAAAATTTTTCGACGTTCCTTCCAAACTACTACGAATAATCTGGAGGTTTATAATTTGTATGAAGTCAGCTTCGTCACTAGAAATTTTAACTGAGACTTTGCCTAACGGTTTAGTCGTTGTTGGAGAGCGCAATCCTGTTTCAAGGAGTGCAGCGCTTGGATATTTTGTTAAAACAGGCGCTCGCGATGAGATAGGTGTAGAGTCTGGAGTATCGCACTTCCTCGAACACATGCTATTTAAGGGCTCCTCTCGATTTGATGCTATAGGTTTGAGCCTTGAACTTGCTAGACTTGGGGTGCAAGCAAACGCTTATACCTCTGAAGAGTCTACAGTTTATTACGGTGCTGTTATAAGTGAGCATCTTGCGGAGTATCATGGTGTGCTAAGTGATATGATGCGCCCCACGCTCGATGAAAAAGAATTTTCACTCGAAAAAAATGTAATACTAGAAGAGATAGCCCTTTATCAAGATCGTCCGCAATTTTACTTGATGGATCAAGCTTTATCTCATTATTACAGAGGTCATCCAGCCGGAAATTCAGTATTAGGTTCTAATGCGTCCATTTCTGCTCTTACGTGTGAGCAGATGCGCTCTTACTTTAATCGACGCTATACGCCTCAAAATATAGTGTTCGGTATTGCCGGTGAATTTGATTGGGATGAAATACTTACGCTGACTGAAAAGGCTACCCGACATTGGGAGTCTTTCGCTGCTAGTCGAACAGTTGAGCCATATCAGGGGGAAAAGTTGGAGCATACTTTTACCAAACCCAATCTTGAACAGGCCTATTTATTTATGGTTAGGGAAGGTTGTTCATGTATAGATACAGATCGGTATGCTTTGAATCTACTAGCTTTGCTTGTAGGTGATTCTGGTAATTCACCACTTTATTGGAATATCACTCACGAAGGTTTAGCTGAAGATGTGATGGTTGCTACCGATGAAAGAGATGGTACTGGGCTCGTTATGGCTTACGCAGTTTCAGGCATCAGTCAGCTTGATACTGTTCGGGAGCGTATGGAAGAGGTATTTACGGCGGAACATTTCTGGACTGAAGCAGATTTACAACGAGTAAAATTAAAGCATATTTCTCAGATAGTTTTAAGTGGTGAAGTACCTATGTCGCGGGTCATGGCAATCGGTAATGGAATGCTTGCTCAAGGTGAAGCGATATCGCTGTCTGAGAGGATAAGGCGCATTGAATCAGTATCGTTAGGTGATATATCCAGAGTAGCTAAACGCTTTCCGTTTACAAATTGGAGCGAATATAGATTAATTCCAGCTTAAATTCTGATTAACCTGTTGCAACTAGAGCAGGGGTTGCAACTAGGTAGCGCTAGTTAACTGAAAATATTCAGCGCGTGTTGCGGGATTTGTTTTAAGTACTCCTTTTAATTTAGAGGTGATTGTTTCATTTCCAATAGATTTAATACCGCGCATTTCAGTGCATAAGTGTCTAGCTCGCAATGTTACTGCCGTTCCTTTAGGTTTTATTATTTCCTCCAAGAAGTCGGCTATCTGTTGAGTCATTCGCTCTTGGTTCTGTAACCTCCGCGCATAGTGTTGGACAATTCTCGGTATTTTTGAGAGACCAACTATTTTGGTGCTAGGGATATAAGCAACGGATGCAGTGCCAAAAAAAGGAAGCATATGGTGTTCACATAATGAATAGAAAGGAATCTCTCGAACTATTAC
Organism: Bdellovibrionota bacterium; assembly: GCA_044347345.1. Classification (GTDB taxonomy): domain Bacteria; phylum Bdellovibrionota_C; class UBA2361; order UBA2361; family JBIKUX01; genus JBIKUX01. The sequence continues at coordinate 101,174 of JBIKUX010000005.1, read as the reverse complement.
CATCTCGTCTAACGATTCTGAATCAAAGGTAGTAACTGGAAAATTAGGATCTCCCGTTGTAATCCATTCAGAGTAAAAATGAGCTATACGTTTTGGAGAATCACGGAGTCCCTCTCTCGTTGGGTCTGAATCGATTTTAGTTATTAAAGCTGTAATTAAATCTGATATCATTAAATCTGCTGAGACTCGGTTCATAGGGTTTATACAAGATTTCAACCTCAGGCATTTTAACTCTGGTCATGAAAATAGTCATCAAGGGGTAAAGGTTCTAGATCTTGTTCCTGATGATATTGTTCCTGTTTGTTATAGCCTGGGGGCTTGCGTATTCTTCGACCAGCGCTTGAAATTTTTTCGGCCTCTGATTCACTTATTTCTTTGTAGGTAGCTCCTTTTTGTAATAAGGCGCGTGGGATTACATTACCAAGATTTTCGGTTTTTATCATTTTACAACAAGCTGATCCTAATTGTTCAAGGCTAAGAGGCTTTGCTAAATATCTGTCTACTCCTGCTCTTAGGTATTTTTTAACTTCCCATCTCATCGCTTCACTACTAACTGTGATAACTGGAATGCCTTCACTTTGTGGTCTCGACCGAAGAATCTGTAAAAGTTGCTCTACTTCTGGATTAACGAGTGAACCGTTAATTACAGCGAGTTTCACGGACTCTCGCTCTAAAACAAATTCTGCTCCTTGAGCTGAGATTGCCTCTCGTACATCGAATCCAATATGACTTAAATATCTATTAATTATTGTCCTTTCACCCTTATTCTCACTGAAAAGAATAATAGTCTTTCCGTTTCCATCGAGAGAAATAGCCTCTTCGATTAATTGAACAGTTGTTGGTACTCCCTCTTGTTTCTCTGGAAACTCAACCCAAAAATGAGTTCCTTGTCCCACTTGAGATTCAAAGTCTATCTTTCCGTTATTTAACTCTACTAAATGCTTTACTAAGCTCATGCCAATTCCACTACCTGATTGAGCTTTTGAATAAGGGTTATTAAGTCGTTCAAAGGGAGCAAAAACTTTTTTAAAGTCTTCTTGAGCAATCCCGACGCCATTGTCACGTATGTGAATGCGGATATTACCGTCATTTAGTCGATCGGCCCAAATCTCAATACGCCCCCCTTTGTTGGGTGTGTACTTTACGGCATTGGTAAGAATATTTATGAGTATCTGCCTTATATGACGACGGTCGCATACTACGGTTGGAGAATCTTGGTGAGGAATCATCACTAGCCGATGCCCCTTGTCTTCAGCATCTTTCCTGACTACACCTACCATATCCTTTAGGAGCTCGTTAATGTCATTGTGTACTGGATCTACCGTAGTTTTACCACTTTCAGCCTTTGCAAAATCAAGAACGTCATTCATTAAATCAAGAAGGTGGTCACCGCTTCGCTTCATCATTTGCAGAAGTTCTAATTGTCCTTGATTCATTTCACCGTACAGACCGTCTTCGAGGAGCTCTGTTGCGTTTAATAAAAATCCGATAGGCCCTCTTAGTTCATGGCTTAGATTTGCAAGAAAGCCAGTTTGAGCTTGTTGTAGCTGCTCTGAAACTTGTTTTATAGCAAGTAACTTTTGCGAGAATCTGCTATTCAGTATTGCTACCATTGCTTGGTGGGCCAGAATATCGAGTAAAACCTTGTCAGCCTTTGTTGGAGTATAGAGAGCGGGAAATACAACTTTAATACTTCCTAATCTAGCACCTGATAGCTCTATGGGAGTTTCAGCTTCTACTCTTTGTATTCCCTCGGCAAGAATTTTTTCCATCATTCTTGATTGTTTAAATTGACTACTACGAAGATACGAAGTCTGAGGATACTCCTGTTGGCCGTCGCTCAATGTAATTTCAATATGATCTGCCGGAATGAGGAAATAAGCACTTTTAACCATAAAGTCAAAAGTAGCTGCTAGGCTCCGATTACTTTTTATCTTCCGCTTTTCCATACCTAAGAACATTGCTCGATCAAGTAGCGTAAGTTGACGTAGTACGCGAGAAGCACCGTAATCAAAGGGAAGATGAATCACTGGTAGACCAAGGTGTTTAGAGATTTTTTTAAAACGGAGATAGAGAAGTATTTCAAGAACGGCAATAAGGCTAGTTACTGCAGTAATCGTTAGGACTGCCTGAGGATTTGATTCGCTAAGTAGTATAGTTATGCCACCGGCAATAATGCTGGTTCCAATGATGTGAAGTATGTCTTCCAGTGAAACCTTCATACTGTTAACAAACTATAAAATGGCATCTAAAAAACTGTGTATATTCGGTATATTCTGATTTACTGTACTTACAAAAAGGTGTTTTGTGTTAACAGCTGATAGTTAATAAGGGTTAAAAACTTATTCCCCTTAGAATTCATCGGAATAAGATAGATTTCACTTAATCAAACAATAAAGAGAGATATAGCCGCATAAACGATATTAGACTTGCTTGAGAGTATAGTTAGAATTACAGATGACCTTTTTAACCCTTCGGTATCTTTTAGTGGCGTCGAAATGCCTGCCATTTGATGGTAGGTCTTTAGATGAGCGCCCTCTTGGTGGAATTGAAACAGCCGTGATAAGATTCGCGGAAGGGCTTGCTCAATGGGGAAATGATGTTATAGTTTGCACTCCTCATACAAACCCAAAAAATGATTCTTTAGGCCTTATCCAGTATCTTCCACCAGAACATGTTAACAGTGTTCGGCGCGCCGATGTATTGATTGCAGTGCGTGATTGGCTTCCGGCAGTTGCAGATTTGCCTGGAACTTTGCGGTATTTTTGGACTGGAGATGCCTACGACCAACCTGCATCGTTTGGACTAGGGGATAAGCGCGTTTGGTCTAAGCTTACTGCGTTACTTTTTACCAGTCAGTGGCAAGGTGATACAATGTGTGCCTCCGCAGGGGTACCAAAAGAGAAACTCCAAATACTTCCAAATGGAGTACACATTCCTTTTTTTCAAGGCGCTGAACAACGAAATTGGAAAAGACTCATATATTCATCTACTCCTTACCGAGGTTTAGCTCATGTACCACGTCTTTTTAATCGAGTAAAAACTTTTGTGCCCGATGCAGAAATGTACATATTTTCTGGTTATAAGGTTTATGAAAATGGGATGTCTAATACAATTCCGCATCAGCAACTAGCAGAGTATGAGGCTATCAAGGCTGAATGTAAAAAAGTTTCAGGTATAAGGTTTTCGGATAATATCTCTCAAGCACAACTTGCAAGAGAGTTTATGAAAAGTGCTATTCTTTTTTATCCAAATACTTTTGCCGAAACTTTTTGTATCACTGCCGCTGAAGCTCTCGCAGCCGGATGCATTCCTGTTACTTCTAATCTTGGAGGACTTGCTTCTACGGTTGGAAATGAAGGAATTTTGATAAGGGGAGTGCCTGGAACTGAAGAGTACGATAATGAGTTTGTCGCAAATGTAATATATCTCCTTACTAACCCCGATGAATTAGAGCTTAGGTCGCAGGTAGCTCGCAGTAAAGCTTTTGAGCGTTTCAATTACTTAAAAATTGCCAAAGATTTTCATCAAACAATTCTGAATCGACTATCGAGAGTATCCTACTGACAAAAATGATGCGAACAAATCTTTTTAACGATAAATAAGGTTTATCTTGTAGAATATACACAAAAATATCAGCTTCTATTTCTCATAACTTTGAAACTTTCAAGTGTGAAAAGTAAGATTGAGGCGCTTATAATTGATGAGATAAAATGCTTGTATCCTGGGAATTCAAAGCTGAATAAAGCTCCGAGAGCTGGTACTGAAGTTATTAGCACCATAATTGCAGTAGACAGCAAAAGTATTCCCACTGCTGACCAATTTTTTTCGGTTAAAACGGCCAAACAGCTCCTTGTTTCGGATAAGTTAGTTAATATTAAAAAAAAGGTTACCTATTATTAGAAGCGCTTCGACAATTCTGAGCTTTTGTTCAGAGATAATTTGGGCAAATATAGTAGTGTTCCTTATTGTCTCGCTTAATTGGCTATCACTAAATGAATTTAGCATATCACCGGTAATTACTTCTTCAGAATTGGATAATTTAAAAATTTCCTGAGCTATACTTTTAGCTGTTTTAAGGGTAATCACCGGTAATCATAATTACTTTAATACCAGCCGTGTAGCATTTGCTAATAGCTTCCGGAACTTCAGGCCGAATAGGATCTGCCAAGCCAATTAAGCCTTGGAACTTAAAATTGAATTCTGTTTGAGTTTCCGGTAACTCACCTATAAAAGGAGCAGCAGATGCAACACCTAAAACTCTATATCCTTTTTTAGCTAATTTAATTACCGATTCTAAATATTGCTGTTTAAGATCTTTGCTTAGTTTGCAAATCTCAAAGATAGCCTCTGGGGCTCCTTTAGCGGATGCATAAAGGTGTAAGGGATCATCGGAAATCTTCAGCACACGTGTCATAGCCATCAGGTGCTTGCTTAAAGGATATTCTCTTATGAGAGTATAAACCTCTTTATTATTATCAAATAAACGATAATATTCTTCTTGAATAGCTTGTTCCATAGGATCAATTGACACTTCAAGAGAAGCTCTAAATGCTGACTGAATAATGCTCGGCATGTCCTTGTATTCTGCATGTACATTCTTAATTTGGTGTGATACAAGCCCATCACTAATAACTTGAATCTGCATCTTGTTTTGCGTAATAGTTCCTGTTTTGTCAGTACAAAGAACTGTAGCAGAGCCTAAAGTTTCTATAGCTGAAGGTTTCCTAGTTAGAACATTTTTGAGTGAAAGTCTCCAAGCTCCTAATGCTAAAAAAATAGTTAATACAACCGGAAATTCTTCCGGTAAAATAGACATGGACGCAGCTAATCCACTTAGTAATGACTTTAAAAAATTGCCTCTCGACAAGTAAAATGCGAGTACAACGGCGATTGAAACTAAAATCCCTATAATAGCTAGTCGTTTTACTAAGATTTTTATTTCTAATTGAAATCTGGTGGGATTATCCTCTAAGTTTTGTAAAGTTAGGCCAATTTTGCCGAATTCAGTATTAGTTCCTGTTTTGGTTACTAGTGCCTTACCTCTGCCCTGTACGATTAAAGTCGCACTTAAAAGTTGTGATTGCCCCTCTTCCAGTGACTTTTGAAGCGGTTGTGACTCGCCAGTAAATAATGATTCATCAAGTAACAAATTCGTAGCCTCCGTAAGTTGGGCATCAGCCGGTATACGGTCTCCTTCATTTAAAACTAGTAAATCCATTGGCACCACCTCTCTGCCTGCTATTCTAATCTCCTGGCCATCACGGATAACTAGTGCTCGAGGGGATGAAAGGTCTCTTAATGATTGAAGGGCTCGTTCGGTTCTTGTGTATTGATAAAAGGTGATACTGATGATAACGAAAATTGTGGAGAGAAGAACCAGACTTTCTTTGTAATCTCCTAAAAGAAAGTAAAAAGTGCCACTTAAAAGAAGTAGCAGAAACATTGGCTCTTTGAGAACCTCATAGGCGATTCTCCATAATTGCTTTTGTTGTGCTGAAGGTAATTCATTAGGCCCAAATTTTTTTAGTTGTTCATCAGCGAAACTTTTAGATAATCCTTGAACCATGGTTTTTAATAATAAACTTAGTTTGTATCCGCGCTTTAGCTACTAGATCTTGTGGTAAACTATAGGGCTAGTTTTTAGTTTCATAATCAAGACTTAAAGCAGGATTATCTTCTATTTCAAGTCGACGTTTGTCATATACCTCTACCATTTGAATACTAGAATGCCGAGAAAAGTTTTTTACATCTCGGTGGGAAAACCCACGATCAAGCAATGTAGTAATAGCTGTTGCTCTTGCGGCATGAGGCGCAACTCCTAAAGCTAGATTCGCCAGCTTAGAGTATCTTAGAAACATCGTATAAATACTTTCAACTGAGATAGGGCGAGTTGTTGGAATAATACCGCCTCTTCCGCTAAATCCAACAAACAGTGGATCTCTGGATGAGGCTCCGTGACTTTCACGCAGAAATTTTTGGGTTTTTACTGCTGAGGCTGTCCAAGATGGTAGTGGCAGAGTTGCATCTTTTCCTCCTTTGGGCGCTCTAAGAGTAACCGTTAGAAGGTCTTTTTTTCTTGAGGTTCCTATGTCTCCCATAGCTAGCCGCGCTATTTCTCCTCGCCTTAGCCCACATCCAAATAAAAGAGCAAGGATACAGTAGTCTTGTGAGCCCTTAATAGATGCACGATCTGGAAGTGCAAGAAGTTTAGTGACCTCCAAATTAGAGAGCAATTGTGTAGGACGTTTCATTCCAGACCTTTCGGAGGGTATGGAGATTAGATCGGTATCGAAAGGATTATGAGAAATTATCGGCGACAACGCGCGGTAGATACGTCGCATTATGGTGAGTTTTTTTCTTATCGTGGCGTTTCCCGCTGTTCTCTGAAAACCATCACGCTTGGAGTGTGGCGTTTGGGTTGGGTGGACGGGACTTTGGTTAAAAAGATAAGTAGTGGTAGGGGAACATTGTTCATTTGAATTTGAATAACTCGCACGAATTACCGTGCTTGTTTGTCCTGGCAGGTGAGTTATCCATTCCCTGTATGATAGAACAATTCGTTCATCAACGCGACACAAAACCTGAGCTGCTTTACTCGTACCGTAACTACTTCCCAAAAAAGAGGTAAATTCCCTAAGAACAGTTTTGTAGGTACGTTGAGTTTCAGGGCTCTTCTGCGAGAGAAATGCGGTGATATACTCCCAAGCATGATCGTATAGCTCTGATGAGTCAGTATTTCTTCGTGTTAGAGGGGGGGAGGGTTTGTGTATCATTTTTTGAGATTACTAGCGCTTATCGCGATCTTTTTTTGCGGTGGATTTGGGTGTGCACGCAAGATTAGTCCTATCAGTTTAGTTATATGTGAGTCTGGCACTCTAGCCAAAATTTTTAGCGGTGATAATAATAGTGCTTCTAGCTTTTCGGATCGGGAACAAGTAGCTCGTACCCTTGAGGCAACTGCATCAAGTCTTGCAAAACGTGACTCTTCTGCTCTTCTGACTCTTGGACCTCTAACAGTTACGCGTTCAGATCTCATATCGTCTAATCTTATTATCGCTGATAGCGTACGTCAGTGGGGAGAGGGAGAAGCACTGGCAAAATTTCTTGAACGTAATTTTATTGCTATTTGCAGTGAAGACTCAGGAAAAGGCCTAATAACAGGCTACTATGAGCCGGTTATTTACGGCTCTCTTGTGCCAACACCTGCACATAGATTCCCTCTCTACGGATTACCTGATGACCTTGTTCATAGTGAAGATTCGAAAAGATTTACTTTGGGAAGAGCTAGACGGATTAGTGATGGTTCATTAGTCCCATACTTTTCGAGAAAACAGATTGATTATGAGCAAGCGCTCTCAGGGCGAGGATTGGAAATTGCTTGGTTAAAAGATCCAGTTGATAGAGCTTTTCTTCATATTCAAGGTTCTGGTCAAATAGTGTTGCCTGATAATCGAATAGTTAAAGTCGGTTTTGCAGACAAAAATGGACATCCATATCGTCCTATTGGTCGCTACCTTATTGAACAAGGTTTTTTGACAAGTAGTGAGGTATCAATGCAACGAATCAGGGCTTTTCTTCGAGAAAATCCGCAATATCTGCAACAAACTCTCACCTATGATGAAAGTTACGTGTTTTTTCGGATTATATCCTCTGCAGAGGGCGAAGGGCCGATTGGGAGTTTAGGAGTACCGCTTACACCACAAAGAAGTGTTGCTGTCGACCCTAAGATATATCCCTTAGGTACTCCTCTTTTTGTTGAAACTGTAGCAGTAGATTCTGAGGGTAGTAGCGAGGAAAAGTTCAAGTTAGAGCCACTTATGGGTATTATGTCAGCTCAAGATACGGGGGGAGCAATTGTAGGAGTTGAAAGGGTTGATATTTTTTTTGGTACTGGTGAAAAATCAGGATTTCGCGCAGGTATGCAAAAGTATCCGGGAAGAGTGGTCGCAGTTATTAAATCGGACTGTTATGGCTGTAAAAACAGGAATTAGATTTTGATGGATAATTCTTACTAAGATTTTTTTATACTCAACTAAGCTTGCATTTTAATTAAAAAAAAGTAACAATTTTGGGAAGTTGTGGTTTTAAGCAAGGTGCTGTTTAAGTAAGGTGCTATGGATATTTCTCGGTACGTAGTTATCGGTTTTTCACTACTTATATTAGTTAGTCTTGCAAGCGGCCTCTCTCTGAAGGTGTCAGGAAATGCAAGTCACCAATTTGCTAGACTCCTTATACTTCTCTTTGTCGGCCTTTTTATTTATTCTTTAGGTTCTTCAATGCGTAAAGAATAAAGTGAAAATTACTTTATAAGATCCTAAATTATTCGAGCTCAATCAATAAATTTGACAATACATCAAGAGGGGTGGAATCTAAGTCAGAGCCTGTAATCGACCCTGTGGTTTCAATAAATTTTATTTCTGAATAATTGCTTAGTAATCATGTCGCCTAATAACAAACCCCTTAACAAATTTAGTAGTCGTTTAACTCAAGATCCAACTCAGTCTGGGTCGCAGGCAATGCTTTATGGCGTGGGATTAACTGATGAAGATTTTTCTCGTGCTCAAGTTGGTATTGCAAGCATGGGATGGGAGGGAAATACCTGTAATTTGCATCTGAACAGCCTCGCTCAAGATATCAAGACAGGTGTTAAATCAGCAGGTTTAGTGGGGCTTATATTTCACACAATTGGCGTTAGTGATGGTATCTCAATGGGCACAGAGGGTATGAAGTATTCGCTGGTTTCCCGAGATGTGATTGCTGATTCAATTGAAACAGTCATGGGAGCTCAGTATTACGATGCTTTAGTAGCTGTTCCTGGCTGTGATAAAAATATGCCAGGGTCAGTTATCGCCATGGCCAGAGTTAACCGCCCATCTATTATGGTTTATGGTGGGACAATTAGACCAGGATGGTTGAAAGAGCAAAAGTTAGATATTGTCTCAGCTTTTGAAGCTTATGGTCAGTTTTTAGCTGGAACCATATCTGAAAAAGAGTACCGAGAAGTGTTGAAACATTCATGCCCGGGAGCTGGGGCATGTGGTGGAATGTACACAGCTAACACTATGGCAAGTGCTATTGAAGCACTTGGCTTAAGTCTTCCAAACAGTTCATCAATTCCAGCTACTCATGACAAGAAGAAAGAAGAGTGCCTTCAAAGGGTCGGAGAGGCGATTAAATTATGTCTTGAACATGATATTACTCCCAGCAAAATTATTACGCGGGAGAGTTTAGAGAATGCCGTTTCTGTAGTTGTAGCTACCGGGGGATCCACTAATGCCGTACTCCATCTTCTAGCAATAGCTTACTCAGCTGGAGTTGATTTTTCATTAGATGATATTACTCGTATAAATAACAAAACTCCTCTTCTTGCTGATCTTAAGCCAAGTGGTACTTATGTAATGGAGGATCTTTTTGAGGTCGGAGGGTTACCAGCAGTAATGAAATTATTACTTAAAGAAGGCCTACTTAATGGTGACTGTTTAACAGTAACAGGAAAAACATTGGCGGAGAATCTAGCTGAATGGCCGGATTTAAAGGCAAACCAAAAGATTATTTTTTCACCCCGTAATCCTGTAAAAGAGACTGGTCATCTTAAAATTTTATATGGAAATCTTGCCTCTGAGGGATCAGTAGCAAAAATAACAGGTAAAGAAGGTGAGCACTTTTCTGGACCGGCTAGAGTGTTTAATTCAGAGGAAGAATGTTTAATCGGTATTCAGGAAGGTAAGGTAAAAAGCGGCGACGTAGTGGTTATTCGCTACGAAGGTCCAAAAGGCGGTCCTGGGATGAGGGAGATGCTTAAAATAACCGCGGCAATCATGGGGAGAGGGTTAGGAAAGTCTGTAGCTCTTATTACTGATGGGCGCTTTTCAGGGGGTACTCACGGTTTTGTGGTAGGTCACATCACTCCAGAAGCTTATGTCGGGGGATTATTAGCTCTTGTAGAGGACGGTGACCAAATTAGTATCGATGCAGTTTCCGGTAAATTAGTTTTAGTGGTAGACGATAATACACTGGCTGAGCGACGTGCTAGTTGGCAAGTTAACTCAGATAAACAACGTCATCAAACTCAAGGTTATGGAAACAAAGAGGTAAAGTTGCATGGTGTGCTTAAAAAATATCGAGCGCTTGTAGCATCTGCTTCGCTTGGATGTATCACAGACTCTTAATCCAAAAAGCATCTACCAGCAATTTCATCAATCGAATAGGGCACAGATGGGGCTTTTGTTACTGAGAAAAAACAGGTATTTTCTGGCTTTGATGAGCTAGGTTTAATTTGCCAATAGCGCGGTGCCATTTTTGTTGATGTAATTTTAGATGGGCAAATAACTCTTTTTGTAGCATGACCAACTAGATTAAGATCGCTAGTCGAAATGACGTTTTTATTAATTGATTCTTGGATAGTAACTGCGTTGCAGCCACTAAATTGTAGTAAAATACTTGTTGATGTTGGAGAGGCTATTACGGTGCGTTCACCATTTAGCGGAACCTCATCTTTTATTTTAAATAGATGATAGCCGGTATCGTCATGACCTAGATAGCTAAGGCATGATGGTAAAGATTTTGGTATCACGAGTTTATTGTGTTGTTCCCAAACTACAAATTTTAATCCTGATATTTCTTGAAGAGCTGTACAGCTTCTTTCGTCAGGAAACAAGCGAGTTCTTCTTGGTAAGTCTCGCATAATTTTTGTTTTTACTCCCGAATATCCATTAACAGTAGGCATATTTAAGTGAACTGATGCGTTCATAGCGGTGATATTTCGACGAATAAAATCGCTCCAAGATAGTATCTCTCCAGTAGAGCTAAGAGGATGACTCATCGGCAGAAAAATGATTGCTCCTGAATTTTTTTCACTTCTTGTCATACTGTGTACTACGGGAGGAATCTTCGGTAATTCTTCCATCCCTTTCCCGTATCCTGTGGTGTATTGCTCTAGAAACACTAGAATCATGAAGGATAACCAAAAAAAATATTGAAAAAAGGCTCGTTTGTATGTTTTTGCTAGGGCTATTTGTTTATAAGCCCTGTGAGCCAGGACTGCAGCTATAACAGGTAAAAAGATTAATACCACCACTCCCCATCTGCTTACAGCTCTAATCCCCCCCATACCAGGTATGAATTGATGAGCTACTGCAAATGGACCTAAAGCGAGTTCACCTTTAACTGGATTACCAAGAGGTCCTAATGAGAAAATAATTGAAGTAAGTATTACTAGCGTTAATGCCCCTAAATGGATGGAATTTGAGTTAGTAAGTTTTTGGCTTTGGATAAATACAAAAACACCACTTGTAAGAGCTATCCATGCAAGAAATGCGCTTGCAACTTTTAGACTAGGAATTCCTAAGCCATGAATATTAGTAGCAAGTGCTAACATTAAGGAAGCAAAGCAAACGGTTATTCCAATTTTATATTTATGTAAATAGTTTGTTGAAACTGCACCCCAAAGAAGGAGAATTGGGCTTATAATTCCTAATGACAGATGTGCTTCACTGTGAGACCAGGTTGATTTTCCAAGTATACCAGAATAGGTATGGAGCGGTCCTGCTGAAAGATAAGATAAAAGATGTGCTGAAAAGTAATAAGCTTCGTAAAGATTTCTTTGTCCAAAAGTTGCCTCGGTAGCAAAATAAGGCAATAAAAAAGGGATAAAAGGAGAAAATCCGAGAATGCCTCCAAAGACCAGATAAGTTAGCTCAGCTATACAACGGCGACTAAATGCAGTTGCTAACCAACAAAGAAGGATAATTATGGCAATAGAGGCTGAAAAAATTCCGTAGTATACCGCGGTTAGGAAGGCACATCCAACGACTATACCTAGGAGCACAGCTCTCAGTATCTTTGTAGCTTTTTTGTCCGATTTTGATGTCGATGCAGACGTTATCAGCAAAGCAACTTCTGCCGATAGCGGTAAAAAAAATCCATACTGAAGTTGTGGATGACCCAAATGCTCAATAAAAAAATGACAGAAGATAACGGCTAAACACGAGTAACAACTTGGTAGTAAACTGCCAGTTAAACGAAAAGTCAGGCGACTGACACACCAACCAGTAAGAGCAGTAGCCCCAAGTAGTAGACCATTGTGTGCTACAATTAGTGATTGAACGGGTAGGGCAAGAGTCGAAAATGACCTTAGCAGCATTAATAGCAGGGAGGGTAGAATATAATTATCACTCCAAGCTAAGGCCTGACCGTAAGGGTAAAAGGCAGGAACATTGTACCAATTTTCGGGATCTAAGGCTTGCGGCACAACGGATAAGAGCCATAAATAGATGCCCCCATCTCCTAACGTACCGCTTAGTGAGTGAGTATTGATTCGATCAAAACATTCAAAACGAGCTATAAAAGTTGCGAGAGCTGCAAAGATGAACAATGGAAGCGAGAAGCCAAATGGTATGGAATGCAATTTTGAGTGGGGCACAGATTCTAACACGTAGTTTCTTACCCACAGTCTATTTACCCACAGTCTCTTAGTCACAGCTTTTAGTTGGTAGAGCTTGCAGGTTAAACCACATCAACTACTTTTTTTGCCACAAGATTTTTTACCGCAAGGCCTTTTTACTGAAAGGCCTTGCTACTGTAAGGCCTTGGCAGCTTTTTAGTAGGAATTAGTACTGCCACTGCACAAAAATATATTAGGTCTAAAAAGAAGTATTTTTGCTATGTTAGGCAATCTCAACCTAATTTTGAAAAATGAAGTCTAATGTTTAGTCATCTTCATCTTCATCCTCATCTTCCTCTTCCTCTTCATCTTCATCGAGGTCGTCTTCGTCTAGGTCGTCTTCATCGAGGTCGTAATCCTCGTCGTCCTCGCCGTAGTCTTCGTCGTCTTCTTCTTCGTATTCTTCGTCTTCCTCTTCTCCTTCATCTTCAAAAATAGTTGGATCTACTTCTTCAAGGGCTTCGGTAAGAGATGAGATGAGAGATGCAAAATCATCCGGCGAAAAATCTTCGGCTTCAATAACCGAGTCAAGAGCAGTTCTGAATTCGGATACCAAACGCGACTGATGGCCGCCTTCTTCATCATCCTCAAGCTCACTCTCTTCTTCACCTTCCCCTTCCTCACTCTCCTCTATACTGTCACGAAGCTCTACAAAAGCTTCCATGAGTTGAGTAAGCGCATCAATTATCTTTTCAGTTGGCTTTGCCACGAGTGAACTCCACTAATATTCCAAGCAACGACGATTATTTTTCGACCCTCAACTAATCAGAATGACGAGGCCGACGCAAGAGCCTAGAGCAAGCTGATTGTTACTTTCTGTAAATTTTTGTTAAAAAGTTATCACTTATTAGTAAGTCTCGCTCAGTTAGAGGCGGAAGTAAATTAGTGATTTTTTGATTCGCCATTATTTAAAAAGTTACTTTCTTTAAAAAGTCTGCTAGATAAAAAGGGCTAGACTGCAGTAACAATAGTAGATAAATCTTCCGCTCAGAGGGAACTTCTTAATTACTTTTTTACTGAGTTATTTACTTATCTTCAGTGGAGCTCATATGAGTGGTAAGATGCGTTTGCGTATCAAAACAAAAGCTCATTGTTGTTACGAGCAAGCAAGAGACTGTTAAGCAATAGACTGTTTAAAGGAGCACTCTTTGAAAAACGTTTTGAAAAAAATTTACCGTCCAGAATTATTGAGAAGTTCCAATTTTGCTCCTTGTTTACTTAAATTTGGCAAAAAACTCCTAATTAACAAAAAAAGGGTTTTTTTAGCGGCTGTTTTAACTCTTGTAGTGGGTTGCATGGAGTATGCTGGTACTACAACTGCTAAAGGTATTGATTCCATTCGGTCGCTCGACACACAAAATTCAGATTATCGTGAACTTATAAAGTTAACATCAATCGGTGTGGTTACTCCCTACTTTAACAATGGTGCTCTTTCTGGAGGGACGTCTGACCGCGAGCGCTTATCTCAGGAGATAGTTCAAGCTTTTCGAGATGAACTTTCATTAGAGATATTTGATTTATTAGAAGCTCCAAGATTAAAATTGAGTGCTTCTTCTGAACAATCGCAAAAATGGCGACAAAAAATCTTATTAACGGCTCGTTCAAAGGGGATAGACGCTATTTTATTCTCAGATATAGATAGATTTTCAAGCAGAGAAGGGTCGCAAATGGGTTCGGCTAGTCCGGGAGAAGTAGCATTTCGGATGGTTTTAGTTCGGGTCTCAGACGGGAAAACGATGTGGCGAGCAAGCTACTCATTTCATGATAAGGCGTTTACAGATAACCTATTGGCACTGAAGAAACGTGCTGAGGGTGGTGGTACAGGGACAGGCTGGAAAAATACTGATGTATTGGCTAGAGAAGCTTTCCATGCCGCGGCTCGTAAATTACAGACACAGAGAGAAGCCGGTTTTACTCAGCCTGAGTAAGGAGCGTTATTTTAAGATACAACTATTTATTATCACTGATTGCTTACTATGGTGCCAGACTAGCATCATACTTTATCATGGCTCTATTGGCTCGAATTATCTTAACCAAAAGTGTCAGAAAAAAAGTCAGCAAGTAAGAGTCTCGGTAATTCCACTGTAAAAATGGTAAGCACAACTAAGCGACATAGTAAAAGTTCGATTGGAATTAAGGGCACAAAAGATAATGTTCAAAAGAAATTTAGGGAAAATCTTGAACAGGTAACTGTTATAGATCTGCCTTCTCCATCACTTTTTAAGAAAGATTTAGTCTCGTTGCCTAATTCCTCTGTTAGTTTTTTTTATTCCGGATGTAGGTTTATTTTTCGATTACTATCTGTCTATACGGCTGGCTGTATAATTATCACTCTGCTAGCTGAAACAGACTTTTTGTCAAGACCACCTGGAAGTATTGTAGGGTCGACTGGGTCAAGCGCAGCATTGTTTGTGATTCAGTGGTTAGGGGTATCAGCTTTATTTTTACCAATTTCTGTATGGCAAGCTACCTATCGCCCAAGATTAGCACGCTTAGAGAGGTTGGTGCGTCTTGCGCGAGGTTTATTTAGTGCTGTAAGTCTAGCGTTAATAGCCTCAGCGCTTGGTGGGCAATGGTGGGGTGGTAATCTTTCATATCAAACACTACGGTTTCTTACGCCACATATTGGAGTATGGGGTCTTGTTGTGGTTGCTTCTGCGGCTTTGTTTGCACTACATCCAAATCTAAAAAAACTTGCCTTAGTCACGTTCATAAGTAGCGCAAGACAGATTATTATCTGGAGTCGCAATGTCATGGTTTATACTATTAAAACCTGTCGTCTCTCCGGTATTAAATTTTATAAAAAAGTCTGGCCTTTGTGTAAAGACACTACATCAGCTTTATGTGGCTTTATTCGGTTAGCCTCACGCAAGTTATCCTGCTTTTTTGTAGTAGTAGCTAAAAAAGTAGGGCAAGTAACTTTTATTTCTCGCCGTCCTGCTAAACTTGATAATTATGAGTCTATAAACTCAGCTGGGCTGAAGCAAAATACAGTGAGCCAAATCAACGATAAATTGGGCGGTATAATAAGTGCTAGCTCTTCTCAACCTCTGATTAGTCGCACAGGCGCTTTTCTTCAAGCTACTAGTTCCTCAGTACCAAAGAGTAGTGACGACAATACGGTAAGAGCTCCGTCTGTTTTGCAAATACGTCAGTTTTTAAAACAAAGAAAAGTATCTCGTAATTTAGTGAGTGACCTTTCTAACGATAATAACAAGTATTTACCCCCCTCAATTTCGTTATTATCAACCGGTGAAGTAAGTAATATCAGATTAGGTGAGGGTGATTTTCGTAAAGTTGAGCTTGCTATCTCGGAACAGCTTGCTTCTTTTAATATCCAAGGGCAGGTTACTGAGCGGCACACTGGACCGCTTGTGACTCTCTATGAGTTTCAGCCTGCAAGGGGGGTTAAAGTCGGGCGGATTACTTCTCTGCAAGACGAGATAGCAATGGGGTTAAAAGCCTCAGCTATTAGGGTTATAGCGCCAATACCAGGCAAGGATACAGTAGGTATTGAAGTCCCCAACCCTGAAAGGGAAGTAGTTTCTTTAAGAGATGTAATTGAATCATCACAATTCACATCTAGTGCTTCTTCGTTAACCATCGCTGTGGGAAAGGATGCCTGCGGCATACCTGTTGTACTTGATATAGCAAAAATGCCACATCTACTTATAGCTGGTGCTACGGGTACAGGAAAATCTGTTTGTATAAATAGTATATTGCTTAGTTTACTGTATCGAGCCAGTCCTGATGAGTTGGGTCTTATTTTAATTGATCCGAAAATTTTAGAACTAAGCGTTTATGAGGATATTCCGCATCTTCGTGTTCCAGTGGTTACTGATTGTCGTCGCGCTCGAGTGGTACTTGACTGGGCTGTTAAAGAAATGGATAGGCGTTATAGACTGATGCAACAGTTTGGAGTTAGAAGTATTGATAGCTACAATGCCTTTGTCAAAGGAGAAGGGGAGGGAGCAGGGGCAGGGGCTGGCGGGCAAGGTGTTGATGCAGTATTATTCAGTGAGGTACCAGCTACAGAGGTTTCAGAAGACCTTGAAGCCTCGCAGGTAGTAGAGCGGCTTCAGCCACTTCCAAAAATAGTTATAGTCATTGATGAGCTAGCCGACCTAATGTTTCAGGTTGGGCGAGAAGTTGAGGAGCTTATAACTAGGTTAGCTCAAAAAGCTCGTGCCGCCGGTATTCATTTAGTGGTAGCAACCCAGCGTCCCTCAGTCGATGTAGTTACAGGTTTAATTAAGGCAAATTTTCCGGCGCGAATGTCATTTAGAGTGGCTAGCAGGATTGATTCTAGAACTATTCTTGATTCCATGGGAGCTGAACGACTGCTTGGTCGGGGTGATATGTTATTAATGTTACCCGGAGCTGGCCCTTTACGCAGAGTGCATGGTGCTTTTGTCGCTGATGAAGAAGTTGTTTCGTGGGTTACGCAACTAAAGATGACTTCCTCTCCTAGGTACGATAAACGCATTTTAGCTCTGTATGAACGGGAAGAAGCAAAGGAGCAGGGACAAGGCGGAGATGATGAGGTAACTGGTGTGGATTATGACCCTCAGTACGACCAAGCTGTGGCATTAGTTGTTGCCAAGGGGCAAGCTAGTACATCAATGGTTCAAAGAGCTCTTAGAATAGGATACAATCGGGCTGCTCGGCTCATTGAGCAGATGGAGAGAGAAGGAATCGTAGGGCCAATGGATGGCGTAAAGCCGAGAGAGGTTTTAATTGAAAAAATTCCCCAAGAGAGTGAGCCAAAAACAGTAAAACTTTAAAAAATATTAAAAAGCACTCTCGTTGTTAAACTATCAAGCGGTGGATGTATGTTTGTTTTAAATTGGTTCAAAGTAATTGGTAATTCTGTTTACATCATAGTTACCGGACTGGTTCTTTTGAGCAATTTTTTTGTTATCTCAGCAGCTCGAGCAGAGCCTCGAGAATTTTTGTGTGAGCCTAACAGTGATAATCGGCTCTCTAGCTCAGAGCTACAGGAGGCTCTAAATAAGACGCAAGAACGATACGAGGGAATAGCCGCCTTGCGAGCATCCTTTGAACAAGATTCATTTTTAAAGGCGCTGGAAATAAGTGAACAAAGTGGTGGGACAGTTGTTTTTGCTAAGCCAGGAAAAATGCGGTGGGAGTACTCTAAGCCTGAGCCTCAAACTTTTCTAATTGCTGATAGCACCTTCTGGCTGTATCAGCCTAGGGAAAAACAGCTATTAATCGATAAAATGGAGCAGATGTTACTATCGGAGCTTCCTGTTGCTTTTCTGATGGGTATTGGCTCTCTAAAGGAGCAGTTTATTGCAGATAGTGGCTGTAGGAATTTTGATGGGATCGTGCTAAAGCTTCTTCCTAAGATCAAGGGAGTAACTAACGGTAGTAAAGACGAACAACTAAGGATGTTTACACTCCTAATTGGTAGCTCTACGTATCTGCCTGTAGGTGCTAAGACACTTGATGTTGGAGGAAATGAGACTGCAATTTTACTTCGTGATTTAGTTATCGAGCCAAAGTTGCCGTCAGATTTTTTTGAAGCATCTTTTCCAAGTGACATAGATGTTCAAGACCGAAGAGCTAAAAAGTAGTCTTTTAAATCTGATGAAAACCTTTCTTATTGGTCTGGTGGTAGTTGTATATGCATCCCTTTTGGCGACCTTATTTATTGGTCAGATTGGTATCGGTGTTAATAATTTTCCCGAACTAAGGATAGATGGGTCAAGCACGGTGTATCCACTTATGGAGGCGGCTGCCGAGGCAGTTCTTAAAGAAATGCCCGATATTAGAGTGGCCGTAGGGGTGTCAGGTACAGGTGGTGGACTGAAGCGGTTTTGTCGAGGTGAGATAGATTTAGCGCAAGCTTCTCGTGAGATGAAATCTCAGGAGGCTAATGATTGTAAAATTCGCGGAATTAATTTTAAGCAGGAGACAGTAGCGCTTGATGCAATAGCTATAGTCGTTAATCGTGATAACGATTGGGCTTATGAATTAACTCTTGACGAGCTAAAGTCACTTTGGCAGCCAGCACCTAGATATAAAGCACACAAAATTAAAAATTGGCGAGATATTCGTTCTAATTGGCCTGACACTCCGATTAATCTATTTGGTCCTGGTATTGATTCAGGTACCTTTGATTTTTTCACAAAGGTAGTAGTCGGTACTGCGGGTGCAACAAGGAGTGATTTTACCAGTAGCGAAGATGACAATTTAATTGTTTCGGCTGTATCGCGGAATAAATATGCATTAGGGTATCTGGGATATTCTTATTATTTTGCGCAAAGAGACAAGCTAAGAGCAGTAGCAATAGAACAAAAGATCTTAGAACAAAAGATCGTAGAACAAAATACAATTGAGCAAAAAAGTATTGCAGGAGTGGTAAAATCACAGGCGAACTCTTTTGTTCAAGATCCTCGCCCACCAATAAAAAAGTTCGTACTTCCGTCTTATGAATCTGTAGCCTCTGGTGACTATGCGCCACTTACTAGGCCACTATTTATTTACTACCAAACTTCTCAGAAAGACCCCATTTCTCAAGGGGGTAATCCCAAAAAATTGAAAATAGTAGATCGGTTTATGACTTTTATAAGAGCCAATAGAAACAGGTTAGCCACAGAAGTTGGGTTACTTCCTCTGCAAAATTCGCTCGTGCCATCACCGTAGGAAATAAGCACCGTCGGAAATAAGCACCATAGGAAAATTTATGAGCTCTAGCTACAAGGTTGAACGTTATTTTATTCGTCCAATGCTTGCAAGTATTGCCTCTTTTACACTCTTTATAACGGTGACTACAGTAGTTGTACTCCTCTGGCAGGCCGCACTCTTTTTTAAGTCAGTTTCTTTTTCAGCATTTTTTCTTGACTCTGTATGGACGCCACTTTTTTCAGAAAAGCGTTATGGTATTTGGCCACTTTTATCAGGAACATGCTTAACATCCATGATAGCACTCTTTGTAGCAACCCCTATTGGTATAGTTTTGTCAGTCTATCTTTCTGAGTTACCTACCACTAGATTTGTTAAAATTGCACGTTTTATAATTGAATTGTTTGCTGGTATCCCGACAGTAGTCTTGGGTTATTTCGCACTAACTTCTGTTACTCCTTTACTTCAATTGATTTTTCCCAATTTACCCGCTTTTAACGCGCTAAGCCCTGGCATGGTGATGGGTTTAATGATACTTCCAACTATCGTAGCAGTGTCTTCAGATGCGTTACGAGCTGTGCCTATCTCACTTCGAGAAGCAGCTAGTGCTCTTGGAGCTAGTCGTCTTTCAGTAATTACACATATTGTTGTTCCGGCTGCAAAGGACGGAATATTTGTTGGAATTTTACTTGGCTTAGCGCGGGCTATCGGTGAAACTATGATTGTCACCATGGCTGCTGGCCAGCAGGCAAGTTTGACGTTTAATCCTTTCTCCTCGGTGGAAACAATGACTACCTATATTGCAAAGGTCTCTCTGGGAGATATTTCTCAGGATTCACTTGAATATAGGTCAATATTTGTCGTTGCAGCGGGATTATTTTTTTTAACTTTATTGGTTAATGGTATTGTAGTTTGGTTGAGGGGTACAGTTGAGCGAAATAACTAATAACAATAGGTTTGTTGAAAGTAAGTTGTGCATATCAGTAACTTTGGTTTCTTTCTTGCGAGCTTAAAATTGTGACTATTATCAATAGACCTCACCTTTTTTTTGAGAGCCTGTTTAAGTTTGTTGCTCTGAGTCTTCTAATTGGAGTGCTGGGAGTATTCGCTTTTTTATTGATTCAGATTTTTGTAAGAGGCACAGAGGGGATAACCTTAAGTTTTCTTCTCGGTTTTCCGTCACCAAGCCCTCATAGAGCTGGTGTATTACCTGCTCTTATTGGGTCACTAGCTCTAGTGCTTCTCACTATTTTTATAGCAACGCCCTTAGCCCTTGCTACAGCTTTATATTTGGAGGAATATTCGCCACCACCACAGCTTGCACGGTTGATGGAGATTAATCTGATAACTTTAGCAGGAACTCCTTCCATTCTATTTGGATTATTAGGATTGCATTTTTTTGTTCGTCAAATGAGTTTAGGTCGGAGTATTCTAGCGGCAGCACTCACGCTTTCTCTTCTAGTTCTTCCAGTTGTTATTACCATAGCAAGAGAAGCACTCAGGCAAATACCTGTTGGAGTTAGAGAGGGAGCACTGGCTTTAGGGGCTTCGCGGTGGCAAGTAATTACAAGTCATTTGTTGCCAGCCGCAACTCCCGCTATTTTTACCGGTTGCTTTCTAGCATTTGCTAGAGTTATTGGTGAAACTGCGCCACTACTTGCAATTGGAGCTTACGCTTATATCGGATTTGTGCCAACAAGTCTGTTGGATAGCTTTACGGCTCTTCCGCTAGCAGTATTTTCTTGGCTTAATCGTCCGCAGGAGGCATTCCATGTAATTGCTGCCTCAACTATTATGTTATTACTTGCGCTTGTAGCTATCTTAAACGGTATTTCCTGGAGTATTAGATATATATACTCTTCGAGGGGTTAAAATTTTCAATATGCTTAACTAAAAAGATAAGTTGTGATTCTGAATTCAGCTCAAACAGTGCTTTCCATAAAAGATTTATCGGTAAAGTTTTATACTAAAACTATCCTATCGAATGTATCAGTAACTATTCCTAAGCAACTACTTTTTGCAATTATTGGACCTTCAGGGTGCGGAAAATCTACCTTCCTACGGGCAATAAATAGAATGCACGATGAAGTTTTGGGGATGAGCGTTTCAGGAGCGATTTATTTTGCTGGAAGAAACATCTTAGCTGATCCTGACCCAGTACTATTACGAAGAGAGATAGGAATGGTATTTCAAAAGCCCAATCCATTCCCGAAAAGTGTTTTTGAAAACATTGCCTTTGGTCTTCGTCTTCACGGGATAAAGCAGCGCGGAGAATTAGAGCAAAGAGTTGAACAGGCCTTAGAATCGGCCGAACTTTTTTCCGAGGTCAAAGACCGATTGCATTCATCTGCTCTTACCTTGTCAGGAGGTCAGCAGCAGCGCCTATGTATAGCCAGAGCTTTGGCGGTAAGACCTTCTGTGCTTCTTTTAGATGAACCCACCTCTGCTCTTGATCCACGTTCTACTGCTCGAATTGAGGAGCTACTGACTAATTTAAAAAAATCTGTATCACTAATTATGGTTACTCATAATTTAGGTCAAGCGGAGCGGTTAGCGGATAATACTGCCTTTTTTCTAGATGGCTCACTTCGTGAATATGGTGAGACAGGGCAGATTTTTTCGTCACCGAAAGATTGTGAAACTTTAAATTATGTGACTAGAAAATTTGGTTAATTAAGCAATGATTCCGATGCGTGTATCTGATGATTTATCTGATGTTAATAAAAGCGTGTCTGCTGTGACTCTCTCTGTTGCAGATGTCCGGCTATTTGTTGATGAATTATTTAGTTTTCTTTTTCCTATAGGAAGAAAAAGGCGGCTTCAGGAGAGTGAAATAAAAGTTCTTTTAGGTGCGTTAATTCAGAGTGTACAAACTAAAATTCCTTCTTCGAAGAGTAACAAGGAGGCGTTGGATTTTTTTTGGGATAATTTGCAAGCTCTACACCAAGCTTTAATGTTAGACGCAGAGGCTCAATTTGAGCAGGATCCGGCGGCTACATCAGTAGAAGAAGTTATTCTGTGCTACCCAGGATTTGTAGCAATAGCGTTTTACCGAATAGCGCATCTTTTGTATCTTAAAGGATTGCCGCTTGTTCCACGTATTATTTCATATTATGCCCATGAAAGAACTGGTATTGATATTCATCCCGGGGCTACGGTCGGTAAAGGTTTTTCAATTGATCACGGCACTGGAGTTGTTATCGGACAGACTACAACAATCGGAGATAGAGTGCAGATTTATCAGGGGGTGACTTTAGGGGCGCTCTCTGTATCAAAAGAGCAAGCAAGTAAAAAACGACATCCGACTGTTCAAGATAGAGTTATAATTTACGCTAACGCTACTGTGCTTGGCGGTGATACTATTATTGGGCATGATTCCGTGATTGGTGGTAACGCTTGGGTGGTTTCGTCTATTCCTCCAAATACGACTGTAGCAGTAGGTAAAAATAAAGTTTTCTAAAGTAGATCAGTATTAATAACTGCGAAATTATGTAACGGTAGAACAGGGGTTTGTTATAGAACAATGAGAGCAATTTTTTTTCTCTTAACTTTATCTCTTTTATCTACCTTGATTTTTCTCCAAGTCGGTTACGCAATCGATAATCAAGTAATTATTGTATCAAGTTTGCCGAGAACTGGAAGTGTGCACTCACAAACCTCAGCAATAGTTAATGGTATTACACTTGCCATAGAGGAAGAGCGTTCATCTTTATCTCAATTTGATATTCGTTACGAAGATTGGGATGACGCTACTCCTGAGCGTGGAGCTTGGGATCCAGCAGTTGAGGGCGCTAATGCTGATCGTGCCATAGCTAACCCTCGTGTTATAGCCTACATTGGAACCTACAACTCAGGTGCTGCAAAAATTTCAATGCCTAAACTTAACCGAGCACCGCTGCTTATGGTTAGCCCGGCTAATTCCTGGCCAGGTTTGACTAAACCTGGATTCGGTGAAGCTAGCGAACCCTTGGTTTACCGACCGAGTGGTGAGGTAACTTATTTTAGAGTATTTCCTACTGACGATATTCAGGGCCCTCGAGCGGCTCAATGGGCGCGTGCCCAAGGAAAACATAGAGCCTTTGTTATTCATGATAGAGAGCTTTACGGTAAGGGCTTAGCGGATCTTTTCGCCCGTGAGTTTAAAATGCGCGGAGGTTCAGTAGTAGGTTATGAAGGCATTGATTCTAAGGCTTCTAACTATAGGGCATTAGCTACATTACTTCGTGGTCGAGGAACGGATATTGTTTACTACGGTGGCACTACGCAAACTAACGGGGGTCAACTGGCAAAAGATTTGCGTAACTCCGGCGTGACCGCAACTTTAATAGTTCCAGATGGATGCTTTGAGCAGGCTTTTATTTCATCTGCTGGAGCTGCTGTTTTGGAGGGAAATACTTTTTTTACCTTCGGCGGTCTTCCGCCTCAAAAATTGACGGGGCTAGGTGCAGTTTTTGTGAAGAAATATCTAGCAACCTTTGGCGTCCAGCCAGAGGCATTTGCAATTTATGGTTATGAGGCTGCAAAGGTAGTTCTGGAAGGTCTTCGCAGAGCTAAGAGTGCAGACAGGCGTAAGATTATAGCAGAAGTTCGGAATATCAAAGATTTCACTGGTGCCTTAGGTACTTGGAGTTTTGAAGATAGCGGTGATATTTCTCTTAAGACGATGAGTCTTAATGGCATAAAAAATGGTAATTTTTATTTTGTTGAGCTGCTAGATGACTCTCTTTTGAGTAAAATAGTGACTCCTCCTGCCGCTGCAAATAGAAATACTACTGATGAGGCAGCCGTTAGCTCTTTTCAGGATGTTGGCTCTTTTCAGGAGGCAGCATTTTCGAATTCAGCTACACTGCGCCAGCAGATTATAACCGGGCTCTCTAATGGTGCAATAATAGCGCTGATTGCGCTCGGGTACACTATGGTATACGGCATCATTGAGCTTATTAACTTTGCTCACGGTGATTTGTTTATGCTTGGGGCATTTTTAGCTTTAACGATTGTCGGCATATTCGGTTCAACATCTCCTTTGACTTGGATACTGTTAGTGGTACTAGTTCCTTTATTTACTGGTGGTTTAAATTGTTTGGTTGAGCGTTATGCTTATCGTCCTCTGAGAAGGCAGTCCTCTCGCTTAGCCCCGCTGGTGTCGGCAATAGGGGTGTCTTTTATTTTTCTCAATATCGGCCTTTTTTGGGGCGGTTTGCCACTTGAAGTATTTGATAATGGGCACGCTGCATCAGCTCCAAAGAATTTTCCAACGTTGTTTTCTTCAGTTAATCTTTTCAGCGCAGGGTCAGGGCTTACATTTACCACTCGAGATCTTTTGGTGACAGTTATCACGATTCCACTGCTATTATCTCTATCCATTTTTATCAAATACTCTAAAACGGGTATGGCGATGCGAGCAGTTGCACAAAATGTAGATGCGGCTCGGTTAATGGGTATCCCTGTCGATAAAATAATTTCCCGCACTTTTTTTCTTGGTGGCGCTCTTGCTGGAGTAGCATCGACAGCGTACGCCTTGTTTAACGGCACAGTTTTTTTTCAGATGGGCTACAGAGTAGGAATGGACGCCTTTGTCGCTGCGGTTCTTGGTGGTATTGGAAGCCTTTTTGGTGCCTGTATTGGCGGCTTGTTGATCGGTGTTCTGCGGGCTTTTAGTGATCACTATATTGCAACTAGCTGGACTAATGTTGTGGTATTTTCCGTGCTTATAGCCGTTTTGATATTCAGGCCTGGGGGCATAATGGGTAGTGAAATTAAAGAAAAAGTGTAGTGGCGTACTTGATGGCAATATTTTCAGAGCGTTTGGACGATTCAGGGATTCCGAGGTTTTCGCATCGTAAAGCTGGCTTGCTCTATGCTTTGTTTCTCTCTTTTTTACCACTAATAGATATTATATTTGCGGCGAATGGTAATTTTATTCGACCGGTTCAGAACATTCTCATTTTTACTCTTCTTGGTCTTTCTTTGCACATAATAACTGGTATTACCGGATTGCTTCATTTAGGTATCGCCGCATTTATGGCTATAGGTTCCTATAGTTATGCTATTCTTACCGCTCAAATTTATCCCTTTCAGTTGAATGGGTGGTTAGCTCTGATTATAGCATGGCTTTTTGGAGGCGCGTTTGGCTGTTTTTTGGGGATTCCTACCCTCAGATTAAGAGGAGATTATTTAGCTATTGTTACCTTAGGATTTGGTGAAATAGTTCAGGATATTTTGAAGAACCTTGAAGTTATTACCAAAGGCACGCAAGGTATTTCTCCCTTACCTTCTCCCGAATTGTTCGGGATATCGCTTGTAACCGGCAGCCCCGTACTATGGTATTACACACTTTGCGTTATGGTATTTTTTATCACTTGGGCAATCGCTAATATCGAGCGCTCGCCTCAAGGAATGTCTTGGAGATCAGTGGCACTTGATGAAATTGTTGCCGGTTGTATGAAGATATCGGTGACAAAAAATAAAATGCGAGCTCTATTTCTTGGGGCGGCACTAGCGTCATTATCTGGGGCATTGTGGGCGGCTTCGCTCGGTACTAGTGGTGAGCCGAGTAACTTTGATTTTCAAGTATCTATTATCGCCTTGTGTATAGTGATAACTGGAGGTCTGGGCAGTCTTGTGGGCAGCGTTTTAGGGACTGCATTAGTCGTGGGATTTACCTCATTATTCCTTGGATGGTTAACGCGGTTACTATCTGTGCAAGGGGTAGTAGCGGGAGGCTCTGTGTATGCATCGCCAAACAATTGGAAATATTTTGTGTTTGGACTAGCTCTTATTTTAATGATCAGGTGGCGGCCTGAGGGATTGCTTCCACCTGAGCGAAAAATGGGTATGGGTGCTTAGGGTTATGATTATGTCGTCATCACCAACTTTTGCATTATCGGTTGTTAATTTAAAGGTTTGTTTCGGCGGTCTTACTGCCGTTAATAACGTGTCATTAAACGTACCTCACGGTAAAATCACCTCAATTATTGGCCCGAATGGGGCTGGAAAAACCTCTCTTTTTAATGCGATTACTGGAGTACATCCGCCGTCAGAAGGTTCTGTATTAGTTAATGGTGTATTAGCGAGCCGTTCTTTCGACTTAAAAGTATTACTTCGGATCTGTTTTTTTGCGTCTCTATCGGGGTTATTTTTTGTTTTTCTTTTTCACCTGGTGCCTCTTTGGGAGCATGTAATTGTATCTCAGTACCGATATCTTGAACCATTTTCTTGGGTCAATGCCTTTGCCCGTTTTTTAAACTATTTTAGCTCGACGCATTGGTATTCTGTGCTACTGCCGCCCTTAGTTGGTGGAATAATTGGGGGTGCTGGTGGATACATAATTTGGCGCCGTAACGTCATTAGCCCTGAGGTGTTATCGACATTAGGAGTAGCAAGGACATTTCAGAATATAAGGCTTATTGCCGGCCATTCGGTACGGGAAAATGTAATGTTAGGAATGTCACTAAACGACAGAGCAGAATCTTGGCGAGAAGGGTCTTGGCGAGAAATATCTTGGTTGCGTAGATGGTGGCGTAACACCCTTCTTTCGTCATCGTTACGGAGCGAAATTTCATGGGCTGCGCATCATGCTGATGATCTTTTAAAAGTAGTGGGCTTATCTGATGTTAGTGATAAGGATATCTCTGTGCTTTCTTACGGGCAAAGGAGACGTGTAGAGATAGCTCGAGCTTTAGGTACGTCTCCCTCAATTCTTCTTCTCGATGAACCTGCGGCTGGGATGAATCCGGTTGAGATCTTGCAGCTAATGGGGGTATTACGTGCTATTAATGAGACTGGTGTGACAGTAGCTCTTATTGAGCATCATATGAAAGTTGTTATGGGGATTTCTGATTACATTAATGTGCTTAATTATGGCCGGTTAATAGCGTCAGGTTCTCCTGAAGAAATAGCTTCTCATCCGGAGGTAATAGAGGCATACCTTGGTAAGCGGGAAAGTAAGATTAAGTAGATAGAGTTTCTGTATGCTTGATGTAAGGGGTATATCTGTAGCTTATGGTACAGTGACGGCACTTGAGTCTATTTCGCTACAAGTTTCTCAAGGAGAATTGGTTAGTATTATTGGCGCCAACGGAGCTGGAAAAACTACTTTAATGCGAGCCTTAATTGGTCTTATTCCTATAAGGAGTGGTGAGTGTTTTTTATCAGAGATAGATATCACTCGTTTAGAAACATCTAAGCGGGTATCTCTAGGAATGGCTCTTGTCCCAGAGGGTCGCAAGGTCTTTCCAAGACTTACTGTGTTTGAGAATTTGCAATTAGGGTCTTATGTTATTCATGATAAACATAAGCGTAATGAGATGTATGACAGAGTCACCTCGCTGTTCCCTGTGTTACTAGAGCGGAGCTCTCAGATTGCTGGAACTCTCTCTGGCGGTGAGCAACAGATGTTAGCGATTGGGCGGGCACTTATGAGTAATCCTAAATTACTCCTACTTGACGAGCCATCAATGGGAGTAGCTCCTATTATTGTTGATGCTATTTTTGAAACTTTACTACTCTTATCTAAAGCTGGCTTAACCATCTTATTAGTAGAACAAAATATTGAACGAGCTTTAGATCTATCCAGTAGGGCTTATGTAATTGAGCTTGGTAAACTCGTATTTAACGGCTGTTCTAAACAAGTTAAAGCTGATTCAAGAATTATTGAATCCTATCTCGGATTATAATAACTATCTGATATTATTAACACTTAAATTTTGTAAGCCTCTAGCATCTTTTTTTCTTGTCTTAGTATTTAAACGATGTATCTTAAGATTCGGTTTAACTTGTTTAACTAGTGTTATATTTTCGAGATTAATTTGTGGCCAATCTATTGCCTGCTCCAGATGGAGATGATATCCCTCACCGCGATGTTGAAGTCGTAGATTAAACGTCGTTTGATAAAGCTTTTTTAGCTCGAAGCAACAATTCAGATGGAAACGCAGCTCTAGCACAAGTTAATCAGTTGCGAGCAACAATTGCAGGTTTGGAGAGCAAAATAACGATTTTACAAAACACACAGGCTAATCATGGAACCAGATTAGATTACCACGATAAACAAATTACAGAGCTCAACGAGGAACGTACTAGAACTCAAACTATTATAGAACAAATACTTAGAACACAGTATGACCAAGCCAAAAGGCTTGACGGGTTTGAAGGTAGATTACAGGATGTTGAAAAGACTGCCCAATTAGCCTTAAAAACCACTGAAAGGCTTCAAACGCTTTTTTAGCAAATAGAACAACAGGTAGGCCTAAACACGGCTGCGATAGCTCAAAACACGCAGGCGATAGAAACTCTTGAAGGTCGGGTAACTAATATTGAATCCGTGCTAGATCAATATAAGACTCAAATTACAGAGTTGTTTCACAATTTGGAAAATTTAAGAACCAGCGTAGGAAAACTTACTCAACAGGTTAACAAAAACACCAGCAATATTGCGGAAAACAGGCAAGCAATACAAGGTTTTCAAGACCAGTTAGGTCAAATACAAAGCACTATTAAGACCCATTCGCAGCAAATAGATGATATTGGAAAACTAGCAATGCTAAACCAGCAAGCTATTAGAGAAGTAAAGACAGATTATAATGGTTTACGTAGTATTGTAGATTCCATAAAAGCGTCACTAGAAATGTTAAAGAGTGATGTTGAAGGAAGACTTGGAAATGTTGAAAGGGCAGTTTCAAGTCTGGGGCTAGAATTGGAGGAACTTAGGGCCCTTTACGGGACACAGATAACAGATGTTGAGAGAGAATTGAGAGACCTAAATTTAAAGGTTAGTACAATAGTTTCAAGGGTTACTAATAACAGCGGTGATATTATTGATATTAAGAAAGAGATAGCCAAACTGCTAGCTAGGATGAATCAGCCGCCAGATCGTGATTTAACTGCACAAGAACTGAACAGAATTGTAAGCATGTTAGAAAGAACAGGATTAGTTAATTACACTGCGCCACGAAGAGTCGTTACGTATGAGGTTAACACACCCGTGCCAAATTCGACTACTACAACAAAAGAACAATTTCAAAGTTTAATTAACAGTTTTAGTACGAAGGCTCAAGAAGCAGGTGAAAATCGAATTACGCCTCCAGATATTGAAACAATTTATGGAAATGAAACCTTAAAAGCTTTCGTATGCCGTTTCTATTATGCTACCTCTGGCCAAGACAAGCGGGCTGTTGTTAATGAGTTTACGAATAATTTAAAAGTAGTGATAAATAATTTTAATGTGAATGTGAATGTTGGCATACTTGCCGTATTCTTTGGCAGAGGTAGAAATAGCGATAAAAATTTGGAGATGTATCTTAAAGTTTTTATCACGCTTTTGTACGGTCTTAACGATGATAGTGTTAGCCGAGCTGAACTAAAAGAGGTTGCTGGGCCACTTTTACTAAAATTGATAGATGAGTTGGATATGCAAAAGGGACACTCTTCAAAAAAGAGCAATTTCCAATTTTTGGTAGATGCTGCTTGTAGCGCACTTGGTACAGACCGTGCAACACTTTTAAACGACGCACCCAATTTAAGAGAAAGTACCGGATTGGGCCCGCTCTCCTAATCCTCTTCCTCTGCGCCTCCACTTAATAAAGCAAGCAACCCATTAAATAAACAAATAGGGCTTTTTAAGCGGCTGCTACTTGGTTTCCGCTCTTATTAGTTTTTGTATTGGTATTAGTATTAACAGAATTTTCCTTATTTTCCTTTTGAGATGGAGTGCTGCTTGAAGGTTTAGCTTCTGATGTACTAGTCTTGTTATCTTTGTCGCTATTATTCTTTTCGGTAGCTGCTTGTTGTGCAGCCTCTTTACGCTTACGCTCTTCTTCTTTTTTAATGCGGGTGTAGTCAAGATAATGAAGGTTAGCTTGGATATTATCTGTATTACTGTAAACGTATGAGAGAAAGAATTCGGTAATGGTAGCTTTACGATTCTTAAGTTCTTCTGCAAGACGGAAAACTAAAGCGAGCCTGTTTTGATTTTCACTTTCAAAAGATTCCCACCACTTCTTAGCGCTACCAGAGGTTTTTGGCCATTCTAAGTAATCTTTCTTAATAGCTTCTAGTCTGCTACGCAGTTGTTCATCACTCCACCCCTTAGTATTCGATATTCCTAGAGGCATGAACATACCAGACGATTGGTCAGTTGTCGGAGGGTCGGGTAGTTTTTCTTTAAAAGATATTGGTTCATTACGAAGCTGGTATTCAGTCTCAGAATGCTCAGCCTCATTGATACGCGATCCTATTTCAGAATCTTCATAATACGGCACCAAAAACCCTTGAAACACTGGGGTACTTGGTAAAAAGAAGGTAGAAATGTTATCTACAGGGCGACCTATTTCGTCAGGCGTGAGCACAGCGCGCTGTTGCACTTGCTCCTGCACGCTATCGTTTCGGCTCGCAAAGAATTCAATAATTTTTTTATTGGAACCAATCGAAGCTGTTTTAAATCTGATTGTCATCTGACCGGATTCCTTAGAGGCCCATTCGGAGTCAACCAAGTCTAGCGCTGGCATGAATATCTTTGTGCTGAAACCAGCAAGTACGGAGTCTGCATCGTCGCCGTAATTAGCCTTAACTTGCGCAGTAGACTGTATCGCGGCACAAATGCTGACGTTTCTAGATCTGATGGTGTTTAGTTTAACGTGAATATCGGGTAAGCGACCTAGTGCCGAAGCAAACTCATCTATGACTAAACTTACTGGCCGGGGCAGAGTAACTCCCTCCATCTGTTCAGCACGCTTGGTGAGAAATCGGAGAATCTCTACAACGATTACGTTAGCCATTGGGCGTAGCATCTCGAGCTCTGACTCTCGAAACTCAACTATAAGAAGCGTTGGCTTTTCAATTAATTTTTCAAGATCCAACTCATTTTCACTAGTTGTCGCTCTTATCGCCGTTAAATCCCAGGCGGCAAGTCTCATACTTAATTCCGACATTATGGTATCGGCATTTTGTGAACCAGATTTGGCAAGCTCGGTAAATGTTCTAGTAGTTCGGTAAGCTTGAGGATGTTGTTCAAGCCACGAGCATAGGGGTTTTATCCCTGATTGAACAAGCTCATGTATGCGTGGCATTGATAAGACATCATTGGGGTCATGAAGAAGCCCGACCATTATCGCATTTAGGATAGCAAGAGCATTATTACGAAAAAAAGGGCTGTCTGATTTAGCACCAGGTACATCGGTAGCCATTACGATAGTGTTCGCGATAAGCTTAGCGTCTGTATCGTCACTTATCTTGGAGAGAATGTTCCAACTTAAGCTTCTAATTCGGTCTAGAGGATTAAAAAGTAGAATCTCCTTTTCAGGGTTATACTTTGCGGTTAGCCCTGCCAGCTTCTTCCACATTTCAGGTTTAGAGTCGATAACAATAGTGGAGCGCGTCTTACATATGCAGTCACTATAGAGAACAGGTAAAATCATTTTTGTAGTTTTACCGCTACCTGTTTTAGCAATAATTAGAATGTGACGATTACGCATGTCACGGGGCCAGACTACCGCACCGTTCTTGAGGGCTATACCTTCAGAGCCACGAAGGTCGGTAACTTTAAGAACAGTATCCCCAGGCTTACCTGAAGGTTTACACCACTTAAGGATTTGTTCTGTGGTAGCGAGATCTCCTGAACCTAACTCGTTAGTGTAGGAACGAGCAGGACGAATTTGTTGCTTACGAGCAAATAGGCTCCAGAGAGAGCTTAAGGCCGACTGACTGCCTATTGTTTGCCCTTTACGAGCCCTAAAAGACTCAAGAAGTGCGATAAATATATAACAGACAAAAAAGACAAGAAATATTTCAGACACAAAACTCCTTTCGGATGGATCACCAAGGAAAGACGAAAATAGTTTTTCTCCTAAGGGAGCTGCTGGTCGATAAAAGTCTGAAGAGTCGCGTCTCTTTAAATATTCTTCAACTGACCGAGCAAAAGACTCACCTTTCGACATGTGATAAAGCGCTGCTAGAAGAAAACCAAAACCAATTAATGCTGGGGTCATATTTCCTTTGCCCCGCAAGAATTGATAACCAATTCCGGCAATTGCTCCTAGCCAAACAAGTATGAGCCCTCCGTTCCAGGTAAAAAACCAGGATAAAGTAGAAAGAAGTAAATCCTCCAAAAAATTTTGCACTTAAATTTCTCGATTAAACAACAAACGCCATTAAATGTGTATGGCTTATCCCATCCAGTTAGTAACTACCTATCGGTCATTTTTTTGTTAATCTACATACTTGCTATTGTTGTAGCATAAGTTGCAAAAGATTATTGATTAAGTTGGTTAAATATAGATTTTTGATGGAATTATTATTAAAGAAATCCGTTTGGAGACCCCGTGTAGCAATAATGGGTACTAGAGGAGTTCCAGCTAGTTACGGTGGTTTCGAGACATTTGCCGAGGAGCTTGGCTCTCAGCTTGTGGCCAGGGGGTATCCGGTAACGGTATACGGTAGAAGGTATTTATCTGATATTATTGATGATAATTTTAGCGATGAGTCGCGGTACCGGAAAGATTGGTACCCACAGTCTAAGTACCCACAGTCTAAGTACCCACAGTCTAGTTATCCACAGTCTCTGTACCCGGAGACTTTGTACCGTGGAATACGGTGCCGAAAAACTTTTACACTCAGGCACAAATATTTAGATACTCCACTTGCAGCATTTAGTTCACTTGTAGATGTAGCAATGCGAGGCGACACCGATGTAATCATACTCTGCAATGCCGCTACAAGCCCCTTTGCTTGTATTCCACGTTTAGCGGGCATTCCGACAGCGATAAATGTAGACGGAATAGAGCGAAAGCGGACTAAGTGGAGCTCTATTGGTCGCGCTTGGTATCGTTTAGGTGAATGGTGTTCGGTGCAGTTTGCATCAGTTGTGGTAACTGATGCTCTTGTTATTAAGCAGTATTATTGCTCGCGTTACGATTGCGACAGCACTCATATCGACTACGGTGCACTGGAAGAGGCGGTGCCCTCAGGAGATATTTTAGCTAAGTTTGGATTAGTATCTGGAGCTTATCTTTTGTATGTCGGTCGCCTTGAGCCAGAGAATAATGCCTTGGGTGTGATTCAGGCTTATGTAGCCTCAGGACTTGAGATGCCTTTGGTGGTAGTAGGAGACGCCCCGTATGCATCTAGTTACAAAAAGTTACTAAGAGAAGCCGCAAACGATAAAGTCATATTTACTGGATATCAGTTTGGAGCAGCTTACCGAGAACTCCGGACTCACCCTGCTCTTTATATTCAAGCCTCAGAGGTGGGTGGTACTCATCCAGCGCTTCTTGAGGCTATGGTTTACGGAAACGCTATAGTAGCAAATGGAGTGCCTGAACACTACGAAGTTTTGGGTGGAGCAGGTGCTTACTATCAGAAAAATGATTTTTCTGAATTGGCTGACCTGCTTCCCAGACTCTTATCTAATGCTGAACTACTTGGTGCATACAGACATCATGCAAAAATTAGAGCCAAAGCTCGGTATAGTTGGGATTCAATCACAGATAAGTATGAGGAGTTAATCTGGAAATTATTGACAGATTCTAAAGCAAGAGCTCGCCAGCAATAGTTATCTACTCTTACTTTACTTGGGGGTATTTTACTTGGAGGCAGAGCCCAGACTTTTAATAGAGTGTAGTTTTGTTATTACGCCCCCACAAGCTAAAAGAAGACCTCCCAAGATGGTGATAAAAGTAAGAGGCTCATCAAGAAACAGCCAACCAAAGACAATCGCTGCGGCTGGTTCAAGATACATTACAAACGCAGTAATGTGAGCTGGAAGTGTTTGGGTGATACGAAACATCAGGTACCAACCTAGGCAGCCATAAGCAAATCCAAAAAAAAGAGCCATCTTTAAATCTTGCCAAGATGCGGCAATAATGGGTTCAGCAGCAAAGGGGAGAAATATTAACCCTACTAGAGCTGTGTCATAAAATAGCAATACCTCTGGTGAAATTCGATTTTGTAAAGAACGGTTAACCATCAAAACAAATGTATTGCCTATGGCGACAAAAAATATTAGCACTAATCCTAAAAATTCATCTGTAGTTAGAGCTCTTGGAAATCCTACTCTAGCAATCGCTATCCCTAAAAATGCACAAAGCGCTCCACCAAATTCCGTATAAGATGGTGGTGATTTGCGGCGTATTGAATCTGCTAGAACAAAAAATACCGGCCAAACAAAAAGCACAACTGATGCAAGCCCCATTGGTGCAAGTTTTGCCGCTGAGATCCAAGCAAAAATTCTAAGCGCTGTTAAAAATCCGAGTGAAATTAAGGGTAGGGAGTAATTTCGTTTGATCTCAGATCTTACAGATGGAATAGACCATAGAAGAATAGTTGGCACTAGACCACGAAATAAAGCAAAAGTAACCGCTGGCAAATTTGTTGATTTAATTACTAGATATGAGGTTGAGAAAAATATCGCTACACCAGCTAAAATAATTGTGGGAAACACGTATACGTTACCTGCTTAAAAAACATTAACTTCGTTAGATGAATTAAACCTACTTAGAAAGGATAGCTCTTGGTCTGGTACTAACAGAAGATACAAAGGTTAGAGCTGTCGGTATATGAGAAACTTTTAAGATATATTACCATTACGTTTGAGTATCACTTAAACTTTATAATAGATGTAAATATTTGTTTACACTACATACTAACTAATGAGAATTTTCTATGTCGGTACTAGAGCCTCGAGGAATATCAGCAGTAATTCCCGTGTATAACGAGGAAGACAATGTGTTTGACTGCTATAAAGAGGTTCGTGACGTGCTTAAGTCATTAGCAGAACCTTATGAGATCATTTTTGTTGATGATGGGTCCTCAGATCGTACTCTTACGCGATTACTTGAGGTCGCTAAGGTCGATAAATCTGTGGTTGTTGTTGAGTTTCGGCGCAATTTTGGTCAAACCGCCGCTATGGCCGCTGGTTTTTATTATACACGCTACGAAACGGTGGTATCTCTTGATGGTGATCTTCAAAACGACCCAAAAGAGATTCCGAAAATGGTTGAGATTTTAAGAGGTGGTGCTGATTTGGTAGCGGGATGGAGAAAACACCGCAAAGATCGCCTAATCAGTCGTAAGGTGCCCAGCCTGATAGCTAACAGATTAATATCCTTTATAACTAAGGTTCATCTTCATGATTACGGCTGCACGTTAAAAGTAATGCGAGGTGATATTGCTCGCGGCATTCGGCTTTATGGTGAGATGCACAGATTTATTCCAGCTCTTGCTGACGAGCTGGGAGCGCGTATCGTTGAGGTGCCGGTTAATCATAGAGAAAGACAGCACGGGGTCTCTAAGTATGGTATTTCCAGAACAGTGCGAGTTATTCTTGATCTTATCACTGTAAAATTCCTTCTCGGATACTCAAAACGACCCATCCACTTATTTGGTAGTGTAGGGCTATTTATGGGTAGTGGCGGTATAGCTCTCCTGTTTTTTTTGACTTGGCAGCGGCTCGTACAAAATGTTCCCATGGGTAACAGGCCGCTTTTATCACTTGGAGTGATGCTTTGCTTAATGGGCTTACAATTCTTGGTGTTTGGGCTTTTAGCTGAAATGTTGGCTCGTACCTATTATGAGTCGCAACAGCGCCGGACTTACGTAGTTAGAAATGTTCATCGTCAAGGTGTAGAAGATGATAAAACCGTTGTAGCTATATCCTCGGCTCAAGCATCTTCTGCTCAAGCGGTAAACGACTAGTTAATTGGTAAATAAGCTGGCATTTTAAGTTAGGTTTGAGTCTTGAAAATCCGTTTACTCCTTGATGCAAGAAAGCTAGGTGATGGTGGAATAGGGGTTTATCTTGAGCGTTTGATTGAAGGGTTAACTACAAACACTTTATGCCTTGCTCGGGTATCTTTGACGCTTCTCGTCAACAAACACACTGAGAAAAAACACACTGAGAAAGGATACACTGAGTTATTTAGTAAACGCTCTGTTAACATCGTAACTACATCTCATCGTCCTTATTCTTTAGGAGAATTTTG
The DNA here is from genome assembly GCA_044347345.1 of Bdellovibrionota bacterium. Taxonomy (GTDB): domain Bacteria; phylum Bdellovibrionota_C; class UBA2361; order UBA2361; family JBIKUX01; genus JBIKUX01. The sequence continues at coordinate 65,111 of JBIKUX010000005.1, read as the reverse complement.
GCAATTAGGTAGAGAGATAACTGCTAATCAGTGGGACCTCTTTCATACCCCACATTATCCTTTGCCAATTCGAATGCAAATACCTTCAGTAGTTACTATCCACGATATTATTCATCTTTCAGCACCTGAACGGTGGTATTATCCCTTCATTACAGGCCCTGTACTACTTCGGTCGCTATTTTGTGCAAATGAAATAATTACAGTGAGCGAAGCAAGTAGAAAAACATTGAGTTCTCTCAGTAGGAGTTTTTCTTTTAGTGGCCGTAGAATTAATCTCATACCTAATGCCGCTCCAAGCTCAGTAGCAGAAAAAATTGAATGGACAAAAAATAAAGGTAATTGTGCCAGTACGGCTAAAAAAGATGGGAGCACGGATGGTGATGATAATAATGATAGCGCTGTTAGAGGTTATCCTCTCAGAGAGCGCTCGGATATTCTTGCCGTTTTATCAAATTGTAAGCCTCATAAAGGGGTAACTAGAATTATTGAAGCATTTTTAATGGCTAAAAATAGTGGTTTATTAGAGCCAGCGTGTTCTACTACCACATCATCGTTATCTTCTCCTGCCGCACTTACTTTGGCAGGGTATGCCTTTAAAGATGACGGATGGAGAAGGCAGCTTTCGCCCTCCTTACTAAGTGCTGTTGATAATGCATGTGCTAAGGGCATAATTAAAATTTATGGTGCTCTGCCATCTGACTTGTTTGAACACCTGTATCAAAAAGCTAGATTACTTTTGGTGGGATCAACCGTAGAAGGGTTTTGTATTCCAGTTCTTGAGGCGCATGCGGCTGGAGTACCGGTAGTGACAACACCTGTTCCAGCAATAACTGAACTGCTTGGGAAGGCAGATACTGTAGCGAGAGATTTTTCTAGTTCTTCTCTAGCTGATGCTCTGGCTAGTGCTTGGGTCAGCGACTCTGTACCAGAACCTCCTTCATTACGATTTTCCATTGCTTCTGTATCGGAGCAGACCTTAAGAGTGTATGAATCAGCACTACAAATTGTATAGTCTCGGTAAGGGCAGGTTATTTCTATTTTTATTTGGTAATTTTTAATGCGAGTAGCACTAATACATGATTGGCTTACCGGAATGCGAGGAGGAGAGCGTTGCCTAGAGCAGTTTTTGACGCTATTTCCAGACGCTCACGTTTACTCGCTTTTTCATCTTCCAGGTGCTACGAGCTCATTGATAGACGAGCATGTGCGGGGTACTTCATGGTTGCAACAACTTCCAAGAATTGAAAGATATTACCGATGTTTATTGCCATTATTTCCCCTAGCTGTTCGCTCGATAAATATCGAGCCGGGCAAATATGATGTAGTGATATCTTTAAGTCATGCGGCCGCAAAAAATGTTAAAGTACCTCATGGAACCCGCCACATAGTGTATCTTTTCACACCAATGAGGTACATCTGGGATCAAGTACAAGCTTATTTTGGTCGGTGCGCTTCGCATATTTTGTGGCCAATTTTGGCACCACTTCGCAGGTGGGATTTTAACGGTAGTACCAAAGTAGATGAGCTTGTGTCTATAAGCAGATTTGTTTCTGCCAGAGCCAGGTGCTTTTATCGCAGGAATTCTTCAGTAATTTATCCGCCTGTGGATACATCTTGGATCAAATCCCCGGTAAATTTAGAGGCTGTAAATCTAGAGCCGAGTACTACCAAACCGAAACAAGGTGAAGCTTTTCTCTTTGCAGGGGCATTAGTTCCTTATAAGGGAGCTCAGGTAGTTATTGAGGCATTTAACACTTTAGGTTTGCCACTTTGGGTGGTAGGTGATGGGCCAGATGCCAAGGTTTTAAGGTCAGTAGCAAAGAAAAACATCACATTTTTTGGTCGTATTAGCGATAATGAGCTAGCTGAAGTTTACGGTCTTTCACGTGCCTTGGTTTTTCCGGCAATTGAAGATTTTGGCATGATACCAGTAGAGGTGATGGCGGCTGGTCGCCCGGTAATTGGTGTCAATAGAGGTGGAGTAGCTGAGAGCGTAATTGGTGTAGCTCCTGGTACATCTCCCCCGTTTAATCCTTTAACTACCGGAGTACTGATGCCTAGAGCGTCACTTAATGCAAAAGTGGGCAGAGTTTGTGTTGAACACCTTATTGTAGCGATACGTTATTTTATCGAGCAAGCAGAAGGGCATATATCTACTTCTGCTTGCATAGAGCGTTCTCGGCAGTTTTCTCCTGAGCGGTTTTTTCACGAATGGCATAGAATGTTATTAAAAGAATTTAACTAGAAAATTCACTTATTAAGTAAAATCTATGCTTCGAGAGCAAAGACAATTTTTTGAAGTACTCCTCGGTTTGGCCGATTTATTGGTGGTTTCAATCGCTTGGATTTGTGCTTACTGGTTAAGGTTTGATTTAGAGATATTTCCAGTTGAGAAAGGCGTCCCGCCAATTGCTAACTATCTTTCACTTACCGTTTTTATATTATTTATTTGGCCTATAGTTTTTGGACGTCTCGGGCTTTATCAACCTATGAGGGGAGCTAGGCGCGGAAAAGAAAGGTGGCTTCTTTTACAAGGAAATAGCTTAGCAATCCTCCTTTTTTTAGCGGTAGTTTACCTTTTTCGTGAAAAAACAGTGCCATTTTCTCGTCTGGTATTTGCCTATTTTTGGGTATTAGCCACCATATTTACCATCGTTGAGAGGTCTTTATTTAGAGCTGTACTGCGCGAAATAAGGAGAAAAGGTTATAATTTACGCTACGTCGTGGTTATTGGCACCGGTAGAGCTGCGCAGGATATAATCGTTAGATGTCAGAATCATACAGAGCTTGGTCTACAAATAGTTGGATGTTTTGCACGGCAAGCAACTTTAGCAGACGGTCCGTGCGGTATCCCAATTATTGGCGGTTACGGTGACGGTGACTTGATGAGGTATCTTTCCTCAATCCAGGTTGACCAAGTTATCGTGGCACTTCCATTAGAGGATCATAGCTATCTGCCGGCTGTTATGGAGAGCACCAGACAAACGATGGCTGAGGTAAAGATAGTACCTGATCACTATCAGTTTATTTCTCTTGCAGGTGCAATAGAGGAATTTGAGGGAATCCCTGTTTTAAATGTCCAGACTACGCCCTTAGATGGAAAGGGGAGAGTAATTAAAAGAATCTTTGATATTACTCTAGCATTGATTGTTGGTCTGGTTAGTATCCCCATATGTAGTTTTATTGCTCTTCTCATAAAGCTGACTTCTAAAGGCCCAATATTTTACGCTCAAGAAAGAGTGAGTCTTGATGGTACCCCTTTTTCAATCCTAAAATTTCGTACCATGGCGCTTGATGCGGAGATAAATGGACCAGGATGGACAAAAGAGGGAGATAACCGGATTATGCCTCTTGGCAGATTTTTAAGGCGCTACAGCCTCGATGAAATTCCACAAATTATAAATGTTTTGCAGGGTGACATGTCTTTTGTAGGTCCTCGTCCTGAAAGGCCGGTATTTATTAGAGAATTTCGAAAGCGAATACCTAAGTATATGTTAAGACACAAAGTCCCAGCTGGCATTACTGGCTGGGCACAAGTAAATGGCTGGAGAGGGGACACTTCTATCGACCAAAGAATAGAATGTGACTTATTTTATATTCAGAATTGGTCACTGTTATTAGATATAAAAATTTTATTTTTAACATTATTCCAAGGCCTTAAAGGAAAAAACGCTTATTAAAATAAATTATCTAGTTTTTTTGGAATTAAACTTTAATTAACCGCGACTAGTTACTGAGCTAGTAACTAAATTACTGGAGCACTACAATTTCATAAGAACTATGTTTTCCCTTAATTGGCCGACGGGGATGGATGATCTTAGTCATAGTGCAAATGCCGCGTTGAGTATCACTCAAAATGACGCTAGAGCGCTTTATGATGCCTATAGTTCTTATAGAAACCGTGCGGGCACGCCACCGCCGCGGGGCTGGACGTTTACTCAAGCAAACCTCCAAGAATGGATGACTAAAAATAATATTCCCCAATAAATAATACCTAAATATTCTAATAATTGTTTCATTTTAAGTTAAATATAGCCTCTTTTATTTTTGTTTAACGGTTGTTTAGCAGGTTGTGCTAAGCATGAGCTATTAGCGGTTCATGATAACCTCTAAGCGAAAAAAGGGGGCTTAGTTAGTGACGTGAAAACAGAAAGTAAATTTAAGGTATTTTTTGTTGGTATCAGAGCGCGATTAGCTGAAGCAGTTCTTGCTTTTGGAGCTCTTTACTCAATTCTAAACGTTTCGGTGTATGGGGATGCGTTTTTTCTATCAATGACTGGAATTACAGTTATGATTAGTGAGATATTTTTGCTCTACTTTTTATTAGATAGTAGATCCTGAAAAACTCTAAGATTATATGCTCAGGGATTGGTTTTTTGTACGGCCATAGTTTATATTTCAAAAGACGGGTTTAATTTCAAAAAACAGTGTTACCCTCTAATGAATGTGTTACTTTCCAGCGAGGCTTAGAGTTTTTTTGGTGGCTCTAGGATTTTTCTGGAAGTTGTTACAAAACTGTAGGTCTACGAATCAATGATTAAGCGGTATTCTCGCCCTGAAATGGTGGCTATTTGGTCAGAAGAAACCAAGTATCAGATTTGGCTTGATGTGGAGCTTGCGGCGCTTCAGGCCATGGAAGAAGAGGGAGTTGCTCCACAGGGGGCAGCTTCTCAGATTAGAGGCAAAGCTAAAATTGATATTGAGCGCATTGTTGAGATTGAGGCCGAGGTTAAGCACGATGTTATCGCCTTTCTTACCGCTATAGCTGAGCAGGCTGGTCAGCCAGCAAGATTTCTTCATCGAGGAATGACCTCAAGCGATCTTCTAGATACTTCTTTTGCAATTCAACTTACGCGAGCATCTACACTCCTTGATAAAGGGCTTGAAAAGCTCTTATCCGTATTGCATCGCCGAGCCATTGAATACAAGTATTTACCGACGATTGGAAGGAGTCATGGAATCCACGCTGAGCCTACTACCTTTGGTCTTAAGTTAGCGTCGTTTTATGCAGAATTACTTCGGAGAAGACATCACTTTAATCAAGCCACTCAAGAAGTAGCTACGGGGAAAATTGCTGGGGCAGTTGGCACTTATCAATCAGTGTCACCAAGCGTTGAAGCAAAAGTCTTAAGACAGTTTGGTCTAACGCCAGAGCTTGTTCCATCTCAGATTGTTCATAGAGACCGTCATGCGGCTTATTTTACGTCACTTGCTTTGATAGCTAGCTCTTTGGAGCGCATGGTAACAGAGATTCGCCATTTGCAGCGAACTGAAGTAGCTGAGGTAGAGGAGGGCTTTGGTAAAGCACAGAAAGGCTCTTCTGCCATGCCACACAAGAAAAATCCGATACTTTCAGAGAACGTCTCAGGGCTTGCTCGACTAATAAGGGGCTATGCTGTCAGTGCTCTTGAAAATGTCGCTCTATGGCATGAGCGGGATATCAGTCATAGCTCTGTTGAACGCATAATTGCTCCTGATGCATGCGTGCTTCTTGATTTTGCGCTTGCCAGAGTAGCTTATTTGATTGAGACTCTAGTTGTTCATGATGACAAGATGAGGTCTAACATCGATCTTACAGGGGGGCTCATATTTTCAGGGTCTCTGTTGATAAGTCTCGCTGATAAAGGTATGTCAAGAGAAGACGCATATGCTTTAGTGCAAAAATACGCTCTGACTGCTCGGGATGCCGGTTCGGTTCAGGATGCCGGTAATGTAGCGAGTTTTCAAGAGTTAATTGAGAAAGATGCTACAATATCTTCTTTGCTCACACCAGAAGAGTTGCGTAAAGTATTTTCATTAGAACGACATTTTCTACACGTTGAGGAGATTTTTGCGCGAACATTTGAACCTCAATAAGAGATTGTATAACTTTCAAATTGGCTAATAACTAAATATTCAACAAAGAGTATATGGTAGAGTTTCGTTTACAAGTATTGGTGCGGCTCCGTGAAGGAGTTTTAGATGTTCAAGGTAAGACCATTGAACAAAGCCTTCGAGACTCGCCTTATTTACCTTTAGGAAGCGATATTCGAGTTGGTAAACTAATAGAACTTACGGTGACAGCTGATAGTGAGCAGGATGCTTTAGATAAGGCTGGGGTATTATGTGAATCGCTTCTTAGCAATCCAGTAATTGAAACTTATGAGATAAAAAAAGTTTAGATTGCTGTTAGGACTTATTTTTATGACAGACTCTTGTTCCAGCACTTCTAATACACTCTCTACCGATTACACTAAACCCAATTTCCCTTTAAGGGTAGGTGTATTGGTTTTTCCGGGTACTAATTGTGACCGAGATGTAATACACGTTTATCGCGATATTCTTGGATGTGAAGTGATTTCACTATGGCATCAAGATACTTCACTTAAAGACTCAAATGTAATAGTGATTCCCGGCGGGTTCTCTTACGGGGATTATCTGAGATCAGGAGCTATAGCTAGAATGTCGCCGGTTATGCAGCGAGTAAAAGAATTTGCTGAAGGTGGTGGCCCTGTTTTGGGTATATGTAATGGATTTCAAATTTTGTGCGAAGCAGGGCTCTTGCCCGGAGCGCTTTTGGAAAATGTCACGACTCGGTTCATCAGTCGGTTTGTAAATATAAGAATTGAGCAGTCATCTACCCCGTTTACCCGAATTGTTCGTGAAGGCACAGTAATTAAATGTCCGGTAGCACACTTTCAAGGCAACTACTTTGCTCCGCCAGACACTCTAGCCAGTCTCAAATTAAATAGTCAGATAGTTTTTAGATACGTTGGTAGTGACGGCGAAGTTTGTGAAAATAGTCGAACTAGTAATCCAAATGGTTCAACTGAAAGTATTGCTGGTATTTGTAATGTTCAAAGAAATGTAGTCGGATTGATGCCACACCCGGAGCGAGCCGCTGAGCCTCTAGTAGGATGGATAGGCGGCGACTCAGGGCTTCAAATTCTACGTTCCATCATGTAACTGGCTTACTACTGAACGTGAAGAGCCGTATATTCCTCACATTCGCGTACTACTTCATATACTCTCTCTCTTATATCCTCAGCTAAAACCGTGATTAGGGTAGCTGTTTGTGATACTGCATTATCGCTATGAGTTGTTTCTCGAGTTACCCAATCAGCTAAAGATTGCAGATGCTCTATTCTATTAGATAGCTCTTGTAGTTTTTGCACAGTTTCCACCTTCTCCTCCGCAATCAATTTTAAAATTGTAGTGAGCAAAATTACGAGGTACCTGTAAGGATGTACTGAGCTGTATCTCAGATTCGTTTCATCGTCACTGAGTTATGTCAGTGAGTTAGCCACAAACCTAACTACCGTAACCATAGCCACCAGTTAAGGTGTAGTTGTTGATGTAGAATATAATTGCGTAACACGAATACTTGAATCGCTGCTTGATATGAATCCCTCAAGAGAACCGATACTTTTTAATGATTTAAGTTGATTTAGACGGTCTTTGGAAAAAATCCCTTCTTCCTCTCCGCCCGTTAGCATGGATAGCCCTCCCTGAAGCGACTCTAAGGTAGATAAAAGCTCTGGGAAGTTAATTTTATAAGCTAAATGAGCAGGTAAAGATTCTTTCTCCGATTTAGTCTGTGAAGTATCGCGTTGGTTAGAAAAGCCTAATGCTAAGCTCTCAGCGGAAGTGCTTAACACGATAGCTTTGTCATTATTGGCTGATAAAACGGTAAGTCCAAAAGGGGTCTGTAGCGACCGCGCTGAGATGTCGCCAACTTTAATATCTTCAAAGGGTGAAGCAGCTAGAGGTAAACCGCCTTGCTTCAAAGATGCGACTATTCCCTTCTCTAAAAGCTTATGAGCTTCTGCGGGCTTAGCCACATTGGCTGAGATTATGACGGACGGGATTAATCCTGCCTGATCTTGTTTTGCAGTGTGAAGTGAAAGCGTTAAAGATTCTAACTCTTTAGCTAAAGCTACTAATTCATTATTGAGCGGAATCTGACCTGTAAGTACGGCTATACTTAGAAGCGGTGCTATCTTGCTGACTATAGTTTTGCCAAAACTTACACCAATAATACCACCTTCTAGGAGCTTCTCGCTCGGTCGGTCTTGTGTATCTATGGCAAGTAAAGGTTGAGATTTGCTAAATTTAAGCTCAACTTGGTCAGTTAAGCTATCGGCGTAACTTCTGACAAAAGTAAGATGAGAAAGAGCTTGGGTTGTATCAGCTGGAGAAGTCGCAACCGAAAATTTTGTATTTTTAGAGTCCGTTGTAGTTTTAAATTGAGTCGCTGACGAGATTAGAGGCTCAATCAATACCACACCATAAGTCGAGCTAGTTTGAGCGTCTTCCAACGATTTAAGGTCAGTATAGGCCTGATTGTTGGCTATTAGGGGAAAGTTGCTACCATCTGTAACTACAGTTTTTGACGAAAAGGGAAGGAGAGAGGCTTTAAGAGACGTACCAGCTACAAGTACACTTCCGTTACTGAGAAAAGTGATTGGTATATACTTTTCTTTGGACTCCTTGGTTTTTTCCGATTTTTTAGCACTACTTTGCTCAGATTCTGAATCTTGTGATTGCCATTCAGTAGTTGTTGGTAAGTTTTTAAGTAGTATTTCTGCAGGTAGACTTATTGTAGCTCCAACTACCTTATCTGGTAAACCATCTGAAAGTGATGTTACCGTAACGCCGTTGTCTGCCAATTCTCGTGCTTTGAATTGGGTAATAAGATTTTGGATAAAATTTATACCATTATTTTTGTCTTCGCTTAAACCATATACTACCACTCCGATATCCGGATACTTATCCTTTTCTGGAAGATTTGATGCAGCGGAGTTAGGAGTAGTTGATGAATCTTTTGAACCTTTTTCCTTGGCTATTGCATACCAGACTTTACGTTTAATCGTTGGAAACTTATCAGATCGACCGATCACAAAAGGGGACTCTAAAATACCAGTTTTTAAAATAGCGTCCGAGAGAGCGGAGTTTTTGGATTTATCAGATTCGTTACCCTTGTCACTCTCTTCAGCTTTTTTTGAAGAGGATTCTGCAGCTAGAGCTAGTGATAAAGCTTTAGTTTGCGAGGCGTAGTTTGGACTGCTTAAGAATTTTTGGCTACCAAGTGAGGTATAATCAGTAATTAAAATAGCTATCGCGCCCACCGGTAAATTAGAAGCCGACATTTCGACTATATCATTATTGGTAGATGTATTTTTTGAGCTAAGATCACTAACTGAGGCATCTTTTGAGGAGCTTTTATCTGCTTTTTTACATGAGCTAAAAATTCCAATCGCTAAAACTGACATGGTTAGCGAGAGGAAGAATGTAGTCACGAGAGAAAGCCGGGCAAGCCTTAATTTGTGGCAAATGTGAAGATTAAGTTTAAAAGATGGTGACACTAGAAATTCCCCAAAAATGAAAGTTAGAAAACCAAATGTAAAAGCTGGTGTTTCTTTTGCAATGATATAAGAAGCTCCCTAGAAAGCGCAATTCTAAGAGAGTGCAATTCTACGAAATCAGAGGTCGTATTTCGTTAGGGCAGCCAAAGCGAAAAATTCACCTTTTGATGGCTTGAGCAGCTTTTTTTTGCAAATTCCATAAGCATCTGGTCCAAGCGCGACTTAGGTCAAGAGAAAATCCAAAGGCACTCCATTCTTGGTGAGAGGTGTTTACTTGCACGAGCCTTGGAATATTTTTCCAAATTAGAACGGTTGAAATTTTGCAACTTAGAGAGCGGGTAAAAAATAGATCAAAAGCATTTAGTGTTATCTCGGTGTTTAATGGGTCCGGCAACGCTCCCAATCCTTGTACTGATATTGTAATATCTTCTAAAGGGTCTTTGAGATTCACTTTGCCAAACGGTATTATTCCAAAAAGGTATTGAAACCCAACAGACCGAGAAAATTTATTTGATGAATAAGCAGTGAGCCACTTATTGGTACCGAATTTATCTGATTTGGTGTTTGGCAATCTGCTTATGACCTCAGTCGTTGTACAGCTTGGGAATGTAGCGCAGATGATTAAAGCGCAGATGATTAAAATGAAAAAATATTTATTAAGCACAATATTATAAACTTATTATGAATTCTGCTTGAAATAAAAAAGTATAGCTGATGAACTGGGGTGACATCAAAAGGTAAAAAATCTCTTTAAAGCGTTTTGAATTTGTTGGGATTGCCTCCATTTTTATAGAAAGCACTCGCCTCTTAAGAATAAAAATAAAAAATAAGGGGAGTCTGTGAAAAAAACTTACCAGAGGGATTGAGGAAAAGACTGTAGAGGTAATAAAGACTGAAGAGGTAATGGAGTCATGATAGATGGCGATGAGGACAGAGGTAGGGACGAGGACAGAGGTAGGGTTGACTTAGGTTTGGAGGAACTTATTAGGGTTGGTTCTATCCCAAATGGTTCTGATATTGATAACCATCCCCAAGCTAACGAATCAAATCCAGCTAAGGCATTTAATAATAATACACTTAGCAATATTATCCTTGGCTCACCAGCTGAATTTGCCATAAGAAAGGATTGGTCTTCCCTAATCACTTGGTGTGAGATGGCAATTAAAGAAGTGCCAAGTAGTCTTAGTAGTGCCCCGGAGCCAAGACCCACCAGCTTACCAGAATTAAAAGATGACGCACAAACTTCAAGTCAAATTGAAGCTCAGAGTGTAACTTTAAGTGAAGAGCTACCTGACGGTAATACCGGACTTAAGATTCTTAGTCTGAATCAAGAGGCTCGCTGTTGGTGGATTAGGGCGCAGCTTCTAACCAATGGTGTCCCAATTTCAATCTTAGCAGGGCCACTGGAGTCACTATCTGAGGATTTAATAAAATCCTTATGTGATAATTTTGAAACAGACCATCTTCATAATAACGCTCTTTTAGATCCATCTATAGCTCCCGATACTGAAACTCTCTCTTCGGAGGATTTTTACCTTAAAAAAGGGGAGATAAGTCCTACTCCTCGAGAAGAACTAGTATTACGAATTGTTATTGCCTCTCTCAAGGAGGTTGCCGATCTTTTAACCAAAGATCAAAGCAGAGCACCAGAGCCAAATCCCTCTAATCTTGTTGCTCTTAGCGCAAAATTGAGCGGTTTTGTGTCACAAAATGAAATACCAAGTTATTTGTTTGATGTACTTCAAAAACTCAAAATTATTGGCGATGATGTCCAGTTTCAACCGGTCGCAGCTCAACCGGTCGCAGCTCAACTGGTTGCAGAGCCAAGCACAAATATTTTACCTCCGACTGTTGAGGATGCACATGAAGATGATACACAAGCGAGACTTGCTGCCAGTTGGCGTCCATTGACACCAGCTATTCAATACGGCTCAACTAGAAGAAGTGAAGTGACGGAAAGGGGCGTAGGAGGACGAAGCGTTGAGGGAGGAGGATTAGGCAAGCTTCTATTTTTTGCTATACCAACGCTTCTCGGTTTTATTGGAATTTGGTGGTGGTTGCAGAGGCTTACGGTCACAACTGAGGCTTCTCCTTCTATCGCAACTGTTTTTGTGCCAGATAATCCTAAATTAGCTCTTCCTAACGTAAAGAGAGCCTCATTTGATACGGCACTTGATTTGGTCTACTACGAGGTAGCTGAGGATAGGAATAAACCTCAAGAAAATTTAGCATCAAACGACTCTGAGGTTAATCCTGTAAGCAGTTCTGACACCAGCGGAGAAAATACTGTAAGTAACTCTAATCTTGCCCCTGTAAATTCAACATTGGTTGCTCAAGCGATACCGACTGGTTCTGCTCCTCCAGAAGCTACGGTGAGCACCAGCACCCCATTACAGCAGTCTCAGCAGGCAAGTAAAATTAAGGAAAAGGTTAGAACTGACGGACCAATTGAACCGGATGGGCTTAAAGCTACTAAAAAAGTAACTCCTCGCAGTTTTCCAACCGCTTATATAAACCGGCGAGAGAATACTTCTCGGTTAGTGGCTCGTTCAGAGCATCAATCGCCGGAAATTCGCCTTCCTTTAGCTAGAAATGAGTCTAATGACACCAGTGACAGTGATACTGTTGACAGAGCAGAGATAAAAACCGGTACTACTGCTGGATTTTATCGCATCCTCACCTCGACTGAAGTTATGTCTAAGCCCTCACCGTTTGGAGCACCTGTGGCTATTTTGAGGCGCGGGGATAAAGTGAGAGTAGAGAGACTTAACGGGGAGTGGCTAAAGCTTGCCTCAAAGAATGGCCGTCCGGGCTTTATCAAGCGCCAAGACGCTACGCGCGATTAAAATTAGCTATCGTTTTTAATTAGTTTCCCTAGAGCTTCTGTTTAATATAATTGCCAAAAATAAATGGTGGAAAAACCCTCTCAATCTTTTAAGGTACTAAAGGCTTTCGAAAATGTTAGATACTTGCTAATCTGGTATGACTTCTATTATTACTTTGTTGGATAGATATGGCGCGAATTACCGTTGAAGATTGTCTAGCTCATGAGAGAAATCGTTTTGCTCTTGTACAATTAGCAGCAAAGCGTACCAAACAGTTGCTCCACGGCGGAAAGGTGCTTATCCCTGATGCGAGAGGGAACAAAGCTGTTGTTGTGTCTCTAAGAGAAATTGCAGATGGTTTGGTGTATCTCATGTCTCATGAAGAGCTTCGCAAGAGGAGCGAAGATGCTGCGTTAAAACAAAAAGAAGCTCTAGCAGACCGAGCAAATGCTTTACTAGGGAGTGTTAGTGGAGGTTCAGTAGATCCTCGCGCTGACGGGAAAACGACTGATGGGAAAACACTGAGCACTACAGAGCAGTCTAGCTCTGTTGCCCGAGATAACTTAGCTCAAGATGAGTTATCTGAGCCACTTAGTCCAAACGCTGCTTAAAAAAAGTTTTTTCGAGGAGTAACCGAGCCATTAACTTGGCCATGAGTAGATTCAGGTGAGTAAAGATAAGGGTAGCCGTAGCTTTATTAGTCCAGCCAATCGAGCCTATAAGCTTCAAAAGCTAGGTTCCGTTGAGACGGTTATTTCTGAAGTTTCTTCTGCAGATTGCGGAAAGTTGGGGCAGATTTGTGAGGCTTTAAAAAAATATTATCCAGATCCAGACCTTCCTCATGTAATTGAGGCTTATGGTTTTGCAAAGGCTGCTCACTCGCCGCAACGCCGAGTTTCTGGTGAGCCTTTTTTTAATCATGTTGAGGAGACAACGCTGCTAGTTTGTAGCTTAAAATTAGATGCAGCTTCAGTTATAGCTGCATTGCTTCATGATACTATAGAGGATACGGGTGTTACTCGAGAGGATATTGCATCAAGGTTTGGTGAGGATGTTGCTCATATAGTTGATGGTGTTACTAAACTCACCAGAATTGAATTCTCTTCGCGTGAAGTAAAGCAAGCTGAAAGTTTCCGAAAAATGCTCATAGCAATGGCGAAAGACATTCGCGTTGTGCTGGTAAAATTATGCGATCGTTTACATAATATGCGAACTTTAGGAGAGCTCGCTCCCGAAAAAAGATTACGCATAGCAAATGAAACTAAAGATATTTACGCTCCGATAGCGAACAGACTAGGTATTCACTGGTTAAAGTCTGAGCTTGAGGACCTTTGTTTTCTTCATATTCGCCCTGAATTATTTAGCTCAATTAACGCTGAGTTTGACCGAACTGCTCCAGAGCGTGAGCAATACATCAAGCAAACTGGAGAAAAGATCTCAAGTTTTCTAGAAAACAGCGGAATTACAGCTTCTGTAACGGGGCGTGTCAAGCATGCATACTCTGTTTGGCAAAAAATGGAGAGGCAAAACCTCGCCTTTAATGAAATTCATGATCTTCTTGGTTTCCGTATCATTGTGCCGACAGTGCGAGCTTGTTACGAAACGCTGGGGATAATTCATGCTTCTTGGCGCCCTGTTCCCGGTAGATTCAAAGATTACATCGCAATGCCTAAGCCAAATATGTATCAGTCGCTACATACTACCGTAATAGGGCCTGAAGGTCATAGGGTTGAGATACAAATTCGCACACCTGAAATGCATAGGGTTGCAGAAGATGGTATAGCCGCACATTGGCGATATAAAGAGCGTGGAGAATCTATAACTGAGGGTGAGTTTGATTTAAGATGGGTTAAAGACCTCGTAGAAAGTCAAGCTTATCTTAAAAATCCAGATGAATTTATCCAATCGGTAAAGAGTGAATTATTCCCTGAGGAAGTTTTTGTTTTTACACCAAAGGGAGACCTTTTTCGTTTACCTTACAACGCAACTCCGATTGATTTTGCTTATGCTGTACACACTGATGTAGGGCATAGAACCATTGGTGCTAAAGCAAATGGTCAGATCGTTCCACTTGATTATCAACTTCAAAATGGTGATACGGTAGAAATCTTAACATCTAAGCAGCATATACCAAGTAAAGATTGGTTAAGATTTGTTCAGTCCTCAAAAGCTAAGCAACGGATCCGAGCTTTTTTAAAACATCAAGAAAGAACGAGTTCTTTAGCTTTGGGTTTAGAGCTTTTAACTAAAGATATGCGTAAGCTTAAGCTCAGCCTTAGAAAACTTGAAAAGAGTGGTAAGGTTTTAGAGGTAGCAAAAGAGCTAGGATTAAAATCTGAAGATGATTTGTATGCAGAGCTTGGTTACGGCAAGCTTACTCCATCAAAAGTTCTGGCTCGATTTTTGCCGGATGGCTCGCCCATCACGGCGCCTCTTGTGTCGGATGTTTCACCTCTTGAGCGAATTTTTCAACGAGCGGCGCGCACTAGTCGAAAACGAGTTGGAGTCAGAGTCAGTGGTGTTGAAGATGTTATTGTAAGATTTGCTCGATGTTGTGAGCCTCTTCCAGGAGATAGAATTGTAGGCTTTATAACACGGGGGAGGGGAGTAACCGTGCATAATGCTGATTGTATGCAGGTGCATCAGTCAGATCCTTTACGACTTGTTGAGGTGACATGGGAGCAAGAAGTTGATGCGCTTAGAAAGGTTAGGCTCACCGTACATGCTCAAGATATGCTTGGGCTCTTGGCTGGCCTAAGTAGTGCCATAACATCCCAAGGCGCGAATATATCTGGTTGTTCTTGTAAGACGTCAAATATAGGTAAAGCTACAGTGACTTTTGAGTTGCATATTAAGGATGCTGGGCAACTATCGCGAGTGCGGCGAGCTATAGAGCAAGTATCTGGAGTTACTAAAGTTGAAAGAGTCACTCATTTTATGAGTACACTTAATCTTGATCGCGAATAGTTGGTAATTTTATTGGACAATTTCCCAGTAGTTATGAAAATTTCTTAGTGGTTATAACGTGAAGACACTCTTAAGAAAAAATATAAGTATCTTTAGTTCAGAATACAGGCCAGTTAGAGCTAGAATCCTGTTAGTACTTATTTCTGTTTTAGTGGGTACATGCTTCGGCATTTTCTTGTCGTCTTCTTCTATTAGACCGGCTGTCGCTAGAGAGGTTGAGGGTCCTTATCGAAGTGAGGAAGAAATAAGAACCATTGGAGTATATCGCAAGGTAAAAGAATCGGTAGTATTTATAACCACTATAAGTCTTGCCATTGATCCCTTCGATATTTTTCTCGATGTTCGCCCAAGGCAAGGTACGGGTTCGGGAGTAATTGTTGATCCGCGTCGCGGTATTATTCTGACAAACCTTCATGTTGTCGGTGAAGCTCAGCGAATAGAAGTGACTCTCGCCAATGGTAAAAACTATCCAGCCGAGATTGTAGGGTACGACCGGTCCGGTGATATTGCAGTGCTTCGTTTAATTAATATCCCAAAGGATTTGGTGGGAGTGGCTCTTGGTGATTCCAATAGTTTAGTAGTTGGACAGAGAGTGCTTGCAATCGGTAATCCATTTGGTCTGCATCACACACTAACTACCGGTATTGTTTCTAGTCTGGAACGCTCTGTTCGCAGTCCGACGGGAGCTCTTCTTAGGGGCTTAATTCAGACCGATGCAGCCATCAATCCGGGTAACTCTGGTGGCCCTCTCCTTGATATCACTGGCACGCTAATTGGGATAAACACGGCTATTTTGAGCCAATCAGGTGATTCCGCGGGAATAGGATTTGCGATACCGATTAATGAAATCAAGCGCATTCTTCCTGAACTAATCCAATTTGGTAAAGTGCGAGTAGCAGACCTTGGTTGGGTGCTTGTTGATACAAATCAAGGTCCAATGGTGCTTCGAGTTTTAGAGGGTGGGCCGGCTGACACTAATGGAATTAGTGCTATTGAGAGACGAGTGGGTGGGGCTTTTATGCGCGGAGTAGTGCATGATTTTAAGAATGCCGATCTTGTTGTCGCAGTGAATGGAGTGATAGTTAGAACCAAAGAGGAGATTGAGGAACAGGTGCTAAAAACACCACGAGGTGAGTCTATTTCTCTTACTTTAAAGCGTGGTGGTCAGCGGGGTTCTACTCGAGAAGTGCGGGTTATGCCTAAATTTGAGTAGTCACCTCTTTCTTAGTCAGGGAATCAATCAATGCCAGTGCGTGTTCTCTCCGATATTGTAGCTTCTCAGATTGCAGCAGGTGAAGTTGTAGAACGCCCGGTCTCGATTGTTCGAGAATTAGTTGATAATTCCTTAGATGCATCCAGTAGCACAGTCTTAATCTCATTAGAAGGGGGAGGCACTCGCTTAGTTCGCGTGATAGATGACGGAATAGGCATGGATCGTAATGATGCAGTTCTTGCATTTGAGCGTCATGCTACATCGAAGATAGCTGAATTTGATGATCTGCTCCTATTATCTACCCGAGGCTTTAGAGGAGAGGCTTTGGCGGCAATTGCATCGGTAAGTAGGGTAGAGCTTATTACTGCTCCTCGCGATTTGCTGACGAAAGAGCCAGAAGTAAAGTCCGTTGTTACTAAAGAAGGGACAGTCGTACGTATTCACGGTGGAAAGGTAATTTCCGTAGATTCTGTTCCTGCCGCTAAAGTTGGTAGCTCGGTGGCTGTGCATCATCTCTTCTTTAATACCCCCGTGCGACGTAAATTTTTAAAAAGTGAGCGAACCGAGCTTTCTGCAATACTTAATTGGGTGACTGGAACCTCACTTACGGCACCATCGGTGAGGTTTTGTTTATCAAATGATGGTAAGGAGATATTTTCTGTGTTTCCTGCCTCAAGTATTATTGATAGAGCTAGGCATATTTTACACGGTACCTTAGTGCCCATCTCTCTTAGTCGGGATTGTTTGTCTGTCACTGGACTTCTTGGTCACCCTGCAAATGCACGAAGCATCGCGTCTCCTTTGTATATTCTGGTAAACAACCGTCTCATTCGTGATGCTGGTATTGTGCGAGCAACGCGAGAGGGGTTTGGCACTGCGCTTCGCGAGCGAGAATTACCGGTTGGAATGTTAAGTATTACTCTTCCTGCATCTCTACTTGATATTAATGTTCATCCTCAGAAAGCAGAAGTGAGATTTGCTAACAGCGGTGATATTTACTCTCTTGTGCGCGATGCCGTGGTCGAAGGTTTTGCTGCTTTTCGCGCTCCAATTAGTATCGTGAGGAGAGATGTTGATTCAGGGCGAGTCGAAAATTTTAGAGATAGTTCTGTTGGATTTATCTCTCAAGATGAGCTAGGCAAAAGTAATTATTATAGGGCAGAGATTTCTGTTGTTGATAGCTCTATTGTTGGTAGCTTTCCCTCTTCTATGCCGAGATTATTTAAGTATCCACAAGAAAACCAAGTTACCAGCATACCAGAATTAGAGATTGATAGTAATAGCAGTCCAATGCCTTTTTGTGAGACTTTTAGATATCAAGATATAAGATTTATTGGGCAAGTGCTTGGTGTCTACTTTGTTGGTGAATGGAATAATCAATGTATTATTTTAGACGCGCATGCCGCTCATGAGAGAGTCAATTTTGACCGACTTTTGGTTAGGTTCAATTCAAATCGTGACACTGGTAAAGAGCCTTCAACTCAACGGTTGCTTTTACCGCTTGCTTTACCAGTTCCAGACCTTTTTGAAGAGAAACTTCTCCAAGAAATGGCTGGTATGTTAGCTAGAGTAGGTATTGAAATAGAGGTTACTAGCGGCTCTGTAAATATAATTGGAATTGCGCCTATTTTTTTTACCAGTGGTATGACTATTGATTCGGTAGCATCTGTAGTAACTGCTACAATCCAAGAACTTACTGAAGATTCTGCAAGTGATACGCCAATCAGAGCGCGAGATATGCTTTTATCTCGTCTCGCCTGTCATGCCAGTGTTCGTCGAGGCGATAAACTATCAACACTTGAGATTAACGCCTTGGCTAAATCTCTTGATGAAATAAAATACTCTAGTGCCTGCCCACATGGCCGTCCTATAAGTGTTGCTTTGTCGGTAAAGAATTTTTCCGACTGGTTTGCTCGAACAGTATAAAAGTTAAGGAGTTTTATTTTGATGACTCCAATTCCCGTTCTCATTATTTCAGGACCCACAGCAAGTGGTAAAACAGATCTAGCACATAAATTAGCCTTAAAGATTGGGGGAGAAATTATTAATGTCGACACTGTGCAATGTTATACTGATGTACCAGTTGCTTCGTGTTGCCCTCCTTTAGAGTTTCAGCAGGAAATTCCTTATCATTTATATGGGTTTATATCGCCAGTAAATTCGTTAGATGCTGGTAAAATGATGAGGTTAGTAACTCAGAAGGTAAGTGAAGTTAGTAAAAATGGACGAATACCTATTTTAGTTGGCAGTTCTGGTATGTACTTGAGCGCTCTTCTGACTGGATTGTCACCTCAGCCAACTGCTAGTAAAGAGATTCGCTTGATATTTGCCTCTAGAACCACGAGTTCGCTTTACTCTGAACTCGTTAATGTTGATCCTAATCGTGCTGCAATGCTTCACCCTAATGACCGCCAACGTATTGAGCGAGCCCTTGAAGTTAGTCGTATTACTTCTAGGCCACAGAGTGAGCTCTTTGGTGTAAAGCATACGCCCTCACCAATAACTGCAATCATATTGGCTGTAATGCCAGAGAGAATTGGTTTACGATCCAGGATTGCCGAGCGTAGTAGGGAGATGCTTTCTCATGGACTCATTGATGAGGTTGAAGCATTAACGATAAAATATAGTGAATTGTTCAATGATTTAACTTCCGTTCCCCTTTGTAAGGCAATAGGAGTTTCGCATACATTAGGATATCTTCGAGGAGAATACGACAAAGGGGAGCTTTACAGATTGTTATGTCGAGATACTGCTGCTTATGCAAAGAGGCAGATAACTTTTTGGCGGCAAGAACCTCGTAAAAGAGATTGGGCTCGTTTTTATTTATCAGAGAATCAGAATTATTCTCAAATTCGTGGTGGACAGCCTATAGAAGAGATTTATTTTGAGGAAGTTCCTTTTGATCTTGTTGCCAATACACTTGTTTCTCAGTATCACTGTCTAATAGAAAAAAACGGGGGTGTAGCTACTTCGCATCAAGTGTGGTATCTCCGACAAGTTATTTTTTAATCAAACTGAGCGTTTGAAATATGAAAAGTAAAAGGATATGACAATACCTTCTAATCCTCTCGATTTTGAGGGACCTCTCATCCAATTAGAGGCAGAACTAGAGCAACTTAAGGACGATATAGCTGGTGGCGACTTATCGCGACGTAGCGAATATAAGCGGCTTGAAACCAAGGTAGCTCGTTTGCGCGAAGAGATTTATGGTAAGCTCACTGCTTATCAGCGAGTGCAGCTATCTAGGCATTTTGATAGACCATTTACCCTCGATTATATAAAGCACATTTTTACTGACTTTATTGAATTACATGGTGACAGGCAGTTTCGCGATGATCCTGCTATTGTGGGTGGAACAGCTAAGTTAGGTTCTCAACCAGTCATGATTGTTGGTCATCAGCGTGGTAAAACTACCGCTGATAGGTTAAAGCGTAACTTTGGAATGCCTAACCCTGAAGGATACCGCAAAGCTTTGCGTCTGTTTCGATTGAGTGAAAAATTTGAGCTTCCTCTGATAACATTTATCGATACTCAGGGCGCTTATCCAGGAGTTGAAGCTGAAGAACGGGGTCAAGCTGAGGCTATCGCAACAAATATCTTAGAATTGGCTGAACTTACCGTACCGATTATAAGTGTGGTAATCGGTGAAGGAGGTAGCGGAGGTGCTTTAGCCTTAGGGGTTGCCGATAGGATATTAATGCTAGAACATGCCTGTTATTCAGTAATTACCCCAGAGTCTTGTGCTACAATTTTGTGGCGAGACAGCACGCAAGAGGTTCAAGCTACTCGTTCAGCGCAAATGGCAGAGGCTCTTCAGCTTACGGCTGGTTCTCTCTATAAGCATGGAATTATTGATGAAATAATACCTGAACCGGTTGGCGGTGCTCATCGTAATCATAAAGAGAGCGCAGAAAATCTAAAGGTTGCTCTTGTGAGGCACATGGAGACTTTGCGTGGATTGGTTGTGGAAGAACTTCGTGAGCTAAGGTACAGTAAATATCGTGCCTTAGGGCCGGTAGTAGGATGAAATTATTTTATCTGATTTAGAAGGTAAGTAGTAAAGCTAAAGTTGTAACGGTAATCGTAGAGGTGCCCAATAAGTAAGATGGATGCACGGTAATGGCAAAAGACGGTATTGAAATGCACGGGGTAGTAAAAGAGTGCTTCCCTAACACAACATTTAAAGTTGAGTGTGATAATGGGCATGAGTTACTTGCCTATTTAGCAGGTAAGATGAGGCGATTTTATATTCGGGTACTTCCTGGGGATCATGTAATAGTAGAAATCTCTCCTTATGATCTCTCTAAAGGCCGTATCATAAAGCGCTTTACTGAAGCGGCTTGGCGAGCGATGCAGCAAAAAGGTAGTTCTTCTCCTGATGAGACAGGCTTATCAGAAGAATAGGGTCTGCAGAATAGGATCTGCTAAGACTGACTAGCGCACACTCTTTGGCGCACACTCTTTGGCGCACACTCTTTGGCGCACACTCTCTGTAGGCACAGCTTTTAAAAAAGCTAGCAAAAAGTGATATTATTATACTAAGTATAATAATATCATACTGCTAACCCATCAAAATATGAGCGATGTTCCATCAGTCATAGGCAAGTATCGCATCACAGGGCTCGTCGGTAAAGGAGCAATGGGGGTGGTTTACCTAGGCTTTGATGCTGCCCTTAGTAGGTATGTGGCCATTAAGTGTGTGGTTACTAACTCCAGCCGAGAAAATGCAAATTTTATTGAAGAGGCTCGTTTAGCAGCTCAGCTAAGTCACCCAAACATCATGGTTATCTATGATTGTATTCAAGATGACTCTTCTTTCTCTCCTTATTTAGTTCTTGAGTATCTTCAAGGTGAGACTCTTAGATCCTTTATCAATAAGGCTAATAATATAACTCCAGATCGTACTCTCGAGATTCTGGCGTTAATAGCAAGCAGTCTTGATTATGCTCACAGCCGAGGAGTAGTTCATTGTGATATAAAGCCATCGAACATTTTTCTGACACAAGACGGGGGGTTGAGAGTATTAGATTTTGGAATTTCTCAGATACGTTGGCGTAAGTCTGAGGGTAATAAAAGTATCGGTTCACCAGGTTATATGGCGCCAGAGCAGATAAAGGGCGAATCTTTGGATGGTAAGACCGACCTTTTTGCTTTAAGCGTGGTGCTATATGAGATTCTGTATTGTACCAAGCCTTTTAGTGGCGATTCTTCTCGAGAAATTATCTCTCGTATTTTGGCCGGTAATTGGGTATCAGTTTATCAACACAAAGTTGCTCAACCCGTTTATGCTACAAAGGAATTTGAAGAGTTTTTTGCTCGAGCATTTGCGCGGGAGAGAAAGTTTCGGTTTGGCTCTGGAAAAGAGTTAATTTCAGAATTATCCCCACTCTTAATGAAAGCTAAGGCCAGAGTAAGTGATGTTGGTGGCCATTTATCTAGTCCAATAGCTTCTGAGGTTTTGGGAGCACTCACCAGCAAGGGGCTTCATTCGGTTCGTTTTTCAACTAATAGTCAAACTAGTGTTGCGAGAAAGAGTATTGGGCTAATTACCTATGCTGAGGATGTTCAAGAAAAAGAAGATGCTCAGACAAGTATAATCAAGACAAAAGAGAATATATACTCTGGTGCCTTAGATTCGATATCTTTAAGGTATTTTGAATTTAAAAGCTTGTTATATGCGATGATTTTTTTGACCTGCGTATGTTTCGTATTTTTTTTATTTGAACAATTTTGGAATGAACCTAACGAAGTTAAAACTATACTGCCCAGAATAGACGATATAATTTTAAGTGAGGGTCGTTCTCTTCAACCTCATCCTAAAGGCCTATATTCTGATGTAACTACCGATAATTTAGTTGCTTTATTCAGTACTTTACCAAAAGATGCTAGCCTGTTAGTAGCTATTATTAATGAGGCCAGACAACGGGATATTCCTCAACTTCCAGATTTAGTGGCTCCTTTACTTGTTCATGGTGATCCTGAGGTGAGAATAGCCGCTGTGCGTGGTTTTTCGCATGCTAATGCTCAACAAAAAGCTGAGAAGCTTACTCCTCTTACTAAAGACCAAGAGTATAGAGTCAGGCGTGAAGTGGTAGTAGTTCTGGGTGAAAGTGATGAGATGTCTGTGAGGTCTGTTCTTGAAGTTATTTCAGTTAGTGATTCTCATCCGCAAGTGCGGGCTGCTGCTAAGTTTATGCTTGAAAAAAAGTGAATGAGCGTGACTCAAAATTTTAATATATCCGTTCCCCGTATACTTATATCTGGTACAAGTGATGGAGTTGGTAAAAGTCTCGTCGTAGCTGGCCTAACTGCAGCCTTAAGAACTCAAGGTGTAAGCGTTTCTTGTTGTACTACGTCTACATCGTTTGGAGTAGCAGCGCTATTAACAAATTTAACGAATAGAGCGTGCCATACCCTTGATACTTCTATGTTATCCAAAGAAGCAATTTTAACAACTCTTTACCGTGCTTCTATTGGAGCAGATATTGTTTTGATTGACGGACATGGAGGCTTATTCGATGCAGAACTAGCTGGCTCTGTAAAAGGATCTGATTGTGAGATAGCCAAAAACACACTTACTCCAATAATTATAGTAGTTGATGCTACTAAATTTGGTACAAGCGCCGCTGCTCTCATTGGTGGATTTACTATAGGTATGAAAGACATTCCTGTTAGTGCAATAATGAATAGAACTACGGCAAAGCGTGATTATTTATTTTATGCCGCTGCTGCAGAGAGGTTTGGCTTGGTGGCACCATTAGGAGCTGTTCCTAATATTGAAGACTACGCAGCTTTTCCAAGTAGTGTGGTATCAGAAGTTGGTAGTCGTTCTCATCTTGCTCGACAAAGTTTAGCTAATCTTGCCTCTATTTTTAGATCGGCTGTTGATCTTGATCAATTAATTACCTACGCAAAAGGTGCACCCAATGTAGCTGTATCTATGCCATCCTTTGTCCCTAAGAGTCGTCGATACCGTATTGCTGTTAGTGCTGACTCATGTTTTTTTATGCAGTATCACGATAATTTGGATTTATTACGGTATTTTGGTGCAGAAATAGTACCATTTTCACCATTAGCTGACCGTTCATTGCCGTCCCGTACAAAGGGTGTGTATATATGTGGAGGGCGGATGAAAGATTATGGATCTAACCTTGCAAATAATGTGTTGGGTAAATCTAGTATTAAGTCCTTTATAGATGAAGGTGGTATCTTATATTCAGAAGGCGCTGGTACAGCTTATCTGTCGAAAACTTTTACCGTAGATGGAATAACATATGAAGGTGTGGGTATTCTTGACGGTGATGCGGTTCTTGATTCGGCACAAGTTGAGCCTAGTGTTTGTGTAGCATCTGCTATATATCCCCACTTACTTGGAGATGTTGGTTGTGAACTGTTAGGGATTCACAGCAAAGAATGGCACTATAAGGTCGACCCAGCCTGTGCGGTAATGTTAGAATGTAAAATGAAAAATGGCAGTCCAAGTTTTTATGAAGGTTATGCGGTGAACGGGCGCCATCTATCTACGTTTGGATTTTTTCATTGGGGCTCTACTTTGTGGGCTCCAAGGCTTTTTGTTGAAGTTATATCCCAGAAAGGTGATTAGGTTATATCAGTAATGATAATAATAGAGCCACAAGGACGCAAAAAGCGATTATGGCGATTATTGCTGTCGTATAAACGAAGCCAAAATTAGTGAATAAACGCAGTAAGTGTCGATTCATGATATACTCCTTTAATTAAAATTTTTAGTTGTAGTATTAAATGTTATGTTAGTAATCGATAAAGCATTTTTTCAGGAAATGTCTGATTATTTATCTCTTGGTAAGTGTCTGTATAAAGTAGATTGTAAATTAGATACCGTATCAGTCTCTACCCCGATTACTAAAGTAATTACCACTAAAGAAGATACCAACGAAACTCTCAAATCAGATAGTTTTATTAAGTCAGATTATTCTGTTGGGGCTCTTCTTGACCGACTTGAGGATATTTTTGAAAAGTATCTTAATTATGATTGGTCGCAGCAAAGTATACATATTCAAAACACCCCGTTTGTACATTTAATTGATCGATTAATACATTCTATGACTATGCCACTTGCTGACCCTAGCTTGGTGGTTAGTTTATATGATTATCACTTAAAGAATGAAAATAGTGGGATATTATTTATTCATACAGGCAGAGATATCGTTGAGAGTCCAGTTGTTATTAATGGGTGGCGCTGGATTTTAAGTTGTAAATGGCTGCGGTCTTGTCTACGAAATTCTGCAAGTAATCTTAATTTTAATGATATATGGAGGGGAGATGTAACCTCAGGAGCGCTTCAGTTTGTTCGGGGACCGTTTGTATCTGGCACGCAAAAAATGAAGTTATTAAATCCAAATCTGCTTGGCACTGGGGCTATATTCTCATCCTATCAAAGGTTAGCCGATATCACTAATCTGCATTGTAGAAATTTCTCTCCGCTTGCCGCATGGCGAGCTACTCGGGATATGCTTCTTAATGGTAGGGCAGAGGAAATTCGTTTAGTAGTGCAAGAGGCTGGCATTCCGATTAAGGTAATAACTCCTTTCTTAGCTAAAGAGGTGTTGGATATAATTGAAGACGGAGTTATTTATCATGGCGGTAAGCTTAATCTAATTAAGCGTCTTGGTATACGAAGCTCTAGTCGCTCAAATATCAGCGAATTTTTATTTAAATATCCGGTAGTATCACTCGGGCAACTTATGAGTACTGTTCTTCGTGATTATGTTCATTCTACTCTCGTTCAAAGTGAAGAATTTTTCTGTCGTCGAGAGCTTATGTCTTTATGGCGAAGGCATTTAAGTGGAAATGGAGCAGATTACGGAGAAATTTTATGGCGAGTAGTAGTTATGATTCGATGGCTAAAACTTAAAAAAGGTCTGATTAAGTTGTCCATTTAAGTAGATTGTTTATCTCAAAAAATTACCAGCAAAGAGAGCTGTGCTATCTCTCTATGATGACTATCGTAGACATTTCTCTATTTCTTGTATCGATCTGGTGATTCTTCTATCCAATCTAAATCGTTATTGAACGATTCTTTCAGCAGTAGAGTAGCAACTAACGCTATTCCTATTATACCACTGCCAACTATAGAAATAGATTTAGTAGTACTCATAAAGCCTCTAAGGTATTCAATAAGAAAAGATAATATGGGAACTGAACCTCGAACAAAATTTGGCACCGATGTAGCCACTGTAGCTCGTAGATTAGTGCCAAATTGTTCAGCAGAAGTAGTAACAAGTACCGCCCAGTATCCTACAGAAAAGCCTAGCGGGATACACCACCAAACAAGAAAGGTAGCAGTGGTAATGAGAGGCGACATAAATACAGCTATAGCTAGGCCGTTAAATAGGATGAAAGCAATCATTGATTTTTTGCGACTACGGAGCTTTTGGCTAATTAGTCCACTACTTAGATCTCCTACTACTAGACCAATATAAGTAAACTTAATGGCTTCTGCGGCACTTGGTAATACTGTATAACCCGCGGCTTTGGCTATTTCGGGACAAAAGGTGACTAACACTCCAATACTAAACCAAATAGGCACTCCCGCTAGGACGCATAGCATGTATTTAAAGCATCTTTTTGGAGAAGAAAACAGTAACCATAGATCACCTCTTGGGTGGTTTGACTTTATAACTTCGCTAAAAAGAATGGATTCTTGAATACGAACTCTCAAAAAAAGAAGACTAAGACCCATCAAGCCACCTATTAGGTAAGTGAGTCGCCAAGAATAGAACTGTCCTAAAGTAGCGGCTACTACTGCACCGCATACTCCTACTGTAGCAACAATCGTAGTGCCTATGCCCCGTTTTTCAGTGGGTAATAGCTCAGCCACTAAGGTAATTCCTATTCCAAGCTCGCCAGCTAATCCAACTCCGGCTAGAAATCTTAAAATGAAGTATTGTGGTACGGAAGAAATAAAGGCATTACCGATATTAGCGAGAGAGTAGAGTAATATCGACGCTAGAAGCACTTGAAGACGACCGTATTTATCCCCGAGCACACCAAATAAGATCCCTCCACTAAGCATACCTATCATTTGAATATTTAGAAGTTGAATCCCAACAGAAAATTGTTCTTCCGAAGATAATCCTAGGTCGCTAAGACTGCTTATTCGAACAACACTAAAAAGAACGAGATCGTAAACATCAACAAAATATCCTAAGGCAGCCACAATTACCGCTATAACTTGAGGATTATGGAAGTAATGTAAAATTTTTTTCATACGCCTTTTTTACTTAAAAAAGACCTAATTAGGCATACTTTTTAAAAGTTTAAAACTTTTCTATGTTTTAAATTAGCTTTGATTTATTTTATAAAGTCTCTTTTTCACTGATTACACTGTGAGCTGCTTTTTACCAAGATATTTTATTTTATAAAAATGTAGATAGCTCTGTACTAAAGTCAGCCACTGTCATTCATAAGGTATTCTTTCTATAAAACTTTATGTCATTCTGACTCTTTGAGCTTCTTAAATAAAAAATTTACCCTCTCGGCTACTGAAGTAAACGGTAGTTCCACCAATTCATAGCCATGTTTGGAGTATGCTGAGATAAGTTTGTGGTGAAAGTCGAGGGTAGCAGCAAAAGTCATGGTTCGTTCGTTATCAGTGGTGTATATCTCAGCCCAAGGTGGAGCCACAAATACTTGAGGGTGATAACGGTAGATGGCCGTTGCTTGGTGTGCGGTTGGCATGATGAAACCTGCAACCTCTGAATAGGCGATACAATCTGGAATTCCTCTGTCAAAGATAGTCAGGTTGCTCCTTACGGTTTGATAGCGTTCAATGGAGCGAGATAGAAGTAAGGAAAGAAAATTTTTGGTATTTTTCCCCCATAAACAATCTCCCCCTATTAAGCGTTGCTCAGCAATAATATCTCTTGCTGGTTCCTTAACGGTTTGAAATCCTTGAGTAGCTAGAGCATTTATTAAGGTTGATTTGCCTACACCAGGAGCGCCGGTAATTATGATTCGCTTGTACATAAGAGCTGATTTATTAATTTCTATTGCTTTTAAAGTCCCTAAGGTGCTTGGTATATAAATAAGTATCGAAAAAATATTGTTACTGTATCACTTCCTAAAATATGCGGATGCGATTTTGTTTAAGCCGTACGCCCATCAAATCACGCATGGTTTTAAATTTAATTAGGCGGAGAAAATTTTAGTAGAAGATATAACAGAAAATATACCGAGCTGAGGAAATTATTGAAATTTACTGCCGATATAGCCTCACTAAATAAAACCAAAATATTTAAGCAATCAATTAATCTGAAGAATAAGTCACCGTGTGGCGCATGGTGATCGTCTGAGTTAGGCTGTCAAATATAATAAAGACAGAGGATTTTATTTTTTGGAAGTAAAAATGCGTTTTTTAGAGTTTGAGGTTTTTTGGTATCGTTTCACAAGACTTTCGGTTTTTCTTATAATTTTAGCCTATAGCTTAGGTAGCTACTCTGCATATAGTCAAGTGCCACAGCCTATTCAAGCTACATCATCGTCATCGTCATCGTCTAAAACTCAGCTAGTTCCCAAAGAAGAAAAAATTGCTCAGGGTCAAGAGGAAAGGCGGCGCATAGCATCAGAGTTAAGCAAAAATGACAGTGACAATAGGAGCGAGGTCAGACAGCAGTTAGCGCCCGAAGATTCCTTAAATGCTGAAACTCAAGGGTTTGAGGTAAGCATAAGAGCATTTGAAAAAGCCATGTTGGCTCTTCGCGAAGAAGAGAGTCAACTAATTAAGGAATTATCTGAGCCGTATCCAACAACTCAGACTTCGTTTGAGTCTGTTAAAACTGTCGATAGGCTTCAAATTATTATTGAGCAATTAGAGCAGAAACGAAGCAAAGCTGAAGAGGAGTATCAGGCCGCTATTTCAGGGGGTGAGGAAGATTCGACTCGTAGCACGGTTTTACTGAAGGAGATAAATGAAGTTTCATCCAAGCTGGAGCAAAGCTTAGCAATTCAAGTAACACCTTCAGCTTCGTCTATCAGTCGTCAGGAAAGTTTTGATGATAACATAAGCCAAGTTAGAAAGCGTGATGAGACAAAACTTCGGGCGCTAACAGCTGAACGAGAGCTTATTATTGCACGTCAAGCTCTTAGACCCAATAAGGTCGCTATTCTGAGAAGAGCTTTGTTTACATTAGATGACCAGCTCGAATCGGCCAGAAAGAGTTTAACAATCTTGCAGGAGGAGCAATTTACCAAAGAGTTGGCGCAGGTAAGAGAACTGCAAGAGGTTGCAGGTCCAGTCGCCTATGAAGTTGTTGAAGATATCTCTGTTTTGCGCCGAATTCAAGGAGCTGGTCATACGGGGCTCAGAGCACAATTAGCGTATGCTACTACTCAACGTGATTTGGCGCGAAAAGAAAAAATGGAGCTTTCAAGTGGTCTCTCGGCTTTATGGGAGAGATATCGAATTGTTGGTGGAAGTAGCGGCATTGGTCCATTGCTTATATCATTTGAGGGGAAGCTATCTAGTAGTGCGGAATTGCGCGCGCGTATTCTTTCCGTAGAGCGCGAGCTTCAGGATGCTCAACTTACCCTTTTTAGTATCGAGGAACGCAGGAATAGAATATTACCTCCTGTTGATGAGACAAAGCGATTATTAGAGGGGGCTATCGGAATTAAAAATGGTAATAGTTGGCGCCAACGACATGCAATTACCGATCTTGTTGCACAGCGTGAAACATTAATTACCGAGGTATTGGGAGAGTACCGTTCTCTAATATCGGTTCTCAGTGAAAGTGTAGAGAGTCTAACTAAAATTAATAATCTGACCGAGGATGCTAGAAGCTTTTTAGCACCTAGAGTGATGTGGTTACGGTCTCTTCATCGGGAAGTCTTCCCACCACTTAGAGATATTAAAGCTGGTATTACAGAGGTTTTTGCGATTAAAAGATGGCGAGCTCTGTTTTTGGGTTTGAGTAGTTTACCTGCAGTGGAGTGGGTAGGTGTTGTGGCATCGGCGTTAGCTTTTGCTGTGGTTATTTTCATGCGAGGCAAAATAGCTTTGGTTTATGACCGAATAAAAGAATTGGCTCAAAATTATGGTCGAAGCTCACTCTTACTGATTTTAGCGGCTCTTTTTATTTTAACAGTTGAGGCAGCGATAATTCCACTTGGAATTTGGTTTTTAGGGCGGTTTCTTCTTTCTGTTGAGACTCATCTTGGGCAGTCTATCGGGGGCTCAGTTACTGCACTTGCTACTATGTTGTATCTACCGATGTGGTTCCTTCTTTTATTGAGAGAAAATGGTGTAGCAGAGATCTATTTTCTTTGGAATAAAGATATTTGTCGCAGAGTAAGAAGTTTAATAAGAAAGTTTATTATTCCGTTATCAGTTTCTGGATTTTTACTCGATTTTTTTGCTGATAACAGTGATCTACCTGGAATCTATTTTTTTATTCGATTGCTATTTGCAATATTTTTGGGTTTATATTCAATTTTTGTCGCAAGTCTTCTTGGTAAAAATGGAGTGCTTGCTCATCTCTGGAAGCGGAATACTGGTGATTTAACTCCGCTTGCAGTTCGCTTACATTCCTTTTGGAGCACTGTTCTCATAGCATCACCGGTAGTATGTGCTATTTTAGCACTAATCGGATATGAAAATTTAGCTCATGGGTTTGTTGGAGCCTATAAGCGGACTGAATTGTTATTGGTCGCGTTGACTATTGGACACGCGCTATTTGTAAGAGCTCTACTTACTGCGAAGAACCGACCATTTACCGAAGTAATGTCGGCGAGTGGTAAAAATAATGAAGTACAAGTAGAGCCGGATTTCGAAAAGGATAATGACTCCGAGATAGCTCGAAATGTGCTTGATGAAAAATCTACTACGCTTTTTAGGAGTAATTTGTCAGTAATATTTATTCTTGGATTACTGTTTATTTGGTCTAATGTTCTTCCTCTTCTTCCTACTTTGGAGCGAGTACAAATTTACCCGAATTTTAGGGTGGCGTCTTTAGCCGAAGAGACCCAACCTTTTCTCAGTAAAATAGGTCAAAGAGACCGTGATGTAGCATCAGCATCTATTACCCAAGATATTTCCAAGAGTGTTCCAAAAAATTCAGACGCGGCAAAATCATTCGTAAATGATTCGGTTTTGTCGAATAAGATGACAGAAAATGTATCAGTTGTTCCAGACTCTAATCCCTTTACTCTATATGATTTTATGATAGGTGGAGTGCTATGCTTTGTAGTTCTTGTAGCAACAAGAACACTTCCTGCTCTTCTCGATATCGCTATTTTAAGTCGTATTGCTCTTAGCTCTGGAGCTCACTACGCTGCTTCTACGCTTATGCGGTATATAGTTATCATTTTCGGAATACTGTTGGCTTCTAGGCTCTTAGGTATCTCTTGGTCAAACGTACACTGGCTTGTAGCAGCCCTTACATTTGGGCTCGGATTTGGTTTGCAAGAAGTATTTGCTAATTTCATTTCTGGTATAATTGTTCTGTTTGAGCAACCAGTTAGGGTGGGAGATATTGTCACAATTGGAAATGTTTCTGGAACCGTTTCAAGGATCAGGATAAGAGCAACCACTATTACAGATTGGGATCGTAAGGAATTAATAATCCCAAATAAGTCTTTGGTGACTGGTAATATAGTCAATTGGACTTTATCGCATAGAATTTTGCGAGCGCGGATTCTTGTTGGTGTTTCTTATGAGAGTAATCCAGAAAAAGTTATAGCTGTTTTGGAGGGTGTGGCTTCTAGAGAGGTACGTATAACGGCTGATCCAGCACCGATGGTTTTGTTGACCAATTTTGGACCAAGTTCTCTTGACTTTGAGTTAATCGTTTTCGTTGCGGATGTAAGCGATAATCTAATTGTTCAGCGTGATTTACGGGTAGCAATCCTTCATGCCTTTCGCTCAGAGGGAATTGAAATATCTTTCCCTCAACAAGATATTCATTTAAAAACTAGTCCTTTCGACTTTATCCCTAGGCGGTCTGTTAAAAAGTTCCCTAAATCGCTTGGTGAAAGTGAATTAACTGTAAATGATGAAGGGGAAGATTTATGATTTGAGAATTCATAATTTTCCCAAGTGGGTAAAATTCACATATTGGAGCAAATTTTTTCTCTTCGTTTAGTTCACAGTTAAAATCAAAGAAAGAAAATCTATCCTTTGATTAATTCCTTCTTATGGTTGCTTGTGCTCCAGTATCTACAGGTACCGCTTCGGTTGACAGTGCTGTAGATAAACCACAATCTGATTTGTCTATCAATTTTAGCTTCCCCGAACTGCCGGCCCTGCCTGTAATCAGGCCAGAAGAGATAACTCCAGAAGAGCTTGTCTTCCGCAAGATACTAACTTTGTGTGGGTTGGAGTTTAATCCCCAATATTGGGACACAATCTCAAAATATCCCTCCTTACCGAAATTAAATAAGAACCAAATGGTTGTTTTCGGTAACCTGTTCCGAAAGAGTAACACACTATTTAAGCAGTTAACATTTTATAATGAAAAAAAAGATAGTTCAGGAAGATACAATTTAAAACAACATGTCGAGAATTTTGTAAATAGTGCCCTGACAAGTCTATCTGGCCATAACAACAATAATAGTAATAATAATAACAATAGCCAATCCTACATTAAATTTACCTTAGCTTTTCATGCAGCAAGGCAATTTATCGAGGCTTTTAATTCGATGCCATCTCCTGGTAGTAACGATAGCGCTTGTGGCGAAAATTTTGGCTTTCAGTTTTTACTAGGGCACAAATTTATTCAAGGTTTAAGACAAGAAAAGCAAAAACTAGCAAAGTTAGGTTTACAACTAGCTGAGTCTAACTCTAATGAGAGTGTTAGAGGAGGCTTGGCGACGAATAGGTCATATTCTTGGTCTTCGGTAAGGCCTGTGAAGCCTGATATAAATAGTGAACGGCCTAAAATGATATTGAATTATCGTGCATCTCCCAGTTTTTTAGAGCGTCTAAAAAGTGACATTCAAGGCTTGTTTACAGGCTTGTTTACAGGGATAAAAAATTTTTTTATTGGTCAGTCTACAAGGTTTCCGGTAAGCTCTTAAGTATTTATGGAGCAGAAGGAGAGGGCGGGGGCGAAGGTTTGTTAGTGATTTGCCCCGAACGGAAGCCACTACCAACATCGTTTCGGGTTATGTATAATCCTGAGACCGATAATATGTTTTCAATTTTAGTTACCCAGTAATTAATATCAACATTTAAACACAGCAAACTTTCGAACTGTATTTTTCCAGTGTTATCTCGGTAAATTCTGGCAACTGGAGTGTAGTCAAATGTGGAGCCAGTATTTTGTGTTTTTACCTGAACTAAGATTTCATCGGGTCCGGGTCTGTTGTTATCATCATATAGGTTATAATCAATGTACAACCTATTAGTATTTGTATATCCGGTCAAAACCGAAAAGATATAATCTAATGACAAATTTTCATTATTTAAATTGGCCGAGGGTTCTTGTTGTTGAGGAGTAGGATAAGGATTGGGTAGGTTATTGTAGCATATACTAGCTCTGGTATCGGTGTCGTTTTTGGATATAGGGTTGAAAATTGCAGGTAAATTATCTTTAGATCCATTAACATGAATAATAAAACCGGTCTGCGGGTTTGTTTCAAACAAAATTGGTCTATCGTAGTCTGGATTTAACCACTGTGTAATCCTTCGGGGTAATGGTTCGTTTGTGCGTTCATTTAAAAGTGTGTCAAAGTTATTTTTATTGATAGTGAGTTCATTACCTATATCTATTAGGCGACTTGCTAACTGCTCTGCATAGCAAATATTTGTAAGTTGACTGGCTGTATATCCGCAAAATACTGCTGGATCTTGTTTAAAAGCCTTTAAAAAGTCTTTTACTAATTGTGGAGTGATTGCCCAATCTTCCTCTATGTGAGTTTGTGAGAAATATGATGGGTTTGGTTTATAATTTTTTAAAACTTCAGATAGTGATAAGTGTGCTGTTTCATCAGGTAACTCGTTTTGTACACACTTTAGCCACTTATAAGCATCTGCCATCACCCCATACAGAGCATCAAGACAACGTTCTGTTTTCTGACGGCCTATAGTTTGGCGATGATTAAAACTTTTCCTAGCAGCATCAACATCAATATCCTGTAGAGGTGGGCGAGAAGGGCTATTGGTAGGGGACGTAGCAATATTAGTAGAGACAGTCGTCCGGCTACTTACGACATTTTCTAACATGTAGCCATCAACCTTAGTTTAGCACATCTCTCCTACATACCTCCTTCGTCACAACCACATCAAACCTTAACCCCATACACAGCGTCTTTGAGAAGTTTTAGAATAAGGAGAAGCTTTAAGATTATGATAGTTTGAAAAATTTTAATTAGTTATATTTTAACTTGAGTGACTGTTAGTTAGCGACTATTCCCAGACAGGAAAAGGATCTATTGTCGTTTGGAAGACTCCATTATTAAATTGATGTAATTCAGGTGTAGTCAGCAGTGCTTCATCAAGAGAAGAAATCAGTTTCTCTTTATCTAAGTCTTTTCCGATAAAAACTAATTTTTGTTCTCGACTTCCGTAAGTTCCTGATGTAGTCGGATTTAAATCCTGATTTTCCCAAAATCCATAAACTCCTAGCGAGAAACTTTGACCGGCTTGTGACCATAATCCAGCAAATTGCGGGCGGTTTGCGAGCCAAAAAAAACCTTTGGATCTTAGCACTTTAGTTAGCCCGTTATGGAGAAATTGCCATAATCTTTCAGGATGAAATGGAATGTGTGACTGATATACGAATGATCTAATACCATACTCTTCTGTTTCGGGGAGCTCTTCTCCGCGGAGAATTTTTAACCATCCAGGTGATGACTGAGCTTCCTCCATCGAGAATTGATTGGTTCCAAGTATCATAGATAAAGGAACAGAGCTGAATTCAGCTCGAATAATTTTGGCGCGTGGATTTAATGTTTTAATTATTTCTTCAATAAGTTCCAGTTCGTTGATATCCACTAAGTCGCATTTATTTAGAATAATTACGTCTGCAAATTCCACTTGTTCGGTAAGGAGGTGTCCGATTGTTCTTACGTCGTCTGGGCTAGCGCCAAGCCCTCGTTCATCGAGTCCATCTGCTTGTTGGTATTCATCGAGGAAGTTTAAGGCATCTACAACGGTAACGAGGGTATCTAATCGGGCAATATCGTTTAAAGAGGTATTTTCATCAGTTATGAAAGTAAATGTTTCAGCAATTGGAAGGGGCTCTGAAATTCCGCTTGATTCGATTACAAGATAGTCAAATTGACCTGCTTCGGCGAGTTTAGAAACCTCAATCAGAAGGTCTTCGCGAAGCGTGCAGCAGATACAGCCGTTACTCATTTCAACGAGTCTCTCGCTGGTTCGAACTAGTGAGGCATCGATGTTTACCTCACTCATATCGTTGACTATCACGGCAACTCGACGGCCCTGGGCATTGTTAAGTATGTTGTTAAGAAGAGTGGTTTTGCCGGCACCTAAAAAGCCAGAAATGACTGTGACAGGAAGCGGAGTACGCTTACCGGAATTAGTGATTGAAGGTTTGGGGGTGAAAATCTCTGGTTCTGTTGTCATAAATAACTTTGATGTTTATCACTGCCCTTTCATATTGCAATAAGTTTGCGTTAACATCAACTCTTTCCCTTCAAAAATCTTCTCAGAGATGCTGTGGCCTCAGGAAACATTTCATTCATCCTATCGAACTTCTGGTTACAAACTCTAAATAATGGGGGCAATATAAATGGCTCAAGCACTTCGGATTGAATTTACTGAGCATACGTCGTTTATAACAACCAGAACGGTAGATTCTCGCTTATGGTTTCACAAAAATAATAAGATCAAGAAACTAGTCCTTGCTTTTTTAGCTAAATATCAAAAAAAGTATGGAGTTAAAATTTATTTTTTTGTGTTTCTTGGGAACCACTATCATTTGGGTGCCGATTTTCCCAGGAGAAATAGAGCGGCATTCATGAGAGATTTTAATTCAATCATCTCAAAATTAACCCGATTCCACGTAAGAGGTGTTCCCGCTGGCTCCCTATGGCAGACTAGATATCGCTGTCAGGCAATTGTGAGGGATGAGGATCGCGAAAATTATTTTTTTTATGCAGCACTCAATCCGGTTTCAAGTGGTTTAGTCGAAAGAATATCTGACTATAAAAATTTTGGATATAATTTTTTCTTTGACGCTATGTCAGCCTTTGCGCGAAAGTATAAGCTAATTGATTGGCGTTCTTATCGCGATAAAAAGCGTTTTAACAAACATCTTAGGCCAAAGGATTTTGAAAAAACTTATACTTTAGAATATACAAGACTTCCTGGCTACGAGAGTTTAAGTCAAGCAGAGTATGTCAACATCCTCATAAAAAAACTCGAGGAAAGACGACAGCAGATAATTAAAACTCGTTATTTAGAAGGAAAAGGATTCGCTGGAATCAAAGCATTACTTTCCATAAAATCGGGAGACAAGCCAAAGTCTACAAAAACTAACAAAAAGTACGAGAGGCAACCTTTAATACTTACTAGTTGTGCGAAAACAAAAAAAGAATTCAAGTGGCAGTACAGAACTATAAGAGAGCAGTTTACATTTGCGTATCTAAGTATAAAGGATGGGAAAGAGAATGTTTTTTTTCCGACGGGTACGTATAGACCACCTTTAATCTGGTGCGTTGTTTAACTGGCAAATCGTTTAATTAGGAAATTTTCTTTAATTCACTTTACTCGTGTAATCCGCGGTCTGAGGGATTCGAACCCCCGACCTACTGGTTCGAAGCCAGTTGCTCTATCCAGCTGAGCTAAGACCGCATACTTAAGTAATACACTTGTGAGATAAATAATGAAAGAGGGGACACGATTTTTAGGTTTGTTTGCATTATCGGTAAATAATTAACAATATAAGCCAACTAATCTTTGGTTAAGTCCTATTTTTATTGAGGCGAAATATGTGCGGAATCATGGGCTACGTTGGGTCAGGAGATGCGCTAACAGTGATTCTAAGTGGTCTGGAGAAACTTGAATATCGGGGATACGACTCAGCTGGAGTAGCAATTGTTGATAATGGTGTCCTTCAGGTAGTAAGAGCTAAAGGTAAGTTAAACGTACTGAAGCAAGAGATAGAAAAACTCCAAAAAAAAATTTCTGGATCAGCCAGAATAGGTCTCGGGCACACTAGGTGGGCTACTCATGGAAAGCCATCTCAAGAAAATGCTCATCCTCACTCTGCTGACTCAGTCAGCATAATTCATAATGGTATAATTGAAAATTATTCTGAGCTGCGGGAAGAATTGCAGAGAGAAGGAGCAATTTTTTTATCTGAGACCGATACTGAGGTAGCTGCTCACTTAATTAGTAGAGAGATTAGATTGGGTAAAACCACTATTTGTGCCGTTCGTGATGCATGTAGTCGCTTGAGAGGCAGTTATGCAATTCTTGTTCTTGATCTCAATGCTCCTGATCGTATTTTTGTCGCAAAAACTGGTACTCCTCTTGTCATAGGCCTTGGCGAGGATGAAAATTTTATTGCTAGCGATATTCCGGCAGTGTTATCCCATACCAAGAAAGTTGTTATTCTAGAAGATGGAGATTTGGCCACAGTTACGTCTTCTTCGGTTATTATAGAAAACTCTGGATTAATAATAGATAGGACTATTCAGCAGATAACGTGGGATCCAGTTACCGCTCAGAAAGGTGGCTTTCCGCACTTTATGTCAAAAGAAATCTATGAACAAGGTAGTGTAGTAAGCGATACTTTAATTGGAAAACTTGATAGTTCATATTCAAGAGTTAACCTTTCTGAGCTCAACGAGAGAAAAAATGACTTATTAGCGATAAATAGAATTATTATAGTAGGATGTGGTACAGCTTATTATGCTGGTTTAATGGTAAAATTTTACATTGAGAGATTTGCTGGAATTCCCGTAGAGGTTGATTACTCATCTGAATTTCGTTACCGAGATATTATTCTATCTCCATCGACGCTTGTATTGGCGATTTCTCAATCAGGAGAAACTGCTGATACATTAGCTGCGGTCGACAGGGCAAGACCGCATGCGATGACTCTAGCTATTTGCAATGTAGTGGGTTCTTCACTTACCAGAAAGGTTGAAAATACTATTTATACAAATGCTGGACCTGAAATTAGTGTGGCATCAACTAAGGCATTTATCACTCAATTAATAGCAGGTTATCTTTTAGCACTCTATATTGCTCAAGAACGTAATTCTATTAAGGCAGATTCTATAGCTCAAGCAATAAATGCAATTTTACATGTTCCTGCGGCTATTGATGATATCTTGCGTAATAAGGCAAGGATTGAGCAGATTGCCCAAGCTACCTACAAGGCTCGTGATTATCTGTTTTTAGGTAGAGGCTTTTGTTACCCAATTGCGTTAGAGGGAGCGTTAAAACTTAAAGAAATATCTTATATTCATGCTGAAGGTTATCCTGCTGGTGAAATAAAGCATGGGCCTATTGCCTTAGTCGATGATAATGTTCCAGTAGTTGTTTTATTACCCCGTACTCCTTCTGAATTGTTTGAAAAAACATTTTCTAATCTTCGCGAGGTAGAATCACGCGGAGCACTTATTATAGCTGTTACAGACACCGAAGGACATCCTGAATTAGCTAATTTAGCGGATTATATAGTCGAAACTCCGCATTTGTCTGAGTTACTTTCTCCGTTAGCAATGACAGTACCGCTTCAGTTATTAGCCTATAATATCGCTGTTTTAAATGGTGCTGACGTCGATCTTCCTAGAAATTTGGCTAAAAGTGTTACAGTAGAGTAGCTCGTTAAAGAGAACTAAGCTCCGTTCTTCATCTGCTTCCAGTTTTTTACTAAATCTTTAGGAATAGTTATAACAAGACCCTTGGTTAGAGGTGATGATGTAGAAGCTTTTAATGACTCATTTGCTTGAGCTATTTTGGGAAGCGTTGATTCGCTTCCAGTATACCATACGGCAATTTTAGCTAAAGTTTCAGTTTCAAAGTTTATAGTGTGGAGCAAGTCCCCATTCGGCGATCTAGGAGCATAGCCCTGAGAAATCAAAAGTGCCTGAGCATCAGAGTTTAAAGAGCCGTTCGGTAAATTTTTTGTAGGTAAATCAGCTAGTGGTTTTGGTGTCATAGCGACATGTTTTTTTTGCTTGGACTCTGAAGAGCCTCTAACCATTTTTCTCTTCGGTGCTAAAAAAGGTCTCAGAGACGCTGTGGGGCTGGGGGTGGGTGAGGGGCGAACTGCTTGGAGCTGCCTTAGTGGGCCTGTAAATCGAGTTATTTGACCATGCACAAAAAAGACGGGTGGTTCTGATATTTTTTTGGTTTGCCTACCGGTTGGTCTACCTAATGATCTGAATGCACTACGAGGAATTAAATCTGGACCACGGATAATCCACTCGTATTGGGGGAATCCGCTTTCAGATTCGGCTAAAGTGCGAACTCCCACATATCTTTCTTTGGCTTTGGGGTAGAAAAGTTCAATAGTTTCACCCCTGTCTGAGATACCAATTGCGTCAGGGGCGCCTCTATGATTAAGAAACTTATTTAAATAATCACTGATTTCAGCTTCTTTCGCTAAAAAAAGATTCTGAGCAATATAAGGGTTATCGGAGCTTAGTATAAGGGGTCCCTGGTCAATTAAGCTTTCGAATTTACTCTTTGGAGCACAACCTAAACTGATAAAAAATAAAGTTCCATAAAGTAAAAATAATCTCGTAGGAGTCAAACGGTTTAGTGGCTGACATGAAAACCAAAACCTTTCAACCATACAATATCCACGAGAAATACCGAGCTTTCTTTCATTCTCTATTGGGACGACAATCTAATCTCTTTCGCTTCAAAAACAACGAAATACTGAACCTCCTTGTAGCCTCGTTAAGAAGCTGATAACCTCCCCCATTATGGACTTATCTTCTGATACGCTCTCCACTTCTAAAGCTACCGTGTGGCTAGTAATAAACGGGTGCCAAAATAGTAATATATCGGAATCTTTGAAATCTTCAGTGAGTCAACGGTTATTACATGGCCAATTTACTGAGCGGGATATAGTTAATATTTCAAACAGACGGTTAAAAGAGCTAGCATGGAAACTAGATGGTAATGACACCTATGCTTTTGAAAATCTTAGGGCTTTGGCAAAAAATTGGGAACCAGAATTATTATCTCCGCTCGTATCATCCCATAGAAGATTCGTTGGGCCACTTATCGTTTTTATCAAAAGATTGATATTACCTATACTTGCGGCATTGCTCCGTCCAACATTCTCGCAACAGAGAGATTGGAACGAGCAGGTAGTATTATCCCAATTAGCCAAACTGCGATTAAACTCCCCAGATAAATAACTTATAAGATTTTTAAGCAACGTCTGACGATTGATTTCGATTATTTCCTTATAAATTTAGTATGAGGAAATATTAATGTCTGTAATCCCTTTGCAATCACTTAATTCGGTAGCAGAAAAATCGTTTCAACTATCGAGCCTTCCATCGGTTTCGACAGTACCCAGAGCCACACCATCATCCAATTTAAAAACATTTAAGCAAGACTTAAACTCGATATTTAAGACTATGTTAAAAAACCAAGCCCAATTATCAAAGTTGGGAGAGCAAGTAAAACGAGGAAAAAACTTCTCCCCTCAAGAACTACTCTCACTGCAAATGCGAGTAGGAGAAATGCAGGTGCAAGTTGAATTATTTTCAAAAATATCTGATTCAGTTTCCGGGCTGGTTCGTAGATTACATCAAGGATGTTAGCAATGACGACATTTACTGCTAACACTGCAAATTTTACTGAAAATATACCTATGACTACATCACAAGAATCAATAGCCCGCAAAATTTTTATACGTTCTTTACGATTTCGTCAAAACTCTGTTATTAAAAAACAACAAGAACAACACTTGTTTAGGTTAAGAAAAAAAATTGAAAATCTGACTTATGATCGTGAGAAAATAAGGCTTTCGCAGCAACAAATTTACGATGATGTTATCAAACCGATCTTAATTGGAAAAAAACACACTCAAAATCTCGAACACACTCAAAATCTCGAACACAGAGATTTAGTCATTGATTTAGCGCGTAAATCACCCAACTTTATTTCTCGCAATCTGACGATTCTTAACAACTTAGCGGATAAAGTTGGTTTCATAAATAATAAAGAAAACGAACTGAACCAAGAATTAAAACTTCAACAGAATCAAATTCTTTTAAGCAGTAAAAGAAGCGAGCATCTCCAAAGCAGCATTAAACAATCACAACAGTTGTTATACAAGAAAAGAGAAATTATCGAAGAGAAAAATCAGGCTAATTTTCATAATTTAAATTTTTATACCTTCTTAAAATCAGAGAATCCCTCGACCTCAAGGGATATGATTTTTATCGTTCAAAAGCTTAATGAATTGATTCAAAAAGCTAGCAAGCTGTTACAGACAGTATCTCTCCGTTACACTTTACCAAGTGGCAAAGAAGTAATTATAACTTTAGGGATGCCATTTTCCGGTGGTGTCTCATTGATACTTCGTTCTTCGAGCAAATCTCTTAAAAACAGTTCAGATACAATAGTGCAAAGGTTTGCTGCAATTTGTAGGCATCATTCATTAAAAATGGTTTCATTTAAAGTAGTAGAGGATCAGTGAATTTTCAGCCTACAACCTTACTTTCTGCAGCGTTTTTGTTGTCAGTGTTTCCGATAATTTTTGGTGTAGCATCATCTTACCTTAAAATATCTATAGTGCTTCAGGTCTTAAAAAATGCCTTAGGTTTACAGCAGTCTCCTGGCATTCTAGCAGAAGTTGTACTCGCACTAGCTCTCACTGGCTTTATAATGGGTCCTATTTTTGAAGAGGTCTTACCTAAGATAAAACCTCTGGTTGGAAAGGGAGTGGGATCGGTCTCTAGTCAAGAAATAAAGGATATTTTCGCTCCATGGCTTGCATTTTTGGATCGTCACACCGGCAGGTCTGAAAGAGATTTCATTATTCGAATGCGTGCAAATAATTCCTCCGAAAAGAATATCATTGATTCCGATATCCCAGAGGAATCTATTCTCAAATGGTT
This sequence comes from Bdellovibrionota bacterium, assembly GCA_044347345.1. Lineage (GTDB taxonomy): Bacteria > Bdellovibrionota_C > UBA2361 > UBA2361 > JBIKUX01 > JBIKUX01. The sequence goes on along the minus strand of JBIKUX010000005.1, from coordinate 23,721 downwards.
TGAGGTGATTCCTGCATTTCTTTTAAGTGAACTAAAAGAAGCGTTACTTATGGGTGTAGCTTTGCTTACACCCTTCGTTATTATTGATTTAGTCGTAGCTCAACTTTTGACGGGGCTTGGAATGATGATGGTGAGCCCTACTTTAGTAGCACTGCCTCTTAAGTTACTTCTTTTTGCAGTAACAAACGGGTGGATACTTCTCTCTGAAAGTCTGATTTTATCTTATCAATAGTTCTACTATGCGACTACTTTTAATTAATGGACTTTGGTTATTTTTTTTAGCTGGAGTTGTTCCTCTTATTATCACGAGTGTAGTGTCACTGTTTGTCAGTGCCATTCAAGCTGCTACTCACGTTCAAGAACAAACCTCTCAATTTGTCATTAAACTTGTGGTGCTGTTTATCGTGTTGCTAGCTGGAAGTGCGACGTTATGGCGAAAATTTGAACAACTCACAGTTAACGCAATAGAATTAGGAGCTTCTATTGGAAGAACGGAATTATAATTAAAATACTTTAATTTCTTCGTTATGATATTTCCTCTGTATGAGTTCATGCGCGCCCTTGGGGTTTTAGTCTTATTCCCTTTTATTAAGGGACCGCTAAAGGCAACAGTTGCATTGGTTTTTTCTGTTTGGGCTATGGGTAATTTAGATTCTTTTACATCCAATAGAGTAAGCGAATTATTCTCTATTTGGTCGATTTTTCTTTATGTGCAAGAATTTATTTTTGGATGTCTTATTGGATGTCCTATCGCTCTCTTTCTGAGAAGTGGTAGAGTCCTCGGAGCATTAGTCGATAGTTTTCGCGGTACATCTTTAGGTGCTATTCTTAATCCCTATTCATTCTCCTCTCAAAATAAAGAGAGCTCTCCACTGGCGATATATACAGAAAAATTAACTCTTGCTTGTTTGGTATTATCTGGAGCTATTCATAGACTCGCAGAGAATTATATAACTAGTTTTAAATTTGTTAGAGTTGGCAGTTCAGTTTTCTCATTTGAGATGTTAAGCTCAGTAGTCATTTCTCTTCTTACTTCAACAATCTCTCAACTAATTCTTTTTTTAATTCCATTAATCCTTCTGAGTCTTTTGGCTGACGGTATTGCTATAATAATTTCTAAACTAGTTCCAGGAATATCGGCTAATGCAGAGTTTAATATATTTCGGGCTAGCATAATCACTCTTTTGCTAGTTTGCATCTGTCAACGATTGTTCTCTGAGAAAATAGTAGCTTTTGAAAAAATAATAGCAGCTACCTATGATACCAATCTATTAACCATGCTTGGGAATGCAAAGTTATCTCTTCCTACTAGATAAATTGTAAGATAAGAAGTGAATAAAAATTTTCCTCCTTCAACTTATAAACTCACTCAGTTGAGAAATAAAGGAATAGTAAATAACAGCCCTCGAGCAATCGGTGCGTTATGTGCCGGAATAGTAGTTGTGTCTGTTACTTTTATTATTTGGGTTTATTGTGCCAAGGTATCCATCAAGCCAGGTTTGCAGTGTCTTGCTATGGAGAAAAATACGTCCATTTGCATCAAAATGGCACTTAAACCACTGTTAGTTATCTGGTTTATGCTGGGGGTAGTTCCGCTTGTTTTTGGAGGAATAAGTGCAATACTACTTAGTTTATATCAAACAGGTATTCATATCACGGTCAAAACTATTTCCTTTCAGCTTGAAAGATTGAATCCCTCTTCTTGGATCACTCAATTTTTTCGGCAAGTCTTTGCTGGTCTTGTAAATTTCTTTCTTGTCATTGTTTTTTCTACTGTGCTCTATTTGGTGTTATGGAGTAAAGTTAAGGACGTATCTAACGGATGGTTCTACAAACCTTGGGTAGTTGTTTGGTTAGGATCTACAGTGTGTTTTGTTATTCTTCTTATAATAGCTCTGGCAGATCTTCTTGTGAGTAATTTTTTATTCCAAAGAAAATACGGAATGACAACAGAGGAGTTACGAAAGGAGTATCGTGACAATAATGGAGATCCAGCGTTAAAGGCTCGGCGTGAGCTTGAATATCATGCCTTTTTGTCAAAAACTATCGAAGAGAGAGTAAAAAATTCGAGAGTAATCATTATTAGTTGATTTCATTGTTTTTTTTTCTGAGGGGTAATGCTAAGCAGATGGTCAAGGAACAAACTGACCTTATATACTCTTTACTCAGTGAGATTGAGCAGTCCTCTGACCTCAATGATTTGGTATCTCGCGCTGCTAGATCTATCTCTGGTGGAATCGGAGTAGATGCAGTAGAGGTAGTGGTTGGTTCGGCAAATACCTCAACAGAAATCAGGCACGTCGCTTTTTTTGCCAGTCTAGGAGAGGAGAATGAGCTTTATGATCGAGCTCATTTGACCGCTGATTTAATACCACTGAACTTCAGTAATAATTCTGTTGTAGCTTTGTCCGGAGCAATCATATCGTTACCTTTGCTTGTACCAAGTATAGATGGAGCTCCTACAAGCCTTCATCTTGCTATGGTAGAGCGTGGTTTGTCTAGTTTGGCTATTCTACCAATTGAGAATAATGGTGCTCTTTTAGGGTATGTTCAGCTTATAAATCGTAGCCCTAGCTTTGTTTGGCGAGGAGATATCGTAGGTGAACTTTTTACCTGTGTTTCTGCGATAGGTAAGTTTGTACATAAGCTAAAAAATAGTGCTAAACGGGATTCCACACAAAAGGAAAGGTTTAGAGAAGTAGTTGGACGAGGAAGAAAGCTACGGCGTCGTCAAGTATCCAAAGAACTTGATGAAGTTATACAACGGCCGGTAACAGAGGCAAATAGTGGGAACCGTATATTGGACGAAGTACCTTTCCCGTCTTTTCTTCTTTCTAAAGATGGGATTTTACTCGAGGGAAATGCGCAGTTTGAAAGATTTTTTGGGCCTGTTCAATCAGTCTGTGGACGCTCTCTTAAGGAGCTTAGTGAAGAATATTTATCTCGAACTCAAGCTCAAGCCATACTTACAACTTTGGCTCATTTGATAGATCAGGGTAGCGTCTATCAGCGATGTGATTGGAGAGGAGAGGGTCCGTTAGCCGCCGTAGGTGATCATACAGTACATATTTTTAGACTAGGAGAGGGTGAACAAAGTAGTCAACGGTTTGCTTGTGTAATTTTACCAAGTGGTCGCCGCAGTTTTCAGAGTAAATTACTTGAGGTAAAAGTTCAGTACAAAAGGCTTATTGATTATGCTGGAGCTGTTGTATTACGCACCGACTCTGAGCTCACTATTCTCTCAGTATCTGGAGATGTGAGCCGGATTGTAGGAATTCCACCGTATGCGTTAATTTTAACCAAACTTTTAGGTAATGAAGATATTGCTCGACTTATTCCTCGTGTTCATCGCGCTAAGATCATGCGCAAATTTCGGCGGTATTTATTAGCTAGAATTCCATTGCAAGATGATATTCAAGTAGAACTTCCAAATGGGCGTGGGATGAGGTGGCTGTCTTTAATGGTAGTCCCTCACTACGGTGATGCTCCTCATATTAGTGGGTCAGTAAAAGACGATTTTAATCCTGAGACTGATACGGTTTTTTTAGGTTGGGAAGTTATAGTTACGGATGTATCTGATACCAAGCGTATTGATCACGAGCGAATGTTAAATAAGAGGCGCCTTAATGCTTTATATCGGATGACTCGAGCGCTTGAATTCGGTAGTGAGCCACGGTTAGTAACAGAGAGAGGATTGCATGCTTTGATTGAGGCAACAGGAGCTCAGTGTGGATATGTGACTTTCTTCGACCGAGCAAGTGGACAACTTGAGGTGATAGCTTCTCACGGTCTTCCAATTAAAACAGTCGAGATGTTAGAGTCGCGCCTTCAAGCTGGGTCTCTTACCAGATCAATAATTGAGAGTGGAAAAGGAGTATTGATTGATGATCTGCCAAAAGACCCGCGATATTCCGGTTTTTTGCTAGCTGAGCAAGGTCTTCGGTCGGCTGTTGTTGTTCCTTTATTAGACGAAGATATGCCACTCGGGGCAGTAGCCGTGTATAGTCCAGATGCCTTTAAATTTACTCAAGGTGATTTTGATTTTGCGTTGGCGGCCGCTAGTCAAATAGGTGTTGCTGGACGTCGTGCAGAGTTTTATTTAAATCAAAAGCGACAAGCCGATTCTTATGCCGCGCTTTACCGTTTAAGCCATGAAGTTTCAAAACACTTAAGTCCGAGAGATATAGGACTTGCAGCCTTTCCGATAATTCAAGAAGAACTAGCCTGTAAAAGAATGTGGCTTGGTGTTATCAATGAAGCCGGTAGCCATCTAGTTGGACAGGCTGGAGTCGGTCCGGGGATGCGTAAATCGCTTGAGACTCTGAGGATAGAGATGCGCTCCACTGAGCGGCAGCTACAACAAGTACTGGAATCAGGTAATCCCACAATTATTGATAAAGCTTCCTCTTCAGATTGTATCTCTTTATCTCGGGTTGCTCGAACTCTTGAAATAGGGGCAGTGGTAATTGTTCCGTTGACAGCTCTTTCTCAAACAATTGGAGTATTGATAGTAGAACCAATTCATGCAGGAGCTTTTTTTTCACAAAAAAAACTCCCATTGCTCTCCAGTATGGCCACAGAATTAGCAACAGTAATGCTTGCAAGACGATTCGAGGAAAAGATGGCTATTTCAGAGAAGATGCGAGCCGCTGGAGTTTTAGCATCTGGGGTAGCGCATAATTTTAACAATCTCCTTCAGGCTGTAATGGGACAAGCGTCTTTAATAGAAATGCAAGCAACAAAAGATAGTGCTATTCACAAAGCATCCTCGTCTATACTGGCGGCTGCTGAGAGAGGCACTAATTTAATTGCTCATCTTCTACACTTTTCCCCGCACAAACCGGAGGTCAGAACTATTGTTAATATTGGTGAGTTAATAAAGACATCAACAAGTTACTACCGTACAATTGTTGGGGCTACTACGTTAGTTGAAATAAATGTTCCTGATGAAGAGCTTCCAGTATACGGTGATCATGAACTCCTACAACAGGTTTTCTCTACCGTACTCATTAACGCGAAGGAAGCTATTGAGGGTCGTTTAATAAATGATAAGCACTACAATCCAAGAATAGTAATATCAGTTGGGGAGGTAGCTGTAGCTCCAAGTGATGTTGATGGATTACTCATTCCTGGTGATTATATTCGAATAGATATAGCCGATAATGGAAAGGGAATGACATCAGAGGAAGAATCTCGGTGTTTTGAGCCGTTTTTTACGACTAAAAATGTTGATTCTAGGCTCGGCATTGGCATAACTGGTGCAGGTCTTGGATTGTCTACAGCTTATTCAGTGCTTAGGCATCATCAAGGTCACTTAACGGTTACAACCGAGTCGGGTCGAGGCTCAATGTTTAGCGTATTTCTTCCGCGTGCTGTAATAGGCAGTATCAATTCAAAGGAAAAATCTCTTCAACGTCTTGCCTCAGGAATAGTTGCTGAGGTTGTGCTTATAGGATTTCCAGAAGAGGAGGAGCACAGGGTAGCAACTCGGTTTGAAGCTCAGGGAGTAGTAGTCGCTTTTGGCCGTTCTATTTCTGAAGTATCGGCTACATTAAATTCTACTGCGATTATCATCGCCTATGCTGATAATCCTCATTTTGATATTAATGATCTTCTTGGGACTCCACCTTCACTGCATATTTGTCTTGTTTCTGACGAGGCAGGTCGTTGGCAGAGTATAAGAGCTCTTAATCGAGAGAGATTCGAGGTCATAGGAAAGCCATTTGATGTTTGGAAGATTCATGCAGTAACTCGGCGTGTTATGGCCTTAAGAGTTAATGAATTTGGCTTAGATAATAAAAATAAACCAAGCGACCAAGCTTTAGTAAAAGGATAGTTTCTCGAAATGAAAAACGGTGAAGGCCTTTCAGATAAGTTAGTATTAGCTCTTGCTTTTAATGAAGATGTAGATGACGCTCCGTTTGTGTCGGCTAAGGGAAGTCATGAAATAGGTTCTATTATTATTGCGACTGCTAAAAAGTATAATATACCCATCGTCTATCGCCCAGAACTTCGTCCTACTCTTACTAATTTGAACGTGGAAAGTAATATCCCAATCACTCTGTATGAGGCAGTCATTGATATTTTAAATGAGATAGATAAAGTTAATTAGCTTCCGTATTTATTCAATCGTAACTGAATAAGTAGTTGTGTAAGAGGTGAGCCGGTTATAGGTGAAATTTCAGTTTGGAACTTTTCAAGTTCATAAATTATATAATAGTAACACATACGTTTTAAATTATTCTCCAGATTGTCTCGACCTCTGGTAAAATTAAAAGTTTTGTTTAGTTTATTATTAAAGGAGTTAAATAACTTTAGGATGTGAGCCTTGGTCACAGAAGTTTGTGTCTGCTCTGTCTGATCTGTCTGCTCAGGGTCCAAAGAAATAACATAAGCATAGAGCTCCTCAAATTCGGTTTTTAAGTCTGCTGGTTCAGATTTTTCACTACTCAGTAGAGAGACTAACTTATTTATTAGAACCAAGGTCTCTTTTTTGCTTATTAAAACATGAGCCGCACTGTTTAAGTTGTCTAATGTTATTTGGGGAAAAACTTCTTGTAGGTCTGGAGATAAATATTCAATCTGGTTTTTAATTCTACTACCCCAATTAGCCCACCAAGGCTTTTCTTTCGTTTCATCAGATAATCGTAGTAATAATTTTTGGGAAGCAAGCATCTCTTGCATGATGCTTTGACCATTTTGAAGAAACCCCTCAGTTGGGAATGAAGTTTTATCAAAAAAATCTGTTAAATCGCTCCAAGTAATAGTGGGGGGTTGTTTCATTTGGTTACTAGTATTGTCAGTAATCCTTTCATTATTTTTTAATTTAGTTATTGCTTGTAGTAGCGTAACAACAGATTCAGTCAAATCTGAACAATTCTTGAGCCAGAATAACTTCTTATGCATTTCGCGTTTATTAGAAGTCTCACCTGTCATCATCACAAACTTTAATATATAGAGATTATGAGAGATGCCATTTAGAGTTTTGATTGCACCGCTTAGAGTTTTAACGTTAGTTAACTCATTGCTTAGGCTCGGAAATGGTTTGCTTAATATCATAGAGAGCTCGCTTAATGCCTCTGATATCTTTAAGTATAATTTTTTTTGGTTTGTTTGCGATGTATTCGGATCAGATAAATACGCATTGATTGATATGATAGCTTGGTTAATGCTGATTGTGACATAATTCACTGTATTCGATGAGGGGAACCAACTCTTACTGCGTATTTTTCTACGGATTTCTGTGGTTACATGCGACTCATTAAATTGTCGTTTTGTAGGGCTATTACTGTTTGGTGGCCACACCAATTGATTAAGAGTATGTTGTAAAGAATTTCGCAAACATTTCTCAAGAACTTCAAATCGAGATCCTTGTGTTACTGTTCCAGGTTCTTGAGTAATAGGACTTGTAAAATCAAAATCGGCCGATGAATTTTTTTGCAATGAATTTTTTAGGCGGTTAAACTTTTCGCTCAATTCTGTAAGATCTCTATTTTTGCTTTTATCTACCGTTAAATTTATCAAATCTTTAAAAGATTCTATCCCAACAATTTCACAGATAATTTTTTCAATATGCTCTTCTATTAATTTAAGGCTTGCTAGATCAGTAGTTTTTGCAAATTCACGAAGCTCGGCGGCAACTAGCATGAAAAGTTCTTTTATTAAGGGATGACTTTGTTCATGCATAGATTTAACAGTCACTCCAAAAAATCTTGTTTTTTTTTCGGAAATACTTTGAAAAGTATGCAGTTCAAATTTAGGAGTAGAAGTTTGGTTACCAAATTTTTCTATTATTCCTTCAATAATTTTAGTGAGGTGAGCCGTTATATTATCGAGTGTTCCTTGATGATTCGTTCCACCCCATTTTGTTTCTATTACTTTGATTGGTTCTCCATTCTCATTATGGATTACAAAATCAGCGATATTTGCCTTAATTTGAAACTGTGGAAGCACATATTCTTCTGCTTTGAGAGTAACAAGCAATTCAAGCCATTTTAGTTTTTCAAAAAAATTGCCTAAATAGAGCCGATATAGTTTGAGGAGGTTTTCTGGTAGATTAAGAACTTTAGAGTTCGATTTAGTACCAATTTTCTCATTGATTAAGGTAGTGTCACGATTACTTGGTATTGTAAGTTGTAGGGTATTCTTTGGTCGGTGAGGATAGAGATGTTGCGCAGGTAAACTAAGTAATGTAGGTGGTCGGTTAATTTGGTTTAGTGGTGGCTCGGGCTCTCCCTTATTAATTAAGAATATGACATTTATCGGTGTCGAACTATTTGCAACGGTGGATAGTTTTTCCTGAATATCTGGGTTCGAGCAGTGAGACCCAAAAAAAATAACAGTCGTAGCTGGAAATTGGTGGTGATGAGTTTGTCCGATGGTAGTGACAATGAGAATCTGAGGTGTATTTGTACTATCCTTAAACTTATCGAGTATTAGTGCACGTTGCTCTGGGGGCGTTTCGCCGGTATATTTGGCAACATGAAACTTATCCCTTAAATATTCATACAATTCTTTAGCTTCTTTTCGAGTTTTAACAAAAACGACGATATTGCCTTCTGCAGTTTCAGCTAGCTCAGACAAGTTTTCATATTGATTATCTGTAGAAATTATTTTAGGTGAGTTAAAAATTGGGGATGTTAATTCTAATTGTTTTTTTAGAATATCCTCTGGGATTATTTCTGAGGAAAGGTTAGTGATTTGCGGTGATTGGAGCGGAGGAAGTTTACTGGTAAAAATTACCACATGAGTTGAACTGTTAACAGACACAAGACCGGCAAATCTTGGTGGGGGGTCGTCAGCTAGAATTACGGTGTTTGTGCAGTCAAGTTCTTGGTGGTCAAATTTGCTATACGTAGTTAATTCTGTATTTGGACAAAGCTCTCGGTATTTGGGGTAAAGACCCTCATGGCTTACGATAATTACAACTTTTTTGTTTTGAGCGAGTAATAGGTTACCAAGAACTAAGAGAGAATCGGTCTTGCCGGCTCCATGAGGTAAAGTGATAACACCAATATTTTCATTTTGGTCACATTGTTCTCTATTTAACCACCGTAGGATTGAAGATAAAATTAGGCCTTGTATTAGTCTTAGATTCTTAGGGGGGATTTGTATTTCCCCTTGAGTTGGTTTTTCTTGGTGGACGACAGTGCTTGCTGTTTCGACAGTGCTTGCTGTTTTGATAGGACACTGTAGAGGTGATACGAGGGATATTTTTTGTTCATTGACTAATGTCCAAAAATTTTCTTTAGAGCATCCAGAGGAGATCCATTCTTTTAAGAAATTTAGAATGGATGTTTTTAAGCCTTGAAAATCAAGAGTGGAGGAGTCGGAACTTTCAATTAGTCTGAATAGTTCCCTAGAAGCTTCGCTACACGATTTTTGGATTTCGTCATCATCTAACGAGTAAAAGTTTACGGCGGCAAAATCTGCAGTAGCTCTGAGAGCCTCTTGGAAGGTATCACTTAGTGAAAAAGTTGCTAAGTTGTGTTTATTTAGCAGGCTATAGAATGTTTCTACTAAGGATGGGTGCCAATATTGTGTAAGAAAACACTTGGTTAGATAAATTTTAAGTTCGTTTATATAGTTATTCTGCTCTGATATGGCTGCTGATTCAATTACAATATCAAGAGCTAATGAGTTTGTTTGAATTTCCTGTAATGCCAAAGTGTAAAAAGGTTTGTTTTGGGCATCTACTATAAAGGTATCCAATAAGTCCCAAAAATTTTTTAGATAGTATTTTATAAGTTCAGGGTCTAAACCATTTAAATTGTTAGGGACTGGTAATGGTAGGTGAGAATTATTACTATTGGTGCTCTGAGAAGTAAGATTTTCTGACGGGTTAGGGCTGATTTGAAACATTGCAATAGAAGGTTGTTCTGTTTTTGCACGTATACGGGTACTAAATAGAAACATTGTTCTTCTTTTGTTACTGATTTGAGAGAAGAAATGAAAAAGACAGGGAGGGGGAGAGAATCTTTGATCAGTTAGGTGCTTCCAGAGTAGACTAACGGGAAAGGTAGAAAACAGCCTGAGATTAGACTACCGGTATTTTTAATACGGCTAGAGTTTTATAAATTTTCTATGGCATCGCTTTTTATTACTGGAATCGCCGGATTTATAGGGTCTCATTTCGCTGAAGCTGCTCTCAAGCTTGGTCACACAGTTGTTGGTATCGATTCATTTGACTCATACTATGCCCGAGAGTTAAAAGAGCTTAACGCCAACGTTGTGCGTCAAGCTGGTGGCGAAATTATAGAAGGAGATTTGGTCTTAACAGATCTCATTCCTTTTGTTAAAAAGGCGGAATTTATATATCACTGTGCGGCTCAGCCTGGTATTTCTGCGGTTACATCATTTGATCAATATGTGCGTAATAACATCATTGCCACCCACCGGTTGATAGAAGCGTGCTTAGTACAGGCTCAAAATTTAAAATGTTTTGTTAATGTCGCTACATCCTCAGTATACGGTAAAAATGCAACAGACTCTGAAGATTCACCTGCAAAACCAACTTCGCATTATGGTGTTACAAAACTAGCCGCAGAGCAGTTGGTTTTGGCCGCCAATCGAGAGAAAAGCCTGCCAGCTTGTTCGCTTCGACTGTTTTCAGTCTATGGTCCAAGAGAACGTCCCGACAAACTATATCCGAGGCTAATAGCTGCTACTCTCGATAAGACTCCTTTTCCATTGCACAAAGGCAGTGAACACCACTCGAGGAGTTTTACCTACATTGATGATATTATCTCGGGATTTCTCCGGATTATTGCAGTCCCAGAGAGTTGGAAGGGAGAAATCTTTAATATTGGGTCAGACTCAGAGATAACTACAAATGAAGGGATTCGTATTGTGTCAGAGCTGTGCGGACAAGATGTCCGTATTGAATATAAACCACCCAGAAACGGAGATCAGCTGAGAACTTCAGCTTTAATAAAAAAGGCACAACTAATGCTTGATTACACTCCAATGATTTCTATTAGAGAAGGTCTTGGGCGTCAGATTGAATGGATGAAAAAAGAGCGGCAGCAATCTTCCAGGCGACAATTATAGATAACGCTGTTATAGTTAATATTGTGAATATTTTACTAGTCCAATTAGGCTTTTTAGGAGATTGTATTTTATCAACGCATCTTCCAGATGCAATTAAGCAGCATCATAGTGGGGCAATCGTCTCTGTGCTCACAACTCCGGGTGCTACCGTCTTTTTTAAATATAATTCATCAGTTGATAGGGTTATTCCCTTTGCAAAAAGAGGTAAACAAAAAGGCTTGCGCGGAATTTGGAATCTCGCACAAGAACTTAAGAAGTATAAATTTGATGTTGCGTATTCTTTGCACCGTTCTCTTCGAACAAGCTTAGTTTTAGCCCTTGCTGATATCCCTTACAGAGTTGGATTTAAGTCAGCTAAAGGGGCTTTTCTTTATACTGAACTTAAAACAAGACCAGTAGGCGAGCATGATGTTATTCGTAACCTCTCTATTTTAGGAGATAACTCAGTTACAAAAAACCTTACAACTAATCTCACCCTAGTAATTCCGCCGGAATCAAGTGTAAGTGCTGAGGTTAAATCTTGGTGCCAAGGAAATAGTCCTTATGTTTCTATTTTTCCATCTAGTGTTTGGGCAACCAAAAGATGGCACAAAGAGGGTTTTCGCAGCATTGTTAGTAATTTAATTACAAAAGGTTATCGGGTATGCATTATGGGAGCGCCTAACGAGCGCAATAACAATTCTTTTGTAGCCGAAGGATTTCCCGATGATGCAGTGAGAGATTTTACTGGTGTAACATCAATGGATGAAACAGTTTGGATGGTAAGTCGAGCCAGATTAGTGGTATGTAATGACAGTATGGCTCTGCATATCGGATCGGCCCTTAAAATTCCTACAGTGACCATATTTTGCGCTACTTCGCCTTGGTTTGGTTTTGGACCCTGGCAAAATCAAGCTTTAGTAGTGCAACATGAAGCTCTGGATTGTAAGCCATGTAAACGCCATGGAAGTATAGCATGCCCAACAGGAACAGAGTTATGTATGAAGGGAGTAGCGCCCAAAGACGTTATGACAGCAGTGATGAGACTTCTAGAGGAGACTCCTCCTTTCCTAAGTCAGGGCACTTCGACTCAATATCACTTGTCTCCATAGTTTCCGAGAGAAAGGCAGTGTCAACTACTCCAACAAGTGAGCCAAATTTGCGCTCCTCTCCTGAAGTAAAGATGGATATAGTGGACGGGTATGTTGTCGGATATTGTCCTACTTTAAGTAGAAGTAGTATTGAATACATAATTAAGGAGATTTTTAATTTTAAACAAAATAAATTATTTGTAGCAGGTATAAATAAAAACGAACCGAGAATTCTTGAGGGTAGAGCATCTATTCAACTGGTTTATCATAATGATTCGGGTTCAATAGTGATAAAGAGCTATCATAGAGGAGGTTTGCTTGGACGACTTGTTCGTTCAAGATATGTAAAGCGTGGCCCCTACAGAAGCGAATCTGAATTCCAAATGTTATTATTTGTTAGATCACTTGGAATAATGGCTCCAGAGCCTGTTTTGTGGGCAGCTTATCATTCGGCGACTGATTCAGTAGGACAGATTTTACCATGCTACAGAGCATGGCTTGCAACTCGCGAAATTCCTTATCATCAAACTCTTGCTGAAATGGCAAAAAATGAACCTGAGCGAGCACGAATTTTATTCGAGCCACTTCTTCATCAGATCGATTTATTGATAGCTAATGGAGTGTTTCATCTTGACCTTCATCCAGGCAATGTAGTTATTGATAAGAGCAATACAGTTTATCTTTTGGATTTTGATAAAGCTCAGGTTGTGAAATGGGGAACACTTATGTTGCGGGATCGTTATTTGAGAAGATGGCGACGCGCTGTAATAAAACATAAACTTCCAGAATTTCTTTCGTCTCTTATGTGTCTCGGTCTCCGCCGCCACACTGTTGTCTAATTTGTTTTGGTGACCTAATGAAGCAGACTTCGATTGCTATCGTCCTTTTAGGTGCACTTGGTGATGTGGTACGAGCATTTGCCATTTTACCCCCTCTTAAAGAGGCATTTCGTGATTGTCACATTACTTGGATTGTTGAGCCTAAAAGTGCCGGCATTGTCAGGCTTAACCCGTATGTTGATACGGTGATAGAGTTTAAAAGACCCTACTCCGGATCTATTGTTGCAAAGGCTGTCAAAAGTCTGTCTGCTTATCAGACCTTTAAAAAAGATATTGAGGGAAAATTTTTTGATGTTGTTTTAGATCTTCAGCGCCATCTTAAAAGCGGTATTCTCTCAAGATCTATTCCAGCTCAAAGACGCATCGGCTTTAATAGAGCTGATTCAAAAGAGTATAATTGGTTATTTAATACTGATCACATCCCTCAGTGTGACCCTAAAATTTCGAAAGTTTATCATTATTTACAGTTTCTTCCTCTGCTAGGAGTTGAGAATAATAAAAACGTTTCTTTTGGTTTATCAAAAGCTGTAACAATCAGCGATGCACCCTTATCAGTTCAAAATATTGCCAAAAATTCGCAACCAATCATTGGTATGATAATGGGCTCAACTTGGGAGACAAAAGATTGGACTATTTACGGTTATGTTAGATTAATCGAACTTCTACTCAAGGACTCCTCACTTGGTTGCTCTATAATATTACTTGGCGATAAGACTCAAGCTGTGCTCGCTAATAGAATTGTTGAATTAATAAGCTCGCGTGGCAATGTTAGCAAAAATAATTTGTTATCTTTAGCAGGAGCTACAACTCTTAAAGAGCTTTTGGCCATTTTATCGGTATGCTCTGTGGCCGCAGGGCCAGATTCAGGCCCTGGTCATATCTCAGCAGCTCTTGGTGTTCCTTATGTTGGTTTGTTTGGTCCTACAACAGAGGAAAGAGTAGCTCCCTTTGGACAAGAAAATCGAGTGGTAAGAGTCTCATTAAAGTGTACTCCATGTATGAAACGTGTTTGCCCTGGATTTGGTAACATTTGTATGTCGCTTATTTCTGCTGAACAAGTTAGAGATAAAATTTTGGCAGCTCTCATGACTAATGATTCTGATAGTGTCAGCGAAAAATTAGCATGTTATACATCAGGAGATAGTTTTTATGCCTAATCAGATTCCCTCAGCGGGATCTGCCGAGCTTGCTCGTCAGCTAATCGCTGCAATTCCAAAATTGCATATCTTAGTAGTGGGAGACTTAATGCTAGATCGGTATATTTGGGGGCGGTGTAATCGTATTTCGCCAGAGGCTCCAGTGCCTGTCGTTCAGATGACCCATACCGATGATCGCGTTGGTGGAGCCGGACTTGTTGTGAGAAATCTCTGCGAGTTGGGTGCTAAGGTGACTATGATAGGCGTAGTTGGAATGGATGCAGAAGGTGAAATTATTAGAGCCTACCTGGATGCGAATGGAGTAGCTACGCAGGGAGTAATTGCATCAGAACAACATCCCACAATAATAAAGACACGAGTGGTAGCTCAATCACAGCAGATAGTGCGTATTGATAAAGAGAATTTAGCGCCACTTTCTGAAGTTTCACAACTGGAGTTAGCAACTCTGCTCGAAAGAGAATTGGAGCGAAGTGACGCCATAATTATATCTGATTATGGTAAAGGAGTTGTCTCGAATCCTATGATGGCTATCTTAGCAGAGGCAGCGCGACAAGGTATTACTGGTATATCTAAAAAGCCAGTCGTTCTTGATCCACATCCTCGTAATACTCACCTATATTTTAATGGTGGAATATCGGTTGCAAAACCCAATCGACATGAAGCAGAGCAAGCTACTGGTCTTAAGTTAAGTAATAATGAAGAATTTATAAGTGCTGCTCGCACGCTGCTTGGTTTGTGGCGGCTTCAAATGGCTCTTATAACATTGGGAGAGGATGGTCTAGTTATTGTGCAGAATGAGCCTAATAAGCCTGAAGAAGTGCATAGATTGCCAGCTCAAGCGTTATCCGTTTTTGATGTATCTGGTGCCGGTGATGCTGTTACTGCTACCTTTACAGCGCTCCTTGCAGCTGGTGCATCAGCAGAAATGGCAGGATGCATAGCGAATCTTGCGGCGGGTATGGTAGTAGCAGAGGTAGGTACCGTTCCAATTAGGCTCGATCTTCTCATGCAAGAAGTAGAAGCTTTTTATCTGCTGTAAAAATTCAGCGAAGTTGAAATGATCATGTGAGCGCAAATTTTATGTGTGTGGCTGAGGATAAAATCCAAGATTCAAAGGGCGTCTTGCAAAGTATGACTGGATTTAGCCAATCTGTTTGTCAGATTGCTGATGGAGGGCTTGTAAGAGTTGAAATGCGCTCAGTAAATAGTAGGTTTCTTGATATCATCATGAAGGGTGCACGATTACAGGGGCATATAGAGTCTAGTTTAAGGCAAAAAATTTCGGCTGCATTCTCTCGAGGAAAAATTGAAGTTTTAATTTATATCGCAAGACCAAAAGTAGAAGCACAGTCTCTTAATCATGAGAGTGCTGAGTTATTGTTTCGAGAAATGATTGATTTTGCTAGAAAGCATCTACCGGTAACTGATGCTTTGCAGCAAAAGTTGATTTTAGCTTCTTTAAAACGAAGCGAAGTTTGGAATGTGAATCGTGAAGATAGTAGTGAAATTTTAAGTGATTCTCAGCAAACAGCATTAGACTACAGCGTAACTCAGGCAATTAATGAGTTATTAGTTTCTCGTTACAATGAAGGAAGCAATCTCCGTAAAGATATATCGAACAGAATTGAATTAGTCCGCCAAATTTATCAACGTTTGTGTAGTGAGACAAGTCAGAACATTGAAAAACTCTTCACGGAGTTACAAGAAAGAGTGGGGCGATTAATTAGTCAAGTACGATCACTAGATGCAAAAGATTCTGATAGATTATGGCAGGAAGTAGCCTTAATAGCCGACAAGGCTGATGTTGAAGAAGAATTAGTTCGGATAAAAAGTCATCTAGTTAATTTAGATAAAGCTGTAGAATCTTCTCCTTGTGGTAAGAAGTTAGAATTTTATCTACAGGAGTTACAAAGAGAGCTAACAACTATTGGATCAAAAGTACGACGCTCTCAGGTAACTGACTTAGTTGTTCAAGGCAAATTAGAGGTTGAACGGTTGCGAGAACAGGTGTGTAATATTGAATGATTGGAATGTCTTTATGAACCAGCAACTACCACTTACCGTAGCACCTTTTTTTTGCTTAGTAGGAGCAGCCGGAAGCGGAAAAACGACGGTAGCTAATGCTTTATTGCAGGATGAAACCCTTTTTATTAAGAGAGTAGTTACTACTACGTCACGTTTGCCTAGACAGGATGAAGTTCAAGGTCAGAGTTACTATTTTGTAACTTCTCAAGAATTTAAGAATAAAATACAGCATGGCGCTTTTTTTGAATGGGAGGAAACTCACGGAAATTATTATGGCACAACAAATGATGCACTTAACGCAGTAGTTGAATCAGGCTTTAGTCCTTTACTAATTATAGACGTAAGAGGAGCACTGTCTTTTAAGACAAAATATCCTAATAATTCAGTGTTAATATTTTTGTCTCCATCAAATAGTGATGTCTTAGATGAACGCTTGATTAGTCGTGGTGATGATAAAAATGAGCGACAAGTTAGGCTTGCCTCTGCTCAGCGCGAGTATACTTGTTTGGTTGAAGCTAGTGACCAATTTGATTATTTAGTAATAAATGACAATATTCAGACTGCTGTAGATAATATTAAAAATATTGTTAAATCGGAAAAAATGCGTGCTAAGCGGATTGATCGGACATTTTTAGAGAATTTAGGTCCAAAGGAAAAATAAGATGGACAAGGCGATTTTTAAAGCAATCATTGGTAGTAAATTCTTGCTTTACTTACTCAGTAATATTTTTTTTAGTTTACTAGTATGCGGATGTTTGAGGGCGCCAAGCGGTAATTTACCGTTAAAGTTTAGTGAAGTTGAGCCATCTAATCAGCCAATCAAAACCGTTGAAGTTGTTGTTTCTCGTTCAGAGTACCTTCAGGCAGTTGGTAATGAGCACTTACTAGCCACAATCCGGTTGGTTCCTATTTTAAAGAATCAGTATGCCTCTTCAACTAGTCCAGAGTACAGGTTGTTCGGCGTAAGAGATGGGAGTGCTTATCAGCTTTTAGGATTACAAAACGCTGACATTATTCTTGCAGCAAATGATTACGTAATTTTTGAATCACAAAATTTTCCAAAATTTCTAACTCTACTTCGAGATGAAAAATCGGGCAGTATAACCATTCGAAGAGAAGGTGTTTTGATGCTGATCAAGGTAAGGTTTTCTGAATAAACTAAGCTAATTAAATACATTTCTTATCTGTATGATTATTTTTAAAAAGTGATGTAATTAGAGCTTCAGCTACTAAAAACGAAAAAGTATTTGGGGCAAAACTCTCTCTGCTAAATATGGCGAAAGTATTTTCAATTATGAAAGGTTCTTCGAGCCATTCTTCAAATTTAATGTCATCCTCACGGACTTCTCTAAGACCCAAAAACTCTGTTGTATCTGGTGCAACACGGCCAATTCTTATAAGAGCTCGGCTGATCTCTAGTCTCTCTCCTTCAATAAGTTGTAAAAAAGACCCGTTACCATAACAAATTAACCCACCTATTTGATGCTCACGATTTTGGCTGGCTATTTGTTTTGCCAGAGGGATTAAATTTTTTTTACTGTCAAAATTGTTTACTCTTGTTGCCACTATTGCTCGAACGCGTGGAGACATAAATTTACCTTAGTATCTCTCTATGACAACTCAAGCATTCGGTCGAGTGATGAACGAGCTCTCTGGATAATATCAGGGTCAAGTTTAATTTCTTGTTCTCCCGTAAGCATAGCATGAAGGGTATCTTCTAGGGTAATTTCATTCATGTGCGGACATCTCACGCTACAAAAGCGAATCATTTCTTTCTCTGGATTCTCAGCCGCAATATTGTCTCCCATACTACATTCAGTAAGTAAGATATATTTTTTTTTGGCGGGTGCTCCTTGAATAAAGGCAATCATTGCAGAGGTGCTTCCTGTAAAATCTACCAACTCTGTTACCTCTGGATGACATTCTGGATGTGCCAAGATAATTGCATCAGGAAATTGACGACGGGCGTTTTTAACGTCGGCGCTTGTAAACTGATCATGGACTTCACATTTTCCATGCCATCCTATGACTGATTTTAGCTGAGGGTGATCATCTCCTTCCGGAGACTCTATTCCTAATGCATCTTTACAGCCACTTATAAGGTCGTCTCGACCATCTATCGTGACTGTTATCTCGGCAATATTAGGATTATTTTTAATTTTTGACGGGGGATACCGTGGGACTATGAAGCGTTTGCCGGTTTCCTTAGCTAAGTTTTTGGCAAGATATTCATCAGGAAGAAATATGACTTGGTCACCAGGCAGAGAAGCTATTATCTTAGCGGCGTTTCCTGAAGTACAACAAATATCTGTTTCAGCCTTTACGTCAGCATAAGTATTTATGTAAGTAACTACTGGAGTATCTGGATATAATAACCTTAATTCTCGCACATCTTGAGCCGTAATACTCGCCGCTAGCGAACAACCAGCTACACGAGCTGGAAGTAATACTCTACGTGAAGGATTAAGTATTTTTGCCGTTTCTGCCATAAATCTAACACCGCAGAAAATGATAGTTTCTGCGGTAGTTTCTGAGGCTTTTCGCGAGAGTTCTAAGGAATCTCCCACAAAATCAGTTACAGTATGGAATAATACAGGCTCCATATAATTGTGACCGAGAATAATAACGTCACTGTCTCTTTTTAGTTGTAAAATCTGCCGCACCAGAGGAGCCTTGGCAACAAGCTCTACCTCGGGCACTACAGCTCCAAGTTTAGCTTTCATCCAAGCTATTAGATCATCCTCTGATGGAATTTTATCTTTAAAGGTTAATTTATTGATTGATTGAGAAGGTGTATTTATGCTCATGACAAAACAATACCACAAACAGATAATACTAATCACTACAGTTGACTCTGACGCCTTTTCCGTGGTGTAAAGAATCCACAATGAAGCCATCACTCACCTTTGACCACGTTGATTATGCTACCCTTGACTCAGCCAAACTGGCCTTTATTGAGGCGGCAAGGGCTACGATTACCTTTGCTGAACCTTACGGAGTAGTATTAACGCCAGAACTTGGCGCTAGTGCCAATCTGTTTTCAATCAACCTTAAAGAATTAATCGGTGAAGGTGCAGACTCTTTGGTAATATCCCTGATTCCAGAGGGTCTTGGAACAGCGGATGATGCTAGACCCGATGATTTATCTGAGGAGGAACTTACCGTCTTTTGGTGGAATATTTCCCAAAAGGTTTTGTCATGTCTTACAAACGATGCAGCTTCAGGCGGGCTTAGACCACTACTTTTGGGACTATATTTGCCTTCCAGTACACCGGAGTCGGTATTTTCCTTGAGTTTTCTTCGTGGTTTTTTACCCGGAATCGTAGAGGGTTGTAAAAAATTAGGGTGTGTTTACCTATCTGGAGAAACACCTCAGCTCAAATCAAAATTATTTTCTGGTGTCATTGATTGTGCTGGAGCGTTAGTGGCAGTACCTCCCAAGGGTGTAGTGCCTATGAAGGGTGTATCAGTAGAACCTAATAACACAATCGTACTTGTTGAAAGTAGTGGACCGCATGAAAATGGGTTCACTACTCTTCGTAATTTGGCCTTAAACCTTACTGACGGATACCGCACTAGGCTTCCATCAGGACTTGAGTATTGGCAAGCAATTAACGCTCCTTCGGTTTTATACTCTCCTCTTGTTGAGCGAGTTTTAAGCTCTGGAATTAGACCGACAAATTTAGAACACATTACTGGTCATGGTTGGCAAAAATTAATGCGTAGTAAATCTTCGCTCAGATATACTATTCATACACTTCCCCCAGAAAAAGAGATTTTTCCATTTATCAAAAATGCTCTGAATATGAATGATCTTGATTTGTACAAGGTATTTAATTGTGGTGCTGGTTTCGCTTTTTTTCTAAAAAACGAGTCTGATGCTTTGGCAGTAATAGGCCATGCTAAAGATTTGGGTTTGAAGGCGATTTTGGCCGGGAGAACTGAAAAGGCAAATGTCAGAGAGGTGGTCATTGAGCCCTTAAAAATAACCTTGTCGGGTGACGAGTTTGTTCTTGCAAAGTAGAAGCTCTAAGAATAGAAACCCCATCAGAGCTGGATGTTCGTGATACACCGCTCGCTATAATGCTTCTAGTATGAGGTGTAAGGGTACGAGTTCCCTGTCGTTGCTTTTTTTAAGTTATGATCTTTTAAGTGGCGGTTATCATAATGTAATATGGTGAAAATTTTTGTGTTACTTAATACTGCGAGTGTGTAATGAAACCTAACGAACCAATAGGTAATCCACTCTATGCTCCTTTCCTGATTAGAGTTGGCTTAGGAGCTTACTTTGTTTTAGCGGGTTTAGTTAAAATTGATAGTATAGTTGCGTTTGTTAATGAAGTTAGGTCGTTTGGGATTTTGCCTGATCAGCTTGCTATTGTTTACGGGCATTTACTACCGTATGCAGAAATAACAGTGGGCACTCTTTTATTACTCGGTTATTGGACTACTGCTGCCGCTATTTCAGCATCTGTTCTTCTTAGTTCTTTTATAATAGCTCTTGGTCTCTTTCCGAATAGCGGTCGATTATTTAACAAGGATGTTATTTTGTTGGGAGCGGCTCTTTCGTTGTTATACAGTGGGGCTGGTGCGGTTAGTGTTGACCGGTTTCGCAAACTTGGTTAGAGGACAAATTAAGCTCGGGTGAACAAAGTACTTCTTAATTTTTCGCGCGTTTCGTCTAATCCGACTTCCTTTAATTCAACCAATACTATTGGTTCTAAGCATTTGCTACATTGCATATTAGCCGTATCAGGTGGCATAGATAGCATGGTGATGCTTCATGCTGCGTGGAATGGAAATATTGTGCCAGTTGATTATCATTTCAAGTGGACTGTTGCTCATTTTGACCATAAATTGCGACCGGATAGCTCTAAGGATGCAGAGCTTGTTAAAGAACAAGCTGAAAAGTTAGGGATAGCTTGCGTATTGGGACAGCCTAAACATGCGTACAATGCGAAAACCGACGGCAATGTTGAAGCTTGGGCTCGTCGACAGAGGTACAGCTTCTTAGAACAAGTAAGAATTGATGTAAAAGCTAATTTCGTGTGTACAGCTCATACCAGTAATGACGTTATTGAGGGATTGCTAATTAAGCTAGTAGCCAATAAAGAGATGACGTATCTTCATCCTTTGGATTCTGCCAGAAATTTAGTTAGGCCGCTGTGGGAGGTGTCTAGACAAGAAATAATACAATTTGCAGATCAGTATGGTATTAATTTTTCTGAAGACCCTACAAACCAAAGTATGGAACGTACTAGAAATAAAATTAGGCATAAAATTTTACCTAAGTTTCGTGAGCAGTTTGGCCAAAATGTTGATGAGCAGCTTAAAAAACAAGCCATTAAAATTCATGAAACTACTGAACTCGTTCGAGAATGGGCAAGAGAGCGCTTATTTAAAGCTGGATTCGATGAGGTATTGATTGTGGGTAGTCAGAAATGGAAACATACTCTCGAGCGAGCTATTGCTGCCGCTCCCGAGCTTCTTAGATGGCGAATAGTGGAAGAGGCATTACTTCCCTTAATTAATTTTAGATTAGGAGAAAAACACAGCCAAAGAGCAGTAATTTTCTTTTTATCAAATAGTTCTGAGATTCAACTTCCAAGAGTTACTCTTAGGAGATATCAAGGAGACATAATTTGTGAGGAACATTATGGTAAAAGTAAGCATTGGTAGGTATCCTAGCTATGGTGACAACTTAAAAGGTGTAGTAGCCTAGGAATAAGTTAGTCATAATATGTTTGTACAACTGCATTGAATGTGAGGTCGACTTGGGTCAATTTACCCGTAACCCCTTAGTGATTTGGTCAGTATTTATACTGGTTTTCTTACTCCTGTACGGAATGGTTCGGCGGAATGCCGAGAACACTGGCAGGATTAGTTATTCAGAATTCTTACAGGCTGTTGAAGAGAACAACGTTAAATCCGTGCTAATTGAGGGGAGTGTAATTAATGGCGAGTATGTAAAGAACGCGGAAAACTTTCGAACCATAGCTCCAGATGATGACAATCTTATCGGTAAGCTAACCGGTAAAGGAATTGAAATAGAGGTAAAAGAGCCCTCTGATCAGCCCTGGTACCTGATCCTGTTAGTTAACGCACTTCCGATGTTACTACTTATAGGTGTGTGGTACTTTTTGATGCGACAGGTGCAAATGGGCGCCGGTAAAGGAATGAGCTTTGGTAAGTCGCGAGCTAAGCTGCTTACGGAAAGTCAGCACAAGGTGACATTCGAAGATGTTGCTGGAGTTGACGAAGCTCGTTCGGAACTGACAGAAATTATCGAATTTTTGAGAGATCCGAAGAAGTTTACTCGCTTAGGCGGTCGTATTCCAAAGGGAGTACTGTTGGTTGGTTCTCCAGGTACCGGAAAGACTTTAATGGCAAAGGCCATAGCTGGTGAGGCGGGGGTGCCTTTCTTTAGTATCTCAGGGTCTGATTTCGTGGAGATGTTTGTTGGAGTTGGAGCATCTCGAGTTAGAGACCTTTTTGTTCAGGGTAAGAAAAATGCTCCTTGCATAATCTTTATTGACGAAATCGACGCAGTCGGTAGGCACCGCGGTGCTGGTATGGGTGGTGGTCATGATGAGAGAGAGCAAACTCTCAATCAGCTCCTTGTAGAAATGGATGGGTTTGAAAGCAATGAAGGAGTTATCCTTATAGCGGCTACGAACCGGCCAGATGTGTTAGATCCAGCGCTTCTTCGTCCAGGTAGGTTCGATAGGCAAGTTGTAGTACCTAGACCAGATATAAATGGACGTCTCGGTATTCTCAAGGTGCACACAAAGAAGGTGCCACTTTCTAATAATGTTGACCTTTCAATTGTAGCACGAGGTACTCCTGGATTTTCTGGAGCTGACCTTGAGATTCTCGTCAATGAAGCCGCTCTTAATGCCGCTAGAATGAATCGTGACTCTGTTGAGCGTGATGATTTTGAGTTTGCTAAAGACAAGGTAATGATGGGCTCTGAGCGCAGGTCTCTTTTGCTCACCGAAAAAGAGAAAGAGACCACAGCATATCATGAAAGCGGTCATGCTTTAGTCGCTAAGATGTTGTCTCACACTGATCCTGTGCATAAGTTAACGATAGTTCCGAGAGGCACTGCTCTTGGCTTAATGCAACAATTGCCTGAACACGACAAACATACTTATTCTAAATCATATTTTCTTGATACTCTCGCTGTTTTATATGGGGGCAGGGTTGCTGAGGAACTGGTATTTGGTGAGATGAATACCGGAGCTGCGTCTGATATCCAGCGAGCCACAGATATTGCCAGAAGTATGGTTTCCGAATGGGGGATGAGTGACCGTTTGGGTCCTATCAGATTTCAAGTGAAGGAAGAACACATATTTTTAGGTAAGGAGATAGGAACTCCAAGGCAATTTTCTGGTTCAACTCAAGCTGAAATAGATGCTGAAGTTAAAGCATTTATTTTACGCCAGTACGCAGTAGCTCGGAAAATCTTAGAAGAAAACATTGATACTTTGCATCGTTTAGCGAAGTATTTGCTCGATAAAGAAACTCTTGATGGATCAGAAATTGATAG
The DNA here is from genome assembly GCA_044347345.1 of Bdellovibrionota bacterium. Classification (GTDB taxonomy): domain Bacteria; phylum Bdellovibrionota_C; class UBA2361; order UBA2361; family JBIKUX01; genus JBIKUX01. The sequence goes on along the minus strand of JBIKUX010000005.1, from coordinate 32 downwards.
AATTATTAGAGGTGAAGAGCTAGATTACACAG
>JBIKUX010000004.1:0-115109 GCA_044347345.1 Bdellovibrionota bacterium | reverse complement strand
TATAAATGGGGTGAGCGATGGGGCTTGAACCCACAACCACCGGAACCACAATCCGGTGCTCTACCTATTGAGCTACGCCCACCAAACAGGTGTTTAACTATTGTAATCTGAAATACAATAAAAAGTGCTAGTACCAGAAGCTAATCGAAAGCTTCTCCGCTGTCAAAATTAAGCGAAAGTTTAATAAAGTCTTTTGGACACAACTCTCTACTCAGCTTGGATTAAATCTTATTCAGCTTTGCGCATAAATGGTCTCTCTGCAACCAAGTTGTCTCTGACTAATTTGTCAGCAAACTCGGTAGCCTTGCGCTTAGATAGAGGCAGGCTAACCACCCGGTAAAGTGTTAAACCTTTTGAAATAGTCTTTTCCATGCGTAGCACTAAGCCCTTACCTTTAAAGCTCCTTACTAAGGCTTCAGCCTGAGAACGTCTCCGCACTGCTGCTATCTGAACAAAGAATTGCCCTTCCAAATCTTTCTGAGCAATCAACTTTTCAGACTGGGTCTTCTTAGCTTTAGGTATTACTAACTGCTTACGCGAGACAACCTCCTTAACAGTAGTAGGTACTGACGTAGGCTTTAGCACAGAAGGCTGCGAAACTATGGAACTTATTGTCGGTGATATTATTAATGCCTCGTCCCTCTTATGCTCCTCTAAGACTTGCTCTACAACAACCGGCACGTTAGCGTCACCCTCACTTGAAGGAAACTCCCCTCCCTCATTACTCGAATCTATCACCCCTTTTGTCGCAGGAGTTGCCATTAAAGAGACTTTTCCAGCTGGTGCCTTTTTAGCATCTCTTCTTGTAACTACTTCTTTAGATTCTATTTCATCCATAGGAACAAAAGCAGCTAAATAATGCTCAAAAGGTCCGGAATAAATCATGGCTAATTCTGCTGGAAAAAACGTAATAAGCATTACGATAATCTCAACAAACAAAACCGAAAAAAGTAACAAAATTTGAGTCACAGTTACCTTCTTTTTAGGGGAGAGTTCGTCGTCACTGTCCTCGTCCCCTGCAACAATACCGTCATCATCATCATTTATTTCTTTGGCACTACCTTTTAACTTAGAGGCATAGCGGTCATCTAGGTTCGGCTCGTAGAACTTAGTCGAAAGCTCATTACTTTTAGCAAAGTATTCTTGCTCAGAAACTTCTTCATCAGAAAGTTCACCAGCTTCGTCATTAAAATTACTCATTACAGAAACTCTGTACCTAAAATACTTGACCCACAACTCTTACCTGAGCCAACTCAACCTAATTTTTGAAACAAGCCTTTATCAAAAAAATAACTTTGACCCAAATTTTGTCGTTACCTAATTTTAAGATGCCAACAAGCTATATAGCGAGCCAAAGTATCTGGCCACTTTCATCAAGAGTAGCAAGTCCCCGTTCATCTAACTCCCTCACCGCGCCAAGGAGCTCTTTACGAGTAAACTCCAAAATATCTAATGCATCATCAAGTGTTAATTTTCCTTCTCTCTCCAAAACTTCGGCAAGAAAATTTGCTTGTACACTCAAGGCAGAGGGAATCTCTATACCCTTTTTACCGCTCTTAAGAGGATGTTCATCACTAAAAATCCAAGCAGGAAGTAATCCCCAAATATCCTCAGCATTACGCACAAGGTGTGCCCCCTCACACAGTAGGGACAAAGTCCCTGCTGCATTCCTCTTTAACGGAGTGTCAGGAAAAGCGGCTACCTCCTTACCCTGATTAATAGCCCATCTAGCAGTATTTAAAGACCCACTACGGTCAGGCGCCTCAACAACCACCACGAGATCCGCTAAGCCCGATATTAATCTATTACGCTCAAGAAACTGATGAGCTCGAGGTGAAACCTGCGGGAGATATTCCGAAATTATAACGCCTTTATTACTACACACTGCCTTAGCCAACCAACCATGTTGTGCTGGATAAATACAATCAAGTCCTCCACCAAGAACAGCTAACCCACGCCCCTCTGCGCCCACGACTGCTTCATGCGCTATACCATCAATACCAAGAGCCAAACCACTGACAATGATTGCTCCAAGACGCGATAAATCTCTAGCCACAATATTAGCAAGCGTTTTAGCTTCAGTGGACGGTCTTCGAGTACCGACGATGGCAATAACCGGCGCCCTTGTATGCAACGCTGAGATACAACCCCGAACTGTCAAATAAAACGGAAAATCAACTAAATTACGAAGACGAGGTGGATAGAATGCCGACCAAAAAGGTACTACGACCTCCAAATTAGAATCGTTAATATCAACAGGTTGACTCTCTAAAAATAACCAACGACTTAAATCTAGCTCTTGCTCTATTTTATTTTTAGATTGCCCGTAATTATTGCACGGTAAACTTCTGAAATAGTTTAATAATACACATCTCGCTTTATCACCTGCTCTAGCCAATTCAGTACGCCAACCCGATTGAACGGAGGCTGAAAGCCGCGTTAAATAAACTAAAGATGAAACAAGATATTGTTCTTCCGATAATACACTCATGAGAATATGGTCGTCATGAAGCCGAGAAAGTTTCCTTTAACCAACAAAATGCATCGTATCTGCTAGGAAGCATATAAAGTATTTTATGAACGTTGAAGAAGGAACAGAGTTTGAATTGGTCTTTGAAGGACCCTCAGATAATCTTCCTGAAACATTACGAAGAATAAAAGCAGTTTTTATTGCAGAACTCGAGTATGAAATTGCCTCAGTTCAAAAATTCCTCTCAGAAGCTCCAGTAAGACTTTTAACAACAGATGATGAAAGTGAAGCTCTAGCTATATCAAGTAAATTAAACTCAGCTGGAGCTAAGGTTACAATCATACGCAGCAAAAAAACCTCACCTCAAGAACAGACAGTTCCACCTTCAATAGAAATTGATCTTGATGACTTTATAGTAGCTCCGCATACAGAAAAAAATCAGCCGGTAAATACTTACTTAATTAATCTACCAGAAGAAAACAATCCTACAAAAAAGCCTTATAGTAGTGTAAGCTACCATCCGGATGATGCAATAAAATATGAAGATGAAGATCAATATTTTCAAGAAAGTTATGATGATGAAGATGCCGATATTGCTGTTGAAGAGCTTCTGCAACAGTTAAGCACTCCTTTAGTTAATCAACCTCCAAAAGAAGATGCTCCTACCACACCAAATACTACCCAAGAGACCTTAGAGGAAGATCTCAAATTAATTGATGAAGAAGACTACGATACTTCTCAAACAATAAATTCAAAAAACACTACTATCTTAACGGAAGCTACAAATATATTACCCCTTAAATCAAGCGATAATGACCGTCCATTGTATGAAATAGAAGATGATAAGAGCGAGAAGCAAATATCTTCATCGGTTAGTGAGAGCCCTGATAAACTTGATGATGCTCAAGGCACAAATGGTAATGGGGATAATTACCCCGCCTCTGACTCAGTTGATAAAACACTGACCCCTACTGAAAATATCTCTCCAAACGCAACGGTAACTAATGCAACATCGAGCGATACTTTAGATAAAAAAGAGATTGTCAGCCAAACTGCTCAAACTACTTCCTCGAATACAGAAGAATATGAAGAATCACAAAATATACCAGATTCTACAAGCTATCAAACGCAAAGCGCTGACTTAAACTATAAAAACTCATTAGTAGCTCCTTCTATATTACCTCTTGACGAACTTGGAGAAAAGCCCGCTGTTTTAGTTTCAATTGCTAAAGAAATACGAAGCCGTGACCCCATTCGTCGGCTAATCGTCCCAGTTTCATTAATGCTCTCTATTATTTTTTTAGTAGCGTTGGTAACTTTCTTCACTAATCAGAGTGAAGAAATTCCAAATTTTGATTTGGACTCAACTCTAACAACAAAACTTGTTACCGATAACTTTTCACTATCGGATGCCAGCGTTCTTCACGGAACGAAGACCGATAAAAATTATACCGTCGCAGCCACATGCCTCGTTGTTCCTAAGTTAGCCGGTAAATGTGCGATAACAATTAATACTCCACCACCTCGCGAATTAACCCCACAAGAGATTGTAGATGGAAAGTTTCAGCCACCTTGGCTATATCGAACAGAAACGGGTGCATTTGTTGTTAGTCAGCAAGGAGCAGAAGAGAACTTATTGTCAGGATCTGGAATAAGTCGAGTCTTTATACAATATAAAGGTTCAAGGGTTCGTGTACCTGGCAACCATAGTGCCTCACTTATTTTTAACGAACTCAACAAAGATTATCTAATCAGTGTTAAAATCTTTAGCAAGGATTTACCCGATAAAGTAGATACAAATGACGTGATTTTAATCGAACCGAATCTTAAAGGAGACCACCGATTTCTAATTGACCTGTCTATCCCTGTTAAACTTTATGCAGACGTAGACCCGCTTACGGTTTCCCTAGAAAAAGGTACCTTTAATCCACCAAAAAAATAAAAAACTTTGACCTAAAGATCTACTTGCGCTTGATTTGTTTTTTCTTTTTGGTTTGATTTGTTTTCTTTTCAGTTATTTTTTTTGTAGCTACAGCCTTTTTAGAAGAAATATTCTTTTTTAACGGAGATATTACCACCTTGGTTTGCTTTGAAGCCTTATTGGAACCTTTTTTAGGTTCACTTTTGACCAAGTTTGAATTATTTTTATCGACCTTTTTCTCGATTACACTAGCAGATACTTTACTCGAACTTATAACCGATTTTGCCTTTTTATCACTTTTTTTACTTGAAATTTCCTTAACCTCAGTCTTGCTCTTTCCTGCATCATTCTTCTCTACGTTGTCTCGAGGCTGAGAAACCACCATCTGATTACTATTTCCCCTAATCTTATTTTGGGCAGCTCCCTTCCTCTTTTCTCGCACAGAAGAAGCAGGGTTAGATAATTTTGTATCTAACTTTATTTTTTTTTGTGTCTTCAAAGTTTTACTAGAAACCCCACTCTTAGGTGCTTTAATATGCCGTTTTCCTTTTCCGGAAACTACTTCCTCGGATACCTCACCATCATCACCTTCGTCTGAAGCGTTAGAATCATCTGTATCGACCTCATCTAAATCCTCAGTCTCAAAACTGTCTTCTTTATCTAAAATAGAACGCCCAGACCCCCTAATTTTTGGAATAATGAGAGATTCTTCCTCTTGATCGCCAATAATTAATCCCGCCTCATTTTCTACCTCTTCCTCGTCTCCTAAGTAAGAGTTATCACCACCACTACTTTTAACACCTTTTTTTGGTATGAGGCGATTAGCCCCTCCTGGTCGAGGAGCAATTCTTTTATCACCAAAACTAACCCGTGAGTTTTCTCGGCGTTCTTGAATAAGATGGAGCTCCTCGGGTCTAGAGGACCAGGTCAAGCCATCAATTGAAAAAAGCTCAAGCTCTTTTTCGCCAAATTTAACTATTTTTCGAATATACTCGGGCGCCTGTTTGCTACTCATCCGTTCTACTACTAATATTGACTTAATTTTAGACTAACTTTAAGTTAACCGATTATTAAACAAAACTTTCCCAGCCAAGCTTTTTATAGTAAGCTGGTCATACAACACAGGTCATACAACACAGGTCATACAACACAGGTCATACAACACAGCCGACTACTCAATAGTAAGCTTACCATAGATTGGTATGTCGCTAATATTTATATCAGTACCGCAACTTGTTACTTACTACAAGATAAACCTTTAATCCGAATATGACATAGACCACTAGGTCACTAAACCCTTTTTTTTCGATCCGAAATTGGGCATTACATTCCATCACCCCTCACTAAAAAATATATGATCAAGGGTAGCACGAGTGAAAAGTAGTCATTACACTACTTTGTATATGAAAACTGCTAATCAATCTCATTTTGTCTGGCCTGCCTCCGTAACAGAACTTCACGTACATCTCGGAGGTGCTGTTCCGCTCTACCGTCTTTTTGAAATAGCCGTTGACCGAGGAATTCGCGGTATGGGACAAGGATACGAGGAGTTTGTTCAACTTCTGCGTATCGAAGAAGGAGAAATCAAAGATTTAGACTCATACCTTGAAGTTTACGATAAAGTAGAGCTTATTCAGTCTGGGCCTCTCTCCGTGCGCGAGTGTGTACGCATTGCAATTAACGGAGCTTACAGAACAGGTGGCATGGCTCGTTTGGGGCCAGGTGGTGAGGGTGGATCCCCGGAATCTTTATTTCGTATTGCGCGCTTAGAATTGCGATTTAACCCACTCAAACGAACCGGTGCAGTGTTTCTAAAAGGTAAACATGCAGGGTTATACGATGTAGACAGAGTTATAAAAGCTGCATGTGATGCTGTTGAAGAAGTACAACTAGCGTTTCGAGGCAAGATGCGCATTGGTCTTATATTCTGTTTTGGGCGAGATATGACTCCGGAGGCTAACTACATTCTTGCCCAAAAAACTGCTACATGGTCCGAGCGGAGCTCTCATATTATCGGCGTTGATCTAGCGGGAGCAGAATCTATCAATCCTCTCTCCTCTGCTGACAAGCTTGCTCAAATGCGTGACTGCTTCAACCTACTTCCAAAACATCTCGGCAGAACTGCTCACATCGGTGAGACTACTCATGTAGACTTAACAACATTCATTCGAACAATAGAGTCCCTGAATCCAAAAAGAGTAGCCCACCCTATAGCTGCTTTTCGAGCCTATTGGGGGACAAGTACCAATGACGAAAAGAGTAGCACCAGTGGAAAAGGAGATGACAGAGGTCTTAAGCTTCTTGCAGAGCGTGGAATTACATGTGAATTTTGCGTTAAATCAAATCTTCTAACCGGAGCAGTATCTAGTCTTGCCGAGTACAGGCGTATTTTAGATACTTGTGACGCTTTTAACATTCCTTACACCTTTTCAACTGACGCTCCAGCTTTACAACTCACGAGCTTAGCCCAAGAGCTTTCCATGCTGCTCGAGCACAACGCAGCGAGCAATGACCAAATTTTACGAGCGTTAAAAACTGCTGATACCGCCACTTTTATTCGCTGACAAAACGGTGTGCATCTCGTAAATAAAGTAGTATAGTGCTAAAGATTTATTGAACGTCTGTTTTCAAGTAAAGCGCTTAACTGCTTATGATGCCATCTCACCGCAAAACTAAAATTGTCGCTACCCTTGGCCCCGCATCTCGTTCGAAAGAACGGATAGGAGAATTAATAGAGGCTGGAGCAAACGTATTTCGATTAAATTTCTCTCATGGCTCTCACGATGAACATCTAGAGACTTTAACCCGAATACGAGCGGCTGCTGAAGAAAAAAACGCCCTTGTCGCTGTATTACAAGATTTATCAGGACCTAAAATTCGTATTTCTGTAGTTCAGGATGATTTTGTTACGATTCAAGATGAGGATGAGGTTGTTTTAGAAAAGTCTCGACAATCCATATCAACTGCTTCACACATATATGTGGAGGGTCTCGATCCAGCCGAGATAGCTAAACCAGGCGAAATAGCTCTCCTTTCAGATGGGATTATAATCCTAAGAGTACGTGGTATTCACGGAAGTAAAGTACACTGCATAGTCGAAAAAGGTGGCAGACTTCGTTCTCGAGTAGGAATCGCCTTTCCTGACAGCGCTGTTAATCTCCCCGCCACTACAGAAAAAGACTTTAGAGACCTTGAATGGGGCATTCGCAATCAAGTTGATTATGTTGCAATTTCATTTGTAAAAAATGCTGCTGATGTCGAGGAACTCCGAGAGCGCATTGTTGATGCTGGTTCGACAATTCAAATCATTGCTAAAATTGAAAGAAAACAGGCCCTGGAGCACATCGATGAAATCGTTAAAGCAGCTGATGGCTTAATGGTAGCAAGAGGTGATTTAGGTCTTGAGTTACCCCTTGAAAGATTACCTCTTGTTCAGAAAGAGCTCATTGAAAGAGGTAACTTTCGAGGTATTCCCGTGATTGTTGCTACACAAATGCTACATTCTATGATCACATCGGTTCGCCCTACTCGAGCTGAAGTATCAGATATAGCTACAGCTGTAATGAGTGGGGCAGATGCTGTTATGCTCTCTGAAGAAACAGCCATCGGAGAGCATCCAGTTGAAAGTGTTAAGTATCTTAGTTTAATCGCTCGAGAAGCCGAAAAATCATTTGAATTTGAGGAATACCGACTTAGACTGCGCGATGCTGATCGTCAAACAATACCAGACGCTGTTGCTTATGCAGCTTGTGCTGCTGCGGTAAAACTTCATGCTCCCGCTATAATTGCTTGTTCACGCACAGGAACATCAGCTCGGTTGTTAGCAAAATATAGACCTCAGCAATCACTTTACGGAGTATCAACAACCGATCAAGCAGCTCGTCGAATGTGCCTCTTTTGGGGCGTACGCCCACTCTTAATAGGTTCCGTTGAGGAGCGAGAAAATGAGGTTGTTAAGGCGATCAAAGCAGTTAACGAAAAACAGCAAATACCAATAGGATCTCGAATAGTGATTGTAGGCGGTAGCTATGTAAATACTCCAGGCTCAACCAATATCATGGAGATTAGAGAGATTATTTCTTAACCTTGCAGAATATAAAAAAACAAAAAGGCAATATGGTTATCAAGAATCGTCTAGCAAATCTCATATCAAGTTCCGATGCAGCTGAAGCTGTCGGTATATCAATCAGTACTTTTAAGCGATTTGTTGAAGCTGGCTGTTTAGTAGTTGAGTACGAACAAAATGGACTAGAATTTTTTGCTAGAGAGCAAGTCAGTGCTCTTTTTGGCCGTCCTCTTCTTAATGAAAAAATAATAGTCTCAACTGAACCTGAGCCTGAAAGTGAGCAAACCGTAGAGCCGGTGAATCCAAATTACACTAGAGCTTTCGATCTGGAATATGATGGAATCCAGCCAAACAATTATCAGCAATCTCCAGAAAAGCCAGTCTTTCCAACAACACAAGAACCTGGATTCTTTAATTACCATGATGATAATCATAATCACTCTTTCGAATCTTTCCGAAACGAAAATTATTCTACAACAGCGACGAATAATACAGCGACGAATAATACAGCGACGAATAATACAGCGACGAATAATACAGCGACGAATAATACAGCGACGAATAATACAGCGACGAATAATACTGACAGGAGACTTGCTGAAAGTACCCAAGCTGAGAGCTTACTGAAAGTAATAAGCTTACAAGACTCTTTACTGACTGCAAGAGAAGAACAAATTGGAGAACTACAGTCTCAAATTCGCTGGCTTAGAGCTAGAGTGGAAAAGCTTGAGGGACTAATCGAACAAAGTCAACTTTTACTATTAGCTGACACATATTCTATAAGGAAGCTCCTTACTCCCCCACAGTTAAAGCAATCATACATTCAAAAATTTCTTGCAGCTTTTGGCATAAAAACCAGTCAATCTACGTTGGAGTTTAACCCTAAATTAAGCATTGAATCAAATAGACCGATGAGCGGTTATTCTTTAGAGAGCAAGGCTGAAAAAGACGATAGAGTAGACAATAGAAAGGATCATAGAAAAGATAATAGACACGGGAGAACTAGTGGCGTTGTTCTTCATTTAGATAAGCAACAGTCTGCCTAGCTAGCACTCCATCTATTTGAAATTTATCTCAAACATCATAGGTATGGATATAGAACACATTTTCATTCCATATCTATAATTTATCCGTAGAGAATAAATAAAGCACAGACATTTTATAGATTAAGCCGGTCAGCGTACCAACTAATCTATGTGGACTTCAACCCGTCTATTAGCTGCATGAGCTTCTGGAGAATTTCCTGTTTCAAATGGTTGAGTTTCGCCTAAAGAAACAGTTTTCATGCGTGATTGATCAATACCAAGCAGAGCTAGTTCTGTTTTTACAGTTTCTGCTCGCTTTTTACCAAGTACCATGTTGTACTCTTCCGTTCCAACCTCGTCGGTATGACCTTCGAGCACTAGTGCTAACGAACCATCCTCATCCTGTTTACTTTTTAGTTCTTCAGCAATTTTTGCTACTTGCTTTTTACCACGGTCATTTAAGGTCGATTTATCAAAATCAAAATTGACATGGTCAAAAGCTACCTTACGCCGACCAATGCCGTCTTCATCAAAACCGTCATTTTCAGCCGTTTTTTTGCTACCGAAACTGGATTGGTTAAAAGGTGAAATAGTCCTGCAGTCCGGAGCATCATCTTCTGCCGAAAAACACACTGGCTCCCGAAAATCAAATGGCTCTCGGTACCCTGTTATGCTGCGAGTTGTTGATGTAGACGAGGCAAAATAACTAAGTGGCCTAGTAACTACTTCACGCACAACCCATCCAACAGGATGTAATAAGTAAGCAGCGATCCGAAGAGGATGCGACTCCGATTGCCGGTAATCGGGAGACTTATGATAGGAGAAAGGCGTTTTTTCTCTTGGAAGACGGTCTTGAGCCTCTAAAATTCTAACCTGACTAGCAATCAACCCTACTACAAGAATAGAAGCAATGGAGAAAGGCTTGATGGTTTTCATCTGATTCATCCTCGCAGTCAAATTAGTACTCCAACAAACCGTGTACATATATATACTTTTTACTTAATCTGCACACTGTCAACAACATCAACGCTAATCCTCAGTTAGGATGCTTGTTCTACATGACAGGGTGTACGCTATATTTACACGCTAGGAATAGGTCGTCTGATGACAATTAAAAGTCAAGACGCTTTTTAAGGATTTAACGATTCAAAGTCTTGTAGTAAATCATCTGATAAAGTGAACTACCAACGCGATTGTAATTATAGATGCATTATTCCTCATCACATAGCACGACAAGCCCCTTAGCTTTAGTGGTCGACGACGATCCTGTCGTTCGAACATTACTAGAACAATACTTTAAACAAATTCACTTTGATTTAATCTGTATATCCAAGGGGAAAGAGTGCATTTTTGCGGTTGAAAATTATAAGCCTCAAATTATATTTCTTGATCTTATTCTTTCTGACTGCACAGGCTTTGATGTCATAAGGGATTTACAACAATTAGAAAAGGCTAGAGACATCCCCGTTATTCTTATGACAGCAACCCTTGATAGTAAAAAGATTGCAAATCTAAATGGTATCGAACCTGCTGACTATCTGATTAAGCCATTTGAATTTAAAGACTTATTAGGATTACTCAATAAATTTTTTAATCAAACCACAAATCAGTGACAACTAGTTAAACCTTTACTGATTCAGTAATTCTTGATAAAGACAGGAGCTTATTTGCACTTAAGTCGTACTCTATAACTAATCCATTTATTATAGCATCACCACGACCAACCTTATGGGACCGTGGCAAAGGAGATGTAAATCGATGAAGTGCTGTATCAATGTCCATTCCTATCACACTTTCACTGGGGCCACACATTCCAATATCTGTGATAAAACCGGTTCCTTTCGGGAGTATTCTTTCATCAGCTGTGAGAACATGGGTATGAGTACCAAATACTAATGTCACTAACCCATCCAAATACCAACCAAAAGCACTTTTTTCCGATGTTGCCTCTGCATGTATCTCTGCTAATAGTATTTCACAATCCAATAAAGGACCTGACAACACCTCTTTTGCAGCTCGAAAAGGACAAGATACTTTTCCCTCTCCCATAAATACGGTACCTAAAACCGTAAAAACTCCGATATTTAGCGTTGGAGATAGTGCATATTTGAACCAACCGAAACCAGGTGTTTCCGGCGGATAATTAAAAGGTCTAATGACTCGCCTATCACGATCAAAGATACCTAAAACTTCTCTTCGATTGAAAGCATGATCGCCTAATGTTATGACATTAGCTCCAGCATTAAAAATTTCATTAGCACTATCTGGATCAATACCAAGTCCACCTGCAGAATTTTCACCATTAACAAGAACAAAACTAAGATCTAGTTCACGCCTAATATCATTCAACCTACGGCGAAGAGCCGCTCGACCTGATTTTCCAACAACATCACCAAAGCAAGCTAAACGAATACTTTGCAAAATAATCTCTCTTTTTATCGAATATAGTATTTTTCAAATAATGGAGTCTTAACATACCACTATACGGTGTATTAACAACAAAATTTAAGAAAATGATGACTTAAACCGACTAAACTATTTAGATCGTATAGATGCGGATAGTACTAACGATAAATCGTTTGTAACATTAACTGATAAATGAAAATTATTTATACTCACCGATTTACAGATATAAACTACGGTTTATGTAAGGAATAAAAAATTTTGTTAAATATCAAATGTCACTTTTAGACGAACTAATTCCTTTAGGTAGTCGTAAAGATCTCTCTTGGCTTTTAGTTGAATCTGAGAGAATGCAACGTTTTAGCATAAAAGGTTCACTGAGCGAACTTGGATTTATAAATGTGGTAGAAGTTTCCGATTATACCAGCGCTCTTGAGCGATTATCTGAGCAAAAGTTTTTCTATGTTCTGTTTGATGCAGCCCCTAAAGTCGGTACACCAATTCTCTTTCTACAAGAACTACTACAAAAAGATCCTCGGCTAATATGTATCCCATCATGCTATAATCCACAGGCGGATGCAGTATTTGACCTCATAATTGCTGGAGCTAGAGGGTTTTTGTGTAAACCAATCACCGGAGAATCAGTAGAAGAGGCTTTAACGTTAGCAACTCGAACAGACCAAATCCCACCAATAATAAAAAATGCTACAAGCCGCAATGAAGCACTTGCTGCAATGCTGATGCTCGCGCTGAATAAGGTATCAACCAGCCTTAGAGAGGCTAAAACGAACACTGGTGATTTAGGAAACGTCAAAACCCACTTAGAAGGTCTGCGTACTGCATCAGTACTAGCCAAAACTTTTGCTGAAGGTGGTACAGATCTTTTTATCCATGACTTAGCTGATTTCTTGGTGCTTCAAAGTAGTGCTTCCGAAAGAGCCTTAAAGAAATTCCTCAGTGATAAGTCGAATTCTTAAGTCAGTCCTGATTATAATTTCCGCTCTCTCTCTTCAAGCGAAAACCTCACCCCCTCTAGCTCACTACCTAATGCAAAGAAGGTTCTAGCGGCTAAAAGCCTCTCACTTGGCTTATAAGTAGTACCTTCAGGGGCATTGGCCAAGGCTGTCCACTGATTAAGAAGCTCCCCGAGAGCAGGACGACTAGTATATCCAGCTTTAGCGATTAACTGATCAAGATAACGAGCAATGTCAGCGGCATTTTGAGATGAAGAGACAGAATTTGATACTACTTTTTCTAACCTTTTAGCCACCTCAACTAGCTCATCCTTTACCTTTGGAGTTAAGTTACCCTCTGAGTTAGAGTAGAACAATTGCCTTGCATTAGCTACAACATCATCAAGACTACTAGTTTCTCCACGAGGACCGCATGCAATACAAGTTACGGCAATCAGAAAAATAAATAATCGACTAGAGTGACACATAGACCTTTTCCGAATTTTACCTTTTCTATAAGTTGTAAATTATTAGTCGACTATAGCACATATAATCACACCTTCACTATTTACTGGTGGATCTATTGGAAGGCGAAAAGAGAATACTGCTCCACTATTTTTTCCATTAGCTACTTCGACAGTACCACCAGAAGAAGTGACTAACATACTAACTACATAAAGGCCTAAACCTCCTGCTAAAGTCTTTTCTATCCTCTTATTACTCGCCTTTTGCAGCAACTCAGGATTATACTTTTCAGGACTAACTCGCCTAAACCGCAGGAATAACTCTGCCAGATATTCTTGTGGTATACCTGGCCCTTCATCACTGACTGAAACTAATAACCAACCTTTTGGCTCTTCGTCAACAGTTAGAGAAACCGTACCTCCTTTCGGAGAATAACGCATAGCGTTACTAACCAAATTATTTAAAACACGATGAAAAACATTTACATCCAGAGTCCAAGTTATAACTGATAATCTTATATCTAATTTTATCTCTGCACGCTCTGATAACGATAAATATTCCTCATAAACTTGATGTATAACTGGTTTTAATTCCGTTGCGATAGGCCTTAAAACTAGATAACCCTCTTCAGCTTGACAAGCCGTGAGATATGTATCCACTAGCTCGATACTTCTGCGAGCTGTACGCACAATTCTATGAGCTGCATCCTGCAAGCTCTTATCTTCAATGCGCCTAGCTACTAAATCACCAGATAGGACTATAGCTGTAAGTGGACCACGAAGATCATGAGTAACAGTTGCGAGTAATTCTCGTTGAAAACGCTCTCTGCGTTTCTGTTGCTCTTCAAGCTGTGCTACCCGTATTGACCTTGATATACTAATTAACAAAACATCTGCAAAATGTTCATCGAAACTCTTTATTATGAAATCTTTAGCGCCGCACTTCATTGCTGTCACCGCATCATCCACTCTGACTGAGCCAGTGAGAACTACTACTGGAATTTGCGGCCATTTGACTGAAAAATTTTCAACTACTTCAGCTGGAGTAACACCAGGTATGTGCAAATCAGTACAAATAAGATCAGGTTTAACATCAGCGATAAGGCGTAATCCCTCCTGTATTGAATTTGCTGTAAAAACAGTGAACCCCTTTGACCGTAGCAATTTAGCTATGATAATCCCATGTGACTCCTCATCATCGACCACTAAAAGGGTACCTGTTATGCTAACTGTCATTGACACTATTTTTTATATTTAAAAAAGTTATGGTAAAACCCGATCATTGGATTATCGCATTTGGTCAAGCAGGTGGAATACTTCCGTTTAACTCCGAACAGGTTAATCCAGCTAGCTACGATGTAACTCTTGGTTCTCACTGGATATGCCCTACTAGAGAACCAGAAGAAACTGAAGCAGAAAATTTCACTCTTTTTCCTGGAGAGGTCATTTTAGCTACTACTGCGGAGGAGATTAAACTTCCTAGAGACGTAGTTGCTGACCTTAAACTTAAAAGCTCCTTAGGACGACTTTGGCTAAACCACAGCATGAGCGGATGGATTGATGCTAACTTTCAGGGACAAGTAACTCTAGAGTTACAAAATTTAGGCCCCTACCCTCGGATATTAACTGCTGGAATGCGTGTTGCACAATTAGTATTTTTAGGACTTGAATCACCTCCTACAATAGCTTACGGCGAGCTCGGAAGAGGTCACTATCAAGGTCAACGTGGAGCAACAAAATCATGGAGCGAATCTTTTTTTCCAACTCATATAGCGAAACCTCCAAATGAACGAAAAGAAAATTAAATTGAACCTCCCTAACTTGAATATACATGGCCAATGTGATAGGAAATCTCTACTAGTTGTAGTAGAAGGACAATTTCAACTCAGGCTAGGCAAGACAGCAACTTAACACTTTTTGACAAGCTAACAATTTTTTTTTGGATAAGCTTAATGGCCAACCACGTATCTGCTGAAAAACGACATAGACAAAATATTAAGCGCCGAACTCGTAATCGAAATACTAAGGCACGCATACGTACTTTAGAGAAAAAAGTGCGATCTTTAATTGGTAGCAAAGCAGGTAGCCTCGAAGTAGCTGAAGCCGCTAAATTAGCCGAAAGTGCTCTAGCTAAAGCTGCTACTAAAGGAATACTTCACCCCCGTAATGCAGCTCGGCACGCTAGTAGGTTAGCCAAAGCGGCTTTCAAAAGCACACAATAGGCTATACTGATTAAACGTTAGTTCTATTAAACACAGCGGGCAGTAAATACTGCGGTCAGTAGCTAAAATAGCCAAAAAAAGCTCAACTACTTCTTAATTCGTCTCGAAACTTAAAAGTTAAAAATACTAAAGAGCACGAACTATTAAAAATCAGGAGAGACTGCATCTGTGTAGATTCGGCGAGCGAGGATAAGAGCGATATCTTCCAATGCTTGTTGCTCCTGACCACGTGACACTTCTCTTACGCTTAAGCCCGCCAGATCTCGAGTATCTAAATTTCCTGATGCAAAGTCTGCGGAAGATGTAACAACTGAGCTTGCTGACACTCCAAAAGGACGAACTACTGTTATGGCTTGGTCTTGCCATAAAATTTGTTTACCAAACAAGGTACCAGATGCTGTTACATACAGGTCTTGCTGTAATGCTACATCAGTTACCGATGTGCTTGCACGTGTACTTTTACGAATTTGATTAACTTGTACTGTTAACTCGGCGTCAGCATCACTAATTGACTCTACTACCTCAATAACACCATAGCGGCTAAACTCATCGCTTAATGCCTCTGCCACCAACTGAGTAAGGTTTGGTTCAGTGGTTTTATTAACTACACGAGAAATATAAATCTTTCTTATATTCTCAGGAAGAATTGTTCCTCCGCCTTGAAAACCGTATCCACATCCAGAAATAATTGTGAAACAAGACAAAAGAATAATGAGTGCTATACTCTTCACATCCACCCTATTATTGAAAACAATTATTAGAAAGAAGTATTGGAAAGATTTATCACCTTGGTCTTCTACTACGCACCTCTGCTGGTAATCCCTGCTCCAAATAGGCAACTACAGCAGTAAGTCTATTGTATAGTCCGTTACGTTCACTCTTTAATAAATCAAGATAAGAACCCAGATGCAAGATTATCTCGGCATGAACAATATTTAAATCGTGAAACATTTGAACTAAACCGTTCTCGCTTGAAGCGACGGAGAAGTCAACCTCAATCTTAGATATATCATCAACCCTAGTACTATAGTCCTCAATAAGATCAGCGAGGTTATCAGGAAGCTCTTTATTTGATAAAATACCGGTCTCAGCATGCCCATTTGAGCCTTGCCGAAATTGGTCTATGATAATTCGACCGATACTTAAAGCACCACTTACTTGACCGCTAAGTTGATTATCTAATAAAGAGTCATATGCTGAGTGGCACTCCAACCCAGAGTGACTTTCTAAAGAAGTAGTACCGCTTTTCTTTTTATTGCCTGACTCCGAAGCACCATCGTCCACAACAGTACTCCAACTTAAACCTGATTACAGGCCAACAAAATTATAGCCACAATCAACATAGTGCACCTCACCAGTTACAGCCGCACTGAGCTCACTTAAAAAATATAAGGCCGCCCTTCCGATATCTTCTTGAGAAACATTTCTCTTTAGCGGTGATCGTTCAGCCACATGAGCAAGCATCTCTCTAAACTTAGGAATACCAGATGCAGCCAATGTTTTAATTGGCCCAGCACTTATACAATTGACCCTAATCCCCTCTGAGCCAACATCAGATGCAATGTACCTTACCGCGCTCTCCAAAGCAGCCTTAGCTACGCCCATGACTTTGTAGTTATCAACTACTCTATTCGAACCGAGATAACTAAGCGTTAGAACAGAACCTCCTTTGACAGCCAACAAACCCCTTAACTCTCTTACTAGAGCTATTAATGAAAATGCGGATACATCAAGAGCAGTGTAAAACCCGGAGCGGGATGTTTCAATAAATCTACCTTGTAGGTCTGCTCGCTCGGCAAAAGCTACCGCATGGACTATCCCATCAAGGCTACCCCAGGCCTCCTTAATCGAACCAGCTACACTCACCAATTCATCATCATTCTGAACATCACACTTTAAGACTAATTTACATCCAACTTCCTCAGCCAGAGGTCTAACTCTTTTTTCTAATGCCTCATTCAAAAAAGTAAATGCGAGTTGTGCCCCCGCCTGATGCAAAGACTGCGCTATCCCCCAAGCAATGCTTTTTTCATTAGCTATACCGACAACTAAATATTTTTTATTGGATAAATCCAGCATATGCTCTGTTTATTGAAATCAATAGCCTTTGTGTCGAATCAAGTATTTATTCAGATTTCTTTAGCAACAACCCCTTGTGCTACCTTATCGGTTACAAAAGATATAAAGGCCATTTCTGCGTTATCACCAGCGCGAAGCCTAGTTCGCACAATTCGAAGGTATCCACCCGGCCTACTCTTAAAACTTGGACCTACCTCATTAAACAACTTTTGAACTACTGCCTTATCGTATAGATAAGAATAAGCCCTCCGACGGTGGTGAACTGTGTCTTCCTTTGCCAAAGTAATTAACCTCTCAGCAATAGGCCTGAGCTCCTTAGCTTTTTCAACAGTGGTTTCAATTTCACCATGACGCAAAAGATGCGTCGCTAGACTCCTAAACAGTGCCCTTCTATGAGAAGAAGACCGACCTAACTTTCGTAGACCACATTTATGACGCATATTAAACCCTTACTGCTCACCACCACCACTACGAATATTATCTAGGTCTTCACGACTTGGAAAGTCATCCAGCTTCATACCAAGACCCAAACCGAACTTATCAAGGATGTCTTTAATCTCGTTTAACGATTTTCGACCAAAGTTTTTAGTTCGTAAAAGCTCTGGCTCAGACCTTTGAACTAATTCACCCACGTACTTAATATCTGCATTTTCTAAACAATTTGCACTGCGAACGCTAAGCTCAATCTCTTCCATTCGTTTGAATAGATGTTCATTAAGTTTAGTTCGTGGCTCCTCAACACGCTTTACCTCTTCTTCAAGGATTAGATTTTCCCCGACAAAAACGCTAAGCTGGTCTATCAATATATGAGCGGCTTGAGCTATTGCTGCACGAGCATCAATGCTACCATCTGTCCATACTTCAAGAGTTAATTTATCGTAGTCTGTCCGCTGCCCTACCCTGGCGTTGGTAACAACATGGTTGACCCTTCGAACAGGCGAGAAAATCGCATCTATACAGATGGTACCAGCAGGTGCATCCTCTTCCTTGTTTCTATCGGCTGGCGAGTATCCTCTTCCTAGCCTAACTTTTGCTTCAATTAATAACTTCGCACCATCACCCAAGGACGCAATGTGAGCGTCTGGATTTAAAATCTTTACTGCAGGGTCACCCTGAAATAAACCTGCCTTTACTTCACACGGCCCTACCGCCTCTAAACGAATAACCGCTTCCTCCTTCTCTTCCAACAACGGAAGAACTTCTTTCAAATTAAGAACTATTTCTGTTATATCCTCGACCACTCCAGGTAATGTGGAAAACTCATGCATTACCCCTTCAATTCTAACAGAAGTGATTGCGGCCCCTTGGAGCGATGACAGTAAAATCCGTCTTAGACTATTCCCAATAGTTAGACCAAAACCGCGCTCTAAAGGCTCTCCAACAAATTTACCATAGGTAGCTAAATCGCCTGAAATTCCTGACCCGTCAGCGGCGAGCTCGATTCTCTTTGGCTTAATTAAATCTTTAAGACTAAAACGTTTCATTTTTCTCTCGCTTACACAATTTTTGAGAGTGATAGCTCTGTACTCTACACCCAAACCTATTTAGTGGTACTTTTTTACTTATTAAACCTGTCCTATCAAAAACTTTTCACGATAGATAACATGGTAATGATTTTTCTGACACTCAGCAGATTTAAACTCTACGACTTTTCCTTGATCTACACCCATTGTGAGGCACAGGAGTAACATCCTTAATAAGAGTTACATTTAACCCAGCACTACCCAGTGCCCTGAGAGCAGACTCTCGACCAGCCCCTGGCCCTTTAATAAATACTGAAACCGAACGCATTCCAGCTTCCTTAGCCTTACGAGCCGCCGCTTCACCAGCCACTTGCGCAGCAAATGGAGTTGACTTCCGAGAACCTTTAAATCCACCGCATCCAGCACTCGACCAGCTAACTACATTACCAGATGGATCGGTAATGGTTACAACAGTATTGTTGAATGTAGCATAAATATGAACCAAACCTGTTGGAATATTTTTTTTAACTTTCTTTTTCTTTATCGTAGCTTTAGCTTCTACCACAATTCTGACCCCTTTAGTGTTCTTTTTTAAGATTTACTTAGGAAAATTTTTACAACAAAATTAGATAACCCAGACTAAAAATAACACCCTAAAATTACTTCTTACCAGGCTTCTTCTTTCCAGCTATAGCTTGACGACGTGGACCTTTGCGAGTTCTGGCGTTTGTTCGAGTACGCTGTCCCCTTGCAGGCAATCCACGACGGTGCCTTAGTCCTCGGTAGCAACCTAAATCCATCAGCCTTTTCACAGCAATCTGCCGTTCGCGACGAAGATCACCCTCAACGGTATACTCTTCTTCGATAATAGCTCGAATTCTTGCTACTTGATCCTCACTTAGAGAATTTGTACGAACAAATTCAGGAATATTGGCTTTTTTTAAAATCTGCTCTGATGTCTTTAGACCTATTCCATAAATATAGGTTAGTCCCCTTACAACTCTTTTGTCTCGTGGAAGATCAACTCCGGCAATTCGTGGCATACTCGCTCTATTTTTTTTAACAACTCAATAATTTAACTAGCGTAATTTTTTATTAACCTACTTTACCAATTGATTAATAACATAGGTAAGTTTTTATCCCTGTCGCTGCTTATGCTTTGGAGTGCGACTACAAATTACTATTACTTTGCCTTTTCTGCGAACTACTTTACAATAATCACAGATCGGTTTAACTGAAGCTCTAACTTTCACCGTACATCCTTTCTTCAAAGTCCTAAACAGTCTACAATATACAAACTTTTTAAGTAACCTTTCTAATCTGAGTAACTACACAAAGTGGTTTTTTTAGCACCACCACATCTTTTTAATGATTTTTTTAGCTCAACTTTAGAACTAACTAGTGAGTTAAGTTTTTTAAACCGTGAGCCTTACCCGAGCCAAAAAAGGTTTTCCCACGATTAAGTACAACCATAATTTTACTGAGTTGGCGAACTATATTAAATTTCTTTTTTTATTGCAAGCCTCAACATAAATATTACCTTGACTCTTCAAAGCAAACACTAAATCTGCCTTAAATAGCCTTTTGAATACGCTCAAAAACTTCATCAATGGAGCCTGTCCCATCTATCGAAACAGCCCGTGATGAATCTCTATAATAATCAATTACCGGTGCTGTATCAGCCGCGTAAACTTTTAATCTGTGTTCAACAATACTAGCATTGTCATCAACCCGCCTATTCTCGCCACCATTTATTGCTCGAGAGCTAAGCCTCCTGATCAAAATCTCTTCTGGAACCTCAATAACAATAACCCTAATAGCCAAACTTATTACCGAACCAAGAGAACTGTCTAAATAAGTAGCTTGAGCTAAGGTTCTGGGATAACCGTCTAAAATCAAATCACTAGTTAACAATCCCAACTGATTCAGACGATCAAGCACTAGTTCATTAATCAGCGTATCAGGTACAAGATTGCCAGCTTCAATAAACCCCTTTGCCTTAACACCAAGAGGACTTAGCTCTTTCATTGCAGTGCGCAGAATTTCTCCCGTCTGAATGTAGCCAGCTCCGATCGAGTGAGCTAAACGTTCCCCTTGAGTACCCTTTCCGGCACCTGGCGGGCCAAACAAAACTATAATCCGAGGCTGCATAGATTTGCTTTTAATACCAATGTAATCAAAAAAAGTTATCGCTGAAGAAACCTTCCTCGGCGGCCACCTAAAACACTTCCTCTCTTTGCCTTTGTTAAAAAACTTTCGTAGTTACGAGTAACAATGTAGGACTCTATTTGAGCCGCAGTATCAAGAGTTACGCCAACTACAATCAATATCGCTGTACCACCGAAAACGTAAGCAAAATCATTGACACCAAGATTCATGTAAATCACCTGAGGAATAATGCAAATAGCTGCAATATAAATTGCACCCCATACTGTAAGCCTATTTAGAACCTGAAATAGATACTCTGCCGTGGATTTCCCTGGCCGAACTGTGGGAATAAAGCCCCCATTTTTTTTTAAATTTTCAGCCACCTCTTCAGGATTGAAAATTATTGATGTGTAAAAAAAACTAAAAATAATTATTAAGGAGGCGAACAGAATCTCATAAACCGCGCGACCAGGAGCTAGATAGGACAACACAACAGAAACCACCTGGTTTTCGCTAAGTCCTGCAAAATAGCCTGGAATAACTAATAAAGCCGAAGCGAATATGGGGGGTATAACTCCTACCATGTTTACCTTAAGTGGCATAAATTGAGTTTGTGCCTGCGATACTCCGTTTGCCAACATACGTTTTGGGTACTGAACAGGTATTTTTCTATGAGACCTTTCAACAAATACAATCACTGCTACAGTAAAAACACAAACTAAAAAGGCTAAGAATATAGCTGACGGTAAAATTGAACCAGTACGTCCTAGAACAATCGTGGACAAAAACACACTAGGCATTCTTGCGACTATCCCTGCAAAAATGATAATGCTTATTCCATTCCCAATTCCCCGTTCAGTTATCTGCTCCCCCAACCACATTATAAAGGCCGTCCCTGAAGTGAGTGTAACAGCCGTAGTAATTTGAAAAGCCAAACCACCGGTTTGAGTGAGTCCTTGACTTTCAAGGCCAAGAGCAATCATGAAACCCTGAATAAGAGCAAGTAGGATTGTACCAATCCGAGTGTACCTCGTCAGAACCCTTTTACCAGCTTCCCCCTCTTTTTTCAGTGCATCTAGAGCAGGTATTGAGGGCGTAAGCAATTGCACAATAATCGACACAGAAATATACGGAGCAATCCCTAACGTAAAAATTGAGAAATTCTCAAGAGCTCCGCCGGAAAACATGTTTACTAAACCAAATAAGGAACCGGAGCCTGCCTGAAACATAGCTTTTAATTTAGCTACATCTATACCAGGAACTGAAACAAAAACTCCCAGACGATATACAGCAAGTAAACCTAGTGTGACCAAAACTCGACGTCTGAGTTCAGGTATTTTTCCAAAGGCATCAGTACCTAACACAAACCTCTTATTAGTTTAAGTTAACAATTTTACAGTTGAACATCACACCTGTATGCTAATTTCTCTAACTCAACAATTAATTTACCCTACAAGGCTGGCGGCACTATCTCGATGTTACCACCGGCTGCCTCAACTGCATCTCGTACAGAACTGGATACTGCGGTCGTTCTGAGTGTAATGCGTACACCAACTTTGTCACTACAATCACCTAAGACCTTCACTCCAGCAGGATATTTGCGTGAATTCCACTTCCTACCTTTTCTACCAATTTGATAGGCATCGACCATCACGACACCGCTCTCCGAGGAGTCCACACCTTTAACCCATGACAAAACGTCTGAGAGACCAACCACATGAAATATATTTTTACGTGCACGCCTAATTGGTGAACTGAAGCCCAATTTAGGAATTCTCCTATATAAGGGCATCTGTCCACCCTCAAAATGACGATGGATGGTACCGCCGGACCGCGCTGTCTGTCCCTTTCCACCTCTACCGCAGGTCTTTCCAAGTCCGCTACCTTCTCCACGGCCTACTCTTTTGCGAGTTTTGCGACTGCCTATCGACGGCTCTATTGAATGACTACGCATGAAAAACTCCTAAATCACAACAAATATACCCACCTCAAGCCTTACCTTAAGATAGTAACGAAACTCTTACCAAATGGTTTACTTTCTTTACCATTCCTAACACTGGCATGTTTACTACATGTTGACGAGATCTACCGACCCAGGTTAAACCCAGAGCCTCTAAAGTGCTCTTTATACGCTTATTATTTCCAGATGGACTTCGCACCAAAGTCACTTGAATTATCTTATCACCCGTTGTTTTCTTGATTGTCTCATTAATAGACATATTTACCTTTTTTATGAATTAAGAAAGCAATTTAAAAATAAAATTCAAAACGTAATATACCGTTAGCTAGACGAACCTAATTATATGATTTAATTTTTCTAATACTATTTTGAATAGAATCCAGAAAGCTAAACTATACTTTAATAAGGTGCATAATTAAGATCTTCCAAAGGAATTTTTCTAGCAAGTGCTACCATCTCCGGATTGGTGAGCCTACCGAGACCTTCCATCACTGCGTGTAAAACATTATGTGCATTATTTGACCCGATACACTTAGTACGAATGTCTCTAATCCCGGCAGCGTCTACAATTGCTCTGACAGCTGAACCAGCTATCACACCTGTACCCGGCTTAGCAGGTTTAAGAAGAACTGATGTTGGTCCAAACTTTCCAACAACTTCATGCGGAATGGTAGTACCTCGCACCGGAACTTTTACTAAGGACTTTCGAGCTTGCTCAGTAGCTTTCCTAATTGCATCAGGAACTTCGGCCGCTTTTCCGAGACCAAATCCTACATGACCGCGTCCATCACCGCACACTACCAAAGCATTAAAGCTGAATCTACGACCCCCTTTTACTACTTTCGAAACTCGATTGATAGCAACAGTCTTTTCTGTAATCTCGCCTACCTCTTCAATCCGAGCCTTATTTAAACGGCTTCCCTCTGTACTCATCAACATCTCCAACTAAAACTGTAACCCAGCACCCCGTGCACCATCAGCCAGTCCTTTTATTCTTCCGTGATAAGGAAGACCATTCCGATCAAATACAACGGAAGTAATACCAGCCTGTTTCGCTCTCTCACCTAGAACCAACCCAACGGTGTGAGCCGCCTCAATACTTTTCAAACTTTTCCCAGAGGGAACACGAGCTATAATCTCATGTTCCTTAGTTGAGGCAGCAGCAAGGGTTGTTGACCTATCATCGTTAACCAATTGGGCATATATATGTTTATCACTGCGAAAAACAGTCAGGCGTGGACGACCAACAGTACCAAAAATTTTTTTTCTTATCCTAATTTTACTTCGAACAAGAGCGGCCCGACGCTTACGCTTTTCAGCTTCCATAATGTTTTACCTTTCAATAGCTAACACAATAGCTTAATACTCTTCACTGCTATTTTTTCCCTGTCTTACCAGCTTTACGCCGTATAGTTTCATCACTATACCTGATCCCTTTCCCAAGATAAGGCTCTGGTGGCTGAATAGAACGAACTTTTGCGGCAAAATTACTTAAGGAACTTTTATCACAGCCCTCAAGAGCTACTGACGTCTTTCCTACTGAGCAGACAACACCTGAAGGGACTTCAAGTTCCACCTCATGAGAAAAGCCTACGTTGAGTACAAGCTTGGAACCGTTTAATTTTGCGCTAAACCCAACGCCAGTCATTTCAAGTGACTTTTTCCAGCCAGTACTAACACCAGCTACCATGTTTGCTATAAGCGCCCGGGCTGTTCCGAAATTTGCTCTGCACTGCTTATCAGAGGGATAATCGCAACCAATTTGAATGGTTTGATCTATCTTTTTTACGCTAATTCCCCGACCAACCTTGATGGAAAGTGAGCCTTTTGGCCCCTTAACTGCGATACTGGGATAATCAATCCCTACATCTACCCCACTTGGGATAACTATTGGCTTTTTTCCTACTCTTGACATTTTAAATATTCGTTCCTTTCGACAATTTTAGGTAGACTGACTTGTCTAATATTTTAGCTTGACTGGTAATTTAAATCCAAATGATTCTATCGTATCAAATTTCTGTAATTAGACTTAATGCAACTTTGAATTTAACCAATTATGGCCAGAACCTCCCCACCTATCCCATAACGTTTTGCTTGCCTATCCGACATGATGCCCTTAGAAGTTGAAATAACAGCTATTCCTAGTCCAGACTTTTTTTGCTTCAAAGAATCGGTGCCACAATACACCCGTCGACCAGGCTTGCTTACGCGCGTGCATGTTGCAATTAGCGGACGACCATCTTGTAAGTAGCGTAGTCCAACATCCAAAAAACTGAATCCAGTTTCGCTATCCACCGCATCACTAATAGTATCAATAAATCCTTCCGCTACCAAAACATCAAGAAACCTCCTAACCATGCGAGACGTCGGAACCCGTACCGATTTATGCCCAGCCAATTGAGCGTTTCTGATTCTTGTTAGAACATCTGCAACAGTGTCGGTTACCATAACATTTAATTAAACTACGCAATTTTATTCCCTAATGAGCTCCAAAGCTCATCACTTTCACAAAAAAGTCCCTTAACGTTAGGCTGCAGAACTTTTTCTAAAAGGCAAACCCAATTCCTCTAACAGAACCCTTCCCTCTTCGTCCGTCCTAGCCGTGGTGACGAATGTTATATCAAAACCCCTTACTTTATCGAGCTTATCTATTTCGATCTCTGGAAAAACTATTTGTTCCTTTAATCCCATAGTAAAATTACCATTTCCATCGAAGCCCCTACGAGGTATACCTCGAAAATCTCTTACACGAGGAAGAGCCACATAAAAAAGCCTTTCAAGGAAATCGAACATTCTTCGCTTACGCAGAGTGACCATGCAACCAATTATTTGCCCCTCCCTCAACTTAAAAGCCGCAACAGATTTTTTTGCCCTAGTTGCTACTGGCTTCTGGCCAGAAATCTGACTTAGTGAATATTCGGCGAATTGTACAATTTTATTGTTTGATGCCGCTTCAGCGATACCCATATTGAGAACAATCTTTGATAACTTTGGAACTTGCATACAAGAGCTATAATTAAAACGGCTCTGAAGGGCAGGAACTACTACTGAATGATATTTTTCTGCTAGATCGGTCATGACTTTTCTTTTACTTACAGTAAATTAAACGAATATTTAAAGCCTAAACTGGGACAAACCCTTTTGTAACTGGATCTAAGTAACCACGAATGTTTTTTCCATCTGGCCTCTTTTGCAGTTTCAACCTGACAGGCCTTTGAATTGAATCAACGTAAAACATAACATTTGCAATGCTAATAGGAGCTTCAACAAGTTTAATACCCGCTGGTTTATCTGCCGATTGAGCGCGCTTATGCTTTGATACTAAATTTAATCCAGAAACTAATACACGACGGGAACCAACAAACCTGATAATTTTTCCGGTTCTACCCTTTAGCTGATTACTGGATTTATTACCGCCAGCAATAATAAGAACCGTATCACCTTCTTTTAATTTTGTCTCTCTCATTAGCCAATCCAAGTAAATTTATATTCAATCAAAAGTTTATTGACAACCGTCCAATGTTTTTCTAGTCCAGTTTCACTAGCATAACCCTGAGATAATTCTAGGAGACTATAGGACTTCTGGTGCCAATGAAATAATTTTCATAAACTTTTTTGCACGAAGCTCTCTAGCAACCGGCCCAAAAATTCTTGTCCCTATTGGATCACCGGTTGGATTTATAAGAACTACACTATTATCGTCAAACTTTATATAAGAGCCATCATTACGAGATACTTCTTTTGCGGTTCTTACGACTACAGCCTTATAAATAGCGCCCTTGGAGATCTTGGAGTTCGGTATAGCTTCCTTGACTGAAACTACCACCGTATCACCAACAGACGCATAGCGACGACGCGACCCCCCTAAAACCTTAACGCAGACGACGCGCTTTGCACCTGTATTATCTGCTACATAGAGAACACTTTTTAGACTAATCATTGGCTGTCTCCGTCCGCCTGGTGTAATTCTTTATGAGTTCCCGACGGGTTCTTACAAATTAAACACTAATAAAATACCTAGGCCACAGTTTGAATTCCATCTAATGATGAATCACCAGCTGTTACCTTAACTTCAACCACACGCCACCTCTTTGTTTTAGAAAGCGGCCTTGTTTCAACTATCTTTACCCTATCTCCTACTAAACACTGGTTGTGCTCGTCATGTGCATAAAACTTCTTAGTTATACGAACAAACTTCCCATATTTTTTATGCTTTACAGGAACGATACTAGAAACTACTATTGTCTTATCCATACGGTTGCTAACAACTGTCCCTTCACGGGTTTTTTTCAAAGACGATTTCTTTATTTCACTTCCATCGCAACAGCTAATGTCTGTATGTTGCCTTTCAACAATCTTATCGTTACTCACAGAGTATCTCCAGTATTTTTAAACTTGCTAAAATAAACTAATTTTTACTAGCTGATATTGTCATTTGCTTTATTAACATTAGATTGGCTTATCGGCGTAATTTCAGCCATAACAGTTAAATACCGAGCTAATTCCTTCTTAATATTTTTAATTTCCGCTGAACTGGCCAGTTGCCCAGCCGCTTTTGAAAACCTTGCTCGAAGTAATCTCTCAGAAACTTCGACTGCTCGCGAAAGTATTTCCTGGCGTGATGAAGACCTAGCGGATTTAAGAAAATCTTTTTTTTTCATATATACGTCAACTGGGTTATTAGTTACTTAACAGGCCATTAAAACTTAAAAGACCCCTTCCCATCCTATAGAATAGTTTCCATTCTTTCTACGAATTTACATTTAATGGGCAACTTACTTACTGCAAGCTGCAAAGCCTCTATAGCAATATCCTTAGATACACCAGTTATTTCATATAAGACCCTACCAGCTCTAACTTCAGCTACCCAATATTCAGGCGACCCTTTCCCACTACCCATTCTTGTCTCAGCAGGCTTCTTTGTGATTGGCTTATCAGGAAAAATCTTTATCCAGATTTTTCCACCTCTTTTTGCTCGCCGACTGATTGCTATACGAGCGGCTTCGATCTGCCTAGCCGTTATCCAACCTGACTCAACTGCACGAATCCCATAATCACCGTACTCAAGATTACATCCCCTGGTCTCTTGGCCTAGCAGATGACGAACTTGCTTTTGCTGCTTCCTATATCTCGGTTTTTTTGGAACTAACATGACTTGCCTTACCTTACACCATCAATCTATATAAATTAAACAATAAGCGCTTCAACTGGTGTAGCATCAGCCTTCGAAAAACGCTCCCCTTTAAAAATCCACGCTTTTACTCCAATAACACCATAGGTGGTCTGAGCCTCAGCTGTTGCATAATCAATGTCTGCTCGCAATGTATGTAATGGTACCCGACCCTCCATATACTTCTCAGAACGCGCAATTTCAGCCCCATTTAGTCTGCCGGAGACGCAGACTTTAACACCTTCAGCACCGGCCCGCAAAGCGCGATTAACTGCCTCTTTTAGTGCTCTTCGAAAATTCACTCGCCTCTCTAATTGAAACGCAATAGCTTCTGCTACTAACTGAGCATCTGTATCAGGCTTACGAGACTCAATGATGTTAACGAGTACGTCTCTACCCACTAATCGCCGTAAAACAGCTTTTAAATCTTCAATGTCCTTTCCTTTCTTCCCAATTACTAAGCCAGGTTTAGCTGTATGTATATGAATACGAACACGAGCTGGAGCTCTTTCAATTTCTACACGAGCAATTCCGGCACTACTAAGCCTGTCTTTAACAAATTTACGAAGTTTCCTATCCTCACCAATATACCGGCCACTTTCCTTTGTCGCAAACCAACGCGAATTCCAATTGCGTAACAGCCCCAGCCGCAGTCCGTTCGGATTAACTTTTTGTCCCATACTTACCTTTTAAAACTTAAAAAAGACCCTACCGTATACCTACTTCAATTATCATATGAGAAAAACGCTTTCGGATCGGTGTGGCTCTTCCCTGCGCTCGAGGCATAAAACGCTTTAAGGTTCGTCCCATGTCAACATAAATTTGACTAATCCATAAGGCATCAATATCTACGCCGTGCTTTGAATGCGCGTTTGCAATGGCTGACTTCAATACTTTTTCAGCTAAACGAGCACCTTTTTTGGGTGTAACTCCGAGGATATTTAACGCTAATTCCACCTGCTTTCCACGTACAGAATCAGCAACAAGCCTGAGCTTACGAGGTGAAATATGCACATTCCTAAGAATTGCTTTTGCCACTGGCTTTACAGGCCGACTTTTTTTTATTTCTTTTGCCATAACCAAACTCCAGCCTGTCTCTATTTACTGCCCTTTTTAGAAGTATGCCCATGGTAATTGCGCGTAGGTGAAAACTCACCTAACTTATGACCAACCATGTTTTCTGTCACAAATACAGCAGTAAATTGCTTCCCATTGTGTACCGCAAACGAAACCCCTATCATGTCCGGAGTGATCGTTGACCGCCTAGACCATGTTTTTATTGGACCCCGGTGAAGACCTGATTTTACGCGATTTAACCACTTTTGTAGACTGTTATCCACAAAAGGTCCTTTTTTTAGTGAACGTGCCATATAACTTCTTCTAAAACATTAATTGGTAAACCAAAAAACTAATATAATTTTATTGACGGCGTCTTAAAATAAAACGCTCTGTCCTTTTGTTTTTTCTAGTCTTAAACCCTTTTGCAGGTATAGCTGTTGGGGAGCAAGGATGCCTACCACCTGAAGTACGACCCTCTCCGCCTCCCATTGGGTGATCCACTGGA
Organism: Bdellovibrionota bacterium; assembly: GCA_044347345.1. Lineage (GTDB taxonomy): Bacteria > Bdellovibrionota_C > UBA2361 > UBA2361 > JBIKUX01 > JBIKUX01. The sequence continues at coordinate 85,201 of JBIKUX010000004.1, read as the reverse complement.
TTTTTGGTAACCCCCCTGTTATGTGGACGGCGACCCAACCATCTACTCCTTCCAGCCTTTCCAAGCTCTATGTTAGAATGCTCGGGATTACTCAGCACACCGATTGAGGCCATGCACGAATCAAGAACACGCCTCATTTCACCTGAAGGAAGCTTAATTAACACATAACGACCCTCCTTCGCTACAAGCTGAGCTGAATTTCCTGCAGAGCGGACGAGTTGTGCACCTTTACCTGGCTTGAGCTCAATCGCATGAATAGGTTGCCCAGTCGGGATAACTTTCAATGGAAGAGCGTTACCTGGCTTAATCTCAGCCGTGTTCCCAGACGATACAACGTCTCCTACCTTTAGCAATAAAGGCGCAAGAATATAACGCTTATCACCGTCCTTATATTTAAGCAAAGCTATGCGAACAGAACGATTGGGATCATACTCTATTGTTGCTACTTCAGCTGTAATACCAACCTTGTCTCGACGAAAATCGATTATGCGATAGCGCTTCTTGTGACCGGAACCCTTATTAATATTTGTTGCCCTTCCCTGATTATTCCGACCACCGGTTCTCCTAATCGGCGCAAGTAATGAGCGCTCTGGCTTATCACAGGTGATTTCACTGAAATCGGAAACGGAATACTGCCGACGTGCTGGAGTGACCGGTCTATACTTTTTCATTCCCATTTTTATATTCCCTCAACTAGTTCTAAACGTTCACCAGGAACTAGTGTTACATATGCTTTCTTAATACCGGCACGCCTAGTTGACCCACGAGCTGTACGCTTTATCTTACCGAGAATCGATAAGGTTCTTACTGATTCGACTTTTACATTAAACAAAGCTGCTACTGCTCTACGCACGTCGTTTTTTGTAGCTCTGCTGTCAATCTCAAAAGAAAACGTTCTTTCTCCTAAACCACCTGCACTTTTTTCAGTGACTAAAGGCCTTTTTAATACCTTAAATGATCGGAGAGAAACTTTATTACTCTCATCCATACTACACCCTATAATTAGTAACTAAGTACTTAAACTACGGACCAAAAACTAAGAAACATTGCCTATAGCCATCTTTCAAACCGTTTCGGTAACAGTTCCAAACTTTCAGCTGTAAAAACTACTGCACCTGTATGTAAAACTTCAGCCACCCCTATTTTTCCAACTTCACAAACCCAAACGTAAGGGATATTTCTTACAGCTCTTGCAATCAGAGAATCACCATCTTTCCCTGAAATAACGAAGAGAATCTTTGAGTTCTGGTTAGAGAAACAACTCTTGAGGACTCTGTCTGCATCTTTCGTCTTCGCGGATAACGAAAGCGAACTATCTAACCCGAAAAGAGAGCCTTCAGCAGATCTTGAACACAAAAGAGCACTAAGAGCCAATGCTTTACTTCTTGAACTCATCCTTCTGAGGTAATTCTTATTAGGTGTGGGGCCATGAGCTATTGCCCCTCCAACCCAGATAGGTGAATCAGCTCCACCAGCTCTAGCTCTTCCAGAGCCTTTTTGCCTCCATGGCTTTCGGCTACCGCCCTTAAATGCAGCTTTGTTAATAGTTGAATGAGTACCCTGCCTAAACTTTAAAGCAGAACAAACATACACCTCATGAACTAAGGGAGCATATCCTTCGTAATTGCTACCTGACTGTGAAATACAGGTTTTTATTTGATGACGTCCTATTTCTAGCCCATCCACTGAGCGTAAACTAACTTCCATTTCCACTCCCAATTTTAGAGATGCGCTTAATTGCCACTTTTACTTTTACAAGGCTACCTTTTGGACCAGGAATTCCACCCTTTACCAGAAGAATATGCTTGTCGGCATGAACATCTACTACTTCAAGATTCTGAATAGTTACTTTCTCACCACCCATTCTACCCGGCATTTTCTTGTTTTTGAAAATCCTACCTGGAAACTTCCGACAACCAACAGCCCCAATATGACGCCGATACTCGTGAGTCCCTCGACTCATCGGTTGACCTTTGGAATGAAACCGCTTTACAACCCCTGAAAACCCCTTACCGATAGATGTCCCAGATACATCAACATAGGTACCTGCTGGAAACATTGAGCCTAACTCAACTGTATCACCAACCGACGCTACACCTAATATATCGGCTGAGCATCTTAGTTCGCGAACAAATCTAAAACTAGGAGTCTCAGCTTTTATGAACTCACCTTTTACTGCCTGAGACAGCCGTTTACCCGGTATAGGCGAAAATCCGACTCGGACGGCTTCATATCCATGATCTGAAGAAGACTTTAACCCTAACACCTGATTGGGACCGGCCTCGATGACCGTGACAGCTATACAGGTTCCGTCAGGGCGAAACACCTGAGCCATTCCGAGCTTTCGCCCAATTATCTGCGGTAGATTTGTTTTTGACTGAGATGACATATCTTGAGCCGTTACTATTGCCTAGTTAGTTATTAGAGTCGCTACTTAATTTCACAAGCTGCTATTTACATTAATTTAATCTCTACACCGATGCCCGTGGACAGTTCCAACTTTCCTAATTCGTCAATTGTTTGCTGGGTCGGTTCCAAAATATCAATCAATCGTTTATAGGTAGAAACCTGAAACTGCTCTCGAGACTTTTTATCAATAAAAGAGCTCCGGTTTACAGTATATCTTACAATCTTTGTCGGCAGTGGGATTGGGCCAGCTACTCTTCCACCTGTACGACGAACCGTTTGCACAATATCAGCTACAGCACTATCAAGCTGCCGATAGTCGTATCCTTTCAACCGAACCCTTATTAGATTGCCACTTACCATTATTTACCTACTGCCATTTGTGCATTTATTTCAAAGAAACTACTGCCTTCAAACAAAATAATCGGTCTTTATAAGTAATTTTAAAGCAGATTACTTGTGATGAAATTATATAGCCCTTTTTTATTTACTGAATGCTTTTTGCCTTTAACAAACGATACTTTTAAGCTAGAAATTATCTGAATTGCTTTTGACTAGGCCTTTCGTTAGATAAGCTTAACTACAAGGCCAGTCATTATAAAAGCTATTTCCTATTCGATAATTTCTGTTACGACACCAGAGCCAACAGTCCTTCCACCTTCACGGATAGCAAACCTTACTCCACGCTCGAGTGCTATTTCTGTATAAAGCTCTACATCCAAATTTATGTGGTCACCTGGCATTGCCATCTCAACGCCTTGAGGTAGCTTAATTACTCCAGTCACATCCGTTGTTCTGAAATAGAACTGAGGACGATAGCCACCAAAAAACGGCTTATGACGTCCACCTTCCTCCTTCTTCAGGATATAAGCTTCAGCTTTAAATTTCTTGTGTGGAGTTATACTACCTGGAGCGGCTAATACCTGCCCTCTTTCGATATCTTCTCGCTTCAATCCCCTAAGCAAACAACCTACGTTGTCACCAGCTACTCCCTCATCGAGTTGTTTATTAAACATCTCAACACCGGTTACGGTAGTCTTTTGAATTGGACGAAGACCTACTATTGCTACTTCCTCTCCAACCTTCACTCTCCCGCGTTCTACACGACCTGTTGCTACTGTGCCACGCCCTGCAATCGAAAATACATCCTCAACAGACATCAAAAAAGCCTTATCAATCTCCCTTTCTGGGATAGGAACATATTCGTCAATAGTTGCTAGTAACTTATCAATTGCGCCAATACCTATTTCACTATCTTCACCGTTAAGTGCTTTAAGGGCGCTACCGCGTATTATCGGAGTATCATCACCTGGAAAATCATATTGATTTAAAAGATCCCTGACTTCCATTTCCACAAGTTCAAGTAATTCAGGGTCATTTACGACATCGACTTTGTTCAAAAAAACAACAATCTTTGGAACTCCCACTTGACGCGCGAGTAATATATGTTCTCGAGTCTGAGGCATCGGACCATCAGCCGCACTGACTACAAGAATAGCGCCGTCCATTTGAGCTGCACCAGTAATCATATTTTTTACATAATCTGCGTGCCCTGGGCAGTCAACATGAGCGTAGTGACGATTGGCTGTCTCGTACTCAACATGAGCTGAAGCAATGGTTACAGTTTTAGTTGCATCTCTTACTGTCCCCCCCTTGGCAATATCTTGATAGCTTTTTACTTTTGCCAAAGAACGTCCAGCCTGAGTGTTTACTAAAGCCGCCGTTAATGTGGTTTTACCATGGTCAACGTGACCGATAGTACCTATATTTACGTGGGGTTTTGTACGTTCAAATTTACCCTTTGCCATTATTTGCTCCAGTTTTTACTTTTATTAGTATAACCATTTAAATATTAAACATATCGATATAATTTTTCTAATTATTATCGACCTACTCTGTAAATAATCTTTTCACTATTAGCTTTATCCTGATCTACACTTTAACTGTACTTAACTACTTTTTAGCTATCTGTTCAGCAATATGCTGAGGTACAGGCGCATAATGATCATACTCCATAGAAAACGTACCTCTACCCTGCGTACCAGAACGTAAGTCAGTAGAATATCCAAACATCTCCGACAATGGAACTTCAGCTTTTACAGCTTGTGCACCCGCCCTTGGCTCCATTCCTTGTATACGAGCTCTCCTCCTATTCAAGTCACCAACAACATTGCTTATAAAATCATCAGGACAGACTACTTCTACCGCCATAATTGGCTCAAGAAGTTGCAATCCGGCCTCTCTGCATGCTTCCTTTACACACATCGAGCCAGCTATTTTAAAAGCTATTTCGCTAGAGTCAACTTCGTGAAAGCTTCCATAAAATAAAGCAATTTTTAAGTCTATAACTGGATATCCTGCAAAAATACCCCCAGTCAATGCTTCCCGAACGCCATTTTCAACTGCGGGAACGTACTCTTTAGGTATTACTCCCCCTTTTATTTCATCAACAAATTGAACCCCGGCTCCTCTTTCAAGCGGCTCAACACGAAGAAAGACATGACCAAACTGACCTCTACCACCTGACTGCTTAGCATACTTAGTTTCATTTTCAACTTTACCAAGAATAGTTTCTCGATAAGCTACTTGAGGTTTACCTACATCTGTTTGAACGCCATATTCTCGTTCAAGTCGTGACTTAATAATATCTAAATGAAGCTCACCCATTCCAGCGATGATAGTCTGTTTTGTATCGGGGTCAGATGTTACCCTTAAGGATGGATCTTCCTTTGCAAGCTTCATCAATGATAAACCAAGCTTCTCTTCATCGGCCTTAGTCTTAGGCTCAATAGCCACGCTTATAACCGGGTCAGGTGCTTTGATTGATTCGAGTACAATTAATGAACCAGGCTCACATAGCGTATCGCCTGTTATAGTTGATTTAAGACCGACCGCAGCGCCAATGTCGCCGGCAGAAATCTCCTTAACTTCCTCTCTCTTATCAGCGTGCATTTTTACAATACGACCGATTCTTTCTTTTTCGCTTCGTGTCGCATTGTACACTGCTGTACCTGGAGTTATTGTTCCGGAATAAACTCTAAAGAAGGTCAGTGTTCCTACAAAAGGATCCGATATAATTTTAAAAGCTAATGCACAGAACGGTTCATTGGGGTTTGCTGAGCGAGATAATATTGCCCCATCAGAAGATGAAGGGTCTACTCCTTCAACAGGAGGTACATCGAGTGGTGAAGGAAGATAATCGATAACCGCATCCAATAAAGGTTGTACGCCCTTATTTTTAAAAGCACTTCCACATAAAACCGGAAAGAGCTTCATTGACAAGGTTCCCTTCCTAATAGCCGCTCTTAGGTCAGCTGGAGAAATCTCATTTCCAGCCAAATAACGCTCCAGAAGCTCTTCATCAAAATCAGCAGCTGCCTCAATTAAGCTCTCTCTAGCTCTCTTTGCAGGCTCAACAAGTTCATCTGGTATTGGTCGGATTTCAAACTGAGCACCCTTAGTCTCATCAAGATAGTAGATCCCTTGCATCTCTACTAAATCGACTATACCTATAAAATCACTCTCTATTCCTATCGGCAATTGGACGGGAACAGCATTTGCTTGAAGCCTATTACGAATTGATTCTACCCCTTTCTCAAAATTTGCTCCCATCCTATCAAGTTTGTTGATAAAACAGAATCTGGGCACATTAAACTTATTAGCCTGACGCCATACAGTTTCAGACTGTGGTTCAACCCCACTTACTCCGTCGAAAACGGCAATTGCTCCATCTAAAACCCTTAGGCTACGCTCGACTTCAATCGTAAAATCAACGTGGCCAGGAGTGTCGATAATATTAATCTTATGAGCTATCCGTTGACCGTCTGAACCTTTCCATTCACAGGTAGTTGCTGCAGAGGTAATGGTAATCCCTCGCTCTTGCTCCAACTCCATATAGTCCATTGTGGCAGCACCTTCATGAACTTCGCCTATCTTATAATTTATTCCAGTATAAAAAAGAATTCTTTCGGTTGTGGTTGTTTTACCGGCATCAATATGTGCCATTATACCGATATTTCGAGTTGTAGAGAGATCTTTTTTTGACATTGCGTGGATTATATTCTTTTAGCGTAAATTTTTTAGTAATTGCCTATAAACCCGAAGGCAATCCTCCTACCAGCGAAAGTGCGAGAAGGCTTTATTTGCCTCAGCCATTCTATGAGTGTCCTCACGCTTTTTAATAGCGACGCCTCTATTTGACGAAGCATCCATTAGTTCTCCTGCGAGGCGCAAAGCTATGCCTCTCTCACTTCTTCCATTTGCAGCATCGACTAACCATCTGATAGCAAGAGATTCAGCTCTTCTCGGTCTGACCTCTGTTGGAACTTGATATGTAGCTCCACCTACTCGACGACTACGCACTTCTACCATAGGCTTAAGATTGTCGATTGCTTGCTTAAATATCTGCAACGAATCTGACTTCATTCGTTCAGTAATTATGTCGAGGGCATCATAACACGCCTTCTCAACAACACTCTTTTTACCATCTTTCATTAGAGTGTTCACCAATCTAGTAATGGTAAGATCCGCATATTTTGGATCTGGTAATAGTTCTCGTGAAAAGTCTTTTTTTCTGCGTGTCATAAATTATCCGAGATTAAACTTTAGCTTTTCCCATTTAAACTTTTTTATTTTGCATTTATTTATTTAATCAGAATTAAGCTATATGTACTGAATACTATTTTGGACGTTTTGCACCGTACTTAGAGCGACCTTGCCGTCTATCCTGTACCCCATGAGCTTCCAACTTACCTCGGATAATATGATATCTAACCCCAGGCAAATCTTTTACTCTTCCACCTCGAATTAGCACTACTGAGTGTTCCTGAAGATTGTGGCCAACTCCTGGAATGTAGCTAGTAACCTCCATACCTGTAGTTAACCTTACACGAGCTACCTTTCTCAAGGCTGAGTTGGGCTTCTTAGGTGTCTGTGTGTATACCCTTGTACAAACGCCTCTTTTCTGTGGACACCTTTCCAAAGCTGGAGACTTTGTTCGAGCTTTCTTTTTTAACCTTGCTTTTCTTACAAGTTGATTTATCGTTGGCATTTTTTTCGGTGCCTCTCCAAATACTTAAACTTAAATATCTTAAAATCCGGCGATTAACCCACACGCTCTCTGGTTGATGCTAGATGTTAACCTAAACTCTATATAAGTTCATCTCCATGTTTGAAACTTTTTTTCTTCGAGCTTCTTAACAAGAACTGAGACTCAAGTCAGACTTTGTTATTGAATACTCTTTGAGCAGTTTCCTTTCGGTTTGGTCGTTATAACCGTACCTTTTTGAAACTTGCGAATTTCAAATACTTCGCTTGATAATAAATTGATTACATGTGCAGTTGAGGTTTACCTCTAACTGGATTTCATTTATCACTTTTTATCTTTTTAATTTTATCTTTTGAAGAAATTTGCTTTTAAAAAAGTTAGCGTATATCTCTTTGCTTTTTTTGAGCAACATTTTTTACAAGTACGAGTCCAAGCTGGATTCGTAATCTTTGAAACTTCTCGATAAAACTGCTTTTGCTATTATGCTTAAGCTTTTTAATTAGACATTTTGAAGGGTGTTGACTAAGCCATTGCACCCCTTATTCTTTGTCCGAATATTGTCGTGCTGTAATACCGACATTTTCATTATAAGTCAACGATACAGGCATAAAAACAATTTAGAAAATAAAAGTTTTAACTTTTAGTCTATTTCACTCTATGCTGCTTGGCTCCCCATACCAAATTCAGTGTCAGAATTTTCAACGCCCTCCTGACTTGCCTCTTCGATTAGTTCAACATCTAGTCCCAAAGATTGTAACTCCTTCATCATTACATTGAATGATTCCGGCAAACCTGGTTCAAGAACATGCTCACCCTTGACAATTGACTCGTACATTCTAGTACGCCCAGTCACATCATCAGATTTAACGGTCAAAAACTCCTGAAGAGTATAGGCGGCTCCATAAGCTTCAAGAGCCCATACTTCCATCTCTCCTAGACGTTGTCCACCAAACTGAGCTTTACCACCAAGAGGCTGCTGGGTAACTAAAGAATATGGCCCAGTAGATCTAGCATGAATTTTATCATCAACTAGGTGATCAAGTTTGAGCATATACATGACACCTACTGTAACCTTCTCACTAAAAGGTTCTCCAGTGCGCCCATCATACAACTGAATCTGGCCTGTACCATCCAAACCAGAAACTTTTAATAGTTGTTCTATTTCATCTTCATTCGTCGCGTCAAAAACCGGACTAGCAAAGTGAATACCTCCAATTGAACGTCTTGCAAACTCAAGGACTGACTTATCTGATAGCGACCTGATAAATTTTCCCTCTGTTCGTGTGCCAAAAACTTTCTCTAAAAGCTCCCGTACAGACCCAATTCCTCGTTTTTTATTTTCATCAGAAACATCTGAACGCTCCAATCCTGTAGCTACATCAATAAGAGGTTCAAGTTGATCTCTTAATTTTCTACCTAATTCCCAAGAAGCGAGGCCAAGATGAGTCTCTAAAATCTGGCCAACATTCATACGAGAAGGAACACCTAGGGGATTAAGTACAATATCGACAGGTGTACCATCTGCAAGATAAGGCATATCCTCCTGAGGTAAGACCCTTGAGAGGACACCTTTATTTCCGTGGCGGCCTGCCAACTTATCACCTACTTGTAGCTTACGCTTAATCGCAATAAATACCTTCACCAACTTTATAACTCCAGGAGCTAATTCATCACCCTCCTGAAGTCGAGCTATCTTTTCAGAAAGCACAGCCCTTTTACTGTTAATTAATTGTCCGGTACTAACTACTATACGATTAACTCGTTCCTGACCGAGCTCATCACCAATTTGAATATCTCGTAAATACTCAAAAGGGATTTCTTTGAGATGGTCTACTGTCAACTGGACACCCTTAGGAAGCAACTCTTCTCTTCTGTCATCAACAAGACGACCAGTAGTAACTTGACCTAAAAGAATATCCCTAATTTCAGAGAATGCGGCATCTATTATAATTTTAATTTCATCTCTTTGGTCTTGCTCTAACCGAGCCACCTCTCGCCTTTCTATACCTAGGGTACGCTCATCCTTTTCGATTCCTTTTCGAGTAAATACCTGAGCGGAAATTACCGTCCCTTCCACTCCGGGTGGCAGCTTCAAACTTGTATCCCTAACTTCACCAGCCTTTTCACCAAATATAGCCCGTAGTAATTTTTCTTCAGGGCTCAGCTGAGTCTCACTCTTTGGAGTTATTTTACCAACTAAAATATCACCGGGCTTGACTTCAGCACCGACACAAATAATGCCTGAATCATCTAGATTTTTTAAGGCTTCCTCTCCGACATTCGGAATATCTCTGGTTATCTCTTCCTTCCCTAACTTTGTATCTCGAGCTATACATTCGAATTCTTCAATATGGATAGAGGTGAAAATATCCTTCTCAACACATTTTTCATTTATAAGGATTGAATCTTCGAAGTTATAGCCACCCCATGGCATAAACGCTACGACTACGTTCTGGCCTAGCCCGAGTTCTGCCATATCAGTGCTTGGACCGTCTGCTATTACCTCACCAGCAGCTACCTCTTCACCGGCTCTCACGATTGGACGCTGATTTAGGCAGGTATTTTGATTAGAGCGTCGATATTTTACAAGCTTGTAAATATCAACCCCTGTATCTAGTTGGTCATCACTAATCTGGTCAGCTTTTACTACGATTCTTTCGGAGTCTACCGATACTACCTTTCCGGAACGACGAGCAACTTTTGTTGCCCCTGAATCACGCGCAACTATTCTTTCGATTCCAGTTCCTACAAGGGGCGCCTGTGCTTTTAAACAGGGTACAGCCTGACGCTGCATATTAGAACCCATGAGTGCCCTGTTTGCATCATCATTTTCTAAAAATGGAATAAGAGATGCAGCGACGCTCACGATTTGACGGGGACTAACATCCATCTTAGTTACATCATCAGAAGGAGAAAGAACATATTCACCATTCCGTCGTGATGAAACTAATTGTTCTGCGAATTTTCCCCCGTCATTAAGTGGCGCGCTAGCCTGTGCTATTGTTTCACGTTCCTCCTCAAGTGCTGACAAGTAAACAATATCTGAACTAACAGCATTTGTACTATCAACTACTCTATATGGGGTTTCAATAAAACCAAATTCATTTACTCTAGCGTAAACTGCAAGTGAAGCTATCAAACCAATATTTGGCCCCTCTGGTGTTTCTATTGGACAAATCCGACCGTAATGAGTAGGGTTTACATCCCTAACTTCGAATCCAGCTCTGTCTCTAGTTAATCCACCTGGCCCGAGAGCTGATAAACGTCGCTTGTGAGTTACCTCTGATAGAGGATTTGTTTGATCCATAAATTGAGATAACTGAGATGACCCAAAAAACTCCTTAACAACTGCAGCAACAGGTTTGTAATTAATAAGATCCTGTGGAACCAGAGTGTCTATATCTTGCATGCCCATGCGTTCCTTGACCGCACGCTCCATACGAACCAGTCCAATTCGAAATTGATTTTCGACTAACTCACCAACTGAGCGTATTCGTCTATTTCCCAAATGGTCGATATCATCCACAGAGTGGCGGATTGGATCATTAGAATTTCTCAATTCCAATAGATAACGGACTGTTTCTTTAATATCTTCGATAGATAGGGTTCCTTGATCCAAAGGTGGAGCTTCTCGTCCCTGAGATATAAAGAGCTTGTGATTAATCTTATAACGACCAATATCTGATAGATCATATCTATCAGAGTTAAAAAACAAGTTCTTAAAAGTGGATGTTGCAGTCTCTGGTCTTGGAGGATCTCCAGGACGAAGACGCCTGTATATCTCAATTAAACTATCCTCACAAGCTTGGCCAGTTAATCTTGCATATAGATCATTTACGTCATTGGTCATTTTATCAGACCAAAGTGTCCTAAGCAGAGAGTCACCTATATGATGGTCATCGAGGAATAAAACCTCAATCGACTCTATACCAATCCTCTTGAGAGCGGAAACTGTACCCTCTTCAACAATCTCTTCTTTTTGATTTATTTTGTCAGGAACAAGCTCTTCACCAGCGTTGATTATTATACGGGCCTTGTTTAGCTCAACACGCGCATCGGCCTCATTTAATAACTCTGCTAAAGACTTGAATCTTTCTTTAATCGATTCCCAACCAATAATAACTTCGCCCTGCTCAGCTAAAACCTCACCAGTCTTTCGATTTACTACCTCTTCTTCAACATGAAGAATAGTATGCGCACTTACCATTCCTGAAACTGAATCCGGATCTATTTCGATCTCACTTATATCCGCTTCCTTTAATCTACGGATTACCGCCCTGTTAAACTTGCCCCCCTGCCTTACAATCACCTTGCTGTCGGACTTAATTTCTCGAAATGATTTTTGACCCTCAAGTTGACTAGCCTTAAATACTTTTGTAACTATCCCTCGCTTGCTAAATTTTATTTCATCTGTTTTGTGGTATGTACTTAAAATCTCGTCCTCACACATACCAAGAGCACGCAGCAGAACAGATGCGTTTAACTTGCGACGTCTATCAATTCGTACAAACAATAGATCTTTTATATCAAATTCAAAATCTATCCATGAACCTCGGTACGGAATTATCCTTGCAGAATATAGTAATTTGCCTGAAATATGACTCTTCCCACCGTCGTGATCAAAGAACACCCCTGGAGACCGATGAAGCTGACTTACTATAACTCGCTCGGTACCATTTACCATAAAGGTACCTCGCTCTGTCATAAGAGGAATTTCACCAAAGTAGACAACATCCTCCTTCAGCGCGCTTAAAGTCCGACTTCCTGTTTCTGCATCTATATCCCAGAGAATAAGTTGGATAGTTACACGAAGGGGAGCCGCCCAGGTCATTCCTCTATCGCGACACTCCTCTACATCATATTTCGGGGTTCCAAGAGAATAAGATACAAACTCCAATGAAGCAGTATTATTATAATCTCTGATAGGAAACACAGATTTGAAAACTTTCTGCAGTCCTATATCCTCCCTTTTTTCCGGAGGTACCCCAACTTGTAAAAATCTCTCATATGATTGTTTTTGAATTTGAATCAAGTCTGGAACTTGGACTACTTCTTCAATCTTCGAGTGACTGCGACGGAGCCGGACATTAGTCTTCAGAGAATCTTTCATACCCACTATTACTTATGTGTAAATTTTATATGTGGCGCTTTGTCTTTGCCAGAGAAACAATTAGTAGTAAGTGAGTTTATCAACATTACTTTACTTTTGTTCACTGACGAGAATTTTTTCTGCTTTTCAATCAGTGTTAACAGTAAATTCGAATTAAGGCCTTCAAAAAGTTATGCTGATCTGAAGCTTTTGTGAATTTACTGATTTGACAACTGTTTATACCGTACCCTGCAACAACTTATGACGCAAGAGTACGGTATTACAGACTGTTGGCTAAAATTAACAGCAGTAAAGATTACACTACTTGATACTGGCCTTAGCTCCAGCCTCTTCAAGTTTTTTCTTGGCAGCTTCAGCATCTGCTTTTGGAAGAGCTTCCTTAACAGCTTTTGGTGCTGCTTCCACAAGATCTTTTGCTTCTTTAAGCCCTAGACCAGTTAATTCCCGTACTACCTTAATAACTTTTACCCGCTCAGCACCGGCATCTTCCAAATGAACTGCAAATTCAGTCTTTTCTTCAACAGGAGCTGCCCCAGCACCTGCCCCACCAGCTATCACCATAGCAGCTGGAGCGTCTGCTTTCACTCCTAATTCTTCCTCAAGATCCTTTACTAGTTTAGCCGCTTCCATAAGCGACATGTTTTTTATAAATGATTTAACCTGCTCAATTGTTACTACGTCGCTCATTTCTTCTCCTTTCCTGAACAAAACTTTTTATATTTTATTAGTAATCAATGCTAAGATTTCTATTTTTTCACACCGGCTTAATAGCTTCTCTTCAGAGAGCCAAATTCTGAAGGGGTAGCCTTTTTTTGTATTAGACCACAAGAGGAAAGCCCTAATACTTTTTTCACTGTGAGCTTGTTGAGCTATCACACCATTTAAACGAAGGCAAGCATTTCGCTAAACAAACATACACCCTTACCAATATTACGCTGCTTCTGCCAATTTTTCTTTCTGAGCGTTAATAACTCTAACCACTTTTGTGCTTGGTGCAGAAAGAAGACGTACTATTCTGGTGGCTGGTGTATTCATCAATCTAAGCAACTGAACCAGCAATTCTTCCCGACCAGGTAACTTAGAAACTGCATCAATACCCTTAGCATCGAGAAAACGTCCTTCAAGCATCGCTCCCTTAACAGCGATTTTACCTTTTTCTCCACCATACTTTGCTAAAATCTTAGCCGGTGAAACTGGATCAATAGCTGAATATACAACCAACGATTGCCCGTTAAAGGAGTGTATAAACTTATCGACTTCACTGTCACTGCCATCTTCAAATGCTTGCTGAGAAGCCAGTTTGGCTAAGGTATTTTTAACAACAAGAGCAGTCGCCCCAACGCCTCTTAGTTCACGCCGGAAAGCGGTAGCTTCAGCTACAGTTAATCCACGAAAATCGGCGCAAACGGCTATCTGCGCTGTCTTCAATGAACTTTTTAATGAATTTACGAGAGAAACTTTTTCGTGTTTTTCCATTACTTACCCCGCCATCTACTCTGAAAAATATTTACCAGAACTACCTAACTAAAATTAAATAGCCCTTGTGACACCCGAGTCAATTATCACCCCTGGACCCATCGTTGGAGACAGAGATAACGACCGAAAGTATATTCCCTTACTTGTTGACGGCTTAGCCCTCGAAAGAGCTTGTAATAGAGCAATAAAATTTTCTCTTATTTTATCAGAACCAAAGGATACTTTACCTATCGGAGCGTGAACTATACCTGCTTTGTCAACCTTGTATTCAACGCGACCAGCTTTCACTGCTTTTACAGTCTCTCCGACCTCAAAAGTCACTGTGCCCACTTTAGGTGAAGGCATCAAACCGCGCGGACCCAAAATGCGGCCAACCTTACCTACTTGTACCATCATATCAGGTGTAGCAATAACACTATCAAACTCTGAGAAGCCTCCCTTGATACGCTCCACCAAGTCATCCCCCCCCACGATGTCTGCGCCGGCAGCCTCTGCTTCTTGAGCTTTATCGCCCTTAGCAAATACAGCAACCCTCACAGTCTTACCAAGACCGTGTGGCAAGCCTACACTACCTCGCACGTTTTGATCCGCTTTACGAGGATCTACACCTAGCCGGATTGCAGCCTCGACGGTCTCATCAAACTTTGCTGTACCAAGCTGACTCACTAATTCACAGCCCTCTTCTAGCGAATAGGCTTTTCCAGCAACAACTAGTTTTTGTGCTGACGCGAAGCGTTTTCCTGTTTTTGCCATAATTCCACTCTCTCGGAGCCTTATACTTTATTTTTATGCCAAGTTTATGTTTGTAATCTTGCTTTTAATAATATCCCTACTAATCAATTACCTCGATCCCCATGCTTCTAGCCGTACCCATCACGGTCTTCAAAGCAGCTTCTTCAGAGGCAGCGGTGAGGTCTTCCAACTTCTGACGAGCTATTTCTAAAGCCTGAGCACGAGTAATTTTAGCTACCTTGTTTTTGTTTGGCTCAGATGAGCCTTTATCGAGTTTCAATACTTTTTTAAGAAGATACGATACTGGCGGCGTTTTGGTAATAAAGGTAAATGAGCGATCTTTAAAAACTGTTATAACAACAGGGATGATCTCTCCTACTTGTTTCTGAGTCCGAGCATTAAATTGTTTACAAAACTCCATTATATTTACACCATTCTGACCTAGAACCGGCCCGATTGGAGGTGCGGGATTGGCCTGTCCCCCCTTAACTTGTAGCTTTATAAGGGCCATCACTTCTTTAGCCATCTTTTCCTCTCGATGTCAAAATTTAAAAAAATACCAAATAACTTGTTATCACCGTAAAACAATCGTATCTCCCGACGATATTAAAACAAATCGGGGTCGACTCTAATATACAATACCAGTACCAAATATAAACCAGCTGCGCCTAGTTTCAGCACCAGATCCTTCACCAGATGAAACAATCTCTTTGAATCAAGAGATAATTTCTCGCTTTAAACTTATCGCATAAACTAGACACGGACTTTTATACTGAAATAAAAAGAAACACAACTATACTCTACAGTTTTTCAACTTGAGAGAAATTTAGCTCCACCGGAGTAGCTCGTCCAAAAATACTAATTAAAACCCTAACTTTTTCTTTTTCTGGTCTAACTTCGTCAATAGTTCCATTAAAATCAGCAAACGGTCCATCAATCACTTTTACGGGCTCTCCTTGCTCAAAACTTACCTTAGACCGTGGAGCACTGGTTCCTTCTTCAACCTGTGCTAAAATGCGCGAAACTTCTTCTTGTGGTACTGGATCGGGATCAGTGGCATCTCCCAAAAACCCTGAAATCTTTGGAGTTTCATTTACTAAGTGCCAGGTATCTCTGTTCAGTACCATCTGAACTAAAAGGTATCCTGGAAAGAACTTCTTACTGGAAGTTTTCTTTTGACCTTTCACTAGTTCAACTACGGTCTCTTGAGGTACTAAAATCTCTCCAAATTGTTCGCTCATGCCGTGAGCTTTAACTCGATCCTCTAAAGTTTTTTTAGCCTTCATTTCAAAACCAGAGTACGCGTGCACGGCATACCATTGCAGGTTTTTGTTCTTGTCTGAACTTTGAACGACGTTACTACTGTTTGCACTTTGCGATTTATTTAGAGCCCCAGTACTGTTGTCGTTGTTGACTTGATCGTGACTGACGTCAGTTAAATCTTGCTGTTCTGTCTCAACTGGTGCTGATGGTTCTTGGCCCGATTCCATTGTTCCTGCCGATTGCATTATTTCTATTTCTTACTCTATATTTAACAGCCCAATCTGTCCACAACAGTCTGTCTACAACATCGCACGACCGCTTCGCGATAAACTTAGCAAAAAAGCCTTTAGCCTCTTGATTATGTCGGCGCTCTGTATTTTTCATTACCTGGTATTTTTCATTACCTGGTACTTTTTGCTACCTGTACAACTCAGATATGTTGCCTGTAACACATGTTACCTTAATATATAAAGTAAATACATATATCACAAAGTATGGTGATACTCGCTACTGATAGTTTAATCAACTCAAGTTAATATAGGTAACTCTGAATTATAAACTCTGGGATCTAAACCCTAGGATATACAGCCCTAGGATATACAGGACGCGTTAATCAACCCACACTGTTAAGCCTACACTGTTAAGCCTACACTAAACAGCTAAACATGACGCCGTCCTAAACAAGGCGCCATACCAAACCACGAAATGCCCAATCTAAGAGTGCTAGTATTACCGCAAAAAAAATTACTATAGCAAGAGTTACGAGAGTAGCCTGCAAAGTCTCTTGCTTAGTAGGTGCATGAACTTTCTTTAATTCATCAACTGTATCTTTAATTACTCCCATAAAACCTGATGAACCACCAGCTATATCCTTAGATTTTGACCTTAACGAAGCCTTTCCTTCTGAGCGTACTTGCATATTATGTAACCTCTAAATTATCGCTGTTCCTGACTAAATTCACTTCTTATTTTTTCAATTGCGCCTAAAACACGGCTTTTTACTCTATCTCTTCCCATTACTTTTAGCATCTGATACAGGTCTGGAGTCCGCTCTAAGCCAGATATAGCGACTCTTATAACCATAGTTACGTCACCTATATGAGCCTTATATACATTAGGATTCTTCTTATAAAGCTTAATGGTTGGAGCGTATTGTAGCTCCTCTGCTACTTTTTGACACTTTAAAAACCAAGTATCTTTGTCGTCTGACTCGTCATAGCTCGCGATAAACCTATCAAGAATATCTACTACCTCAGTGTTTATAAAAACTTTAGGGTAAGGAAAAACTTGATGATTGACAAATAATTCATCATAAAACCACCAAAGCTGAGGACGTAAGTCTCTCCAAGATGCTATGCGCTTGCTTGCTTTATCACCAGTTCGCTCAATATCCAAGGCAGAGCGAGTATAATCATCATTTGCTTCCAATATACTGGCAAACTCTGAATCAAATTGCTTACACCACTTGATAGCGTCATGGTATAAAATATCTAGATCCATTCTTGAAACAACGTCTCTGCTTACACTCTGAAGTTTTTCTAAATCTACCAACGCTCCAGAACGAGAAAAATTTTGAAACTTTAGCGCGTAATCAGCCCAAGTAGCATTCGGATTATTTAACCGCCACTCTTCGAAACTCGAATCAGCTATATGAAGAAGATACTCCAACACGGCTACCGGTGGATATCCATGCTCAACATAATAACTTACACTTGCCTCGGGATCTTTGCGCTTTGAGAGTTTTCTTCTTGATTCACGGCGCTGAATCTGGTCATCAATCTGTTCCTCGACTAATTCAAGCTTTTGAATTGGTGCTAAATGACAGTAAACAGGTGGAGTATAACCAAAAGCAGAAAATAATTGTAAATGAAGAGGCACCGACGAAAGCCACTCATCACCTCTAATAACATGCGTGACTCGCATAAAATGATCGTCCACAACATGAGCTAAATGGTAAAGGGAAGTACCATCAGATTTTAACAACACCGCATCTAAATCATTTTCAGGTTGATGCATTACTTCATGAATACTATCCTTCCAAGAAATTCTTTTATTGTAATCGCCAGTTGAGCGAAATCTAATAACAAAGGGTATACCTTGTTCAATGCTGTCTTTAATTTGGTTTAAAGGAGCATCACGCCAAATAGCCCATCTCCCGTAGTATCCTGGTCGCTGCCTTTCTAATTGCTGTTGTTCCTGCATCTCCTTGAGCTGAGCTTCAGAAGCGAAGCATGGATAGGCAGAACCCTCTCGAATTAGATGTGCTACATGAGCTCTATACAGAGACACTCTGCTACTCTGTTGATAAGGTCCGTAATCACCAATCTCCGTAATTGTCCCCGTACCTTCTGATGGTACAAATCCTTCATTGGGGATGAGTCCAAACATCTCAAGAGACTCAACTATCAGATTAAATGCTCCTTCAACTTTTCTTTTTTGATCAGTATCTTCTATCCGCAACAAAAATTTTCCCCCCGTCTGAGAAGCAAACCTATAGTTAATTAGGGCGGCATAAACAGCACCTAAATGCATAAATCCAGTTGGGCTGGGGGCAAAACGAGTTACCATAACCTTAGGTGGAAGAGGACGCTCTCCATATCGAATTTCCAAGGCTGGCAAGGTAGGCAACGCCTCTAAATCAGGAAAAAGAAGATTACACAGGTTTTCTCGTTCAATTTGACTTAAGGGCGAAGATAAGATCCGGCTGGGGTTGCTAGTAGAAGTTGTTGATGAATCGTGTACCATTTGGGCGATTACCTCACATAAAATTAGTTACCTACTTACCATGAAACCATCTTGGTCACCTAATTCAGCAACACAACATCACACTTATCCTCGCCCGTCCATGGTTAAAGAATTAAGGTTGCACACTGCAAAACTTCATGCTGCCCTCGATGCTTTGGTTAGTTTCAATGCTCAATCTTTAAATGAATCATTTTTAACCAGACTACTAAAAGCCCACGCTCGCATAATTTTTTCGTGGGAAAAATTGGTGATACCTAATTTTTTTTCGACATTCACAGAGCTACTCAAAGAGCGCGAAAAAAGTATTTTACTTGAGCAAAGCCTCGCTACCTTAAACGGTACTATTCCCAGTTTAGTGCCACTTCCCTCAAATTTTTTAACCAACCCCAGTTATTTTTTAGGGGGTGTATATGTTGTTGAAGGTTCCACCCTCGGAGGCACTACAATTGCTAAGTTATTCGATAGAAAAGTACCAGCAGAGGCGTTGAATTACTTCTTATCCTATAGGGAATCGACATCAACTAAATGGCGCGAATGTTTAACTTTTTTGGAGAACTACCTCAAACCAGAAACAGTACCTACCGCCGTATGTGGGGCAGAAGCTATGTTTAACTGTTTTTACTGTGCATTTCAATTAGAGGGATTTGGCCCAGATTTTTAAACCAGAGTTTTTGGCCTAAAATCGAAGCGCCTACAAAACATTACATATAACAAATAAACTGCATTGTTAGCCCAAAAACTTTCGGCCTCTAATGCTTTTCGTATGCGAACTCTGGATTTACCTTAAATCCTTATTCAGCCAATTTTGTCTTACCTTTTTCTGACTAAATGTATCTACTGACTAAAAATGTCTAATGTAATTTTTGTAATGGAGCCCACGGCGGAACTCGAATCCGCGACCTCTTCCTTACCAAGGAAGTGCTCTACCGGCTGAGCTACGTGGGCAACAGCAGCATGAGTATGAGGAAGCTCGACCAAGTTGTAAATAAGGCTGAAGATTAAAAGAGACGCTTAACTGCTCTTTACAAGAGAGCTACAACTATCTACCTTTCCATTGTAGACTTGATGGCACAAGAATTAAGTAGAGTGCTGACATAGCTCAATTGGTAGAGCAGCTGATTTGTAATCAGCAGGTTATGGGTTCGAGTCCCGTTGTCAGCTTGATTGCTTATAATTACTTGGTCAGTTTGGTTATTTGGTTTAAAAGGAATATATTGGATTTAATATATCTTTAGCCAAAAATGATAAGGTGAGTTGCCCGAGTGGCTAAAGGGGGCAGACTGTAAATCTGTTGGCGGACGCCTACGCAGGTTCGAATCCTGCACTCACCATTTTTACTGTATTTACTTAAAAGGTTTAGATATTTTAATGTAGTTAAAAAGCGTTTATCATAAAGGTTGTAAGTTTTTTAAAATAATGCGGGAGTAGCTCAAATGGTAGAGCATCAGCCTTCCAAGCTGAGGGTCGCGAGTTCGAGCCTCGTCTCCCGCTCCATTATCATTTATCGCAACATTCTCGTTTATTGCTATGAATGTAAGTTTGCTGTTAACTTAGCTTTTTTGTGAATTTAGCCTTTACTACAAAAAATCTAGCCAATACTACAAAGCAATTATGCATCATAGTAAGCTTGTTAGCGTGTTTGAGTTTAACGGCAAGAGCAAATTTATACGCTCGTAGCTCAACTGGTAGAGCAGCGGATTCCAAATCCGCAGGTTGGGGGTTCGATTCCCTCCGAGCGTGGTTTCGTGATAGGAGCCCAGCAGTGTGAGCCCAGCAGTGTGAGCCCAGCAATATGGCTCAGCGATTCATCTCAGATGAGGGAGTAACAACGCGAAAAATTAACCCAAAACTTTTAAAATTCCTTGTAAGCCCCATTCGAGGTCCTCATCGGTAATCGTAAGCGGTGGAGCGAAACGCAAGGTTTGAACTCTTGTATCTTTAGTAAGAATTTTTCTTTCGAGAAGTTTTTTCGCATAATCTTTGGCTGTACCTGCTTCTTTTGTAAACTCAACTCCAATTAAAAGACCTTTTCCTCTTACCGACCTCACTTTAAGCGACCTTGCTTCAATAAGTGTGCGTCGAAATAATTCACCTAAACTTTCAACTCGATTTTCTATAATCGGATCTGCCAGTATCAAAAGAACTTCACGAGCGATAGCACATGCAAAGGGATTTCCGCCAAAAGTGCTCCCATGAGTGCCGGGCGTAAAAACTTCCATAACTGATTTTTTGCCAACAACAGCAGAGATTGGCACTACACCGCCACCTAGCGTTTTTCCTAAAATGAGGAGGTCAGGGTCTACAGCTTCTCTTTGGTAAGCAAATCGTACTCCCGTTCGATAAAAGCCGGTCTGTACCTCATCAATCATAAGGAGAACATTATGGGCGCGACACAATGACTCTACTCCTTTAAGGTAGCCTTCTTTAGGTACATTGACCCCACCTTCACCTTGAATAGGCTCGATTAAAACACCTACACAATGAGGTGTGATATGAGCCTCTAAACACTCTAGATCATCGTAGGGACAAAGCACAAAACCTGGAATAAATGGACCAAAACCCTCCTTCGCAGACAATGAATCACTAAATCCCACGATAGTCGTAGTCCGCCCGTGAAAATTTCTTGAAAATACGATAATCTCAGCTTTATTGACCGGTATCCCTTTTTTTTCATAACCCCATTTTCTAGCGGCCTTAATAGCTGTCTCTACCGCTTCAGCCCCCGAATTCATAAATAAAACCATCTCTAACTCGCAAAACTTTGCAAGCTCCATCGCAAGTAAGCTGATTTCTTTAGAATGAAAAGCTCGACTAGTAAGAGTTAACCGTTGTAGCTGAGACTTAGCACACTCTACAATCCTCGGGTGTAGATGACCTAAATTCAAAGCGCCGTAAGCACTTAGTAAATCTAAATATTTGTTTCCTTCAATATCCCACACCCATGAGCCTTCTCCGCGCTCTATGACAATATCTAACGGAGCGTAATTATGTGCCAGCCACCTATCAGCCAACTCAAGGAGCTGACTGCTTGAATAATTTTGATTTGCTGGACTTTCATTCATACTGACACTGCAGTTTAAATATTTTAGAAAACCACCCCCCCCTATCTCTAAAAAATAATGGTCTAATTATGACTGCTTTTTAACATTAAAAGTATCAATAATTTACATTTTGTTTCTGCTCACAGTTAGCTCTCCTAAAAACTATAGAGTGCTTAGTGAATAACTAGAGGCAATGCCCTGGATACCGAGGGAAAGGCATTACATCACGGATATTCTGAATACCAGTAAGGTACATTAGAAGTCTCTCAAATCCCAATCCAAAACCAGAATGTGGTGCCGTTCCGAATTTTCTCAAATCTAAATACCAATTGTAACTATCGACAGACAAACCATTTTCTTGAATACGACGTTTAAGAACATCATAACGCTCTTCTCTTTGCGAACCACCTATAATTTCACCTAAACGTGGCACCAAAAAATCCATAGCGGCAACGGTATTACCATCGTTATTCTCTCTCATATAAAACGCTTTTATTGCCTTTGGGTAATTAATTACAACTACAGGACCTTTAACAAATACGTCAGTTAGATATCTTTCATGCTCAGATTGCAGATCGATACCCCATGACACCGGAAACTGAAAAGAAATATTACTTTTCTCAAGGGCTGTAATAGCGTCAGAATAATCGAGTATTTCAGGACGTTTTGTAACCACGGACTGAAGTGTTTTAAGCAATCCTTCTTCACACCAATCTCGACTATGAAGAAAAGCTAAATCCTCTGCACTATCACTAATCACTTGCTGTATCACTGACGAGACAAAATCTGACGCCAGATTAATGTTTCCATGCAAATCACAAAAAGAAACCTCTGGTTCAATCATCCAAAACTCTGCCAGGTGCCGAGGTGTATTTGAGTTTTCAGCCCTAAATGTTGGTCCAAAAGTATAAACAGCTCCTAGCGCACTTGCCGCTATTTCAGCTTCAAGTTGTCCAGAAACTGAAAGAAATGTCGGCCTACCAAAAAAGTCCTCTTTGTCAGAAGTATTTTTGTCCGCATTCAAGGATAGGGTAGTAACCCTAAACATCTCCCCTGCCCCCTCACAATCTGATGTAGTAATAACTGGAGCATGTAGTAGATAAAATCCCCGTTCCTTAAAAAAAGAATGCACTGCAAAAGAGGCTGCAGAGCGCACCCTCATCACCGCTCCAAGCGTATTTGACCGCATCCGTAAATTAGGATGATCTCGCAAAAATTCAAGCGAATGACCTTTTTTTTGAAGAGGATAGTTGTCAGCATCTGATCCCCCAATCAGTTCTAAATGAGAAACTTGCATCTCCCATTTTTGGCCACCACCTAGTGATGGGGTGAGAATACCTTCTACTGTAATTGAAGCACCTGTTGTTAGTTGAGCGGAATGCTTTTGATATCCCGCTATTTGAGGATCAATTACAAGCTGAAATCCCTTTACCGAACTTCCATCTGAAATTTCAATAAATGAAACTTTTTTTGACTGTCGATGAGTTTTTATCCATCCTGATAATTGGAGTTTCTTTCCCGATTCAAGCAACTCACCTTCCATTGCCTCAGATTTTCCCAATAAGTGAGCGATACTAATTTGTACTGGATGAGAAATTTTATTGTTTGGGCTATCTGTGGGAGACATTACTTTTTCCAAATGTATGCTTACTTATGTATGAGTTTAAAAAAATTTCGAACTCATATATAATAAAAAAGTTTTTAATTTTTGAAACTACATTTTATTGGCTTTGTTTTCAAAACCATTTATTTAGGTTACAATTTGAGAGTCCTTCGGGGTGTAGCTCAGCCTGGCTAGAGCGCTAGTTTTGGGAACTAGAGGTCGCTGGTTCGAATCCAGTCACCCCGATTTTTAAGATCCAGCACCGTAAACCTTCTACAAATCAGTTTAAAAAAACCAACTTTGTTAATCCAATATGTGCGGATTTTATGCCAAAAAAGCACTAATTCCGACTAGTTCAGGATGAAAATTTTAAAGACATCGCTTTACTTAAAGCGAACTTTCATCAATGTGCAATTAAAGCGCATCTCTTCCCTGCATAACACCATCAAACGATGGAGGGTTAAGTATAGAGTACCAGCATGCCTCTAAAGAAAAAGCGCTCTTCCGCCATTCGTAATGTGATGCTACTTCTTTTAGTAGCTATAGCTGGAGAGCTTAGCTATCTAGTTTACGTTCAATCTCAACGTGCTTCAAACGAAACAGTTGTTCCTCAAATAGGCAATACTGTTAAAGAGATTCAAGATCCAAGAGTAAGGGAACAACGACGTATTCAAGCTGCAGTAAGAGCTTATCAAGTAAACGAAAAAAAACTTCCTTCAAGTTTACAAGATTTAGTACCCACTTACATTGACAAAATACCGACAGACCCAAAGACTGGTCAGCCCTTCACTTACAAAACCCAAGATAATGAATTTTTTGTAGGTACAGATGCAGATGAGCCAGTATCATCAGCAACAAAACCTCCAGTAACGATATCCTCAGAAACGCCGGCATCTCAAGCAAACAATCGAGAATCTTCAAATAAAAAACAGAATGAAAATATCAAAAAAGAAACTGTACTAGCAGCTATTGCCACCGATCCAAATGCTGGCTGGGTTTATGATCCAGTTGGGAAAAGAGATCCATTCTTGCCAACTGATCTTGTTATAGGGCCAATCGTAGACGAGAACGCTCCTGTGCTTTGTCAGTTTGCTCTTAATCAGCTAAAGCTAACAGCAGTATTAGAAGGGTTTTCTCCAACGCGAGCTATAGTCGAAACCCTAGATGGTAAGGGTCATATGGTTCAACCGGGGATGAAGATGGGTCTTGCTTGTGGTGAGATCGTCACTATTGATAAGCAGCGTATTGTAATACTTGAAACCGAGGTTGACCCATTTGATCCTATTAACGGTAAAAAGAAACAAAAGCAAGTAGAGTTATCACTACGAACGCCCGAAAAAGTAAATCCGGTTGGTTCTAGATAATTACTTGAAAAGATAAATAACCTTCTCGATTTAAACAAATTAAAATTAGACCGTTCTGGAATTAGGTCATAGTAGCTTGTTGGTATAATAATGCCTCTTGTAATTCATCCTTTGTAACTTGCTCTACATCATCAATATCAGCAATCGTACGAGCTACCCTAAGCAATTTCGTAATACTTCTCATCGAAAGACGTGCTTTATTAGCAGCCTCAGTCAAATAAGATTGATCACTATCTTTTAATTGAATAACCTGGACGAGGTCATTATTACTGAGCCATCGGTTTAATCGTCCTTGACGATCAAGCATACGGTTTCTTCCTCTTTTTATTCGTTCAAATGTTTCATCGTGCTCTTTTCTTGAAACAGGCCGAGCAAGTGAACGGAGTCCAGCACAGTCAGTTATATCACTTGATAAAAGTGGCATTATACGATTTTTTGCATCAACCTTTGAAGATATAACGCACCTTATATCAAATCGCTCACGGAGTGGCTGAGAGATTCGCTCTTGATAGCGCAAAATAGATGAAGCTGAACATCGACAGTTATAACTTTGGTTATAATCAGAAGATGATTTTGCATTTTCTCCGGCATTCGTCCCACATGGGCATGGATTCATCGCCGCTAAAAGCTGGAATTGAGCTGGAAATGATTGCTCCCCACCTGCGCGAGCGATACTAACTACGCCCTCTTCAAGAGGCCCCCTTAAAGCCTCTAAGGATCCTCGCGAAAATTCTGGCATTTCATCTAAAAATAAAATGCCGCGATGAGAAAGCGAAAATTCTCCTGGATGAGGAATACCACGAGCGCTACTGCCGGCAAGCGCCGCTCTACTTACACTATGATGAGGAGAGCGAAAAGGTGCTCGACCTTGCAATACTCCTTTTAATGAAGCTCCAGCTAACGAGTATATTTGCGCTACTTCAAGTACTTCACTAGTAGATAAGGGTGGAGCGAGAAATTGTGCCCTTCGAAGAAGCATCGACTTTCCGCATCCAGGAGGACCACTGAGTAGGATGTTATGCCCTCCGGCTAATGCGATTTCAAGAGCTCTTTTTGCAAAATGCAGTCCCGCTACTTCATCAAGCAAAAGCTCTTCATTTACACTATCATCACTATACGGCAGACCTCCCCACTCTAGTGAAGCCTCCCCCCTGAGCACCGACCTAGCATGCTCGATAGAGTTTACCCCTGCCACAAAAGTTTGATTACAATGTAAGGATTCAGGAAGAGGTATATGAGGCGTAAGTATGCAGGAAGGCTCTTGCTGTAAAATCGACAGAAGAAGAGCCAGATGTTGAGGTATAGCTTTCAATGTACCATCAAGAGATAACTCACCGAGAAAAAAAGTTTGGTGAAGTGTATCAAGTGGGATATCTCCCATCGCAGCTAGAACGCCAATTGCAATCGAAAGCTCGAGGCAAGTCCCCACTTTACGGACTGATGCAGGAGCTAAATTTACCGTAATTTGATCGGGCAGCTCGATAGGAAGAGACCTTAAAGAGGCCATAATTCTCTCCCGCGATTCCTGAACAGCACTATCGCCCATACCGATAATTACAAACTTTCTAGGCCCTTTTCTTAACTCCACCTCAACTTGTACTATCGTAGCTTCAATACCTGAAAGAACTGCTGATTGAACCTTTGCGAGCATTTTTTACCACTTAATATCACCCGAGATCGCCCAACGTAATAGGACAATCCTTCCCCTTAAATAATTTGTTTTGGATAATCGTGTGATAAATCCTAAGGTTGCTAAAAAAAATGCCGTTAACCTCTTTGGCTCGAGTTATGCAAATGAGATAAACGAGACTATGATTCCTAAAGGAATCTAATATTCAAACTCTGATGGCTTAAACCAAACATCATACCTATGGAACTTCTAAACCCAGAAGAAGTTTGGCGACGCATCCCACCTGAAGAAAAGCTTGAGATTTTAGCTAAGTCGCACTCTAACGGTATTGTATGGGTTGCATTCTTCATTTTAACTACCGGCACAGTAGCTATTGGACTAGAGCTAGCTAAATTTATCTGGTTTTCCCTCATTATCTCCCCATTTGTATTTCAATCTGCCTCTAGCCGTCGGTTTCGGCATCTTCGACCGAAAACTATTCTCGAATATCTTGCCGCACGATCTGCGGCACGTCGCTTTGCTCTTTCGGCAAACTCAAAAGACTTAACGGTCTTACTACTATTTCGAGGACACTTACGCATTGAAGATACATCACAAGATAATATGCCATCATTTGAAAATGTTGTAGGTGAAGTAAGAGAAGCGGCGGTATGGGTAGCGCTACTAAACGATGCTATCATCATGCTTTCTGAAGGTCTTAACGGTGCAAACTTAGAACTAGGAAAGATTTTAGACGATAAATTAAACGTTTACGGTGAATCTCCGTCAGGTGAATCAAGTTATTCCAACAACAGAAAACTGCATATTACTTTTCGTGATAACAAAAAGCGAAAAAATCGCCACTTTATTTTGACCAGTCCATATTCGGCGGCTCTAGTAGTTTTTGAAAAAAAATTGATGGAAGCACATGAGGAAACAAAAGAAATAGCCGCTCGTCGCCAAAGCCTCCTTCAATCTGCTAATTCATCTAATGGATACACCCAAAATGATTATGTTCCCCTTTAGCTTACCTAATAGTCAGTAATTACTTTCTGAGCTAAATAAATTTTTTTAAAATTTTTATAGTTATATCCCTAAAGTATCTTATCCAACTGGGCGACTGCTCGATTTAGTAAGTATTATTTCTAATTTTATTTATCGTGGTAATGAAGATAGGGAGTACTTCTTTAAGTAATCTTATTCAAGCTAATTTGAATAGGACATCTAATGAACTATCAGAAACTTACAAAAAACTAGCTTCAGGCCGTAGAATTAACTCAGGGAAAGATGATGCTGCCGGCCTTATACTGTCAGAATCTCTAAATGGTCGAAAATCAATTAATTATAAAGGCGTACAAAACCTAAATGAAGGTATAAGCGCTGTAACGGTAGCAAAAAGTGCCTTAGAATCACTTGCAAATATAGTTACACGACAAATGGAGCTAGCACAGCAAAGTGCAAACGGAACTTACTCTTTAGCTCAGAGGCAAGCATTTAATGAAGAAGCTAAAAGCTTAACAGATGAATATAATCGTATAGTTGAAGAAACTTCATATAATGGTCTAAAGCTTTTAGACGGCTCATTTACGAGCACAACATTACAAGCTGGCATAGGACAACATGCCATTATTCCCATAGGCATTGGTAAAGAATTAAATCGACCAATTGAAACCGTTGAAGCACCAAATGGTGGGTGGGTTCTATCTCAGACTTTTACTGATGGCCGACTAAATGGGCAGGTTACCCTCGATGATTTTAACGCAGATGGTTACTTAGACGCAGTTACAACAGCCGACAGAGCAAGCCTAAGATTAGGAAACGGTGATGGCACCTTTAAGACTGAACAAGAAATTCCTGACTATAGCAACGGCAAGAACTACGGAGGCACTAGTTCAGGAGATTTTAATAAAGATGGCTTACCCGATCTTGTAATGGCCTCTCTTCAGAATACAGTTGAGGTTCTTTTAAACAATGGAGACGGCACTTTTCCAATGCCACAATCATTTTTCTCACTTCCTAACGTAGTTACTGTAAACCGAGAGAGTCAACCTTATGTAGCTGATATTGATGCTGATGGAAATCTTGATATTGCAATAGGAGGAAGGCAAGGTAATGCCCAAATATTTTGGGGGAACGGGCAAGGAGGATTTGCCAGTTCTACTGTGATAACTTGGGGCGTAGAAATTCCCGATATTGATATAGGAGATATAAATGGTGACGGACGGTTAGATTTAATCCTAACCGACGCTAATCAAGGGTACGGCGCAAGACAATTTTATAATAACGGTAACAGAACTTTCACCACTGGTGATTTTATTGCTGAAAATGGTAACAGACGAGGCTCAAATGTGGGATATTTAAACCAAGATACCTTTCTCGACCGCATAGTAATATACGACCAAACTAATTACGGACAAGCTGGAATTAGCTTTGGTAATGGTTCTTCTATTCCCAACCCCTCTGTGACTATAAGTACTTCAGTACTCGCTGGCACTCCTCACGCGCCCTACACAAGAGATATTGAAATAGCTGACCTTAATGGAGACGGTAAGGTAGATTTACTCACTACCTCATCTGTAGGTGTAGATAACTTTGCTTCTCTTTCATATGGAAATGGCGACGGCACTTTTAAAGCTCCCTTTACAGTTGGACCATCGAGTAATAACGGCTACGGAATTTCTGTGGGAGATATAAATGGAGACGGCTTTTTAGATATAGTTACTGGTAGTAATGCCTTTCTTTCGCCCGGAGACACTAGATACCCAAATCTTCTTTCACCATCATCTAGTCAACAAGCTTTAAGCAAGCTCTCTCAAATGTACGACCGGGTAAATGCCGAAATTGGCTCGATAGATGCCATACAGGCTCGGTTAGATGTGGCTATAAAGCATCTAAGAACAACCGTAGATTTAGAACGAGATGCCTATAACCGCGTTGTTGATATCGATATTCCAGTTGAGACTAAAACCCTAGCGCAAAAACAGGCTATTCAACAAATAGGGACAAGCTTACTGGACAAATTAACTGACGATGCAAATATAATTCTCAGCCTGCTACCACGAAATATCTAACAAAATATCAGATTACTCATTTATCTGCATCGAAAACCCTAGTTGATGTAATCCAAGTAATTAAGGTGTGAGGAATTTAAGCTACCTTAAGGAAGGGATCGTATGAGAAGAAAAGTATTTTCTCGCTTAGCAGCTTTAACTTTAGCCTCGGTTATTTTGGTAGAATCAAAATCTACCTATGCCGATGACACCCAACAGATTACTCGCACACATAAGAATGGTAAATTGACCATTTCATTTTCGCAGCAAATGACCCCAGCTATCTCTTTTGAAAGCCCATTTGCTGAAACTTTAAAAAGTTTTACTCTCTCTAGTCCAAACAGGCTAGTCGTTGATATTCCAAGCACCAAATTGCAAGGCTGGCACGAAGTTATCGACGGACCAAATACGTCACCTTTCTCAAAAATTAGAATATCATCTCACGCCGATAAATTAAGGATAGTATTTGATCTCAATGGATATGCAAAACCTAAGGTAGAAAAACATGAATCCTCTGGCGTGTTAGCTTTATCGTTTAACGGTAAAGATAATCTACCCACCAAGATTTTAGCAAAAAATACACCTGCTGATAAAATAAACGACGATATACGCGCCTCGGTATCAATGCGCGCACTAATCCCAAACACCTCTCCCAAAGAAAAAGTTATACCCAATACAGATATTCCAGCTACGAATTTAGCAACTCTTGAATCACTCGAATTTGTAAAACTAAATCCATCAGGAATTAAAGCGATTAAACTTAAATTTACGGAACTTCCGAATTTTTCACTAACCAGAGAGGATGAAACTAATTTTGTACTCAAACTACCCAATACAAATCTGATATCAACTGAGCTCGGACATCCGTATTACCCCCCTTCAGAATTTGATGGACTTGAGCTAATCCAAGCTCAAGAGAAAAATAATGAGACTTTGATACGAATTGGTGTGTTAAAAGGGACAGAAGTTATTACAGCATCTAAAAATAGCGAACTGTGGTTACGCACGACAAGTAATAACAACTAGTAGACTTAACTTAGCCGATTTATATAACTAAGAGCTTCTTTACCTACCAACAACTAAGTACTAATTAAGCTCGTAGCATAGTAACTTCTTCCAGCTCATCATAATTTTGTGCTAAGTTCCAGACTGTAAGAAAACACGTTATTATGGTGAGCATACAATGAGCAGTGCTAGCACCAGCAAAAGTACAAATGTAATTAAAAAGCACCAAAGTTCTGGCGCTATCGGTATAGTTGTAAGTGGTGGGCCAGCTCCCGGTATAAACGGAGTAATAAGCTCTACTGTTTACGCAGCTCACGCTCGAGGTATTAGAGTTAAAGGCTTAAAGGGCGGTTTTAGAGGAATTGCTAATGGTGATAACAATGCAGTCATCGACTTGTCACCATCTTCTCTTTCAGGTGGCATTTATAAAACTGGGGGGTCTATTTTAGGAACCTCAAGATTTAACCCTCTTTCGCAACCAAAGACTCAACAAACATTTATAAAAACTCTAGCAGACCATAACATTGATAAACTCGTTATTATAGGCGGAGAAGGATCAGCCTGGGTAAGCTACCATCTATCTTCTACTGTTCCAGATATTCAAGTAGTTCACGTTCCGAAAACTATCGACAATGACTTAATCCTACCTAATGAATATCCTAGTTTTGGTTTTGAAACTGCTCGCTACGTAGGAACTAACATTCTTCACACGCTTAAGGTTGATGCACGTACATCTCAAAGATGGTTTATAGTATCTAGTATGGGTCGAAAAGCGGGATTTCTCGCGCTTGGCCTCGGTATCGCTTCGGGAGCCACGCTCACAATTATTCCTGAAGAATTCACGGGCACTCGTCCAACTGTAGATGATATTGTAGATATTTTGTTATCTTCAATAAAAAAGCGAGTAGCTGTCGGGCGCCCATACGGAGTGGCTGTTATTGCTGAGGGAGTGTTAGACGTAGTAGACCCTGACTCAAGTGAACTATTAAGAAGTATCCAAAGAGATGAGTTAGGTCGAATAAGATATAACATGCTTGAAATAGGTGATGTTATCGCACCAGCTTTAAGAGAAAGATGTCAGCAACAAAGCATCGATATAAAAATAAATACCAAAAATATAGGTTATGAGCTTCGATGTCATGAACCAGTATCCTTCGATATTGAATACACCACTTTTCTCGGATACGGAGCAGTAAGATTATTGTGTGAAGGATATAGTGGTGTAATGGTAACTAGAGACTATGACACTCTGAGCTATCAAAACCTTCACGATATGGTTGGTGAAGACGGCAACATTAAATCTCGTACTGTGAACCTTAATTCCGATCTTTATCAAGTCGCCTTAGACTTTATGACTCGTTAAGTATGTATCTAAAGATAAATTGATAGCGGAGAGTTGTGAGTAGGTCATCTCTAGTCAGAGGAACGACCATTGTTTCAGTGCTAACACTGCTTAGTCGCTTACTTGGTTTTATCAGAGATCTCTTAGTAGCCAGATTGCTCGGTACATCTTGGTATGCCGATGCTTTTTTCGTAGCTTTCCGAATTCCTAATCTACTGAGAAGTTTATTTGCGGAAGGAGCTTTAACATCAGCTTTTGTTCCCACATTTACTGATCAGCTGCGACTCGGGGCACATCAAGCGCAGAAAGCATTTTCAAGTGTACTAGCTACTTTGCTCCTTGCAACTGGTTTTATAACACTCTTGGGTATTATTACCGCTCCACAAATTGTGGATATATTTTCTCCAGGCTTTGGAGTCAATCCTGAAGCGTTTGCACTCACCACAGCACTTACAAGAATTATGTTTCCTTACATTATTTTTGTAAGTGTTGTCGTACTAATTAACGGAGCTCTTAACGCTCATTTAGTATTTGGTGCCTCTGCATGGGCTCAAGTAGTGATGAACATAGTTTTAATAATTGGTGCAGTGGCGGCATTTTATTTTGCTGCTCCCTCTTCTGCATGTATTTTTTTAGGAATAAGCGTATTAGCTGGTGGTATGATTCAAGTGCTGGTTCAACTTCCAGCTCTTTATACAGTTGGTATAAAACTTTTTTCCTTTTGGGGCACAAATATCTGGTCTCCGGCGGTTCGAGCAACTCTTCGTCTTATGATACCCGCAGCTGCCGGAGCTGGTGTGTATCAATTAACAATTCTAATAAACACTATCTTAGCCTCACTAGTCGGCGAAGGTGCTGTATCAGCGCTTTATTACGCCGATAGAATCACTCAGCTTCCAATCGGCGTATTCTCTATATCACTAGCCTCAGTGCTACTGCCGATTCTTTCCAGGGCAGAGGCTCAAGGAGACCGCAATATGGCTTCATCTCAACTAGGAGCCGCTCTATCAGCTACGAGCTTTATGATGATTCCTTTTACCGCATTTCTTCTATCAGAAAGTAACATAATAGTTCGTGCTCTGTTTGAAAGAGGTGCCTTTTCTCCGGACGCAACTATGGCTACTGCAAGCGCTGTTAAAGCACTTAGTGTTAGTCTTTGGAGTGTGAGTTGCTCTTCGCTCTTAGCTAGGGCTTTTACAGCTCGAAAAATGCTAAACATTCCCCTTCAAAGTGCGGTTATTTCACTAGGCATTTCTATGCTAACAGCCGTTATCACAATGGGTGCTCCTAAATCTGAATTGAAAGGATTATTTGCTGATAGCCTCAGCTTTATTCAAACCTATCTTCCGATCTCATGGTCATTAGGTCATGTAGGTCTTGCTACTGCATCGACAGTTGGATCACTAGCTAGCACCATCTTTCTAATAATTAGGTATATTACGCTAGATACAAGCAATATTGGTAAGCTAATGCTAATTAGTTTAATAAGAGCCTTAATTTCTACAGGTGTAGCCTTCTTGTTGGCATCTTTTTTATTTTCGGATTTTTTTTTCCTAAAAATAATATTAGGAACATTCATCTATATACTTCTAAATTTTGCTCTAAAAAGTCCTGAAATAAAGGGAATAATACAAATTTTAAATCAAAAAAATTCTGAAGATTTAAGTTAAATTATTTATTATTTTAGCAACAAACCCATTCTCGTAACGATTACTGAACTTAGTAAGTTTAAAATATTAAGAATTACTATGCTTCAAGAAAGTTGGATAATCCAAAGCGAACAATCCCACGAATCACGAGATAAAACAGCATCAGAGCAAAAATCATTGCAGTTGCTAGTACACAATCGAGACTCAGATACCAACGCTACTTTTGGTAATCTAAAGCTTATCTTAAAAAATAAAGACTCCTCTTGTGCTACGATTAATGAAAATTGTCACGATAAGACACTGATTTCAAGAAAAGATGCTGCAAAAAAAATAAAAGCCCTCCGAGCACGTCAACACCGTATTTTCGAAGCTTTTAGGCAAGAAAGAGAACATGAGTGGAGAAACATACAACAAATTATTTACCAACAAATAAACAATAGCCTCTTGGATTACATCGAAGAATTATCATCAAATATGATCAATTACTCACTGAATCTATGCGAATCAATAATTGGCACACTTCCTACCAAGCAACGAAAAGTGCTATGTACTTCCATCAAAGACACAGTAGGCAAACTGATTAACGTATCTCCACTAATGATATTTGTGCCACCAGGCGAATCACAGTATTTCAGTAAACTATCCTCTACTCTTAATTTGCCAATAGAGGAAAAAAACTTAGTCCAACCAATGACTATAGTATTAGCTACCAATCAAGGTGAACTTACCTTTTCATTTAAAAATTATTTTTCTTCTCTAAAAACTCTTACAAAAAAATAAGATGGCATCTGCATGTCTAATTATATTGGCACAATTCCACCTCACGGTACTGTTATTAATATTGAACCAAACAAAGTTACCGCCAATTTTCCAGGTCTAACTATTGGAGCGACCTGTAAATTAATTAAAAATGATAAAACTGCTCTTTTAGGTGAAGTAGTTGCTCTCTCAGAGCAATACGCGACACTCATTCCATTTGGCTCATTAGATGGAGTCTCACTAAATTCCCCAGTATTTTTTCATGATGCTAATTTTACAATTAAAATCCCTGATAATCCTCAAGGTTTAGTATTATCTCCTTCCGGGGATATTTTAAATAAAACTAATAAAATCAAAAATAGTTCGCATCTCAACAATCCTCGTATAGGTTTATCTCTAAACAGCGTAAATACAATCACGGTAAATCCAATTTTATCTGCTACTCCCAATCCGCTTACTCGTCTACCAATAAATACACAATTAATTACTGGCATTAGTTCAATTGATACTCTGACACCTATTGGATACGGACAACGGCTGGGTATATTTGCCGGTCCAGGTGTAGGTAAATCAACACTTCTTGGAGAAATTTGTGCCAATGCTGAAGTTGACTATATCGTTTACTGTACAGTTGGAGAGCGTGGTCGTGAGGTGCGCTCTATACTAGAGGAAACAATAGGCGAGGAATCACTTACTCGAACTGTAATGGTGGTATCAACCTCTGATGAACCTCCAATGGCTCGTCGTCTTGCTCCATTTGTAGCTACAGCTATTGCTGAACATTATAGAGACCAGGGTAAGCGCGTACTATTGCTGGTTGACTCACTTACGCGAACAGCTAGAGCAATCCGAGAAATAGGCTTATCTGCTGGAGAGCGAGAGCTAAGAGGAGGTCTTACACCTTCAGTACTACGAGAGTTACCAATGCTGTTGGAAAGAGCTGGGACAAATTGTAATGGATCAATTACTGCTCTCTATACTCTTTTAACCGAAACTGACGCTGATCAGGATCCTCTTGCGCAGGAAGTAAAAAGTCTACTAGATGGACATATAATTTTATCATCTACTATCGCCGCTCGAGGTATCTACCCTGCTATTGATTTTCTCCAAAGTGTTTCACGACTTACTCAAAAGCTACTTGATAGTGATTCAAAAAAAATTAGATCTATTATTTTAAGATCTATTTTAAGACTTGAAAGAGACCGCGAGCTTATTTTATTTGGTGGCACACCAGACCCTGAACTTGCTCGCATAATGGAAGCTGAATCTCTCCTTAACGAATTCTTGTCGGCTACCGGATATTCAAGTGAGAATCAGAGCAGACTTTTAAATTCCCTTCTAAGTAAGATAACCTAATTAAAGATAATCAAGTACTGATAGGTTAAGTATCCTACTGGTTAAAGTTAACGATGCCTCGAGGTTTGTCTGAGCAAGAGAAAGCTTGGATGCTGATTCAGTAATATCTGCCTCACTAAGTTCAGCAAGAACTTGTTTAGCTGATCCTTTACTAAGATTAATAAGTGAAGTAGCTACCTCAAGTCGCTCCATTCGCCCACCAAGACTAACTCTTTCTACCTGTATATCAGATTCTCTCGCTTTTTTAATTAAATCTATAGATGCTCTAATATCTTGAGATTGACGGGTAAAATCAGCAGGAAAAGTATAAGCGGCACCTGTGCCATCTGGTAATGCCGGCGGCGCTGGAAGACTTTCATACCCTGAAAGAGCTCTTGCTAACCTCTCAACTGCCGAAATAGCATTTGACCAAATTTTATCGGCTCGTGAATTAAAGCGTACATCAACTTGATCACTCACAGATACTGACTGTTCAGAAGTGGATCCAAGTATCGATGAATCGAAAGAATAACGAGTATTTAAATTGCCTGTAGCAGGAACTATATATGTTTGTGGGCTAAAGGGAGGAACATTCGTTATGGTACCATTCCATACATACTTTCCTTGATATGTAGAGTTTGCTAACTGCATTAAAGCTTCACGCAATTCTAACACCTCAGTTGCAATCTGCTTTCTCTCGTCTGAAGAATTAGTGTCATTTGCTCCAGAGGTAGCTAATTCCTGCGCACGAGCAAGAATATCATGAGCTTCACTAAGTGTATCATCTTGAAACATTAAAGAGCCTTTAACTGAATTTAATGTTGTTTCAAATTTTTCAAATCTTGTTAACATTGACTGAAATTGATTAATAGTCGCTGGTCTCTGAGTATCTCCAGGTGAAGCTGTCTTTAGCCCTGTAGAGATCTCTCGCGAATACTTATCTATAGAAACTCTACTTCTTTGAACCTGAGAAAGGAGACTTTTAGCGACTTGATTTTCTGCTATGCGACGTATCATATAAGATTTACCACCTCATCAATTAGTTGCTGGGCGACTTTTATCATTCGAGCTGAAGCTTCATAAGCTTTTTGGTACAGTATTAACTGCGAAAACTCCTCATCCAAACTAACACCTGATAATTGCTCCCTACGATTTTGAGCAATTTCAAAATTTGTCTCTGCTACCGATAAATTTACACGAGAAGCTGATCTAGTGTTTCCTACCGAGGAAAGTAACTCATTGTAGTTTTCGTCGTAGGTTGTTATTCGAGAGAAAGTGCCCGCAGAAAAATTACGTTGTTGATTTCGTGTATCATATAGCGCTCGAAGATTTTCAGAATTACCTGGTTGAAATCCAATAACTCCATTTGCTGGATTTGTATCTCTGGCTGCTGCTATTTTTCTCGGATCTGTTATGGCTACATCTATAAGTCGAGCATACGATACAAATCCTAGAGTATTTAGATCATCGTTTGCTGGAATACCGTCGGCCACAGCATCCCTTGCTACAGCAGACGGAAAAGTAAAAAATGCAAAAGGCTGTGTTGGTCTTGCTCCGTCAAGATCTAACGAACTGTATTGCAGTCCGGCTGTAATAGCATCTTCATCGGGCCCAAGATACGTAGTGTTAAATGAGGTAAGTAAATCACGAGCTAGCGCTTCTACTCTCTGCGCTACACCAACAATCTCACCATTTGCTTGAAATGCGCTCTCTGTGGGTGTAGCATAACCACGAATTCGTAAAAGTGCTCCGATAGCTCCAGACCCATTTTGAAGCGTTTGAGTCAAATCAAAATGGGACTGAATGGGGCCAGTTTGAAGATCATGAACTATATAACTTAAATGTCCTCCACCAATAGCTGTCTCTTGAGCTGGAGTTCCAAAAGATGGAGTAACTGTCACCTCTAATTCACGAGACTCAACACCTACTACTATTGGAAGACCTCCCTCTAAGTATATCAGTACTGAACCGTCATTTACCTCAGAACGAGTAAAACTTATCTTCTCAGCTAATTTCTGCAATAGGACTTCACGTTGATCGCGTTCGTCAGCAGCTACTCCACCAGTTGAACGCTCACGAGTCATGATTAAGCCATTTAATTTTGCTACCTCTGAGGTTATAGAGTTAACTACTGAAATCTCATCTGTTAATCTGTTGTCAGCTTCGCGTTGCATATCAGCAAGCGACTGCATTGTACTACTTATAGTAGATGTTAGAGTTCTGGCTCGCTCGAGTAGATTAAAACGTAATTCATAGCTTGTTGGATTAGATGACAAGTCATTTATAGCTGAAAAAAACTCAGTGATACTTGAACCTATAGTTGGGCTTTCACCAGTGAGACTAAAAAGCCTCTCAATTCGAGCCAAATAACTATCCTCGATAGCAGCGGCCTCTTTTTGCCCCCTAGTAGTAGTGAGTTGATTTTGGACATACTGATCGACAATCGGACGAGCGCCTGAAAATTTTACACCTGAACCAACCTGCGCTCCTGGACCAGATCGTCCTGGACCAATAGCTTCAGTCTCTACACGACGTCTGGAATATCCCTCAGTATTAACATTAGCGATGTTATTACCGATTACACCTATAGCGGCTTGCTGAACAGAAAGAGATGACCTCGCATTTCCAAGAATTTTTGGGATATATACCATTAATTTAATCCGCGTAGAGAATAATGAACCTTAGTTCCTAAAAATTATCTACGTGAGCATAAAGTGTGCCAAAACTGCCACATTTAATGCCTTAAGTAAAAATGATTTATATCTCCGATAGTTAGCTATAACATTTTATTTTGAAATAATTAAGCTCTTACTAAATTTGAAATTAAGGAACAATCTACACTGAAGATAAAACTATACTCTCCTAAGAGGCACATGATGAGGGTCAGAAAGTGCCTTCTCTGTAGAATTTATTTTCCCGGTTGGCCCATAGTGATTTAAAGGTGGTCGTGTTTGCGAAAAGGAGAGCGTTAATATCCCGTGTAGTAACTGCCGAGCAAAAAAGGTTATCTGCTCTTGCTCCTTAGCTTCATTACGAGCAACAATTACAATTTTCTTTAATTCAGCTACAAGCCCTATCAGCGTATTGGAATCAACTGGACTCAAACTTTTTTCAATACGCATACTTAATGGCAACGATCGAAAGGAATCATCAGAAAAATCCTCTGATTCACTCCAGATTGCCTCTTCTGCATCCTGACGTTTTCGTAATGACTTCTCAATTTCTTTTAGGGCTACTTCTCTAGCTTCAGTAATCGAATTGAGTTCCGCTATCTTACCCGTAGCAATTGCTAATCTTTCGTCTCTTGCCAACTCAATATACTTGATATACGAGGAAATTTCTTGCCTAATTGCTGATTCAAGGGCTATACGTGCACCTATGCGCAAGTTGATAGGCTTCGGTAATGACATTACTTATCATCTCCTAAAAGAAGTGAAAAAGTCGAAACAGATTCATCAAGACGCCTGTCTACTGCTGCTGCAATATCGGTAATTTTACGTGAAGAGAAATACTTTCCCGACTGTACTAACTTAGCTATCTCAGCAACTTTTTTTGCTCTCTCGCTAGATTCTGCTGAATCAGTGAGTAAACTTAGTAACTCTCGAGATTGCGATACATTAACCGTTTTATCCGATATTTCTTTGTCTATTCCATCACTTTGAGCTACATCTTCTCTTGATTGATTTTTCTTCTGCTTTTTAGTTGATAAAAGAGATGTTGTCGTTGATGTTCCCTGTATTAGCTCATCCATTGATCGAACCTTCATATGATTCCTTTCTTTTGGTACCTTTCAATAACCAATCACACCAGCTATGAACAGCAAATTAAAGGCCAAACTATTAGAGTAAAATAAAAACACTGTATATACGAAATATTCGTAATCCTAATGTTGAGACGTATCAGATGGCTTGACGATGCTGTTATTTTTGTTCTCGCTCTGCTCATCAGTTTCCATCTTTGTTTTAAGCTCCCGACAAAGTACTTCTCTAATACCAATACTCCTACCTTCAGCTATAGAAGTTGCTAGAGCTTCGTGATAGAGGTCATGATAAAAATCATTTGCAAGATCTGTTCCAAACATACCTCCTTTCGGAACACTCTGCCACATAGCCTCAAACATCTGTTTGAGTAAAATACCCTCAAAATCTTTTGCCGCTTTCTCAATTTCCTTTGAAGATTTTTCTTCCTTAAATTGCTCAAGTTCAGAGTTACTTTCAAAGATTTTTTTAGAGCTATATTCTGATTTACTTAATATTCCTAATTTACCAACTGTCATACGCTACATTACCTCTAGTTGTGCATGAAGAGCACCTGCTCTCTCCAAAGCCGTAAAAATTGAGATGAGATCTCGAGGGGTAGCTCCAAGAGAATTTAAAGCATCTACAAGCTCACCAAGTGTCACTTCTCCACCAATGACACCGAGACTAGGTGCTTCTTCACTTACATTTACATCTGTATTCGTTACAACCTGAGTATTACCTTGTTCACTAAGCGGATTAGGTTGTGACACTTGAGTTTCAGAACGAATAGAAATACTCAAGTTTCCGTGAGCAAGTGCGACTCTACTCAGTCTAACATGCTCACCCATAATAATAGTTCCTGATCTCTCGTTTACTATTACCTTAGCCTCTGTATCTTGAGTAACTTCTACCTGCTCAAGACGAGCTACCGTGCTGATTGGGTCACGTAAAGTCTCTCCAGTTAGTGGTACTTCAACAAGTCCAGCATCCATAGCTACAGCCAAAGGCTCTGGAAGAGATTTATTAATAGCTGAAACTACCCTAGT
The DNA here is from genome assembly GCA_044347345.1 of Bdellovibrionota bacterium. Taxonomy (GTDB): domain Bacteria; phylum Bdellovibrionota_C; class UBA2361; order UBA2361; family JBIKUX01; genus JBIKUX01. Next base: position 44,879 of record JBIKUX010000004.1, on the reverse strand, counting down.
CATTGTAGTAAAATCTGGTTGACGTAGCACTATTCTTACTCTTCCAGACTGAAATAGATTAAAGGGAATTGATCTTTCAATCGTAGCTCCCTCAGAAATTGTACCAACTGTAGGATGATTCTTTTGCGCTGAATCTCCACCTCCACTTATTACAAATCCCCCAACACTTATTGGACCTTGTGCTACAGCATAAGTATTCCCATCTGCTCCTTTAAGTGTAGTGAAAAGTAAGGTTCCTCCCACAAGACTCTTTGCATCCCCAAGAGAGGATAAAGTAACATCAATCTTTGCTCCAGGTCTTATAAATGGTGGTAATGTAGCTGTAACTAAAACAGATGCTACATTTTTGACCTTAACCTCTTCAGAATTAACTCTAATCCCCATCCGCTCAAGAAGATTTGAAAGCCCCTTACGAGTAAAATCTACTCCCTTGCCATCACCAGTGCCGTTAAGACCAAAAACAATTCCGTAACCGTATAATTGATTTCCTCTTACACCTTCGACTTGTGCTACATCCTTTAGCCGTGCACCATATGCTATTGACTCAAAACAAAATAACAAAATTATAGTAATGATGACCCAACTAAAGTCTCGCGCTCCTTTATGTATATAGTATGAGCTCATACATCGTTACTCCTAGAAAGGCCACAATAAGTGAAGCACTTTAATTATCCACCCTGGTTCTTGGGTATCACCAAGGCTTCCCCGACCAAAGTAATCTATCCGTACATTTGCAATCTGATTTGAGCGTACCTCATTATTAGAACTCACATCTCTTGGCCTCACTAAGCCAGTAAGTCGCATGGTTTGTTCTTCACCATTAACTGTTATTATTTTTTCGCCCTCAATTCTAAGAATACCAGATGGTAAAACCTCTGTTACCATTGCAGAAATGGTGCCAGTTAAAAGATCTTGCCGAAGAGTTTGCCCCTGTCCTGTAAACTCACTACCTGTTTCTGCATCTATAAGTGATGCCGGTGAAAGCTGAGTATTTCTCCCTGCTATGGAAGCTTCTACCCCAATGAAGCGGCGAACGGCAGCTTCAAATGAAGATATCTTATTTACCCTTGTATTAGCCTGTTTGTTTCCCTGAGCTCTTTCGTTTATCACAATGGTAAGTAAATCCATTGGCTGCCAAGCCCTATAATCATGAAACAAGTCATTCATTGAACCAGCACTCTCTCTCCACAACGAAGAATTAACTCCAGGATCACCGATTACAAGTGGTCCGGTATACTTGCCTGGCGGACTATCTGGAACAATCGCTGGAGTATTATCAATAGACCGTTCGAAAAAAGCCTCCTCTTTATTTAATTCTCCTTCCGATGAAGCATATCTTGCTCTCGGTGAGCTAGAATCCTGGGGATGCTGATGCTGTTGTTGAAAAAAGTCATCAGTTTTCTTTTGTGCTATATGATTACGCCTGAGAAATTCTAATGACGGATCTCGCGTTGAAATAGGTGTTTGAACTGTACATCCTGTATTTAAACCACTCGCCATGTGCATAGCAAAAAATAGTGATATGATTCTAGATTCTTTAATCACGGTCCAACTCTAACTATACCTGGCGCTACAATTTTTCCTTGAACAATTTTCATTGATGATGAATTACGTACATCAATAATGTCTTCAAGCCTACCATCTGCTAAGGCTACTCCTGTAGCTGATGCTTCAAGTAAAGCTGATTTGAACATTAGCTTTACTCTATCTCCTTTTTTAATGACAGCCGGAATAGATAGATAGTCTTTTGCAAATGGCTCACCTTGCTTTACTGCCTGCCTTACTTCCTGTCCAACTAGTTGCTGGGGCGTATCAAGCACAGAGCTTGGTAATTGGGCAAGATTAAGTCTTGCCATTACAAAATCACTCATTCTTACCACCTCACCTCGGCCAATGTTTCGACTAGCTACGGGAACGTCTCCAAATTCATCAAATCTGGCTATTACAGGTATCAAGAGTTCTTCCGGGCTATCCTGCATCCGCACTGATATTGCAAACGTAGTTCGGCCTTTAAGAGACTCACCACGAAGTAATGCTTTTATATTTACTGGTCCGGAAAAAATTGTTCTATTCGGTGGAAGGTCTATTCCTTTCAAAAGAGCGTCTCTTCCGTTATCTGTCAGAAATGAGTTTATTGCAGTTTCAGCCTCAACTGAAGTTAGCTCTCTTCCTGATCTTTTTACCGTTATTGTTTGTGGAATTTGATAACCTACAATAGATAAATTTACTTGTTCACGTCGCATGATATCAACAATATCTAATCCAGATATTGTTGTATTTTTTCCAGGTGGCGGGCTCTTGGCCAACTCTATCTGTTTTATGCGAAGTACGTCTTTATCATAGATTGGGTTTGACACAAGTATATCAGCTATATCACCAAGACTTATTGTAGCTACAGTAACAGAAACTGTGCTTCGTCCTACAAGCCTAATCGGAAAACTATCCTCTGCAACTAGATAGTTTGGAGTTCCACCTAAAACTAAATTTACGCTAGCGGCAATTAGAATTGATAAAATGAGATTATTTATTGTCATCTATCACCGTTTAAGATTTATGGCTTGGTTTAACATATCATCAGAGGTTTGAATTCCTTTTGAGTTAGCTTCGTAAGCTCTTTGAGCGGTAATCATACTGACCACTTGCTCTACAACACTTACGTTACTACTTTCGAGATATCCTTGAGATAATGTGCCAAAGCCCTGCTCCCCAAATATTCCTTGTACAGGTTGCCCACTAGCTAATGTTTCCTGATAAAGATTTCTTCCAACAGCTCTAAGTCCAGCCTTATTTGGGAATCTTACACCTGTTATTTGTCCTACTTGAGCAGGTTGTGCGGCGCCTGGTTGCCGAACGTTTACACTTCCATCTTCCCCAATTACTACAGCTAACGAATCAGGCGGAATGGTAATAGCTGGATCAAGTGGATAACCCTCAGCTGTTACCATGATACCTTGTGCATCGAGAGTGAAGTTCCCAGCTCGAGTGTAAAATATAGTTCCGTCAGGTCTTGCAATCTGAAAGAACCCGTCTCCTTCTATAGCGATATCAAGAGGATTATTTGTAGAGATGGCATCACCTTGTTGGAAACTTTTTTCAACTGCTACGGGTCTTACTCCGAGTCCTACTTGAATTCCTGATGGATTTGTTGAGGCTTGAGTTGTTGGCGCACCTGGCTCAACAACATACTGGTACATAAGATCTTGAAAGGCCGCTCTTCCTTTCTTGTAACTTGTAGTATTTACGTTTGCTAAGTTGTTTGAAATAACGTCGATGTTTAGCTCTTGAGCGCGCATACCTGTAGCAGAGGTATAAAGAGATCGTAACATAGTCGTTTTCCTTTAAGGTATTTCTATTTTATTGACTGACATCATTTATCGTCGTGATCCTACCCGACTAATGGCAGTCTGATTTAACTCATCAATGCTCTGTGCAATTTTGGTATACATCTCAAAGCCTCTATGCGCAGAAACAAGCTCAATAACTCCATCAATGGTGGAGACATTAGACATTTCGAGACTGCCGGGAATTACTTCAGGATTATCAACAGGTATTGGTTGTCCAGACTGAGGATTGGCAGTTTTAAACCTTGTACCATCAACTCTTTCAAGATTACTGCTGTCTTCCATTGCTACAATTTGAAGTTGTCCAGCTGGTTGACCATCAGAAAGAACAGACCCATTAGCTGATATTGTAACTACCGAGCCATTAGCTGTAATGGGACCCCCATCTCCAACTAAAGGAAGGCCATCTTGCGTTGTAAGTATGCCTTGGTCATTTAAGGTAAAATTACCTGCTCGAGTATATAACTGTTCACCACTACGACCTTGGACGACAAAAAATTGATTAGGTTCTGATAAAGCTACATCAAATGGATTTCCGGTGGATGTTATTGGACCAGGTGAAAAATCAGTCATAGTTCGAAGATTTGTCGAACCAGGAGTTCTTTCATGGTCAAGTTTTGCATAAGGGTCAGAGCTTTCTAAAAGTGAGGCAAAGGTATCTTCAAAACGTTGCGTGCTGCTGACTAAAATTTGGCGCTTATAACCTGCCGTACTTATATTGGCCAAATTATTCGCAGTTATATCAAGGGATCTTAGCTGCCTAAATCCTCCGCTTGCTGATGCATAACTTCCCCTATCCATTCTTAATCCTCCTTAGAGACGTCTTGCATTTAGAGCACCTAAGCGCGGATCATCATCAAATGTGGTTGATGCTACAGGCTTTGTCTCTTTTACGAGTCGCGACAATACTTTTATTTGTTCAATAGGTAAGTTAGTAGTACTTGCTACTATATTTAAATCATTTCCAGCACGAAGCATCTCTTCTGCAGCGGAATAAACATCAGACAGTCTACCTTGAACTACCGTAGAAGAGGGTTCATTTATTCGCTCAACTGAGCTAGCAAGACCAACTGATCGAACTGGCGACTCTCTTTTATCTGATTGATTTGATGGATTCTTAGAAATATTTTGATTATTGGATGCCGGACGTAAATTCGGAGATTGACGAGTTTTTACCGCCATTTCAAATCTTGGCGGTTCTGGAGCCTCAATCGGATCGAGAAGAAATTCAACAGGAGTATAATCGCTTATGTAAGATGAGGATATTTCTGATGAATACTGCATAGGCTGTCTTGACAGTGTTTCACCTGATAACCGATTTAATATCTCCGATGTTTTTTGATCTGTTAGTTGGTGTTGGTATGGATCGCTCGGAACTTGATACTTAGTATGCTCAACAGTACTTTTTGATGGCTGAACTATTCTTTCAGCCATCTCTTCTGCGTTACTCAATGCTCTGTTTAGTCGAGTTTCAGCAGTCTCAATATCTAATAACAGCTTACGAAGATCCCCCTGATATCCCCGTAGATCTGTGACCAGCGATTTACTCGAGGTTTCAGCATCTTTGACTAATGCTCGAAGAGAATGCTCTAAAACTTCAAGTCGTTTAAACGCTCGCGAAGTACCAGGAGATCGAAGAAAACGATATGCAAGGAGCGCTATCATCGCCATTAACAGGCAATCTATCACAAGTTTAATGGTGCCAATCTCAAACGGCATCCCGATCATAGACGCTCCTACGATCTCGCCAATATGTTGTCACATGAGAACCGATGATATTACTCTGTTCTGTTAGGCTCCATGTACCACAACTGGTCTGATCCACTTAATTTAGTCAAATCAGCCCGCACATTATATGTAGGGCTATTGACAGTGTGTTGTGTTACGATAGAAAGGATGCAAAGAGCTGGCCAAAAATACAGACATGCACGAGAATACAAATTCTGATTTTAGAGACCGAGTATTAAAATTCTTCAAAACTCTTCAGATTTCCATCTGCGCGGAAATTGAGGCGTTAGATAGTGATGGAGCTGTGCCGTTCATTAAGGAGAATTGGAATAGAACAGATATTTCTGGAGGGCATGGAGGAGGCGGAATCTCCGCTTTATTGCGAAATGGTCATATTTTTGAACAAGCTGGCGTTAACTTTAGCGCTGTAGAAGGCACACTTCCCGCTGACATGGTAAATAAACTGCTAGGAGTTAATATTTCAGCACAGTTTTTTGCGACAGGAGTGTCTCTAGTATTTCATCCATTTTCCCCACAAATTCCCACCACCCATGCCAACGTCAGGTATCTTGAGGTAACGGCCAAAGACCTTCAGCCTCAGCGATGGTTTGGTGGTGGTGCAGACCTTACTCCTTATCTTTTGTATGAAGAAGATGCCACTCACTTTCATGCAGTTCTCAAGGAAGCGTGTGACAGACATGATCAAAGTTTTTATCCGCGATTTAAAAAAGACTGTGACGAGTATTTTTATTTACCTCACAGACAAGAAGCCAGAGGTGTGGGTGGAATATTCTTTGACTATCTCGGAAAAAATTTAGCTTCAAATGAGTCATCTCGCGTCGAGCAATTTTTTCCTTTTGTACAATCTGTTGGGGCGGCAATTACTTCCGCTTACACTCCAATAGTGACTCGCAGAAAAAATCTCCCCTATACATCTGAAGAAAAACAATTCCAACTTCTCCGAAGAGGCAGGTATGTAGAGTTTAATTTACTTTACGATAGAGGCACCTTGTTTGGCCTTAAAACCGGAGGTCGCACTGCCTCGATTCTAATGTCTCTTCCTCCGCAAGTTCATTTTCATCCAAATGAACCAGCTCCTCCCTCACTTGAAGCTAAAAATCTACTAAAAGTAGTCAGCTTGCCGCGTGATTGGCTTGATATAAAATAAACTGAAATGAAAAGAAAAAAGATTTCCTTAATTAGTTGTTTAAGGACACTTTATTAGCGAAACAGATTAAATTAGTACGAGCGCTCTCGATGACATACCCCTCGATAGATAGGATTCTAAAGGGTTCAAACCGTGCCGAGTTATTATGCATCATGCGTAGCCCTCTCTCCCTTATCCCAAATATAATATTATTCTTACTGCTAATATTTTTATTGCTGTTGGCTAATTTATATCTTCCTCAGTATTTGCAATATATTCCGATTATAAGTAGCTTTTCTCTTAGATGGTTAGGAATTATACCCTTGTTGGTACTACTTGAAACCGCTCGTAGATACTACAACGACCTTTATGTATTAGGTGAGGTATCTATTTTTAGAAAAACAGGGCGTCTATCATTAAATTACTCAGTGCCATCGGTGCGCTATACTGATATTCGCGGTATTTTCGTATTCCAACCGTTTTGGGGAAGAGTATTTGGATACGGTCACGTCTATGTTGGCACAGCCGCACAGGGCGATGCTGAGCTCTCAATTGAGTTTGTATCTGCTCCGTACCAACTTGCGAGACTCATTGAAAACTTTAGAGAGTACAATCTACATCAAAAAAATTAGTGACAACATGATTAAACAAACTATGACCATTAAAACTATAAGCATACTGTTATTTTGTGCCCTTCTAAGTAGTGGGTGCTCCATAAATAGTAGTAATTCATGTAATTACCAAAACAAATCATACGATGATGGTAATGCGGTATTTTTGAGACAAAAACAAAACATTTGCCTCTGTGAAGATAGCCACTGGATATGTATACCTGTTAGTAGTGGCGGAATGGAGCAAGGCAGAAGAGGTGAGCTTTACAACTAATTATGTTTATTTAAAGGAATTACCATGAGTCCTGCAGATACTACTACCCTTCTTAGTCAACTAAATTGGCGCTACGCCACAAAAAAGTTTGATGCAACAAAGGTTATCCCAGATGAAATTTGGGATACGTTAGAGGAAACTCTTCGACTTACACCATCATCTTTTGGTCTTCAACCGTGGCGATTTATCGTAGTCAAGGACAAAAATATTCGAGCCAAGCTACAACCTTGCTCGTGGAATCAACCGCAAATTACAGAAGCCTCTCACATGGTTGTGTTTGCCGCTCAAAAAGAAGTAGGCCAAAACGATGTTGAACGACTTATTTCTACCATCATGCAAACACGCGGAATAAGTCGTGAAGCGATAGAAGGATATCGTCAAATGATGCTAGGGTTTGTTGAGTATCCCTTTCCGGGATTCGATCCATTTGTTTGGACGAGTAAACAGACATATATTGCTTTAGGCAACCTTCTTACTAGTGCGGCTCTTTTAGGCATTGATGCATGCCCAATGGAAGGTTTTGATGCCAAAGCGTACGATGAAATTTTAAATTGCTCAAAAGATGGATTTTGGCCAACGGTAGTAGCTACTCTTGGCTACAGAGCTTTAGACGATAACAATTCAAAATTACCAAAGGTACGCTACTCAAAGGAAGATTTGATTATCTATCGATAAACGCTCTTTTTAAAGTTTCAAGGTTTTTTGTTAATAGTTAGTTGGCCAGTCTTGGATTTTTTTGGCTAATTTTTGACTGTCCACTAACTAGTTTTTAATATCATGCGCCTAATAATTTTGTCCTTCATTAAACCGTAAAGTTCTGTGGCTAGTTTAACGTAAACTCTAGCACGGCGAAGATTTTGCTCAGGATCTTCAACCCTAAAATAGCGGTCACCGTTAAGATAATCAGTATAGAACCTTGCCGCTAAGGCAAGCGAAACTGCCCTTGGTGAATCAGCGGCGCGATACAGTTCTGTAGGCGTAAGATTATCACCAATAACTTCCATGAATCCGCTTATGCATGCAGAGATAATTGCATGGTTTCCATGAACGGTGGTAATGTCTGGCTCATCTTCTGGACGCTCTAGTGCTATAGATCTGAGCATATCTCCGATATCGTAAGTAATTGCTCCAGGCATGCAAGTATCGAGGTCTACTACGGCATCACCCTTAATTTTATCAGGGTTCACAAAAAGTAAGTTATTTAACTTGAAGTCATTATGGCATAATCTTATTGGAAGAGCTGGATCATCTGTGATACCCGCAACATGCTCTGCAAGATTTAGCAGAGATGCTACCTCCGAAGAGATTACTCGCAGTCTTCCCATTACATCCTGCAATGATGCTTCTTTCAGTGCGATAAAACGTTTAGTTAAATTTTGGAAAAAGGGGATTGTTTCGCTGAAACCACTTAAATTTTCATGATGAAAAGAACTCAAAAATAACGCACATAAACGCCCAGCAGCCCAAGCCACATCCTCACTAGGACACTGATCAAAAATTAAGCGTCCCGAAAGGTATCTAAATGCTCGCCAAGGATTTCCATCTTCATCCCGCGTAAATGGCTCTCCATTTTGCGTTCTGAGTAAAGTTAAAGGGGTAGCTTCTCGATTATAAGAGGATGATTTACCAAGAGTAGCGCATACTTTGGAAATATTTGCCATAAGTGCTGTAATATTTCCAAAAACATGTTCATTTATCTGCTGAAGTAGGATTGACGGAGCAGTAGTAACAGAATTGCGCTCAATAACAAAAGTTCGATTTAGATGGCCTCTTATCAAAGGGACTACGGAATAAGTTCCATACCCTATTTCGTACTCAGACAAAATTTTAGGCGATAGGACAACTTCCTCCAAACTACCTTGCACCTTTTCCTCCTAAGTATGCATTAACAATGCTAGCCCTACTTCTCCTATGGTGCTTTGTAGCGCCTAAGAGTTATTTTCATACCGATTATTAGGTTGATTGAATGGTTAAAAATACAATGATTTTAGTATTAACAACAAGGTCGGCAACATCTGCCTTTCGTTTAGTTCATAATTTTCATCAAGCTGATATTGATGCTGTGGTGGAAGAATTATGCATAAAGGTCACAGGTAGTCTTATCGCAAAGGCTTTTCGCATCTATGTTTCATCAGATTCGCTTCAAATTGCTAAACAACTTCTCACTGAATTCAACTTTAATTTTACTTTACTAAACTCATCTCAACCTATTCTCGTAAGTGAAAAAACATCTTCCACACCTATCTTCACCTGAAGACAGCTTTTGCATTCAGTGTTTTAAAGTTAGTGTGAATTATGAGCAGACTTTTCTTCTGGAGCATGTACCGCACCAAAATATTTATTGTGATTTTCATCACTAGGAGTATTTAAACTTGCAGTGTCGGGACGCACCTTCACAGCACCAGCCGGTGCCCACTTTTCGTCGCCATTATTTGTACCACCCGCAACCATCTCAGACACAACCATCTCAGACACAACCAATCTGCTATCGCTACCACTTCTCTGTGGTATGGAGGATTGGGCACTACGCATCTCGAATAAAGTATCTGCCAAACGTCGCTCCTTGGTGGAGCGCGTTAGTTTACCGTCAACTAGCAATAAAGCTGAAGTGATAATTATCGCCACTGCTCCCATACCAAAAAACCAACGTACCGCCTCCTTGCTATGTATCTGACTCTCCGATGCTTCGTTATGCGAGCGATTATTCAACCGGTTAGAGCTAGAAGATGATAACGGCGCTGATGTTTTAACCATACATGTGTCTCCTATGTGGAAGTCACTTCCTTACCGTATTGGATGCTAGCTCACCTTAGGGCCTTTAGGAAAGAGTGCCACGCTAGAACAATCCTCTCCTACCTGTAAGTTACCAGTTAGGCTTTTGTTGAAGATCAGATTGACCTTTTGCAGTAAAATAGTTAGACACTCTGTAGCAGTGTTTTCACTCACTTTGTTTTCAAGAGATTATTGCAATGAGTACATCAGATGAAATTGTAGCAGAGCTTGAAAAGCTTCGTGCTGAAAACGAAAAATTAAAACGTGATGCCGCTTCATCACCATCAAAGACTATGACCTTTAAAGTAAGTGAAAAAGGAGCAGTATCAGTGTACGGCATGGGGCGCTTTCCAGTAACTCTTTACAAGGAGCAGTGGTTAAAACTGCTTGAGCGAGCCGATGATCTGCGCGCATTTATTACGGATAACGAAGACAGATTAAAAACCAAATAACTCATAAAATTAAAAAAGTAAGTAGGTGCTTAAAGTAGGTATTGAGAGCTTTACTTAACCTGACAAATTAACGTATCACGCTCTGAAATTTCTACGAACGATAGTATTTCAATGGATTTACTGCATTACCTTTTTCGCGAACTTCAAAATGAAGATGTGGCCCAGTTGATACTCCGGTAGATCCAACCGTACCTATTTTTGTGTCTCTTTCAACTTGCTGGCCAGGTTGTACATTGATCATAGCTAAATGAGCATAAAGCGTAGTAATACCCTGCCCATGGTCAATTATAACTGTGTTCCCGTAACCGCCCATCTGGCCTGCAAATTTGACTGTGCCACCATCTGCTGAAGATACAGGGGTACCCGGAGGGGCGGCAATATCTATTCCAGCATGATGTCTACGGTAGCCCAAAGTAGGATGTATTCTCGGGCCAAATCCTGATGTGATACGCCCCTTATAGTTAGTTAGAAATAATAGCGAACCACCCTGAGATAAGCCTTCGTAGTTTGCGTTTAAGTTTGATAGTTGCTCTTTATATAATCGATCTAAAGAGTTTTGATAACTCTCATTTTTATTGTTGATCTCCAATTGTTTTACCGCTAACAGTAAGCTCCAGTTAGTGTTCCAAAGAAGAATATCACTTAAAGCGAAAACTCTCGGAAGCGCATGTAATCCACCATCTTCAGCAATTACGGCAAATCTCACCATTACTTGCGCTTTTTGTTGCGAGGTCAGATCCGCTAGGTCACCTGTAGTAATCTGATTTCTAATATTTTTAATGAGATCCAACGCTTGTTGAGGATGAATCCAACACAATGGGTCTTTTGGATCAAATGAAATCGGGCTACGAATTTTACCAGCAAGACGATCATACACTCTTTGGGTGATACAATCATTCATTAATAAAGTATGCAGTATTTCATGAGCTTCCACAGCTCGAGGATCTTTCTTAAGCAACTCATGTAGTGTTTGTAGCTCAGAAGGGTCGTTATACTTATTCCAGTCAGATTTTTGTTCGAAGGCAGTGTCTATAGCTTTTTGTTCAGAAGTTAAATCTGAAGGCTGAGGTTTTGGTTCCCTTGAGTTCTCAGAGGTTGAAATTGGAAACGGTCTTTCGGTATTCGCCGAAGAAGGTAGACTCTTTATATCTATTATATATTTGTCAGCCTCTGGAGAGGAAAAGCTACGGCTACGGTTAGGGTCAGGGTTAGGGTCAGGGTTAGGGTTAGGGTCAGGGTTAGGGTTAGGGTCAGAGCCTTGTATATTTTCACCTTCTGTAAGAGGAAGATTCACCTCCGGATCCCCTGGAAAGTCTTCTAATTTTTGTGGATTTCCTAGGTAAATTATATCTTGAGGTGATGGAGGTGGTAGAGGTGATTGAGATAGTAGTTCATCTGTGAACGAGGTTTTAGTCGAATCTACTTGCGCCAAAGCTAGCTGAGTGTCTGTGCCTCTGCCTGTGCCTGTGGTGCCTATATTTACGCCCAGCGACCGGTTACGTGTCACCCCCTGACTAGTTTGACTAGTTAAAACTTCACCTCTGGCCACAATTACCTTTATCCTTCCGTGAATTTAGCTAAGATTACTACTTTAAGGTTAGTAATATACTTAGGTCCTAGCTAATTTATCTTCATTTTTGAAGAGATCACTTCAGATAAAAAGCCTGTAAGCCTCACCTAGACAAGAGCTTTTAATGAATTAGTTCCTGCTTATTCAAATCTAAATCAAGTACAGGACACCCATCATTATCTATTAGAAAATTTAAAAGCTCTAGAATGTCACCTGAAAGTTCAATGATTTCAGTTATTGCTTCTGCCGCAAAAGAGTACTCAGCATCTAGTTCCATGATAGTAAGAACCCCTACTTATAAAAGAAAACCGATACAATAGAATTCGGCTGTAAATCTTTTAGCTTAAGAAAAAAAATTTAATTGCTACTAGTAAGATACTTGCCAATTTTTGCTTTTAAACTAAAAAGCTAAAAAAGGAGTTTACAAGTGTTTTACTAATATAACGTTCATTCTATTATTTTACTGGACTCGTGGATAAGGTAAACGACTGGTCGGTTGAGGTTGAGGTTGAGGTTGAGGTTGAGGGTGAGGGTGAGGGTGAGCTCTCTAGCTTTAAAGAGCTGTTAGGATATTTATCCCTCTTTGCCCAAATGAGCGTCGATTGAGATTCAGACCCCTCAATAAGACGTAAAGTGCCGTCACTTCTAATCCAATCTACTTCGATTCGACCACCTAAAGGCTCGTTAGTATTATTGTTATACTTGCTCGCCCTATAGCTCAGTACTGATTCAAAAGGTACTGATTCAAAAGGTGCTGATTCAGAAGCAACCTGACCGGCAGGATTTTGGCTCCCAAAGCTTACAAGGTGCGAGCCACTTGAAATTAAGTCATTCTTGTTATTTGGTTCAAATTCTTTGTCGGAAATAACTAATTGCTTATCAAATGATAGCTCTAAATTATCCTTAGCTGAAGAGCGCTGCAAAGGCAGTCCTTGCCAAACTACTGCAATAACTGTTACGCCTAAAGCACCACAAACCCCCCATCCAAAGCGCTCTCCCCACACCGAATACCAGCTTCCCTCTTCATCGTGAGGGCAGCTATTAATATGTGTAATCCGTGGACCCAAATATAAAGAAGCTTGCTCCTCACGATTTATTCGGGCAAGCACTGAATCCCATATACTGCTATTTGACTCCTCATTAACAAACGAATCCTGGGCTTGTTTTACCGAGGCTCGGCAAAGCTCTAACTGCCTAATATACTCTTGAGCAGCCTTTTGCTTTGCTAATACCCGCCTGACAAGCCAATTACTTAACCGTCCTCTCTCACCGTCAAACCATCTCATGAGGAGAAGCTCTTCACGTTTTGTAAGAGTTAGTTCATCAGATAATTTCCGAAAAAAGAAAAGTCTCATACTGCAATCTCTTTCCAGCTAAACTTATATCGCATCACCAAATATAAAACTCACAGTAAACTACTAAAACCTGCATAATATCTTCTCATTTATGCAGTTTTCGTTAAGAGCGAATGTATACGCTTACGCGCATAATGGAGGCGACTCATTACCGTTCCGATAGATACTCCGATAACCTTAGCTATCTCTGTATAACTCATCCCTTCCACTTCTCTAAGCATCATAACTTGCCGATGATCTTCACTCATACTAGTTAAAGCTTTATTTACCTGAGTAAGATCCTCTCTTTCACTTAAAATTTTTCCTGGCTCTCTCGCTAAAACTTGAGAACCATAAACGGACAATTCACTGGTCTCATCATCTCCTAAGGGAGTTTCCTCTAATTGAGAGGAATCTACAATGAGAGCTCTTCGCCGGTGCAACTTCCGCCGAACATCGATCGCCATATTTTGAGCGATTCGGTACAGATACGTCTTAAAGGAAGACTCTCCCCGAAACTGAGATAAGGTAAAAAAAGTCTTCACAAACGCTTCTTGAACTACTTCTTCAGCATCCGCAGAGTCCATTACAATATTAAAAACTAACGCTCTCAGTTTTTTTTCGTAGCGCTCAACCAATACTCGAAAGGCCTCTTTGTCTCCCGCTAAAACTTGCGATACTACAGCTTCATCATCTTGTATCTCACCCGAATTAGCGATAACTGATTCCGCAGTCTTACTTTGAGCATCACTCAGTTTAGCAGAGGGCGCAACCACAGCAGAGCCAAAACGTGAAGAGAGAGCACTACGAGACGCCATGATTGATTTTATTGTGAAATCTATTTTATTTTGGCCAATTTATTTATAACTAAATCCGTCTATTAAATTGGCATCTTTATATAAGCATCATTTGTTAATTTATCTAACCTAACTATGTCTTCTACTGTACGTCCATCCAATTGGAACCCACTGCTACTTCAACTTTTAACGGCACACTTAGTTCCACAGCTTTTTCCATAGTACTTATAATAACTGGTAACACCACTTCTACCTTACAGGTCTCCGATTCAAATAAAAGCTCATCGTGAATTTGTAATATCATTTGAACATCAGGCAAAAATGGTTTAAGCACATCATTCACCCTTATCATTGCCAGTTTTATAATATCTGCGGCAGACCCTTGAACCGGAGCGTTCATAGCAACGCGATTAAGAAACCCTTTATCTCGGTCACTTGCATCAACATCTGACAGTAACCTCCTACGCCCAAACATAGTAGTTACTTCTCCTGTCTCTTCAGCATTTTTCACTACTTCATCAAAAAACCTCTTTACACCGCTGTATTTCTGAAAAAAAGCGTCTATGTAAAAGGATGCATCAGAAACAGGGATGTCTAACTCTCTACCAAGCCTAAAAGGACTCATGCCGTAGACTACCCCAAAGTTAATTACTTTACCCAAGCGACGCTCCTGCGGTGAAATTGTGTCAGCTTCAGACTTATTTAAGATTTCTCTAGCTGTTTGTTCATGGATGTCTCGGTCATTTAAAAATGCATCACGCAATAAGGCATCACCACTTAAATGAGCAAGGACTCGTAGCTCTATCTGAGAATAATCCGCTGAGATAAGCACTTTACCACTAGGTGCAATAAAGGCTCGTCTAATTCTTTGACCTTCATAACTTTGAATTGGTATGTTCTGAAGATTAGGCTCGGAGGATGATAGCCGACCAGTACCAGTGGTAGTCTGATGAAGTCTAGTGTGCAAGCGACCTGTTAAAGCAGATACCTGTTGCGGAAGAGGGTCAACATAAGTGCTCTTGAGCTTCTGAAGGGTTCGATATTCAATTATTGCCTTTGGTAATGGATGAGACGGATGTAATTGCGCAAGCCTCTCAAGCACAGATGAATCAGTAGATATAACACCCCCTTTTGTTCGCTTTAATCCTTTTGTGGCTATCTTTAACTCATCAAATAAAACCTGCGATAATTGCTTTGGGGAATTTATATTAAAAGAGTGACCTGCTGCAGCAAAAATTTGTTCCTGCATAGCAGTTAATTTTTCTGCGAACTCACAACTCAAATTTGCTAGATAAGATCTATCTATCAACATGCCACGCCTTTCTAAGTCACTCAAAATAGGGACTATCGGCATCTCTATTTCATAAAAAACTTTTGCAAGACCCTCTTTATCCAACTGAGTCAAAAATAACGATGCCAGACGCCAAGTCGCTAAAGCATCCATAGCAGCGTAAGTGGTAGCGCTATCTATGGACACCTTAGAGAAATTATTATCGTCATCAGTAATTGCCTTAAAATCCCCTAGTTCAAAATTATCCCCAAGATAATCTCGAACTAGAACATCAAGACTATATCGCCGCGCATCAGGTCTAAGTAAATAGGCGGCTATCATGGTATCAAAAAGATTAGCCTCAATAATAAGAGAGTTACTGGCACAAACAGCTATATCAAATTTTAAGTTTTGGCCAAAAATGGTACGAGCATTATCTCTTAAAATTGGCGCAAATACTGCTAAAAATTCATCCCAAGACACTTGACCTGAAATTAAAGTTCCCGATTTGTCCTCATGAGAAATAGGAATATAATATCCTGTTGAATCTTCCCACGCTATCGCTACTCCAACAATCTTAGCTGACGCTACTTCAAGAGAAGAAGTTTCAAGGTCAAATGCGAAGCTTTTTACACTAGATAAACAGGTGCCAAATTCAGCAAATTTATCAGCTAAGACTGTTATACAGCTTAATGGCGGAGACTCAGTACTAGCAAATTTTAGAGTACCCTCGAGACTGTTTGTCACTTGAGTAACGTCGCGCTCAAAATCACTAAAACCTAATCTAGCCGATAGAGCCCGAACTGCATCCCAAATTGGTAACTGTCTTTTAAGTAAATCATACACTCCATATTGATCGAGAAAAATAGCACCATTATCCGGCAGTGCAACAACAATTTTATCGGATGGAACTTGTCGATTAATCTCTACTAACTTGCGAGAAAGCTTTAAAACTTCGGGATTTGCTTCAATAAAATCGGCAAATTTTTCACGCCCACGAATATCTTTACTAGTTCTTAATTCATTAGTTCGGCCTAAAATATCAGCCACCGAGGCAAACCGCTGCAACAGTGCTAAAGCAGTTTTCGGACCAACACCAGGTACTCCTGGTATATTGTCGGAAGAGTCCCCAGTTAATGCAAGAAGTTCTGGAATAAGAGGGGGACTAACACCAAATTTTTGACGAACGCCGTCTTCGTCTAACCATTGGTCTCGCATCGTGTCCCATAGTTTAACGTGAGGCGCAACTAACTGAGCTAAATCTTTATCAGCCGTAACTACTACTACTTCGTGCTCGTCAGCCTTGCAATAATTCTCTACTAAAGTCCCGATTACATCATCGGCTTCATACCCATTCGCTTTTAACGCCGGTAAACCCAAAGCAGCGACAACCTCGACAAAAAAGGGCAGTTGGGGCACTAACTCATTAGGGCACTCTCCTCGATTCATCTTATACTCGGGATACAAATCGGTACGAAAGGTGGCTCGACCAGCATCAAAGACCACAATTACCGGATCTCTCCCAGCTACACCGAGTAGCTTAAGCAACATTCGAGAGAAACCAAACAGAGCATTAGTTGGTAACCCACTCGGAGCTGTCAGTGGAGGCACAGCATAAAAAGCACGAAAAATATAACCAGAGCCATCAACGATATAAATTCGATTCGAAATATTGGTTTGCTCAAGAGGGGTTTTAGTTACTTGCTCGGATTTTGCTACTTGGTCCACATCTCTCCTACTTAAATTTTTGGCGCTCTTAGGTAGACCAAAAATAAATGGATTATAACCTTATTACCATAAATAACGATGCTATCCTTGGAACTAACTTCTACAAAGAAAAATAAACCGTTACAAAATTTTATCAACTAATCACTGAATAAATACGAAATAACCTATTTCAAATAGTAAAGGTGTTGATGGTATACTTTTTTCAATTGTCGAATAAAATAGAGTAGCTACAATGAATCATAACACGGTGCTCCGCTCCCTCACTTTAACCGGCTTATTTTTTGCTACCCTCGTATGTTCATGTTTCACTAAACCAGCTTACGCTGATGAACGAAGTTACTCTAATACGGTTACAACCAAAAATTTTAAATCAAAAAACACTAAAACCAATTTTAGAGGAATGTCGTACGCAGGTGAATCGCTTAAAGACATTCAGGATCTAGCCGCACTTGGAGCTAATTTTATAGCTTATCAGATTATATGGGCTGGACCAGCAGACACTGCCACATTACAGGAGTATGATACGTGGCTTGCAAACCGGTTACAATTTGTCGACCAATTGGTCAACCAAGCAGAAGCCCTAAATATGAAGATACTTTTAGTACTTCACACCCCTCCTGGAGGATTCTCTTCTCGAACAGCTCCAGCAACGCATCGAGTGTTTAATGACGATGCGTTTCGTAACAGAATAAAAACTGTCTGGCAAGAAATAGCCACAAGATACCGTGACAGCAAAGCCATCTACGGATTTGATCTCCTAAACGAGCCGGCAATAGGTTCACGATCGAAGGTAGGTTTTGATCAATGGAACACCTTAGCACAGGAGCTTGTGGCCATAGTGAGAGCTGCTGCTCCAACTCAAAAAATTGTTATCGAACCAGTTTACGGCAACCCAGATCTTTTTCGCTCCTTACGGCCAATCAAAGATACTAACGTGGCATACAGTTTTCACTCTTACTTTACAAGCCAGTTCCGAAATCAAGGTCTAAATGGTAGACTCGCAAATGTCCCCTATCCTAAAGGGAAATTTAATCGCAATGCTTTAGCTAAAAGTGTTCAAGGAGCAGTAAAGTTTGTGCGTAAAAATAAGGGAGTAAGCATAATTGCTGGAGAATTTGCCGCTCCTCGTTGGGCTCCTAAACAGGGTGCCTTAAATTACCTTAGAGATAGTATCAATATATTCGAAAAAAATAGGTGGGATTGGGCAAATCATGCTTGGAGGGAAGCTGATATCTGGAGTATGGAACATACTGATAATTTAAATGATCCCAATCCGAGTGCCGTCATTACAGATAGACAAAGAATGTTTGAAAATTTCTTCAAGCGCAATTCTTAAGGAGTCGCGGTGGAAAAACCATAAAAGGTTTTTTCACCCTGCACCACCAGAATCATTGCACCCCTAAACCATTTCCTAGTGTTGGTCAAAAAGAATCTATTGGTAGTTACAGAATTGTGATCACAAAAAAATAGAAACGTAATCGCTGTAACCTTCTTTATCTAAGTCTTCTAAAGGTATAAAGCGTAAAGAAGCTGAATTGATGCAATACCGCATCCCTAGAGGTTTAGGTCCATCAGAGAATACATGACCAAGGTGGGTACCACCCTTAGTAGAAACTACTTCAATCCTTTTCATGCCGTGAGAATTATCAGCTATTTCACTAACTGCTTTTTGGTTGAGAGGCTTTGTAAAACTTGGCCAGCCAGTACCGGAGTCGAATTTATCAATCGAAGAAAAAAGCGGCTCTCCCGTAACTACATCAACGTAAAGGCCACTCCGCTTATTATCCCAGTATTCATTATCAAATGGGGCTTCAGTCCCTTTTTCTTGCGTTACCTTATATTGTAAAGGTGATAACTTTTTTTTTAACGCGTCTTTATTCATCGTAGCTTCCAGTAAGAACTATGAATTCTGTTAAGCCTTCTACCTAGGACTATGTACCTTATGTGGCAAGACTAATAAACGACTTATACACACAGCTACTGAGGGGAAATTGAGCTACTTAAAAAAAGCTAGATTTAATCCTAGACGCTTGTTAAGCCCTTCAGCTAATCTTTCTTTTGCGCCTTCCGGCATTGGCTTGTCCTTCAATAAAGACGCTATCTGAATTGTTCTTTGATAGTTGCGGTGCAGGTTTCTACACTCTGAACAACTTTGCAAATGCTGACTTAACCGATTCTTCATGCTAAACGGAAGATCTCCGTCAACATATTCCCCAAGCAACTCTGCCAACTCGTCACATAAAATTGAGGTTTTTTCAACTGCATCCATAGTACCTCGTCTGCGCATCGGGGTTATGAGTTTTTACCTAAAACAAACAGTCAACCACTTTAATGAGCTTTTCAACGAAAGCAGTCACTTTTATGATTCTATTTGTCACAAACTCGATGCAACTTTGTTACAACTTTGACACAAAGTTTAACCTAAATAGTCGAAAAATCTAGCCCTAATATCGTGGGTTTATAAAAAAATTAATTTATCTTACAAAAATTACTGATCAAAAATAGCTAGATTCAAGCTACGAATTTATAGCCTACACCGTGCACTGTTAATATATGACGTGGACGTTCGACGTTCTCTTCAATTTTTTGCCTTAATCTGGCAATGTGATTGTCTACTGTTCTTGTGGTGGGATACGAATTGTAACCCCAAACTTCATCTAAAAGCTCATCACGTGTCACTACATTACCTTGCTTTGCGACAAGATATCTGAGCAACCGATACTCTCGAGCCGACAATTCAAGAGGTTGCTGATTACGCTCTGCTCGGTAAGCTTTAAAGTCTACTATGACATCAGAGAACTTGATTCTGTTTACAGCAGAAAACGGTTGAGCTCGTCTAAGAAGAGCCTTTACGCGCGCAATAAGCTCAGACATCTCAAAAGGTTTTGCTACGTAATCGTCAGCTCCTAACTCCAAGCCCAACACCTTATCGACAGCATCACTTTTTTGAGTAAGCAAAATAAGCGGTGTTGATACACCGCCATTCCTAAGCTCTCGGCAAGTTTGAAGGCCGTCGCGATTTGGCATTACAACATCAAGAATGATTAGATCAGGATTCTCTGCTCTTATGAGCTCAACCCCTGCTCCACCATCAGACGCAGACACCACAGCAAACCCCTCAAGCTCAAGGTTTAAGGTTAGACTTCTACGGATTGACTCGTCGTCATCTATTATCGCAATAACGTAACTAGCGCACTTAAGACCTTTCTGCTCCAACCCGTCTCCTCTCATCGCGTCTACAGTTTAAAGTCGCAGCCTAAAAATAAACTTGTATAAGTCTTGGCAGTCTAGCATCTTCTCTCAGTCTATGCACCTACAATCTGTTCTTACTTCTTAATCAAGCCGTTACTAACCAAAACTTTTAATACTCTCGTAATTTACCCTTCTCCCGTTCTCAATAAACATACTTCTGCTACGCTGACCCCTAATACACTGTATCCTTGAAATCGGCGAGTATTAGTTAGTTAACCGCTAGTTGCTTAAAACGCCGGGGTAATGTAATGTTCTAGGCCGGTTGTAGGAAAGAAATCTAAAAATAATTGCAGCACAAAATAAAAATTAAAGAAACCAACCATAGAGTAAGCCTAACCACAATCAGTTTTAAGGTATAAGGCAAAATATAAAGTAGTAGGTTCGCACGGAAATCCACAAAGTAACGGCACAAGTCAAACTTAAACAAACTTTTACACCTTGGAGGCATTTATGACTGAAGATTCAGCAAAAAAAAATGAAAGAGTAGCTACCACTCAAGAAGTAGCTAAAGGTACTGTGTCAACGAGTCAAAACTACGGAGAGCTTCACTATGCAGTTGTACGAGCCAAAGGTAAGCAGTACACTGTTAGATCAGGTAGCAAGATCACAATCGACCGAATTAATGTTCCCGTAGGAGAAGAGGTAGCCTTAGAAGATGTGCTTCTAATTGGAGATACTTCAGATGAATCAGCCCCACGCATAATTGGAGCACCTTTTGTAACCGGAGCTTCAGTTAGAGCTACTGTTGTAAGGCACTTTCGTGGTAAAAAAGTAATTATATTTAAAAAAAGACAAAGAAGCCGTTACACGCTTAAGAAAGGGCATAGACAAGAACAGACAGAGATTCTTATTGAGAGAATAGCTGTATAAAGTATCCAAATTTCAGGTAAAATATTTAAAGAGTTAACAAATGGCACATAAAAAAGCTGGTGGGAGTACCAGAAACGGTAGAGATAGCAAGGGTCAACGTCTGGGAGTAAAAAAATTCGGCGGAGAGAAGGTGCAAGCTGGCAACATTATTGTAAGGCAGCGCGGTAGTACTTTTCATGCAGGTCGTAACGTTGGACTAGGAAGAGACTTTACTCTATTCGCCTTGGTTGACGGTACAGTCAAGTTCGTTCCGGGTAAGCGAGCTAGAGTTGAAATTGTGCCAGTCATCACGGAATAATGTTCCCAAAAACTTAAAGGGGATTTATTGAAGAGCTCAGGCGGTCATAATAAAAAAGAGGAAGTCTCAATCGTATCAGCTCCCAAAAACAACCCGCCAGTTAATCATCGATTAGTAGCCTACCGTCTAAGCGCTCTTATTTGGCAAAGTGCTAACCGACTACATTTGTTTGGGGCTTTTATTGGGCTTTTGGTTGGAAGAAGCGCTGTTGTTGTTTGCCCTTTCCTGCTTAAATATTCTATCGATCAAATATCGCCAAGCACTAAATCACTCAATCTAAGCTCTTCAACTATTCCACTCCTAGCAATAGCTAGTTACGGTTTAGCAAGAGTAGCTGCTCAATTATCTAACGAAGTAAGAGATTACTTATTTGCTCGAGTTTCATTTTATTCTCAGCGCCAGCTTTTAGTATCAGTTTTTAATAAACTTTTTTCTCTCAATCTTGATTATCATCTCAATCGAAAGACAGGCGCGGTTTCAAGAATCTTAGAGCGAGGATTTAGAGCCCTTCAATTTGTTTCGCATTTTATGATCTTAAATATAATACCTACAATTGTAGAGGTATTATTAGTAACTGTTATTTTAGCTTATAACTTTCCACCTAGTTTCGCCATTATTACGATCAGTACAGTATTAATCTATATCGCATATTCTATAATTCTCACTGAATATCGCACAACATTTCGAAAAGCTATGAACGAGCTTGATAGTCAAGCTAATAGTAGGGCTGTTGATGCGCTAATTAACTATGAAACTGTTAAGTATTTCAGTCGTGAAGCAACTGAAGGATTAAGATATGATCAGTCACTTGCGCAACACGAAGCTGTAGCTCTACGAGCTCAGGGTTTACTCGGATTTCTCAATACAGGTCAGGCAGTAATCATAAGTTTAGGGCTCTTTGGCGTCATGCTGCTTGCCGCTCAGGAGGTAGTAGCTGGAGGAATGACTGTTGGGGATTTTGTCTTAGTTAATACTTTTCTTCTGCAATTATACTTACCGTTAAACTTTTTAGGGTTTGTATACCGAGAAATCAAGCAAGGTTTAGTTGATATCGAGGCACTTTTCTCCATCCTAGATGAAAAAAGTCAAACTGAAACAAATGACGAATCACTTATCAACATGAGAGATTCTCAACGCAACCTCACCAAGATATCTAGTAAGATAGAGTTTAAAAACGTTTCATTCTCCTATCCAAACGGTACTAAAGTTTTACATAATATATCTTTCTCCGTTTCAGCCGGTAAGAGTATCGCGTTAGTAGGAGAAAGCGGTTCAGGAAAATCGACAATATCGAGACTCCTCTTCGGTTACTATCAACCACAAGAAGGAGAAATTTTAATAGATGACGTTCCTATTCAAAATTACTCATTGTCATCTCGACGCAAAGCAATAGGTATTGTCTCCCAAGATCCAGTGTTATTCCATGAAAGTATTCGGTACAATCTTCTATATGCTAACGCTGAGTCTGATGAAAAAGATCTTTGGTATGCTCTGAAACTCGCTCATGCTGAAGAGTTTGTAAAACGCCTTCCGTCTGGTCTTGATACAATTGTTGGTGAGCGAGGACTAAAGCTTTCTGGAGGAGAAAGACAAAGAATTGCACTAGCTCGAGTATTCTTAAAGCGTCCTCTAATTTTTATCTTTGATGAGGCGACTTCGTCACTGGATACTGCTACCGAATCGGAAATACAATCTGCTTTAAGCGAAGTTTCTAAGGGCACAACAACAATTAGTATTGCACACAGGCTTTCGACCATTGTCGATGCAGATGAAATTATTGTAATGAGGCGTGGTGAAATCATCGAGCAAGGAACTCATGAGGCTTTATTAGAAAAAAATGGCGACTATACTTTTATGTGGCATCTCCAGGAACGTAGTGAAACAGAATCTACAAATCAAAGGTAAATAGAGGCATGAAGTTTGTCGATGAAGTTTTAATTGATGCTGCTGCTGGTGACGGAGGAGCTGGATCAGTACATTGGCGCCGAGAAAAATTTGTACCAATGGGAGGTCCTGATGGTGGCAATGGTGGTCGTGGAGGCTCGGTTTTTGTAATCGGTGATTCTGGAATTCACACTCTACTGGACTTTCGTTTTCAACCAAAATGGCACGCCGATTCAGGTGAGTCCGGTGGTGGCAATAATCGTAATGGAAAATCAGGAACCGACCTTGAGCTTCGAGTCCCTTTAGGTACGCAAATTTACGATGCTGAAACTGAAGAACTACTTGCTGACGTAACTTTACCTAATAAAAAGATTTGTGTTCTTAAGGGCGGGCGAGGTGGAAAAGGAAATTCATTTTTTAAAAAAGCTACGCTTCAAGCTCCTGATTTTGCTCAACCTGGTGAGCTTGGAGAGCGAAGGCAGTTGCGCCTCAATCTTAAATTATTAGCTGATGTTGGTATTGTAGGATTACCCAACGCAGGAAAATCTACTTTTATTTCGCGCGTTTCTGCCGCAAAACCTAAAATAGCTGATTATCCATTTACCACTCTAACCCCGCAATTGGGCATGGTGAGAGTAGACGAAGGAAAATCTTTTGTTGTTGCTGATATTCCAGGCCTGATTGAGGGAGCTCATATTGGCAAAGGTTTAGGTATAACCTTTCTTAAACATTTAGAGAGAACTAAATTACTCTTACACTTTATCGACGCTACAGGGCCTCTTAATCATTTGAATACTCCGGAAGGTCTACTTACAGCTTACAGAACCATAAGAGCGGAAATAGATGGGTTTTCACCTGAACTGGCGAAAAAACCCGAAGTTATTGTTTTTACAAAATCTGATTCGTCTACAGATTTAAATGAAGCCATCTTACTATTCAAAAAGTTCGATTTACACTCTTATTGCATCTCAAGTGTAACGGGCACTGGAATCAATGACTTACTGAGGACTATTATAGAGCAGCTTGAAGATATCGCTAACTTCTGGTGAACCTGTAAAAAGTATTTGTTGCTAAAATTATAGTGAGATTTGTATACTATAAGTATGAAGTGGTTGGCTGATCAATATACAGTCCGTACACCAAGCAAAAGCGCGCTAAAAAGTTCAGTGTTGCTTAAACATTCACCGTTGCTCAAAACAAGCCTGGCACCAAGTAAAGGTGCCCACCTCAAAATCTTACTACCAGTTGAAATCCCAGTAAGTACTCCATCTGTCCACAGTAAGTTTCCTTATTTTAGTATTAGCCGTAACTTAGTGTTAAATTTAAATGTGTCAGTTTATAAAGGTAAGGAGAATTAGTGAGACGAAACCCTCACACTAATTTCATTTACTGCTATCATCAACCAAAGCTCACGGTCAAAATTCGCCAGCGCTGGAAAGTAGTCTCTATTGGTGATTTTAATTTTAAAAAAAGCCGGCGATTTCAATCTAATTTAAGATTTCAAAAATTTTTACTCAGAGATGTTACTCGCCCCGAGCGAAATAATGCATTAAAAGTAAAAGTCTTAGAATACATTAAAAAACGGAGGAAAGAACTAGTGTCCCAAAAGGTACAGTCTGCAATAAAAATCCCTTTCGCATCACCCGAAGCTCGTCTTGTTGACGAAATAGTGCTTGCCGCGCGTGAAGTCAAGGGGAAAGATATTCACGTCCTTAAGATTGGAGATTTATCATCAATTGCAGACTACATGGTCGTTATTAGTGGGCGCTCCGACCGCCAAGTACAAGGCATAGCGAACCGGATTATTGATGCAATCTATAATCATGGAAAAGGAACAGTACCATTTAGCATTGAAGGTTTAGAGCAAGGTTTATGGGTTTTAATAGATTTTAGTGGAGTAATCGTCCACATCTTTTATGAATCACTACGAGTACAATATGAGATTGAAAAATTGTGGAGTAAAGCTACCCTCTACGATTTAAGTGATGAAAGGTCAACATTTCTACCCAGACTAAGCTTGGTTGCTGCATAATTATTTCTCAGCAGAATATCAAAATTTAAACTGATGAAGCACCTTGCTTGATGGAACTTTCTGACAGTCTCCTTTTCTTGGGCGAATAAAAGGTGTAAACACCTTTTACACATGTGCTTATCAAAAAAATTTAGGGAGCGGTCTATGATCACACGACTCGGCAAACTCCTTGTTGCTATTCTACTTGTTTCAGCAACTGCTTATCTATTGATGCGAAATTGGACTACAGCCGAGGTCAATCTTATCCCTGGTCACACTTTTTCAGCACCTACAGGTGTAGTTCTTCTTGCTACTTTTATTCTCGGACTTCTCACAAGCACGCTAGCATCCTCGGTTACATCAGTGAGAGCTACATTAAGAGAGCGTAAATTACAGCGGCAATTAAAGCATTTTTTGCAAAATCGTCAACAACTCCTTGAGGCATTAGCAGCTCATCAGGAAGGAGAACATGAGTTGGCTCGATCTATTATTCAATCCGTAGTTAGAAGCACTCCTGATGACCAGCTTGCAAGGTACTTAGTCGGAGATATGTTACTCCAACAAGGTGACATCAATTTAGCTATGCAAGCTTTTGAAAATCAAGATATCGCTGAACCACTTCATCGCGCTCTTCTCCTTAAAGCGACTGAAGTTTACCAAAAGAAAGGCAACTTCATTGGTGCTCTAGGCAGTGTTCATACTTTACTTAGACAAGGAGATAAGCCAAAAACACTTGCCTTAGCCGGAGAGCTTGCAGTTTATCTCAAAAAATATGATGAAGCGCTTGAATATTCACGTCGACTTGAACTACTCGGACATTCTGCTCAAGAGCTTAAGGCTACTATTGCTTATCAACGCTTGGTACTGGGAGAAGACGAAAATCGACCAAAAAAAATCGAGCCATCACTCATTGAACCTCTTAAATCTCTTCATATTCAATATCCGAGTTATATACCAATTATGGTTACTCTCGGCACTTTACTCGGTGAGTACGGTGATAAAAACGAAGCCGCTTCACTCCTAATGGAAGTAGCACAAAGAGAAGGTAAGGGAGTTGCTTTGCTAAGAGTAGTTAAATACTGGCTTAACCGTAAAGATGGTAAGCAAGCAATTGCGGCGGCAAAGCTCGGTAGCACTTTATATAGTAAAAAAGAAAAAACGGCAGGGCGGAACTTCTTTGGCAAAGCTGTCACCAAAGAGAAATTAATAATTGAACTCTCGAATGAAGATCGACTATTAATGACGTTTGTTCTAGCCCTACTCTATCTCTCTGAAGGAATGCGAGAAGAAGCTGATGAAGCTCTTAATGAACTATCAACCAATACAAAGTTTATACTAGACGATCTTAAAAAAGTTGAGCTCACAAGTCTTCCATATTGGCTTTTAACGGCGGTATATCAAAGTCTTTTCGGTAACGCTCCAGCAGCTTATTCTTCGTTGATCAGAGGAGTACTTGGAGATGTCTCATTAAGCCAAGACAACTTGCTAACTACGCTGGCAATTACAAACTCAACTAAAGCTTAGCTAATATCATAAACGTCTCAATAATGGCGTTGATTAAATTTGATTAACTCTAAAGAACTTTATAGATAAAAATTGTATAAAAATGACTAACTCAAATTTTCGCTCTACTAATTCTGTGCATCCCACCCTCCTCTGTATTCTTGATGGATTCGGGATTAATCCAAAATTTGAAGGCAATGCAATCGCTCAGGCTAATGCTCCTTTTTTACACAGCTTGTCTACAATATATCCATCAGCAACTCTTACGACTCACGGGGAATCAGTCGGGCTGCCAGAAGGACAAATGGGCAATTCAGAAGTTGGTCATCTCAACATCGGTGCAGGTCGCGTAGTGGAACAATGGCTTTTACGAATATCTAAAGCTCTCGATTCTGGTTCAATATTTGAAACTGATTGTTGGAAAAATTGGATTATAAAATGTAGCGACGCTCCAGCTATTCATTTAATAGGTTTATATAGCGATGGTGGCGTTCACTCTCACTATTCCCACCTTTTACTTTTAATTAAAGTACTAGTTCAAGCGATTCGGCAAAAATCCTTACGCTCTCAATCAATCATACTGCACATAATTTCAGATGGTCGTGACACAGCTCCAAAAAGTGGTCTATCTCTTACACAAAACTTGGAAGTATTTCTGAAAGAATATCCCGAAGTATGTATTGGCACCGTAGTGGGACGATATTTTGCCATGGATAGGGATAATAGAACGGATCGAACAGCTAAAGCGGTCAAAACTATTTTACACGGAGAGGGGAATCACTTTGAGGCACCAACAGATTGGTTTAATTATCAATATAAGAAAGGAATTACTGATGAGTTTATTGAACCTGGTGTAGCCTTTTCTTATCGAGGGATAAATCCGCAAGACGGAGTAATATTTTGGAATTTTCGCTCAGACCGCATGCGACAGCTTGTCACTGGATTAGTAATTGACCCTACAAAAATTATTAGTCAGAAAGATACATCTTATTTTGAGCAAGATAGAACCCTTACATTAACCGAATACGACCAAAATTTTGCCCTTAAAGTACTTTTCCCTCAAGTTACTATTAATAATTACTTGGGAGCCGTTATCGCGAAACAAGGAATTAAACAAATTAGAGCCGCTGAAACGGAAAAGTATCCTCATGTAACTTATTTTTTAAATGGAGGCGCGGAAGAAGCTTTACCTAAGGAGATTCGCATTCTTGTTCCATCGCCTCGTGATGTTGCAACGTACGATCTTAAACCAGAGATGAGTGCCCAAATACTTACAAAAAAAGTAATTCAAGTTATGTCAGAAGATAATTTTGGTTTTGCATGTATAAATTACGCTAATTGCGACATGGTAGGACATACGGGGGTACTATCTAGCGCAATACGAGCGGTAGAAACTGTTAACTCTTGTCTAAAAGAGCTAGTCATGTTTGCTTTAGATAAAGGATGGCGCATCTTAATAATCGCTGATCAC
Source organism: Bdellovibrionota bacterium (assembly GCA_044347345.1). Lineage (GTDB taxonomy): Bacteria > Bdellovibrionota_C > UBA2361 > UBA2361 > JBIKUX01 > JBIKUX01. The sequence goes on along the minus strand of JBIKUX010000004.1, from coordinate 16,566 downwards.
GGTAATGCAGAACAAATGATTTCCTATGAAAATGGATCTCCACATACAGCTCATACGACTTTTCCAGTGCCAGTGACTGTATTAAGCAAAGAATGGAATTTAGAAAGATGTCCGTTTACTCTGCGAAAAGATGGAGCTCTGTGTGATGTAGCTCCAACAATTTTGGATCTCATGGGTCTGGACAAACCATCAGAAATGACAGGGAAATCCTTATTGATATACTCGTGATTAATAACTTCTAAGATAAGCTTAAAGATTAGCCGGTGCAAAAGGACGATTTCAGCAGAAATAAACTAAATGCGAATTCTGCTCCTAAGTGCCAATCAATTTTAAATTTTCTGGCAAAAGTAAGTCCTTGGTGGCGCTGTGCTATTTGTGTTCGTACTCTAGTGTCCACAATTATTCCACCAAGAGAAGAATTGCTCTGCAAGAGATGTAGCATTGAAGTCAATAAGCTTCATTATCACCAAAGTTGGCAATCTTTGAACGACTCCACAAGTACTCCCATAATACTACTCTACAAATATAAAAAAGAGATCAGAAGCTTAATTCATAAAATGAAGTACGGTCACGATCGCCGAGTCGCGCAGTTTTTTGGTAAAAAACTTGCAGAGATTCTGGCAGAAGTTATGACTTCAAAGTCAACTAGGAAGCTAATACCTGACAATAAACCGTGGGATATTATAGTTCCAGTGCCTCATTTACCTCACCATATTTTTCGAAGGGGGTTTAAGCCAACTTCGCTTATAGCACAATCTTTTTGCAAAAATTTTTCACAATTAACGCATACACCTGAGTTACCCATTAGACCTATTTTGGCTTGTCGCTGGTGGAGCTGGAGAAGTGTAACTCATACTACACTAGATGAGAGACACTCCTTAATTAAACTAAGATTTTATCTTCGCTCCACAAAATATTCATTGGCCAATAAGCGAGTATTATTGATAGATGATGTATCTACTTCAGGATCTACTATTAAGGTCAATACAGAATTATTGAGATCGCAAGGTGCTTCGGTAGAAATTGCCATAATTGCGTGTTCTCGCATGGATATTTTAAAACAATTATCTTTTTAAAAATTTAACTAATATAAACAAAAAACTACTATGGAAGATCAGAAGTCATCGTCAAACTCTAATCAATTTCAGTTATTGCGAGAGATTATTACTACTCTCCGAGATCCAATTAGAGGATGCCCTTGGGATAGAGAGCAAACTCATTCATCGCTGAAACCGTACTTAATTGAGGAAACTTATGAAGTCCTAGACGCAATTGAGCGTGAGGATATGGCAGAGTTATGCAAAGAATTGGGTGACGTACTTCTGCAAGTAGTTCTACACAGTCAGTTAGCAGAAGAAAACGGTGCATTCTCAGTAATAGACGTTATTGAAACTCTATGTAAAAAACTCATTAGTAGACATCCACATGTATTTCAAAAAAATAATAAAAACCCAGTGACCTCAAGCGATCAAGTAAAAGTACAATGGGAGCAAATTAAAGAACAAGAAAGGAGAATTGAATCCGGTGGCAGCACTACTTCTACCGGAAAAATTGAAAATACCACCAGCACGATTCTCAGTGGTGTTCCAAAAGCTTTACCAGCACTTTTACGAGCTCAACGAGTTAGTGAAAAAGCTGCCAGAATTGGCTTTGAATGGCCAACTATAGCTGGTATCCAAGAACAAGTCCTAGATGAAGTTCGTGAATTTGTCACTGCTGAAAAAAGTAACGATAAAAAAGAAATGATTGACGAATTCGGAGACATTCTCTTTTCACTCGTACAGCTAGCTAGGCGCCTCTCGATTGACGCAGAAAGCGCTTTACAACAAGCAACTGACAAATTTACCAGACGCTTTACGGAGATGGAAAAACAGAGCAAGGTTCCTCTCTCATCACTTACTCTCGATGAACTACAGTCATTATGGGAAGGCATTAAATATACGGAGAAAAAGTAACGCCGAGCAAAAGTAACGCAAGCCAAAGTAAAAGATAATCGCAGAGCAACTATAGCAATCGAATCCCAATTAGTAATAGCCCCCCGATTGGTAATAGCATCCCTATTAATTTTATAAAGAGCTAAAGCCTTTTACAGATAGGTATCTTTCACCAGTATCATAACAAAAACCTAGCACCCTAGCATTTGTAGGAAGCAACGGAAGCTTAAGGGCGATAGCAGCTAAAGTAGCACCTGAAGAGATTCCAACAAAAATCCCCTCCTCTTTTGCTATCTTTTTGGCATACACCAGAGCGTCCTCATCACTAATCTGAATAACTTCGTCAACTCTATCTCGCTCAAAATTAGTCGGTATGAAGCCTGCTCCTATACCTTGAATCTTATGTAAACCAGGCTGGCCACCACTTATAACCGGCGAAGCCATTGGTTCCACGGCATATACCTTTAAATCAGAAAATTTTTCTTTAAGCACCGCAGCACAACCGGATATATGACCACCCGTTCCAACCCCCGTAATCATCGCATCAAGTCTATCTGGAAAATCAGCTAGGATTTCTCTAGCGGTTGTTTCCTTATGAATGCGAACATTAGCTGGATTATCAAATTGACTCGGCATCCATGAGTTTTTAATTGACTCATGTAATTCTCTCGCTCTATTGATCGCTCCACTCATACCCCTTTCGCGTGGAGTTAACTCAAATTCAGCTCCCAATGCTTCCATGTAAGCACGACGTTCAACAGACATAGACTCAGGCATTACCAGAATGAGCCTATACTTTTTAACAGCGCACACCATAGCTAAACCAATTCCGGTATTACCCGAAGTAGGCTCTATGATGATAGAGTTAGGATTTAAAAGTCCCCTTGCTTCAGCATCCTCGACCATAGCAAGAGCAATTCGGTCTTTTATGCTACCGCCGGGATTTGCACGCTCTAACTTTAACCAAACCTCTCTGGAACCCATAAAAAGTCGAGAAAGGTGCACGTGCGGAGTTGAACCAATAGTGCCAAGTATTGAAGAAGCCCTCATAGATAACCACTCTAAAAAACTATATGAGTGCTATCAAGTATAGAAGTCGATGAGTTAATCTAGCTTCTATTCCAATCCAACACCCCTTTGCGCCACACGTAAACTAATCCAACGGTTAAAACTGCTATAAATGATGTCATCATGATGAATCCTGGCCAACCAAGCTCACGTAAGACTAAGGCCCAGGGATACATAAAAATAACTTCAATATCAAAAACGATAAAAAGCATCGCCATTAGATAGAATTTAACGTTAAATCTCTGTTCAGAGACTTGCCCTACCGATACTGAACCACACTCAAATGGTAATAATTTTGTATTGGTAATGGCTTGTGGACCTAATTTAATGGCAAGAAACAACATTACGAACAAAAAACTTGAAGCAGCACCTAATAAAGCAATTATTCCTAAGTACTGATTCACACTAAACCCTTCACCTAAACTCACACTCAATTATTAAGTATCTGATAAAGAAGCAACTTTATCTATTTAAGCTATAACGCGCCCTCCAAGATTCGAACTTGGGACCCTCCGCTTAGAAGGCGGATGCTCTATCCGGCTGAGCTAAGGGCGCACCTTGCTACAATTACGACCTTGTATGAAGTTCGTCAACAGATTAGCAAAATAAGTAAAAAATATCACGCTCCATTATTAGCGAACAATGTTATAACATACAGGCAAAGTCTTGCTCTGGCACGGGCTATCTCCCTAGGAGCATGACTTTTGTTTTATCAAAGAAAACTAAATCTGCATTGCTCATACTTGCTTGATAAGGCACTTACTGATTGATTAATAAGAGCATGACTGTCTCGAGACCCAAAAAAAAACTCTTTCATGGTAGATTCGAGATTCAAACAATCATTGGTAGAGGCTCAAAGAGCGTAGTTTACCGTGCAAGGGTATCAGAAACTACTGAAGAATTTCTAACCCGAGCGACAAATTTAGAATACACTCCAAACTCAAAACAACTTATTAATAAATCACTACTCACAGGAGGGCTGACAGTAGCCCTTAAGGTAAGCCTTCCATCATTAACTGAGGAATCGCGAAATAAAGATAGATTAAAAGCTGAGGCCTTAGCCCTTTTAAGTTGCCAACATCGTTTAATAATTCGTCTCTACGATGTTCAAGTTCATGACGTTGTTTGTTATTTAGCTTTACAGTACGCTCCGTTTGGAGATTTGCGAAAGTATGCCATCCAAAAAAAAGGTGGAATTATCTCTCCCCTTGAGGGACAAACTTTATTTAAACAAGCATTAGAAGCACTCACGTTGATCCATAGCGTGGGTATCATTCACAGAGATATCAAGCCAGATAATCTTCTCATAGTAGCTCCGGACAACCTTTGTCTCGGAGATTTTGGTGTTGCTTCATTTTCAGGCGATAATTCCAACCCAACAGAATTAGCTAAAGCTGTAGGAACGCTTGATTACTTAGCTCCAGAAGTTCTATCTGGTATCAGATGTGACGAAAAATCAGATTTATATTCTTTAGCTCTTTCCTTTTATGAGATGCTATCGGGAAAACATCCTTTCTCCAATCAATCCTTAATCTCTCAAGTTGAAGCCAGAAATAAACTCCCACCATCGATTGAAAAATTTTTAAGTACCTCAAAAGTTTCACCAATCTCGCCCGAACTAGCCCAAGTAATAATGAACTGCCTACATCCAGATGTATCTCGCAGACCATCAAGTGCAAAAGATGCCCTGCAGCAACTAAATAAAGTACCATTAAAAACGATAGTAAAAAGAATACTGCCGAAGTTTGTTACCTCTAAACCATTGATTGATAAAGCAACGATTCAGCAGATCCATCAACAGACCGATATCAAGTATGAAAAGGAACATAGCTTACTCAATGATAGCTCGGTGAGAGCGGTTGTAAGCGAATCGCTGAAAAATGAAAGTATGAGCGACGACCCTGATAACAAAGACAATTATGATCAGAGCGATAGAAACATTCGTGCTGACAAATTAGACTCTATTCCCAAGAGTGGTGCTAGTAATAGTAACAAAGACCGGCTAAAAGCAAGTCGCGCCCGCACTGAAACTGAACTCCTCACTCCAGAACAACTCCAAGAAGTAAGGAAAAAATTTGGTGCGAAAGTAGAAAATGGATATGCAGAGAAACCGCATAAAAAAACAGCTAAGAAAGACGCTAAAAGTACCGGATTACATTCAAAAAAAACACGAAGCTTAATATTTTTAAAGATATCAAAATTACTTATACTTTGTATTAGTTGTCTCGCATTAGGGTTAGTAATACTTTACAGATGGACAATCAAATCTCGGCCGCAATCATCGTCAGTTAAATCAACTGATCCTTCAGCAACAGAAACCGCAAAACAGTCTCAGGCAAAATTCACATTACCTCAGTATACGGGCGCTCCTTTAACTTTTCCTGCTCTACCAGAGGGAATTTTTCACGGACTAATCGAGGGGCTAATACCAACGCGCTCAATACCCTTGGCTTTTTTATCATTTGGTTCTTCCGCGCCATTAACGGTCTTAATTGGACTTGAGGGCTTTCAAATCGCCTCAGTTAACATAAATCCAAATGAAAATTCATTAAAAATCCCTGCTAATGGCTACATACTTGAATTTACCTCCACAAAAATCAGCGAACAATCAGCAATAAGCGGTAATGTAGCAAATCTTACGACTGGTGAAATAGGAACCTGGAAAGTTATTCCACAGCGCAGTCAGTAAAACTTAAGCAAGTACTACACAATTAATAATAGAGCTTTCTAAGTTAAATTATTTGTGCTTTTCAAACGAAAATTACAAGCTAAAGCAAATCTAAGGATTTATCCGATGGATAGTATAAGCTTATAAAGGTATTTAACACACCTAAACGAGTATCTAATGAAGCAAGCAGAGAGGCTGAGAAATTATAAAAAACTGGTGAATATCCCAATTATCTTGGATAAAAAATTCTTCATACTTCAAAATAATCCATTAGCTTTAATAAAATCTATACTTATTTTTATAGGTTTAATCTTTATAAATTTAGCTCCTTTTACCGTTTCAGCCACTCCAATCTCTATCGATCACATACCTTTAACTGAAGAAAATATTGAAACACCGGGAAAGATTATGCACGTTCCAGTTGTATTAAACGGAACTCAAAGGTTTGACTACCGAATGCGTGTCCACATTGTAAGAGACGGGGTATTTATGGATATTACAATAGACAAAGGAACCCTGAATGACCAAGAAAAACCGACTTACATATTAACCATACCTACACCTATTCGCGAAATACGGTACCGTTTTTTTCTTTACGATCAGGATAACTCTCTATTAGCCAAAACAGAAGAGTTTAAAGCGGCTAGAAACTGCTTACCTTTACTAAGTGATAGTCAATTATCAAGACAACCGGAAGATGCTTCAAATATTTCTCAAGCAGAATTCCTTGCGCTAAAATCCAGAGCTCTAGAACGGCATATTTTTGCTTATGAGACAGCTACAGAACTTTTAAATGAGCTTGATGGTTTGCTAAATGCAGCATCTACCAGAACAACTCAGTGAGAATTTAAAAATAATGATAAAATTAAACCTCAGTATAGGCCATTCTAATGATTTATTACAAAGGTTTTTATAAACTCGCACTGTTAAAAGTGGCTGTATTTACACGCTTAACTGTGTTCACTACTGTGTTTATTACTATGCTTAGTATGAGTCCCACAGTACTTTTTGCCTCACCTAAAAATACCCCAACGGTCAGCACTGGTTTCATAATTACTAGATTTGAACCTCCTCTTGATGCAGCTATCGGATTAAGATTATCGCCAAGCAGATTAGAAACATTCATGATTAATGAAACAAAAGTGATCAATCATCCTTTTATTTCTCTATCTTTTCTTTTACCTGCCGAGGGCAAGAACGCTGTTGTTGGTGCTTTGCTTCGATCGGCTGGCGGCAAAATTGAAGGTACTGACATGCAACCTGAATGGGCGCTAAGGTATGATGATGGTTTACCTCAGTGCTCAGAAGACCTTCCCTCCCCAACAACCTTAGCTGGGCAGCTTGGTATGCTACAGTCGCTTGTTGAAGTTCGAAGTGGACGTGCACGCGTGGCTCGAGAAATTTTCTTATTACGGCTAACAAATTTTTCAAAAGAACGCATCAAAAAACTTGAAAATGGATTTGGTCTAATTGGAAAATATTCGCAACCTATTGATGAAATCCTTGATCCGTATACTATCATTGACAGAGTGACGCGACTTGTCCATGCGGTGCGTACTTATTCATTACTTAAATCTGCGCGTAATTAAATAAATAGAAAATTATCTTATTGTTAAATATCAACTTAGTTTACAACATTGAAAGTAGCATCTAGATTAGAATTAGAGGACATCCTCTCATCTCGCTATTATAAATTTGAACTACACTCTGCTCCGCCGGAATCAAATAATCCATATTTACTTATTGAAATGCTGGAGCATCTTTTCCCCAAAATTTCCCGTCATTCTTGGAATGAACGGATACTTTGGGGCGGTTTGTATTTCAATGGTCGACCTGGAATTTTAGATGGGTTAATTCAGTATCCATGTAAAATTGAGTATTACGAACCAAGATATTTAATATCGGAAGGATTTTCTAGGTTTCCCAATTGGTCATCATCTTGGATTGTATACGAGGATGAAGATATTTTAGCGGTTGATAAACCTACAGGCTTGCCGACACAGCCAGGAAAAGAACAACAGCACTTTCACCTTAGAGGAATGATAGAAAAGTATGTAAAAGCTTCAGTGCATCTCCCTAGTAGGCTAGATCTCGCTACATCAGGCCTCGTTGTGGCCAGTAAATCACTAGAAACTCATCGTGCCTTACAACATGTATTTGCACATAGAAAAGTACACAAATTGTATACATGCCGAGTTGCCGGATATGTTACGTGGGATCAATTATCAGTTATCGCACCAATTGGACATCATCCCGCTCACCCCGTACTTAGACAAATCGACCCTGTAAATGGAAAGCAAGCATCTACTACTTTTAGAGTAATCCATAGATCCAAAGCTCGCATGCCTACCAATCACTCTAGATCTGCGATAACAGACTGGAGTGACATTGAAGCAAGCCCACTTACTGGACGTACTCACCAGATTCGGGTGCACCTCGCTTCACAAGGTTACCCCATTGTAGGTGATCGGTTTTATGTAGGACAAGAGGCAGAGCGACTGTATCTTCACTGCCATGCTTTATCCCTTCCTCACCCACGCAGTGGGAAGATAATCACACTTAAATCGCAAACTTATATGCCTTGGGAAGGTTAAATATAAATCCAGTTTTAAACTGTATAGTTAAAAACTTTCTATGACTAAAAACTTTTTATGAGTTTATAAGAGAGGTGAAGGCTAGTATCTAATAATAAAAAAGTGGTACTGTGTGCCTATTATCGACTCATATAATATTGAAAAAAAATTAGTCAATCACAGCACCAATTTATTATGGCAAAAGAAGTACACGACCTTATCGTACTCGGCTCCGGTCCAGGGGGATATATAGCAGCAATTCGAGCAGCACAGCTCGGCAGAAAAGTCACCATAGTTGAACGCGAATCACTCGGCGGAGTCTGCCTCAACTGGGGATGTATTCCTTCAAAAGCACTTCTTCGCTCGGCACAACTTTTTCATGATGTCCATCGTACTCAAGATTTTGGCTTCACTGTAGGAGATATCAAACTTGATTTTCCTCGAGTTATAAATCGTTCCCGCGAGGTGGCTGCGAAGTTATCTGCTGGGGTGCAGTTTTTAATGAAGAAGAACAAAATCTCAATTGTATCAGGCCATGGTTCACTTGTTGGCAGTAATACCCTTAAAGTGGTGGGTACCAACGGAGGCGAAACACTTCTTACTTACAAAGACATTATATTAGCAACGGGAGCTCGAGCCCGCTCGCTATCAGGAGTGAGCGTTGATGGTGAAACTATTCATACCTACAGGACTATCCTTGAGTACAAGCGCTTACCAAAAAAGACTTTAATTGTTGGTGCTGGTGCGATAGGGGTCGAGTTTGCCTATTTCCATTCAACTTTTGGTACAGAAGTAACTGTTGTTGAAACTCTGCCACAAATATTACCTCTGGAAGATACTGAAGTAGCTCAATCTCTCGAAAAGATCTTAACCAGAAACGGTATTAAATTTCTAACTAATTCTTCCGTAAGTGATATTGTCAATAAAAACGGGCATGTTTCAGCAATAATCACCAGTAAAACTGGAGATAAGCAAGAGTGGCATGGTGACTGTTTACTTTTAGCTATAGGAGTTATTCCTAACACCGCCGAAATAGGGCTTGAGCAAGCAGGAATCAAATTAGATCGTGGATTTGTAGTAGTAGATAAGTTCCTTCAAACTTCACTACCCAATCATTTTGCCATCGGTGATATAATAAAGTCACCTCAGTTAGCGCACGTTGCAAGTCACGAAGGGGTCGTAGCGGCTGAAGTAGCATCCGGTCACACTACACATGGGGTTCAGTACGACAACATCCCATCTTGCACTTACTGCCAGCCACAAGTCGCATCAGTGGGATTAACTGAACAAGCGTTAAAGGAGAAAGGAATAAAATATCGGGTAGGAAAGATTCCGTTTAACGCTATTGGAAAAGCTACAGCAATAGGAGAAATAGACGGTTTTACGAAGGTACTCATAGATGAAGATCACGGAGAGATTTTAGGTGTTCATATCCTACACTCAGAGGCAACTGAACTAATATCTGAAGCCGCCATAATCAGGTCACATGAAGGAATAGCAGCAAGTGTTCTTGACACCGTTCATCCTCATCCAACTCTATCCGAATCACTGGCTGAGAGTATGGCAATAGCTCTTGGTCGACCGTTAAATTTTTAAAATACCAATGAGTTTCTAAAAAATAGTTTTATTTTGTGCAACAGTGGTAGAACCAAATAAATGGCCGCTCCCTCTGGAAGTAATCTATCTGGGAGTACGACCCTACTGTGAAGTGTGGAGTATTCAAAAAAGTATTCATCAAGAAATACGAGATCACCATCGTTCTGCGACATTAATATTATGTAGTCATGATCCTGTTATTACCGTAGGTACAAAAGGCGCCGTGAGTAAATCAGGTTCTATGGCAAGCCTACATGTATCTGAGAGAGATTTATCAGATTTAAATATAGAATTTTATCAAGTTGAAAGAGGTGGAGGTGTAACCGTCCACTCCCCTTCACAACTAATAGCTTATCCGCTTCTTGATTTGAGACGAATACGCCAAGATGTCGGATGGTACATGCGTTCACTTGAAGAAGTGGTAATTAGAGTTCTAAATAACTTTGGTATAATTGGACAAAGAATTAACGGATTAACGGGAGTATGGCTAAAATCCGAAGTAGCTCCTTATCAAAAAATAGCATCTATAGGAGTAAAGCTTTCACGATGGTGTAGCTATCATGGGGTTGCGATACAAGTCGGAACCAAACACAGTGGTTTTTCTTTGATAGATCCATGTGGCTTAAATAACGTAACTATTACGAGTATAACTGAGCAAATAGGCGCCCCAATGAATCAAGTGCCAATTAATCAAGTATCAGTACATCCCCTATCAATTCATCCATTATCAGTGGCGAATACCTTTGTGAATTGTTTTTGCGAGGTTTTTCCTTACCAACCATACTCCCAGTATGATCTAAAAAACCATGTTAACAGATAGTGACTGAAACTTCGAAGGAAGTAGATAAAACCAAAGTATATACTAGAAGTGAGCATAAGAACGTGAACGATAGAGAAAACTTTTATAACTCTCCGGATCACAGTAAAAGTTATTCAACTTCAACTCATCCAAAAGAAAGTTCTCTAAGTGGCGGTGAGCATCATCCAGAAGGACGTACTGAAGCTTATCTTGACCGACCTCAAATATCCTCAGTTATTTTACTGCGAGCTTATCGCGAAATGAAAAGAGCCAGGTTATTAGACGAGAAAGCTCTTACATTGTATAAGCAAAATAAGTGTCATTTTCATATCTCTTGTGGTGGTCATGAGGCGGTTCAAGTTGCAGCTGGATTAGTATTTCGTCCATCCCATGATTGGTTTTATCCTTACTACCGAGATATGGCACTTGTTGTCGCCTTAGGCATGAGAAATGAAGATTTTTGTCTTAGTTTCATGAACAAACAAGACGATCCTAACTCTCACGGTCGTCAAATGCCTATGCATTATAGCCATAATCAATTACACATTGTTAGTCAGAGTTCTCCAACGGGAACCCAATATTTACAGGCAGTCGGTTGCGCTGTTGCATCAAGGAAAAAAAACCTTAATGAAGTAACTTATGTATCATCTGGAGAGGGCGCATGTGCCCAAGGTGATTTTCATGAAGCTCTCAACTGGGCCTCACGTGACCAGCTCCCTATAGTTTTCTTAATTCAAAATAATAATTTTGCCATTTCCGTTCATGTATCTGAGCAACTTGCTGGTCAAAGCGTATATAAAATTGCCAGAGGTTATGAAAATCTTGGACGATTTGAAATTGATGGGACTAACTTTCACGACTCCTATTATGCTGTCAGAGAGGCTTATCATCGTGCTCAAAATGGTATTGGGCCATCTGTAATTGAAGCACATGTCCCTCGCATAGGCAGTCATTCAGTCTCTGATAATCAAAAAAAATACCGCACAGATGCAGATATAGAGCGAGATGAATCTAGATGTCCGATAGCTGCATTAGAAAGTTTTCTTATTAAAGAATGGATTATAGATGAAGCTGGACTAAAGACCTTAGATACAGAGCTAAGAGCAGAGATTGAGGCTGCTTCTGAATGGGCAGAACAACAATTGGACTGCACCGAGGACGAAGTTTTACACCATGTCTACTCAGACCCTACACCGTGGATAAATATTAAAGAAGAACCGCCCACAGGTAATGAAATAACAATGGTAGATGCCATAAATTATGCTCTTGATGAAGAGCTAACTCGATCAGATATCACATACGTATTCGGACAGGATGTAGCTGGTGGTAAAGGTGGGGTTTTTGGAGTAACTGCTAATTTGACCGCGCATCACGGAAAAGAGCGAGTATTTAATACGCAACTGGCTGAAAGCTCTATTATCGGCGTAGCAATCGGTATGGCCACAAGGGGCCTTCGTCCTATACCCGAAATTCAATTTGGTGATTATATTTGGACTGCAATGATGCAGATTCGAAATGAATTAGTGATGCTAAATTATCGCTCCGCTGGAGCATATACCTGCCCAGTGATTATTAGGGTACCAGTTGGAGGTTATATTAGAGGAGCTCACTACCACTCACAGAACATTGAAGGCACATTCACCCATATTCCTGGATTGTTTGTCGTGTATCCATCTAATGCAACTGATGCGGGCGGATTGCTAAAAAGTGCAATACGAGGTGAAGATCCTGTTCTTTTTCTTGAACATAAGGGACTTTATCGACAACCCTCTGCTCGTGGTCGACAAGTTGGGCCAAATCAACTAATTCCCCTGGGGAAAGCTAGAATAATTAGGGCAGGGTCAGACTTAACTGTTATTACTTGGGGTGCTCTCGTTCAAAAATCTTTATTTGCAGCCGACATTCTTCACAAGGAAGGTTCTTCGATTGAAGTTATTGATATCCGCACTCTGGTTCCACTCGACTTTGATACTATTTTTGCTAGTGTGAAAAAAACATCCAGAGTTGTAATAATTCATGAAGATGTTCAGTTTATGGGATTTGGAGCGGAGATAGCTGCTTTAATCAGCGATGAATGCTTCTGCTTTCTTGACGCTCCTATTCGACGACTGGGGATGAAAAATATCCCAGCCGTAGGTCATGCTGAAGCTCTCGAGCGTTCTGCATTACCTCAAACAAACGAAATAATAGAATTAGTTAGAAGTACCTTAAATTTTTAAGGAACAGTCGTAAAAATACTTATTTAATGATATCATTCTCAGAGCAATTAAAAGTAATCATTTAGGTTAAGGATTAACAATGAAAGTTGAGATGGTTATGCCCCAAATGGGGGAATCCATTACAGAGGCTACTATTTCACGGTGGTTAAAGTCTCCCGGTGATAGAATAAATAAAGATGAAATCATTCTTGAAATCTCTACGGACAAAGTTGATTCTGAAATACCTGCAACAGCCTCCGGTGTTCTAGTAGAGGTACTGTTTAACGAAGGAGATGTAGTTCCAGTCAAAACGGTAATTGCTCGCATCGATACTGAAGCCAAAGAATCAGTAGCAGAAAATAACAAATTAGATAACCTAGAAAAGTCTGCGGTTAGTGTTGCAACACAAGATACCTCTGCAAAATCTTCAAATAACAGCCAAAGTCACTCAAGTATCTCTGGAGAAGAAGGAGAGGATATCGCTATTGGTGAGGGTAAATTTATATCACCATTAGTTAAGAGCTTAGCTGAGCGTCACGGAGTCCCTCTCGAAGAATTATCTAGCTTAATTGGCTCAGGGAGCGGAGGAAGGATTACCAAAAATGATTTTAATTCCTTTCTAGAAAAAAGAAACGCAGCCTCAACACCGGCTACATCTTCATCATCGTATTCTTCTCCTTCTGCATCAGTTGGTACACCAATTAAAATTTTAATTCCAAATAAAAGTTCTACTCCCAAAGCTAACGGTATGCCCGCTTTAGGAGAATGGGCGGCGGACGGTACCAAAGTAGTACCAATGGATGCTATGCGGCAAGCAATATCTGACCACATGGTGCGTTCAAAACACACTAGTCCGCACGTTTACTCTATTCAAGAAGTGGATGTAACGAACGTATCAGCATGGAGGCAAAAATATAAAGGAGCTTTTCAGAAACAAGAAGGCTTTAACTTAACTATTACACCATTTTTTCTTGAAGCAGCAGTTCATGCACTAAAGGCTTATCCCATTGTGAACGCTTCGGTCTTGGATAGAGCTATTCTATACAAAAAACATATAAACTTAGGGTGTGCGGTTGCTTTACCTAATGCTGGACTTATCGTACCTGTAATCAAACAAGCCGAAGAAAAAAATCTTGTAGGACTCGCACGCGGTCTTCAAGACTTATCTGTGCGAGCGCGTGACAAAAAACTACTTCCTAACGATGTACAAGGCGGTTCTTTCACCGTTACCAATGTTGGAGGGTTTGGCACTGTGATTGGTACCCCCATTATCAATCAACCACAAGCTGCGATACTCTGTGTAGGTGCTGCTAAAAAGCGCCCTGTAGTTATCAATGATATGATAGCTATCCGTGAAATGGTATATTTAACGTTATCTTACGACCACAGAATTATTGATGGCGCCATAGCGGGGCAGTTTCTACGTACTATCTGCGAGTATCTAGAAGGCTGGGATATGGAGCGCTCTCTATTTTAATAAATGAAAAATATTCTCATTATATTCTTCGCTGCTTAATATACTTTGCTTATTAGAACACTTGTAATTTTTTATGCGTGTAGTCGGGGGTATTGCAAAAGGAACGCAACTTCTATCAGTACCTGGTGATACTACCCGGCCGATTCTAGACCGAGTAAAAACAGCTCTTTTTGATATTTTGCGACCTAATATTTCTGGAGCAAAAGTATTAGATTTATTTGCTGGGAGCGGAAGCGTTGGTATTGAAGCTCTTAGTCAAGGGGCGACTACATCTGTATTTTTAGATATCGAACCAAAAGCTATCACCATCATTCGTAAAAATCTTTCAGCTACAAAGTTTACGCATCAAGGTGAAGTCCGGTGTACTGATGCATTTAAATATATAAGACACACTGCCCGTACCTTTGATATGGTATATATTGCTCCGCCTCAATACAAAGGTATTTGGGTTGATATGCTTACGTTAATAAGTGAGCGCCCGGAAGTACTATCTGCTACTGGACAACTTGTCGTTCAAATAGATCCAAAAGAAAATATAAAGCTAGAACTTGTTAGTCTAGTTCAAAACGATATAAGAACGTACGGTAATACATCATTAATTTTTTATCAGCATCGCAATGTCCTATAGACTAGCTTGTACATCCTAGCTTATGTGTCAGGTTTTAAGTGTTAAGCCAATTTAGGCTTTCAGGATTAAGGGCATAGGTGATATTTTGTTAGCCTCACCTACTCGTAGAGTCCTACCAGAACCAACGGTGTTTATCCATGGACCGAATCCTCCACTAGTCCCATTTGTCGACCACTCAGTTGGAGTTACGCCAAATGCAGCACCAAGCGTTTGAAGATATTGGTTAACTGTATATACACCCACAGATACAGGGCCTCTTGTTGCTTGCCCATTCATAGTTACCGAACCCATGGTGTCATACATATTCCCAGTATTAAATGCTACACTTCCTCCAATACTAAAATAACTCATCTCTTGAAATGAATGAAGAGAATCTCCCCTATAGAAAGGATAGGCTATCCCTACACCGTTATTGGTTATACCAAGAATTACGGTAGATTCTAACATATCTCTACCTGTAGTAGGATCTATTAAAGTTTGCACAAACTGAGCAATTCTGGCAGTCGTATCAGCAAGAGGCTCGTACAATGGGAGCGCTCCTGCATTTCCTTGAGCTCCGGAATGCCACAAATTATGGTCAGTAGGGTCAGGCTGTATCGGTAATAGTACTACTCTCGACAAGTCACATAGAAATGCAGTTCCAATCAATGCAAGATACTGATTTATGTCTGAACCAGTAAGCGAAGGATGTTTGCATGCTGGAGAGACCGCGTATGAATTCTCTCCACCTGGTACCGGAGGAACTGATGGAAGCATACTTTTTAACTGACTTAAACTAGAGTCCAACATATCGAAATGTGAATTTAGTAAAGCTCTATCAGCAGATGATAAACCAGTATCAGCTAAAATTGCAGAGCGCTGCTCCACCGCAGCTTCAAGACCATGAATAGCGCTAAAATCTCGCGTCGATATAGACTTGTATGGATCCGTTCCTCCTCCTCCTCCTCCTCCATTTAAGGAATTTATAGCAGCAGTTACCTTAGCTCCACCATCAAATACACTACCGGAACCAGTGACACCGTAAGCTTGATTAGCGTTACGTATATAGGTGGGACGAGCTCCATTAGCATCTATCGACTCATCAGTAGCAGTGGTTCCGCCTTGTGCTCCACCAATTGCCAAAATACGCTGATCTGGCCTATGAATTTTTCGAGCTATTATCTGATCCATTGTAATTTGTGCTTCTCTCAAATTCCCAGACAATGGATACCTAGCATTTTTATTTGCAGGAACATTTCCTTGGTTAGGTCCTACAAGGAGCCAAACATTCCCGTCCCCTAAATGTCCATTACACTCCCAGTAAGTTGAACATAAACCATTTACTACCATCATCTCTTGTTGCAACCGAGCTGATGATGATAGTGCCCCTATGCTATAAAAGCTTCCTAATCCTCCAGGGTCACTTCCAAATGCTCCTACTCTCAATCCAGCTGCTGTATTTACCGCTAATCTGCCGGGATTTCCATTACCCCAGCCTCCAGTCGTAAAATCAGGGATGCGGTGTCTACCTGCCATGTGAGGTTGTGATACGACTATCAGCCTCTTACACTTTTTTGCATTTGCGCCTTGAGCTAAGGCATCTCCAGATAAAGATAGAGACTCAAGTATCGGGAGTGAACCAAGCA
>JBIKUX010000067.1:0-7407 GCA_044347345.1 Bdellovibrionota bacterium | reverse complement strand
TCTTCGGCGACGCGCTGCGACGGCTGACCAATCAAGCCAAGTTCATGCACGCCGATCTCGGGCGCTACTGGTACTCGATGTCGGCGAGCCTCAACCGGATTGCCGCCGATCGCGCGGGGCAATTCGAAGAGGCTCTTGTGTTGATGGAAATCGACAAGGCTCTGGTCGGCTACATCAACGGTCTTGGCGATCGCGGACTTTTCGACGCGGTGCAGATTGCGCCCGGTAGTTCATCTGACGTTCCGGACGAACGTAGTGGTGTGCGAGCTGTCGTTCTTGGCGTGGCTTATCCTCACGCCGGACGCGATGGCTCGGAGGCACACACGGAGGCCAAAGACATCTTGATGCAGCGGGGTAGCACGCCGCGGGTCTACAGGAACATGCTGGTGTTCTTGGCAGCAGAGCAACGTCAGCTCGATAACTTAAAATCAGCAATGCGTTACGCACTCGCCTGGGCTGAAATCGTGCGGGAAATCGATCGTCTCAACCTCACGCAAAGTGACAGTGCTCTTGCCAAGTCCAAATTGACCGAGGCGAACGAAACGCTCAGGACGCGCATGAAGGAAGCATGGTGCTATCTCCTCTATCCTGTTCAGGAAAGCGCTCAAGCTGACCTAGCGTGGACGTCGGCCAAAATTCCTTCGCAGGATGGACTACTTTCCCGCGCGAGCAAGAAGCTGGTCAGTGATGAGGGTCTGCTGCCGGAGCTCGGCCCTGCGCGTCTCGACCGTGAGCTTCAGAAATACATCTGGAACGGCAAGTCGCATCTCTCACTCAAGGATCTTTCCGAATATTTGAACCGCTACACTTATCTGCCGAGGCTGCAGAACCAACAGGTGCTCGTAAAGGCCGTTCAAGCGGCAATTTCAGGGATGCTGCCCGGTCCTTTTGCCTATGCCGAGCGGTGGGATGAGGCTGCACAGACCTACCATGGTTTGGCAATTGAGAAGGCCGGCAACGTCGCGGTTGTTATCGACAGCGACAGCGTCATAATTAAACCCGATATCGCCCTTAGCAAAGTTGCTGTCCCGAAGCTTGTTACCCCATCCGACACCTATGATAATCATGGCAGCCAGACAGCTGGTGGGGGAACGACAGGCCCCGCCATAGGCTCGGGCGGCTCGGTAGCACTTGCTTCGGACAAGCTGCCGACGAGGTTCATTGGTACGGTTATGATCTCGTCAGAGCGTCCGGCTAGGGAGATTCACCAGATTGTCGAGGCTATCGTGGAGCAGCTGACAACGATGCCCGGTAGTGATGTCTCGCTGAAGCTTGAAATTGATGCCGAAATTCCTGCAGGAATGGACCGCGCGAAGGTCCGCACTCTCATGGAGAATGCAACGACGCTCGGATTCATCGATAAGGTCGTGAGCTAGCTGACGATGAGTTACGAAAGCGGTAAAGGACCGAACAATCTGAACGTGTTCGTAGCGCACGATCCACAGCTCGACGCCAACATCCGTTTCATCTCGAGCGGCGCGCTAGCTACGTTCACGGATTGCCGTTTTAAAGAAGCGATGCGCGAGCATCCGTGCTCATGCGGCCTGTTAAGCGAGATCATCTCTTGGAAACTGCGGTTACTCGTTCTTTCGGTGATGCAAGCAGGTTCTGACGAGAGGCTGATGCCGACCATAATAAACACGTACAGCGCCTAATAGTTTGATAAGGCGAAAGCACGACTGCTGTTCTGGCTCGCGCATTAAAGCCAGCTCGCTCAAGTGCCGACCACAAACAATAATCTCGACAGGGCACCGATTTTTCTATGTTCTGGTGTCCATGGAATCACACGAATCAAAACATATACGCCTTCTGATCGAAGATGCGCTGGCCGAGGCAGAAGCAGCCATGGCGACACAAACTCAAGCATTGCACCGAAAGCAATCCGCAGCGGGAATGCTACGTTCGGGAAACACGGTTATTCATTCCCTCAACACGCTTCGTGCGATCGCTGAGAAATACTTGGAAATAAGCGCCAAGAGGGTTGCGGATGTACGCAAGTCGCCCGAATCCTTCGCGATGCTAGCGGAGAGCGTCGAGCGCTGTCTCGATCGATGCCTTGAGAATTTCAAATCGACGATCGCGTTAGCCGTTGTATTCGACGATGCTCCGCTAGAGGCTCATTCGCTCAAATTGTTTGCAGAAATGCGGGAAGATGTTGGGCGCAAGCTGGCGATCCAGCGATTCGCATTCACGTGCACCGAAACGCCCACACACTCGCATTCTCCAACCTCTTCTCAAGCCGATTTGGCGCAGCAATCTGTGGAGGTCGCACCCATGCCGCTGCCAGCCCCAAAGAAAAATCTTGGGGGGCGTCCACCTGCTGCCTTCTGGGATCAACTGTGGGTCGAGATAGCGGCGCAACTTTATGAAGGCACTTTGCAGCCTGAGCGGCAATCCCACATCGAGGAGGCCATGAAGAACTGGCTGGCGCAGAACGATTATGAGTGCTCCGACAGCAACATAAGAAAGCGAGCGCAACTGTTTTGGAAGCGGCTCGACAAGTCGGACGCCTAGTTTCTGCCCCTTTCTGCCCCTTTCCGGCCGACTTTCGCAATAGCGACTGGCACATTCCATCCATACCCCGGGCATGCCGGGAAAACGATGGAGCTGGATCATGATTTACAACGATACCCCACAGGCTGAAGCGGTTCGCTTCCTCCGGCGAAGCGACGCCGCAAATTATATACAAACCACCTTCGGTTTCTCATGCTCACGCCAATGGCTGGCGAAGCTGGCTGTTACCGGAGGCGGGCCGGTCTATCGAAAAGCGGGTCGGACGCCGATCTATGCACCAGCCGACCTTGATGCTTGGGCAAGAGCGCGCATCGGCGAGCCACAGCGCTCGACATCCGACGGATCAATCGGCGCGAGGGCGTGAGCAATGAGCGCACGTCATCCGAACTATCGACTCGTCAAGACACATCGAAACTACACTCGAACACGCTGCGCAACTGGCGACGTCAAGGCTTGGAACCGGTCGACAACAAACGTCCAGCACTGTTTCACGGATCACTTGTTCGCGCCTTTCTAATCGCCCGGCGCGAGAATTCGAAGCAACCAACCGGATCAGGCCGTATCTACTGCCTGCCATGTCGTGAGCCAAAAATACCAGCAGGCGCGATGGTAGATTACCGCTCTGAAACAGCCACCGGTGGCAGATTAGAAGGGCTATGTCCCGACTGTGACCGGCTGATCTTCCGTCGCGTCTCCTATTCTCAACTTTCAACCGTGGTCGCCGGGCTTGATGTCCAGTTTTCCCATGCACAGCCACGCCTAAAGGAAGGTTCCAACACCCTCGTAAATTGTAACTTTAGCAAGGATACCAAACGACCATGAAAATCAACGGCAAAAATGAACGGATAAAACGCGAGTACGCCCGCTTTTTGAGGGATGCGCGCGGCCTCACCGACACGTCAATCGATGCTGAATTAGCTGCGATTGCACGATTTGAAGCATTTAACAAAGCGCGGGATTTCGCGAGCTTCAAGAACCGGCAAGCATCAACTTTCAAGGAGCATCTGGCCCTTTGCCGCAATGAACGAACGCGGGATCGCATCTCGGAAACGACCCAATTGCACATCCTATCGACCTTGCGAAAGTTTTTCGGGTGGTTGGCGGATCAAGACGGGTATCGGAGCAGGATCAAGCGATCGGATGCAGATTATTTCAATCTTGGTCGCAGACTGACGGCAATCGCGCGCACGGTGCGGGACATTGAGGGGCCAACCCTTGAGCAGGTGCGACATGTGGTCGAGACGATGCCTGCTAAGACCGAGATTGAAAAGCGCGATCGTGCTGTGGTTGCCTTCGCCATCCTGACTGGAGCGCGCGATAATGCGATTGCCTCGATCCGTATGAAGCATGTCGATCTAGGAAAGTGTGTCATCATGCAGGACGCACGTGACGTGCGGACAAAGGCCAGCAAGACAATCGAAACATGGTTCTTACCGGTCGGCGAGCCGTTCGCTTCTATCGTTGCGGACTGGATCAGCTATCTGAAGGATCAGCGGCTTTGGGGCCTCAATGATCCGCTTTTTCCGAAAACGCTCATAGCTGTTGGCGAGAACCGCCGTTTCGCTGCTGCCGGACTTGCACGCGAATGCTGGAGCAGCGCGACGGCAATACGTCAGATTTTCAAGCGAGAGTTCGAGAGGTGCGGCCTGCCGTACTTCAACCCCCACAGCTTCCGCAAAACGCTTACCCGATTGGGACAGAAGCTTTGCCAAAATGCGGAGGAATACAAGGCTTGGTCGCAGAATGTTGGGCATGAGGATGTCATGACGACTTTCAGATCATATGGGCAGATCGATCGCCTCAGACAGCGTGACATCATCCTCGGGCTGGGAAGGCAGTCGGCTTAGGCGCGTATCGACGCAATCCCTCCAGCCACAAGCTCGCTCATTGATCTGCGAAACTACGCGCCGTGGCTATTCGGTGGCTATTCAGAAGATATAAGAGCTACCACAGCAATTATCTTGATAAAAATTGTATTGTACTATCAATGATTTAGTTGGCGCACCCGACTGGAGTCGAACCAGTGACCTTTGCCTTCGGAGGGCAACGCTCTATCCAGCTGAGCTACGGGTGCTTGAGGTGAGGCATCATCACTTAAAAACCTTGTAACATCATATTTGGATGAAACAAGGCTCGGTTTAAGGTTTGGGATGTGATTTTTTCTCGTGACGTTTAAGGGCTTTGGGGCTGGAGCTGCGCAAGGCTTTTCCGCGTCCTGACAAGGATGGATTCGTCATAAAATACTTGTGCGCATTAAACGGCTCTTCCCCTTCTGCAGGGTGAGTGCGGCGACTCGTGCCATCGGGTAAAACCTGCCAGCTCTGCTGATTATCAAGCAAATTAGCTTGCATAATTTGATCAAGGATTTGTTGATGCACAGTGGCGTTGAGAATGGGCACAAGCGCCTCAACACGTCGATCAAGATTACGCGTCATCAGATCAGCCGAAGAAATATACACATGCGCTTTGGGATGGGGTAGGCCGTGGCCATTTCCAAAGGCATAAACGCGCCCGTGCTCTAAAAAGCGTCCAACAATGGATTTAACGCGAATATTCTCTGATAAACCCGTAACGCCTGGACGCAAACAGCATATGCCGCGTACAACCATATCAACCTGCACACCGGCCTGACTGGCGCGATAAAGGGCATCAATGATCATCGGATCAACAAGTGAGTTACATTTACCTAAAATAGCTGCAGGGCGACCCGCTTTGGCGTGTTCAATCTCTTCATCAATATGTTGTAGTAAACGTTTTTTGAGCGTGACTGGTGAAACTGCCATAAGCTCCAGTTTATCAGGCTCGGCGTATCCCGTCACATAATTGAAAATGCGTGCAACATCACGCGCAATCACGGGGTTTGCCGTGAAAAACGATAGATCGGTATACACTTTGGCCGTAATCGGGTGATAGTTGCCCGTTCCGATGTGGCAATAGCTGACGAGCTGCGAGCCTTCGCGGCGCACGACCATGGACAGCTTGGCATGGGTTTTAAGCTCCACAAAACCGAACACCACCTGAGCGCCAGCGCGCTCTAAGTTTTTTGACCAGCGAATATTCGCTTCTTCATCAAAGCGTGCTTTCAACTCAACAAGCGCGGTGACGGATTTACCTGCTTCAGCCGCTTCTGCTAGCGCTGCAATGATGGGTGAATCAGATGAGGTGCGATAAAGCGTTTGCTTGATGGCAACAACGTTTGGATCACGCGCAGCCTGACGCAAAAATTGCACTACCGCATCAAATGATTCATAAGGGTGATGGACAATCAAATCTTTTTGTTTGATGGCGGCAAAGCAATCACCGCCGTGCTCACGCATTCGCTCAGGAAAACGTGGGTTATAGGGTTTGAATTTTAAATCAGGGCGATCGAGCGCAACAAGCTGCGAAAGCTCATTGAGCGCAGGCATTCCTTCCACGTAAAAGAAATTGTCTAAATTGACATCAAGCTCATCGGCGACAAAGTGTTGGAGATCTTCAGGCATCGCGGCATCAACCTCAAGGCGAATGACACTGCCATGTCGGCGTTGCTTGAGGGCGCTTTCAAAATGTCGCACCAGATCTTCAGCTTCCTCTTCAATTTCCAGATCAGAATCACGGATGACACGAAAGCCGCCTTGCCCCTTCACCTCGTAACTTGGGAAAAGTTGTCCTGCATGCATCACAATCGCCTGTTCAACGGTGATAAAGCGTTTAGCGCCCGTGCGTGCAAAATCCGGAAACTTGATATAACGACCAAGCTTTGACGGAATGCGTATCAATCCGCGCATTTTGCGCCCATCATCGCCGCGTTTAAGCATTAAGGCGATTGAAAAGCCTAAGTTTGGAATAAATGGAAAAGGGTGCGCTGGATCAATCGCAAGGGGTGTAAGCACTTGAAAAATATGATTGAGAAAATAATCTTCAAGCCAGTCATGTTCGTGACGCGTTAAATCAACGGGGTCAACAAGCACAATTCCTTCTTGAAGAAGATCATCTTTAAGCTCACGCCAGCGTTGTTGCTGATCCTGTGCGAGCGCCGCTACTTCCTCACTGATGCGCTCGAGCTGTTCAAGAGGTGTGAGACCATCTTGTGAGCGCGTGGTAATTCCTGAGCGTACTTGTCCACGTAGCCCGGCCACACGCACCATGAAAAATTCATCAAGGTTATTCGCCGAAATCGACAGGAAGCGCACTTGTTCTAAAAGCGGATGCTGTGGATTAGAGGCTTCCTCTAATACCCGTCGATTGAATTGAAGCCACGATAACTCACGGTTCATAAACCGTTTTGGTGAGTCGAAAAGATTTTCTTCCTCTTGTGAGGTTGAACCACTACCAGAAGAAATCACGGACTTCACAGCCGCATCGGAGACATGCTTATTCATAGGGTCAGAGTGCCTGATGTTTTCATTGATTGAAAGGGATTATCTCTCACTTTTTGAATAAAAGCCATAAGCGGAGACCAATCAAAGGATTTATTTCAAACGTTCAATCAGGGCGGAGGTGTCTAAACGTCCTTTTTCTGCGCTTTGTAGCTCTTGATAAAGTGTATCAACCAGTTGCGTGACAGGCAGATGAACATTGTGTTTAGCTGCCTCTTCAAAGCACATCGCTAAATCTTTACGCATCCAATCAATTGCAAAGCCTTTATTATCTTGAAAATCGCTTTCAATCATCCAAGCGTGGCGATTGTTCATTTGCCAGCTACCTGCCGCACCCGATGAGATCGTTTCAAAAACCTGATATGCATCAAGTCCAGATTTGAGTGCAAAGTTTACACCTTCTGCAAGCGCTTGAACAAGCCCCGCAATACAAATTTGATTGACCATCTTGCAAAGCTGACCATTGCCTGATGCACCTAAGTGACGAATCTTTGAGGCATAAGATTCCATAATGGGTTTTGCGGACTCAAAATCG
>JBIKUX010000017.1:0-60139 GCA_044347345.1 Bdellovibrionota bacterium | reverse complement strand
CCTTAGAATCACCACTCGATAAAATAGAGTTAGCTAAATCTATTTTTGTTTTTTTAACAATCTGAAACTCTGCCGGCAGCGGTGAAAAAATTACATCACCTTTAGCTGCAAAAGGTATCCGAGTTATCACAGCGCGTTTGATAAACTGCATCATTGATTCAAATACTCCTCGTCCTCCTATAACCCAGATTGCCTGATCCACCTTAGCGTTATCACAACACCAATTCAGAGCTTCAATGGGATTAGAACACCACTGTAAATTATTTGTAGAGATATTTTTTCTTGCAGACTTTGCCGAGATAACTACCGAGGTTCGGTTAGCAAAGGGTCTATGATTGTCTGGAATAGAAAGGTAAGTAACCCTACCCATAACAACAATACCGCCGTTAGTGAGACTTTGAAAATGCTTTAAATCTTCTGGAATATGCCAGGCGAGTTGCCCTCGGTTACCTATAACACCGTTTGTAGCTACAGCCGCTACTAACGAGATCTGCAAATCTTTATAAGACAAGTAATTCCACTATTTAAAATTTTGTAATACCTCATTTGTAGGTCTTACCAATTACACCTAACCTAAAGTTAAGCGTGCCGCAAATCCAACAGGTTGGTTTTTACAAATCATAGTCTCGCACCAGCCCGCAAAGCTTGTGAAAACACAAGAGGAATAAACACTCACATTGGTCAAATTTTTATGGTTATTTGAATTTGCCTCTTTTTCTTCGAGGATATCTAAAAGGCTGTGTTCCTCATGTTTAGCAAGAGAACGGGAAAAAATGAATATCGTATCGCCTTTTTCAAGTCGAGAGGATACTACATGCAGTTCAATATCCCCAGATTCCCCCAATTTTGGGCCATTATCCTCACCGAAAAAAAAAGGAAACAGTTTGCCACGACGAGAAAGATAAAGACAGCCTCCTCCAAGGCGAGCGACAGCCACCGAGGGCCCTGCCACTACAAAGCCCGTAAAATTTGTTCTAACCCTGCCAGTGGCGGCGAGACGAGTTCCCAAACTGTAAAGAGCATCATTTCCAGAACTCAAGGCACTTTCAAGAAGAACAGTACTCCATTGCTCCCGCGGTAACGGTTTAATCACAGAATTACTGATGCACCTGATAGCCTCACTACAATGAGAAGTAGCAAACTTACACGCAATTTTGGCGCTTACCGAGGTACCTTTAGCTTCACTGGCAAAAATACTTAACGCTCGGCACGGAGATAGCGCCGTAAATGCTACACTAGAGAACGCAAAATCGGGGCTCCTAGTATGAGATAATGAAAAAGTATCGAGACGCACAAGCCCTTGGTTAGTATGGACGACGTGGGGCTTCGCTATCCTTGAATCAGGCGTTTTTTCGTAACTTGACTTAACTGAGGAGGCAGACACAGCGCACTCTTCAGCATCAAGTTGCCGCCAACCAGAAGACCGGGGAGCAGGAGGAGGAGGAGAGTTGACAAAGGCCTCAGTCATTTATGCAGGACTTAAATAATCTAGGGTTTTAGATGCAAACAGACAAAGAAAGGCGCAATTATTTACACGCACAATGTAAAAAAATAATTTGAGACTCTTCTAAATCTCTAATCTATTATGATTAAACAGTTATTTCACTAAATAAACAGATTCCTCTAGACAGCCTTAATCATCGAAGTTAAGTGCATTGATAAATTATTGCGATGTTATGAAGTCTCAACTCTCCACCCCCCCCCCTCCACGTACAGGGTGTCGCTTTTTAGGCTGGGGAATTAGCTTTATTAGCATTAGTACGCTGGTTGTTTACTGCTTAGCAAGCTTAGTAATTTCATTAGCTGTTACTGAAGCCAGCGCAGTAGTGGAACTTCAAGATAGATTAGAGGAACATAATTTACCTGATTGTGCTCGATTAATAAGACTATTTGGACAGACTGAAACTATCCGCTCAATTATTGCTCAAGTAAATGGTGCTCTCTCAAAAATTAGCGCTAACTATATTTTATCTCCTGATTTGACAGCACCTAAGTCTTCCTCCATCACCAAGGAGGGTGTTGATAATACTTTTAAGCTTTATGAGTTTGCGGTTCGACAAAGATGGGGTGGCCTAAATGACGAAATTACTTGGCAAATAGAAAAACAAAGCGCTGTTACCCCTAAAGAACAAACGGGGATTTCTATCGATTTATTAAAATTTTTGCACCTTAAAACGTCAGAAATTTTATCTGAAGAAGAGCTTCAATTAAAACTAGAAAACAAAAAGAAGCTCCTAAATGAATCTCGTCGTGCAGCTATTGACCAACAATTCCTTATACGTAGAGCTTTAAGTGATTACCTAGGTCTGGATTTATCTGAGCATACTAGCTCACCGCAAAACTCGAACCAACTACCCCAAGTAAATGAGAAAGAAGATAGTTTCATGGGAACCCATTATCAGAGTGGCATACTTGCCGGACTCCCCGTTATTCCTAAGATCCCTGATCAAATAAGCAACTTTGATCAATTAACTTCGTTAGCTAGTCAGCTTGGAATCAATTCAGTGCTCTTAAGAAAAAAAGATCTTGAAGCCAAAGTCTTGCAGCTCCATCTTACTTACCAGCCCACTCATAAATTATTGCAAAACTTTGAGGAAGAAAATTTAACTATCGAAAAAAGTATTCAAGAATCAAATAATCGCATTAAAGAAGCTCAGTCTAAATTACATGAGGAACTTCAAGCAAATTTAACTCACTCTGTCAGAACCCTTTTTGGACTCAATTTTTCTAACCCTTTAATTAAACTAGTCACTAAAGTCTATACCATTATCTCTTCTCAAACTCGAAATCCAAACTAATCATGGGTCTCAAAAATTTTTTTGAGACCGGTCATTTTTTTCTTGCATCTACTTGGCGTTCTTCATACCATCTCGACCTCTTTGTTGAGGCAATATTTTTTTCTGAAGTAGACAATTAGAAAAAGAAGAAAAAATCAAGAAAAAAATAAGCTCAACCATAAAAAAATTAATCTGTAAAATGCATTTTTTTGTTGACTGAGCAGACAGGGTTCAGGTAGGTTCTGGCTCCCGTCGAAGATGTCGGTCAGAAGTAAGAAATATGTTGGTCAGTAGTAAGAAATTGATCGCAGCGTGTGGCTTTTAGAGATGCCGTTTTTTAAGGGAGTAATTAGAGGTTGCACACGATCATTTCAGCATAATTAATTGTAGCTTTAGCTATATTAGAGAAGAAAAGTAAGTAGTAAATAAAGTAGTACAACTTTAAGTGGTTTTTAAAAGACTCTCCTAAGTTAAGGAGTTAAAAAAGTCACTTAAATCGTATTAATAATTGTAAGGGTAAGTAGTAAAGGTAGTTTAAGAAGGTGTTCTTATGAATTCTTGGTCTAATTCCGATGAGCCTCCAGCGTCCACTTTTGTACCGGAGAAGCGTCTTTTAGCCGCAGTATTGCAACGTGCTATTACCGATTATTTAACCGGTGATGGTGAATTAAAAGAAAGTGCTAGACTATGGATTCTTGAAAATGAAGATAGCGATTCGCCTATCTCTTTTCTTTTTATATGTGAAGCACTTGATCTGGATTCGGATGGGCTAAGGAGAGCGATAATTGCTCATTCCAACGTCGTGGCAGTAGCAGGTGAAAAAGGAGCACAAAGCGGTGCCAAATTTAATGGTAACAATATTCCCATTTTTAATTTAACTGAAAAATTTTCGGCTCAAGCTGCTGCTGTATAGAGTTTACCATTAATTTTTAGAACGATGCGCTTAATAATAACCTTACGGTAAAGTAACTTTATGTAGCTTTGTGGTTATGTAGCATTGTGGTTATGTAGTTTTCGCGCATGACCACAATGCCGCTCCTCTTGTCAGCATCGACTAAATCCAGCATCGACTAAATTACGATTAATATCCTGCTCATTATAAGGAGGCAACTTAGCTATAATTGCTCTTCGTGGGGTAACGTAGCGGAATAGTTAAAAAAGTAACAGAGCTGATAAAGGTATAGAAATTATAAAGATATAGGAAGAAACACCTCAGTACATTTTTTTACTTTAGCTCTATGCGTCTTTTTACCTCTTAATTATAGAAATAAATACAACCAATTTAAACAAGAGATTACATATAGCGTAAAATCTTCTTGCGGCTTGGATGGATAAAAATAGTATTTGCAAGATTACTGGACTCCCTATTTTGTAAGATGCGTCAGTTGAAAAATTCTTAGTGATGTCTGTCTCCTCTTCAATAATCAACGATATGAAAATACTGCTTTAATTTTTAAATAAATAATTGGATATCTCCAGTACCGATTTTTTACCAAAAATAAATGGTAGTTGACGAAGTGTTGCTACGAAGTGATAAGAGTTTTCATGTATACTGGGTAGTAGAAGGTGACGACGATATATACAATTAATTGGTGTTAAGCAAACAAGTTATAATTTAGGGGGTAGCACTACGATGGAAACCTCAAATAGTAAGGGAAATTGTCCAGATCAGTGGGATAAATTACTACAAATACTTGACGACAAACTTCAGCTCGGCCTTTTAGACAAATTGCGCCGTGTTAATAGTTATCATCTCGAAGAAGATACTTTATTCATTGAACCAATGGATCACATCGACGCACAGTATTTTCAAAAAGAGCCTGTAATGCAGCAACTAAGTCTTTTTGTTGAAGAAATCTTCGGTTCTGTAGAAGTAAAGATTCAATCTCACCAAGCTAAGTGATAAATACTGACTCAATGAGTGTGATTTTCATTTATCTTGTGTTGTGATACACACAAGATATGGAGATTAATTCACAAATATATTCTATTCGGCACTCATTAGCTCATATACTTGCTCAGGCGGTTCTTACACTGCGGCCAAATGCTAAATTGGCTTTCGGTCCTCCGATCGAAACTGGATGTTATTATGATTTTCTTTTTGAGGAGCCTCTAACATTAAGTGATTTTCCAGCTATTGAACTGGAAATGAAGAGAATTATCAAAGAAAGCCAACCCTTTACATTCAGATCATTAACTCCAACAGAGGCGATTAGTCACCTCAAGTCGATTAACCAAGGGTTTAAGGTAGAGTATTGTGAGGAACTCCTAGAAAAAGGTGTTGATTCGATAGGATTTTATCAAAATGGCCCCTTTGAAGATATGTGCGCAGGGCCTCACATCAATCACACAGGAGAAATACCTGATGACGCTTTTAGAATTGATTCATTAGCAGGTGCATATTGGCGAGGAGATGAAAAACTCCCCCAGCTTACCAGAATATACTGCTTAGCTTTCTCTAACAAACTTGAACTGGATGAGTATTTAGCTCAACGGAGTCTAGCGGAAACGAGAGATCATCGCAAATTAGGACGTGAGCTTGAATTATTTAGTATTCAGCACGAAGAGATAGGTGCGGGACTGGTACTCTGGCATCCAAAAGCTGGCCTAATCCGTCATTTAATGGAAGAACATCTAAAACGAAGACACCTAGAGAATGGCTATTCTTTCGTATATTCACCTCACATTGGTAGGTCTTCGCTATGGCAAACAAGCGGGCATCTAGAATTTTACAAAGACGGCATGTTTGCTCCAATCGAGATTGAAGGTCAAGAGTTTTATCTCAAACCAATGAATTGCCCGTTCCACTGTCACATTTACAAAAATACTCTCCATTCTTACAAAGAACTTCCCTTACGATTTGCGGAATGGGGTACAGTTTATCGCTTCGAGCGTAGCGGTACTCTTCACGGCCTTACTCGTGTGCGTGGTTTTACTCAAGATGATGCTCATCTTTTTTGTCGTTCAGACCAGATGCCTGAGGAGATAGACAGAACTCTAAAATTTAGTTTAAGTGTTTTACGTGACTTCTCATTTTCAGACTTTCATATTTACTTAAGTACTCGTCCGGCAAAACGCGTAGGCGAAGAGGATAAATGGAATGCGGCTGAAGAAGCACTCACCCGTGCTTTAGATAAAAGTGGTGTTACATATTCTATCAAAGAGGGAGACGGTGCTTTTTATGGACCAAAAATTGACGTTTGCGTCAAAGATGCCCTCAAAAGAGAGTGGCAACTAAGCACTATTCAATTTGATTTTAATCTTCCGGAGCGTTTTAATCTTAGTTATATCGGTGAAGATGGTGCCCATCACCGCCCGTACATGGTTCATAGAGCTTTATTAGGATCAATTGAAAGATTTTTTGCATTACTAGTAGAGCATTTAGGAGGAGCATTTCCAACTTGGCTAGCTCCAGTACAAGTAAAAATTATACCGGTGCGAAAAGAAGTTCTTGACTATGCTAGCAAGGTAGCCAGTCTTTTGCGATCTGGTGGAGTAAGAGTAGAAATAGATGAGACTGCTCACTCGTTTAATAAGCGTATCAGAGAAGGAGTAACAGCAAAAATTCCACATTTACTTGTTATTGGTAACAAAGAAGTTGAAGGTAATTCAGTAACTCGTCGTTCATACGGAAGTGAAGACCAATTTACCCAATCCCTAGAGGAGGTTTTAGACTTTTTAAAAAGAGATGGCACCCCTCCCCAAAACAGAGATAGTGATAAATGAACAGCAAATCTTACCACACATAAGAGCAATCAGTTAGCTTGCCGACAACCAGTATGGAAAACGATCAGTCCGACAATACGGCAAACAGTAAAAAATGCCCTGAGTGTGGCACAGTTTTTTCGCTTAATCAGGATAATCTTTCCTATTCACCTTTTTGTAGCGAACAGTGTAAATCAAAAGACCTGTGGAGCTGGCTATCTGGCCAATATTATATACCAGACTCTTTACAGATTGATGATAATCTCGATTAATCACTTAAAATTAAGCGTACACATCTTAAAGCTTCAATTTCGTCTTTTACCTCTAAGCAGATCGGAAACTTCAACATTTGCTAATCCTACTCTCAAATAATCTGGATCAATACCCAGTGCCTCGCAAACACTTTCAAAAGAAAATACATAGTTATCATTCTTTTTATGAATCCAGGCATAAGCTTCACGAAAACGTGATCGAGATTCAGAGCCTCGCGAGTTGGCATAGTTTAGATAAGACTGAATACCATCAAAAAGAAGCGCTGAAAGAAGCTCTCGCTCTGGTCCTCGAGCATAGCCTCGCTCGAACTCTGTGACTTCTTCAACAAAGGTTGTCATCTCTAGAAGTCTATCTGTTTCAAATATATCGACTGCACCCACCTCAGACATACTTTGTTACCTCCTGTTCAGTCGTACTTATATATTTTTGCTACGCTACAAAATCTTCGATACTTTTTAGCCCGATACTATTGCGATGCGTAACGTTAATTTTATGATGCTACTAAGATGATGTTGTGGGCTAACTTTTTTAGACCTAAACTATCAATTTTAGATTGATCTATAAAGGAATAGATCTTAGGAGAACATAAGTACCACCCACGATCGTAACAGCGACTGCGACGGGAAGTAACACCAAAAGTATATTAGTAGGCTGAGCAAGGAATAATACCAAGAGAGCCGATATGAGCCCACCAACTACGGATGCTAGTATCTTAAGTCTGTGGACTAGCCTGGACTGCTTAATAAGCTCAATTAAAAGAGCTGTTTCATCACCAAATAAAGTGATATCGGTACGAGTAGCATCCCATAATCGACGACTAAATGAACTTACGGTTACTAATGCCGCATCTAGACATTGATGTTTGTAATCCGCATAAAATATTGCTGGAGCTAATCGTAACAAACTCTCTTTGTAGCTAGCTACTGCTTGCTCACCCATAATGTGAGCCAGGTCGAAACCAGCTCTTTTACCCCAATCGTCTAAAACATTCTGGCGGTCAGAAGAGAACATCCAAGCACTGAGTCGCTCAGAGGCAAACTTATTTTGCAAATTACAATCTTCAAATAATACTCTCTTCTTTACTTCAAACCGAACAACTACAGTTCCAGCTACAGCGACAAATAACAATTCTGATTGATCAGAGAGTATTCCTAAATCATTAGGTGCCATTAAAACGTCTTTACTAATTAGGAATTCCTCAGTGCCTACCGATACATTAACTTGGCCAATTGTTGCGGCTATGCCCTTGCCCTTTTCGAGGATGAAATCATCTATTACGGCTGAAAAAGGTTGAATATTTGGCAAAGCCTCAAGATAACTAAGTATACCTTGCACACTCGATGTAGTGGTATCACGGGCTCTTTGAAGCAATAATTTTACCATAGCCAGAACAATACCTTCCTCAAACCTATCGTCTAGAAAGGTAACAGAGCAAACAACTGGAAGAACTTGTTTGGGAGGTAAAGAGTAATCGAAAACAATAGCTGTAGCGTCTCGAACCCTTTCGAGAGCATCTTCGTCAGCGATAACAACCCCACGCTTACATAGCGATGCAATTGAAACACGGCGAAACGACATACTTAAATGCAGAAAAAAAGGCAACGGCACTAGTAAAGGAACTAAAAAAGCTACACTCGCAGGAAAAACACCCCACCAAGAAGCCACACTAGCTGAAACAGCGAAACAAAGAATAACACTAACCGCCGTCACACTAGCCCAATAGTATGACGCATCAACAGGAGAACCAACTTTCATGCCTGCTTCGCTCACAGACCGAAAGTAGCTCAAGGGAGATAGGTCGTCATCAGGAAGAACAGACAAAACCACTCGATCATGAGAGCCCCCTATAGTACTACCGCTCTCAATGACCATTCCACGAACACATCTTATAATTCTCCCTGTTCGTGGCTCCCTAATCTGAACCGCCCCATCCAGAACAACCCCTGTTGCGGGGACGACTTCTCCACTCCTTACCTCTACCACATCTCCTTCAGCACAATCTTCACTGTCAACCATTAAGTATTTAACAGTATTTTCTCCGTAAGTAACAAATTTTCTGGCTAAGCGAGACTCTTGCGAAGATAATTGGGATCTAAGTCGCACCTGTTTTAATGCCATCAAAAGCGCTGCTCTCACTACCGCACTACCACTTATCACAATAAGGGGAAGGGTCAAAAAGGAGCTGGAGACAAACTCTTCGGGCCTAAAAATTCCTCTCAAGCTTGCATCAGTTAAGACTCCAATAACTGCAATACCAAGAGATGTATTTGCAGTTATCATTCGATTGCACAGCTCGTTTGCAATAACTCGAAAGAGACCAGCAGTTAATGGAATCGCAGCAATCAAAGCGCAAACTAAATAACCGTAGGCCCAAAAACTTCGGCTAAGAAATAAGACTTCCGTTAGATTAGCACTAGATCCCCTAACTTGACTCAATGTTTCAAAGATAAAGCATAGCACCAAGATACCAAGAGAAATTAGTCCTGCAAACTGTGAGCTAAATACAGGGATAGTAATAGTAGCCTTAAAATCGTGGTCGACATTATTCTTCTCAGAAGCTACCGAGGCTACCTGAGTGTTTTGATGTGCCCCTGACGTGGGGACGCATGAGTCGTGAGCCTCTGATGGCACTTCAACAGAAAAAAGAGACACAGAAGACCTTTGCTTTGATAAACCTTTCCTTTTTTGAGCTTTACCATCACTCTTAGAAAGAGAGTCACTGTAAAAACGAGGATCACTGTTAAGATTAGAACCCCTGCGCATTTGTATAAACAACTCGTATCAAAGACTGTTTGGTAGCTTGGTGGTAGAAGTGCTACCAATCTTTTTAATCTTAACTTAGGCTAGTCTCAGAAAAACAGTGTACCGTTAGCATTGCTAGTAGAAAATTTAAATACTAGGAGTTACCAGCGTTATCACTCACTAAAAGCTTTTCAGCGTTGAATTTCTTTTTGAGCTTCGAAAGTTTTTTCTCGCCAAACACAACATGTTTGCGAATACGAGGATCATATTTTTTAAGAGATAGCTTCTTCTCTCCTTTCATCTTCTTTTTATTACGCCTATAGGTGTAGTTAGAGCCACTGCCCACTGATGATACCAAAAATACGGTATCTTTATTAGCTTTTGCCATTTTGACATCTCAATTGAAACTGACCTTTAATGAAGGGACGATAACACATTTAGTAAAAATTGAAAAGAAAAGACCTATCATCATGACGAACTTACCGGAAACTCTTGATAACTTAAGGATTCGTGGTCTTATTCAAGATTCAACTGACCTTTCTAATCTCTCTTGCTTACCCATTGGCACTAGTTTTTATCTGGGAATCGACCCTACATCACCATTTCTAGGAATAGGTAATCTTGTGCCTCTGATAACGGCTTTTCATCTAGCTAAAGCTGGATTACGACCGATTTTTCTGTTGGGCGGAGCCACCGGCAGTGTTGGTGACCCATCTGGAAAAAAACAAGAGCGCCCTCTCCTCTCTACCGAAGAGATAGAACTTAATGTTGCTAGTCACAGAAACAAAATTCAAGAGTTATCTAGTCGACTTAACATTGCACCTGAGTTTGTTAACAACAGCGACTGGACTGCTCCGCTTACATTAATTGAATTCCTCAGAGAAGTTGGCAAGTACCTAACTGTTAATTACATGCTAGCAAAAGACTCGGTAAAATCTCGACTTGAGACATCTGGTCTTTCCTTCACCGAATTTTCTTATATGTTATTACAAGCTAACGATTACCTCTATTTGTACCAGAAGTATGACTGCAAACTCCAAATTGGAGGAGCTGACCAATGGGGAAATATCACAGCAGGTCTTGAGCTAATCCGGAAGAAAGTTAGTGGTAATGCTCATGCACTCAGCGTGCCATTACTGACTAATCGTAACGGAGTAAAATTTGGCAAAAGCGAGTCTGGAAATATCTTCATCAACGAGCAAGCTACTTCTCCTTATCAGTTATATCAGTTTTTCTTAAATACACCTGACGATGATGTGGAGCGATTACTAAAAATATTCACGTTTCTTACTATCCAAGAGATTACTTCATTAGTTAAAGAGGGTCAGCAAAATCCAGATGCTCGAATTGCACAACGAAAATTAGCAGAAGAAATAGTTAAATTAGTTCATGGTCAAATTATAAAAATTGAGGCGCAATCAAATAACTCTGTTTTGTATACTAATATTCTAATATCTCCGAATACTTTGATTGAACTACTCTCTTCTAACGCACTTGAGGGAATACCAAAAAGTGAGCTTAAACTCTCAGAAATGGATAATTTCTCAATTGGAGATGCTTTCACTAAAGTTGGCCTTACTTCATCTAAAGCCGAAGCAAAGAGATTAGCTTCTAGTGGGGGACTCTCTATTAACCACAACCGGATTACAGATACTCAGGCTTTACTCAAAAATATCATAAATCTAACTCACGCTAATTCAGATATGTTGCCTATGCTACTAAGAGTTGGGAAAAAACAATACCATCTAATAAAATTCATCAAATAATCCGACATAATTTAAATTTATCACAGAGAAAATCAAAAATTAATAAGATATAATCGCCATAATTAAACGGTATTAAAATTTTAAAAGAAAAAATAAAAAATATCTTTCCAGCTTAAATCTTCAAAGAAATCATCTGCAGATGTGTAGCCAGATGAATCATGGGTTACCGTTTTTATTTCGCCCGTATTTTTAAAATTAGCTCTAATCAAAAATGTTTTTTTGCTTTAAATCTTTACCAGTAACCTCATGCCACTCAAGCAATCTCTGTAACTTGCCAGCAGCAAGCCATATTCCGTGGCTGTAGCACCTATCTATTATAATCCCACTTTTATTCAGTAAGTTGACCCTGTGCATTACGTTCATACAAACCGGACATTTCACATATTTCACCTCTGTTAACGCTGAGTCTCTGTTCATTCATTAAGTCCTTACCTAGGTAAGACTTATCTTTATGAGAACCTTCATGAGCATTTTGTTGGTATGAGTTTAGAAAGTCTGGCAATTCGTGGGTATCAAAAAACATACCCAAACATGATGCGCATCGTTCGATGAGAAATCGCCCATCTGAAAGCAGATCTATTGATGTCATAGATGTGTCACATTGAGGACAGTTGCGGACTTCTGGTGAGATAATATCTGCAGATTCAGGTAAGTTTTTTAGGTCAAAATCATTAGTTTTGTTGCAATAAATACAATTAACACTTTGCTTAGGAAGCGGGGCACCACAAAAAGAGCAGCTAGTCATAGATGTTTAAAATTAGTTTGATAGACTTACATACGTAGAAATTTTCTCCAAACTGTAATCTCTTATCAAATTTCAGCCAATATCTCCGCTTTTCGCGAGTTAAAGTCAGAGTCATTAATAGGACCTTCTTCTAGCATCTCCTTTAACTGCTGCAACCGTTCCTTTGGTGTACCTTTGATTGTTGATTTTACTTCTTCATGAGAGCTTACTCCTTGAACTATCGGAACCATCCCTTGCCCCAAAGCTACCCCTGCCCCGATACCAACCCCTACTCCAGCTCCACCATTCTCATTTTTAGCTGCATCACGCATGGCTTCAAGATGCTGCAGCTGAGCAAAACTAATCCCAGCAGTACTTGCTGCCTGCACATCAGCTCCTAAATTTGCTACTCGATTTATACGACGCATGCTATCGTCGCAAAAAACAGTGCCTTCAATACAAAAATCCTCAATTTTTAGGCCTAAATTTGCAAATTCATTACCAAGCAAAATTAGCAATTCATTTGATATCTCCTCGCGTTTTGCATCTATTTCGATGTAAGGAAATTGACCCTTCGCAAGATGACTAGTTAGGGGTTCAACAAGCCGAGAATTCATAACCGACCGAAAAAACTTCGTAGAAAAAGAATCTTGCTCACCCACAAAGTGAGTAAAAAAATCATTTGCATTCACAATTCTAAAACTAAAATTTCCAAAGGCACGAAGAGAAACTGGTAAATTACTTTTAGAATCTTGATACTTAATATCAGAGAGAGTTCCCCATTTTTGGTCAAGAATAGTGGTTGTTTTAAAAAAATATA
This sequence comes from Bdellovibrionota bacterium, assembly GCA_044347345.1. GTDB lineage: Bacteria > Bdellovibrionota_C > UBA2361 > UBA2361 > JBIKUX01 > JBIKUX01. Next base: position 47,332 of record JBIKUX010000017.1, on the reverse strand, counting down.
TCCCAACTTTATGTTCACTCTCAAATCCTTGCATTATTTTTGAAACAGTGGTCCAAAAAGGTATGTTAGCTGTTTCCAAATTAAGCATGCCGGGCTTATCTCTTACCACCCTTACCTGCCCCTGATAGACAAAAATCACTCCTTGACCTGGCCCAATAATAAGTTTGCTAGCATTTTTTATCTCATCACCATTGTCAGACCAACGCCAAAAAAGATGTTCAGGGGATGGATTTTGCCACTGGATAACCGAACGGAGTTGATTTTTGATACTGTCCCAAAAAACCATCTTAAATTCCTGTCATTTTAGGATACATAGCTATCTGAATTTCAAATTTTTACTTTGTTACTGCTCTATCGACACCGATCGACACAACATTTTTAAAACTTAATACAGTCAAACAGCATTACTACACATCATTTGCCACCCATGATTATTTTTAGTGCATCTCAAAAAGAGTGAGGATCTAATTTTTATTCAACCAACTAAATTTCTAAGGTGCATATAGAGCAATATGACCGATATTTTTTCGCTCCTTGCCGCTATGATTGAGCATGATGCCTCCGATCTCTATATTACCGTTGGCTGCCCACCTACTTATCGTGTCAACGGAGTTATTCACAACGCTGAGGCTCCACCATTTAACCCATCAGATACAGAATCTATCGCTCTTTCTATTTTAAACGAGAAACAACAAATCGAGTTTGAGCGTGAACAAGAATTAAATATAGCACTAAATTTTGAGCAGTTAAGTAGATTTAGGGTAAATGTACTAAAACAACGTGGCTCTCACGCCTTAGTGATTCGACGGGTTAAAACAGAAATTCCTAGCTTAGAAATGCTTGGTCTTCCAAACATCCTTAAAGACATTGTAATGATCAAGCGAGGCTTGGTACTTCTGGTCGGGGCAACAGGTATGGGTAAGTCGACGACCCTAGCTGCTATGATTGACCACCGAAATACTTTTAATTCTGGTCACATAATATCTGTAGAAGATCCAATTGAATTTATCCACAGTCACAAGCGTTCCGTCATCACACAGAGAGAAGTTGGTATTGACACCTCAGGATTTCATCAGGCACTAAAAAACTGCCTTCGCCAAGCACCCGACGTAATTCTTATAGGAGAAATAAGAGATACTCTTACCATGGAATGTGCCATGCAATTTGCTGAGACGGGACATTTGTGTCTTGCAACTCTACACAGTACGAATGCAAGTCAAGCCATGGAGCGAATACTAAATTTTTTCCCCGTGGAGCGCCATCCCCAGATTTATCTTCAACTCAGTATGAACCTTCGAGCTATATTTAGCCAAAGACTAATAGCGACAACAGATGGCTCAAGAATACCTGCTTACGAGCTTTTACTAGATAGTCCGCGTGTTAGAGATTTAATCCTAAAAGGAGAAATTCATGAGTTGAAAGAAACTATGGAAAAATCGCATAATTTAGGCATGCGTACATTTGATAGCTCAATTTTTGAAATATATTGTTCGGGAAAGATATCAGTTGATGAAGCACTGCGAAATGCAGACAGTGCCCACAATCTCAAACTCCGTATCCAACTATCGTCAGAACCAGATAAAGAATTCAACCCTGCCCATAATGTAAGTTCAATTAGTGCTGAAGATTTTCGTTTAGATTAATCTTTATATGTAACCATACCATAACTGCCGAACGGGAAAGGAGCTGTATTTATCCATGGGCAATCTATTTGGAGTCGTTGATATAGGCTCAAATGCTCTTCGCTGGTCTATCGGTGAACCTAACTTAACTCGAGGTTTTTCCATAGTATCCAGAGGAAGAGCTCCTCTTCGATTAGGCGAAGAAGTATTTTTAGGCGATGGAGCCATTCCACCCGAAAAGATAAAAGCTCTTATTCATGCATTAAAAGAATTTATTGATGAAACAAATCGCTTTAAAGTAAAGGCGAGTCGTATCGTAGCTACGAGTGCTATGCGCGAGGCGACAAATCAATACGAGGTACTACTCCAAATCGAAGCGGCTACAGGCATCTCTGTTGAGGTCATTCAAGGTATTGAAGAAGCCCGACTTGTACAAGTTGCAATAGCTCATGAGATTTCACTCAATGGGATCCTATCGCTCTTAGTAGACATAGGAGGTGGAAGCGTTGAAGTGTCTCTTTGTGACGGAGGACAGATCTTATCGAGCCACTCCGTTAAGGTGGGTGGAGTGCGCCTGCTGTCTTTACTAAACGGTCGAACAGGTCAAACTCCCGAAGAAGAGAGCAGAGCTGTACGGCTTGTCGAAAGGGTTATTCGACAATTTACTACTAGACACATAGGAGTGATTATTTCTGAGTTACATGGCCGTGCAATTACCTGCCTCATAGGAACAGGGGGAAGTTTAGAATCACTAGGCCAACTAAAAGTCTCACTTCTGGGTAATCACACTTCATCAGAAATTTCCTCTGAGGAACTAACCATCCTTAAACACAAGATATTAAAATCTCCACTTGTAGAGCGTATAAATAAACTTCAATTGCGAAAAGATCGAGCCGACGTTATCGTCCCCGCTGTTATAATGGTGGATAATCTAGTTCAATCTCTTCAGATTGATAAAGTGTTGCTTCCTAAAATTGGACTACGCGAAGGAGTGCTATTTGAGCTAGCTCGCAACACTAGAGAGACTTTAGTTTTTCATGTTAGTACTTCCCAACTACGCATTTTTGCTGTAGAACTCGGGCGGAGGTATCACTTTAATGAATCACACGGAACTACAGTCGCAAAGCTCGCAGGTAAACTTTATGACTTACTTGTTGACCACACGATGCTCACAAAAAATGAAGAAGACCGAACAATTCTTGAATTAGCCGGTATTCTCCATGACATTGGATATTGTGTTCATGCTGATGGGCATCATAAACATTCCCAATACCTAATTGCCGCCTCCCCTTTTTTTGGTTTATCAGAACAACAAAAAAGCCTTATTTCACTAATTGCTCGATATCACCGTAAAGCCAAGCCCTCACAAAAACATGTCGAGTTTCGCTCTCTCTCAGAAACTAACAAAGAACGTGTTCGCACTCTTTCATCCATATTACGCATCGCAGATGCTTGCGATCGCGATCATGAGTCAAAAATACAAGACTTAAAATTAGACAAAAATGGAGAGCTCGTGACTCTTCAGTTATTTTCTTCTCTAGACACAGGGATTGAAGAGTGGGCTATCCACAGGAAAAAATCGTTATTTGAGGAGGTTTTTGGAGTTTCTTTAAATGTTCAGACTATAGCCTAATCAAAAAGTTACAGAGCATCAAATTACCCATGAATCAACATCTAAACAGTAAGTAGTAAAAGTCAATAAAAAATGGTCATCACACAATCCCATTCTGGAGTGCTAGTTGCAGTAGAGGGTCTTGATGGGTCTGGCAAATCAACACAACTCTCTTTACTGTACCAGTGGCTAACTCAAAAGTATTCTTGCGTAGTGCTTACTGAATGGAATTCTTCCCCTGTTCTTCGAGAGATTATTCGTCGAGAAAAAAAAGCTAAGAGACTGAGCCCTAACTTGTTTTCCACACTTCATTGTGCCGATTTTGCTGAAAGATACGATCGTATCATTCATCCAGTCCTACAAACTGGAGGTATCGTTCTGTGTGATAGGTACATCTTCACCGCTTTTGTCAGGGATGTGGCGCGGGGCTGCGATCCAGCCTGGGTTAAAAAACTATATTCATTTGCATGCTATCCAGACTTAACTATCTATTTCCGCGTCCCACAAAATATCGCTCAACAAAGAGTTTTAGGCAGACGCAGTCGCCCTAAATGGTACGAAGCTGGAATGGACCTAAACTTATCGGCCGACCGTATAGAAAGCTTTTCTCTTTTTCAAAAAAAAGTGTCTGATGAATATGACCGAGTAATATCGGAGTATTCACTGAACCAAATTGACGCAACTCTTCCGCCAAAAGAACAACAAAATCTTTTTCGAGCCGCTTTGAGTAATATATTTAGACTTAAGGGGGTTTAAGTAACATGAACCAAACTTTTTCAAATGATCCATTAACAAATAAGTCTCCTACCACAGAACGATTAATAGTTATCGACGGACTAAAAGGAGTAGGAGTTACAACTCAAGTGCGCAGACTTGAGAGTATTCTGTTAGATCATGGTATTCCAGTTCGAGTTTGCTCGCTTGCTAGTTGCGGTGAAATTAGTGAAGACGTAAATAAATTATTTACAAAAGGAGCCACAAAATCTGTTGGAGCACGTACAATATCATTACTTGCACTGAGTAATGTAATAGAACTAATCGAAAAAAGTATTTTACCCAATCTTATGGCGGGATTTACCGTCTTATGCGACAGATATTATTATTCACTATATGTTCAATCTTTACTAATGGGTGCCAACCCAGATTGGTTACACTCACTTTTTTCAATAGCTATAAAACCAAGTCAAACAATTATTCTTGACGCTCCTCCAGAGATTATAACCAAGCGAATAGTACTACAATACGGAGGGCTGATACGACAGGAAGAACTGACGGGATCTCAATGTTATAATCTACTACAAAACTCTCAACTATCCCCTTACAACAACATAATTTATAACTATTTGCAGATGCGCACACTTTTAAGTGAGCATATTGACGAAATGAATCTAACTGTAGTAGACGCTACTGATGATACAGAAAGATTAACTGCAAAGATTAAGGAACTTATAGTTCCGTTCCTACTTACCACTTAAAATCATTTAATAGTCACTTACACAAAAAGCTGTTAGCTTATCTCTAACTTACTCCATAGATAATCATCCAAAAGTACGGCCAGCACAGACTCCAGTTTAACTGAACCATCAGCTGAGAAATTAAAATAATTTAATAAATCATGGGCAATACGATTACTTAAAGAATCAATTTTACTTTGGTCTATGTCTTTAATTTCATCAAAAACTTGAGAACAAGCTCGCGCTACCAATGCACGCATACTGAGGCGACCAGGTTCTTGCGCCAATTTAATCAACCATCGCTTAAATCGATATACTCCATACTCAATCACCACCTCTGCATCACGAGCTGACTCTTCACGAAAACTCTTATTTTCATCAATAATATTGCTCAAATCATCAATAGAATAGAGAAAAACATCCGATAACTTTCCTAGGCTAACCTGAAAATTACGAGGGACTCCTAGATCAATTAAAAACAGTAGTTTCCCGGAATTTCTTTGTGCAATCATTCTCTCAAACAAAATAGGAGAATCAATAGTCAGAGCCCCAACAACAATATCAGCACTACCAATGAGGTGACCAACATCACCAAGCGAGGCGGCAGTTCCGTGTACACGACGAGCTAAATCAGCCGCATTCTCTATGGTGCGATTGGCGATAGTTATTTTTCGACAACCCCTAGAATAAAAATGAAGAGTGCATAATTCTGCCATCCTACCACTACCAAGCACGAGCACTGATGCCTTGGATAGGTCACCCACTATCTGCTGTGCTAGCTGTACAGCAACATAACTAATGGATACTCCGTGAGCGGCAATACCGGTACTATCTCGTACTCGCTTTGCAATACGAAAAGCAAATTGGAAGACAAAATGTAGAGTTTTATCTACAGCATTACGACGACACGCGTCAGCGTAAGCATCTTTGACCTGACCAAGAATTTGCGCCTCACCAACAACTAATGAATCAAGACTAGATGCTACTCGAAAAAGATGCCTTACTGCCTCCTCTCCTACATGGTGATACATTGCAGAAGCAGGAATATTGATTTGAATGAACGCATTAATGGCAGCAATAATCTCGTCTGAATTAGCTAAACTTGTAAGTACCAGTTCAACTCGATTACAAGTACTTAAGACAACTAATCCAGAAACTGTGATGCGATCCCGCAGAAATTTCAGAAGAGTATCAGTATCACGGGTAATTTTACCCACTTTTTCTCGGTCATCTAATCGAAGGGTAGCATGACTTACACCTACTAGATGACACACTGGAAAGGATGATGATGAGGCACTTTCCGTTTCTATCATCTTAACTCTTTTCGCACCCTAAGCATACAATGTGGGCAGATGAAGCATCGTCTCTCAACAGACCGATCCCAAAAACCGTCAATGTTAAGACTCCACTTCCTATGACTGTTACCAATGCAAGATATCTCATAGGAGCTGCAACATATCGCAACTGAAGTAACACCAAAAGCATAATCCAAGCCAAAGCTGTGCTCATTATTGAAGTGTCAAACCACCAACTTAGAGTCCTACCGGAAGGCGGAAGGACTAAAGCTCCAATCAAAATAGCTAATGTAAAGGAAGCTACACCAAATGCCGTCATTAAATTATGTGCAGATTCTAGCCGAGCAAGTCCAGGGGCGGTTTGAAGGGAAAGATCAGGAAGCTTTTTTCGCTTTAAAAGTCGATATTGAAAGAGAAAAAGTATGCTAACCAGAAAAATTCCAAACACACAAGCAAAACCAAACAAAGCCGGTAAAACGTGCGTAATTACTACAAACGGTTCTGGAGAAGTGTTACCAAATTGAACATGAAGTAGGGTTGAGGAACCCAAAAGAATTACGGTGGTAAATACCGCTCCTCCAAGATTAATCATCGGAAAGTTAAGTTTAAGGGCTCTTATTAATATCTCAAATAATACGACTATCCATAAAAAATACTGAGTAGGATTGATATTATTAGTCGTAAACCATAAAAGGGCACACAGCAAAGTAGTAGCTACTAAACCACATAGCTGAGAGATATTAGCTGCAATAAAAAAACGGGATACTCGACGGTTCCTAATTAAACTGAAACGGCTCGCAGTAAACCTGCTCTCGTTAGAAACCTGGTCACCGATCTCTGGAACTACTCTTGGTGAAATGTGCCTAATGATTGCAAAAATTCCAAATACGCAAGCGAGGAAATAGCTAACCAGGGCAATAATACCTACTGTGTGAATCATAAAAAAATATTCCTTCTGCGTTTTATCACGTTATAACAGAGATTCTTCACACTGATATTTTTTCACAGAAAGTTATTGCTTATAGCCACGCTAATCCGAAATATATTTGTACTGCTGTACCCATTCTACCACTCGAGCTACAGTATCAGGAGGAGTATTTGGTAACACTCCGTGACCAAGATTAAAGCAATGTCCCGGGACGCGACCTCCTTCATCAAGAATCCTAATAACCTCGCGTTCTACATAATCAATCGGCCCAAAAAGGGCTGAAGGGTCAAGATTACCTTGCAAAGGTAAGACTCGGCCCAATCGATCATTTACCTCAAGCAAAGAAATTCGCCAATCTACCCCTAACATATCTGCTCCAAGTAGCGGTAACACCGAATCTAATCCCCTCGCAGCAGGAGCAAAGTAGATAATATGCGTAGAAACCGCCCGCCTGACATTATTTACAATCTGTTTTAAATATGGAAACACATCACGGAGATAATCACTCGGCGATAAACACCAAGCCCAAGAATCAAAAATTTGAACGACATCTGATCCTGAATTAACTTGAGCAATCAAATAATCTGAGACGAGATGGACTAACGAATCTTGCAATGCCCGCCAAGCTTGAGGATATTCACGCATAAATTTTTTAGTCTTGATCCCCTCATGTTTACCTTCACCTTCGATTAAATAATAAGACAATGTAAAAGGAGCCCCTGAGAAACCAATTAAAGCTCGTCCGCTCGAGGATAACTCTTGTTTCAATATTTTAAGTGCTGTCAAGGTATATCCAACATTCTCCTCAACTGATGGTACAATTAGGTTGAAGGCATCTTCTGCTCTTTCTATTTTTTTCTGAAAAATTGGCCCACGTTTTTCCTCAAATACAAGCGGAAAACCGAGCCCTATGAGAGGATTAAGAATATCAGCAAAAATTATTGCGGCATCCATACCAAATCTGCGAATAGGCTGAAGAGTGATTTCTACCGCAAGATCAGGCGTACGAATAGCATCGAGCATCGAGTGTTTCGCCCGAATAGCCTGATACTCAGGTAAATAACGGCCAGCTTGTCGCATCATCCAGATTGGAGGTCTTGCAACTGCTTCACCACGACATACTTTAACAAGAAGAGGCAACTTCTCAGACTCAGCTCTGTTAAACTCAGTTATACTCGTCATCTTAGTCACTCTAAAAACTCCCTACCACCCATATAAGGGCGCAATACAGCCGGTATTCTAACCTTGCCATCACTAGTTTGATGTATCTCAATAAGCGGAATCAAAACTCGTGGAGTTGCAACAAGGGTATTGTTTAAAGTAAAGCAAAAGATATTTTTACCGTCATCGTTTTTATACTTCATGTTCAACCTACGTGCCTGAAATGCATGAAGAGAAGAACAGCTATGTGTTTCACCCCAGTTCTTGCGCGACGGCATCCAACACTCAATATCATGTTTCCAGACTTGCCCCTGACCCATATCACCAGCACAAACAATCACCACCCTGTAAGGAAGCTCAAGGGACTGCAAAAAAAGTTCAGCATTAGTTAATAACTCCTCATGGTATATTAAGCTTTGCTTCTCATCAGCGACGCAAATGACAACCTGCTCCACCTTAAAAAATTGATGAACACGGTAAAGGCCTTGAGTGTCTTTTCCATAAGTTCCAGCCTCTCGACGATAACACGGAGATAAGCCAGCATAACGTTTTGGTAGTTCGCTTTTGGAAAATACTTCATCTCCGTGATAGGCACATAATGGAACTTCAGAGGTGCCGATTAAAAATGTACCTTTATCTCTGTCGTCGAGTTGATAGGCCATTTCTTCCCCTCCAGGGAAGTAACCTGTTCCCATCATAGCCTGATAACCCACTAAATGAGGCGGTGACATTAAGGTAAAGCCCCGAGCGTTCAAAAAATCGAGTGCGTACGAATGAAGAGCTTGCTGCAGAAGAACTCCATCACTCTTTAAAAAATAGTGTCTCGCACCAGACACCTTTACCCCTCGCTCAATATCAATAAGACCAAGACTGTTCCCAATTTCAACGTGATCCTTAATTACAAAATCAAAACTCGGGATACTTCCCCACTCTCTTATGGGAACATTATCAGCATCAGTTGCTCCGTCTGGCACTTGATCTAGAGGAGGTTGTGGTATTCGGAGTAAGTCTGTTTTCCATCTCTCTTCGAGTATTCTAAAATTCTCGGTGAGTTCCTTAACTTTTGAGCTAATCTCCTTTAACTTCCCCAACTGTGCTTCTTTCTCTGCAGACGAAAGCAACGGTATTGCCTTACTAATTCTGTTTTGTTCAGCTCGCAGAGTCTCAAGACTGGTCTTGGCTGCTCTATATTGTTCATCTAATAGGAGGAACTCCGGAACCGAAAATTTAATTCGCTTTTTATCACAAGCCTTCGCGTAAATTTCTGGATAAGCTCGCAGCACATTAATGTCAATCATAAAACACCTTAAATACACTACGCTTATATCGTAAGCGAAAAAAGGTAAATCTGGCTACTTTTTGTGAAAAGATATCACCATAAGAAATCATGAAAACCGAGCGACTAAAAGATCGCAAAACGCCAAATGGCTACCTCCGCAATGCACTACACACGGTGGAAGTTCATACTTCCGCATAGCCGCAGCAGTAGACTCTCCAAAAGCAGCAAAGTACCAATGAGGCATTAACTTTGGTAAACTATACAACTCGCGCCACTCTGCATAAGCCGATACTGCCGAACCACTAAAAAAGGTCCATAAAATGGATGGTACATCACTAATAATTCTGACAGATTCAAGGTCTGGTGCCGATGGAATAATCTTATATAGATTCCAAGAAAATACTTGAACTCCACGTTCAGCAAGGGATGACTCAATAAGCCCCCTCCGCTTACAAGCTCCAGCTACAACCACCTTATTACCTTCTTCTACTACTTCCAAAAACTGTGAGAGAAAAATCTCACTTCGCTCTCCTGAACCTACAAACTCAGGAGAATAGCCGCATAATTCGCGCACTTTCTCTGCCGTTCGCTCACCAATTGTTGCTACCGATGGTCGCAAAAAATTAGACTTATTCTTGGCAAGAGAACTATTAGAGGAAAACTTTGGGGAAATATCGACTGTACTCCATACCCTCGCACCATTTCTACTTGTAAGAATAATCCAGTCAATCTCATCCCAACTCAAGGGTAACGGATCTCTAAGATTAGGACTTATCGTTTCAATTTGTATAAGAGGAGAAATATGAACCGGAAATCCCCTAGCAGATAACTCCTTAGCAACATCATCACAATCTTCAATAGGTCGAGTAACTAAGGTAAGTGGTTTTTCATTTTTAGAAACTACCCGATCATCTAAATCAGACATCAACGCCTCTTACTATCTGACAATCCAAGCAGTTTAAGAGCTCCAGCCGATATTGCTTCTTCAGCCAAATTTGCGCCAATTCGGATTGCATCTGCCTGTGATCCACTTTGACACAAATTTATGGCTCTATCAGAGCCATCAGCCGCACTACACCTAATCGTTAGAGTAACAATCCCATTACTTACTTCAGCATAGGCTCCGACGGGTGTTTGACACGTAGCCCCAATTCCGGTGATAAATGACTGCTCTGCCGCAACCGCACTTGCCACACAATTATCTACCAAAAATGAAATTAGCGATTGAGTATCAATATCGTCAGCCCTGCATTGAGCTGCAAGAACACCCTGCCCAGGTGCAGGCACCATTTCAGCTAATGAGAAGCGAATAAATGGTCGTTTTTCAGTCAAGCCGAGCCTACGCAAACCAGCTTCAGCCAAAATTATGGCGTCTACCTCACCACTATCGAGCTTACGTAACCGACTATCCACATTACCGCGAATCTCCATAAATCTAAAGTCTGGCCTAATTGCTCTTAGCTGAGCTACTCGCCTTAAACTTGTAGTGCCTACTACCATTCCAGTGGGCATATCTTCAAGTGCTAACACCGCTTGAGACCTAGTAATCAAAACATCAAACGGCCAATCTCGTCCCATAACCGGAAGTACAACAAACTTCGGATTACAAATAGCTGGCATATCTTTAAGACAATGAATCGCTAAGTCTATCCGACCAATAAAAAGAGCCTCTTCTAATTCAGCGGTAAAAAGGCCTTTCACGCCAGCTAAAGGTAACGGCTGACCAGATTTAAAACGATCTTCATCCCCACTTGTAACTATAGTGACCGTATCGCAAGTTAAGTCTCTCCATCTGTTACACAGAGTATTCCTAACTAATTCAGTTTGAGTTGTTGCCAGGAGACTACGCCTGGTACCTAGCACTTTATACACTGTCGCTATGTATCCTTATCCAGACTACGACGAATTCCTTCATGTGGGTTGAGATGCAACAAAACTTGGGTCAGCACCCGATACACTTCACTCATTTCTGGAATGCTATTTTGAATTACCTCCAGATGAGTCCGAATAGTAGACTCATCACCTCGAGTCACAGGGCCAGTAAGGGCACGTTTTGTACCAAGCGAAAATACGGCTGATACCGTTCCTCTAACCAATGGTTCAAGTAACCGATAAGATTCATCAGACGATAGCCCAGACCGCAAAGCCAGATTACGCGCCACTTCAATTATTCCTACGATAAAATTACTGGCACATACACAAGATGCATGATAGAGGGGTTTGGTATCACCAGAGAGAAAAAAAGGCTCACCTCCAATAACCCTCGTTAATTGCGCTACCTCATCTCTAGCCGGTCCTTCACAACCACAATAAGTTCCATCAAAAGTTGCGGCCACCGTCTCCGGATCGCTACAACTTCTGAGCATATGAAAAGACGCTATCCTAGCACCCTTTTCAATAAGTGGCGTCAATAAAGCTGATGAATTGACACCACTTAGATGGAAAACCAATGCTCCTTTAACGATATGATCAGGTAAATTGGCTAATTCTTGAGCGCATTCGCTAATACTTGAATCCGGCACTGCTAAAACCCACACAGAGGCAGGATTTAACATTGCATAACTAGAAGCGGCCGTACCTTCTCCTAATCTAGCGACAGCGAGCTGAGCTGACTCCAAGCTAGTTGTTAAAACATCGCCAACAACACCGTAACCAGAGACTACCATCAACCGAGCTAAAGCCTCTCCCGCACGCCCAAATCCAATAAATGATACCCGCTTAGTCATGCTCGTATTTCATTAATTAAATTGAGTAGTACTTTCTCTTCATAATTTACCTCATACTACTTTTTTTTTGGCGGCGGTACTAATTGAATATGAACCTCTCTAAGTTGCATTTCACTTAGCTGCGATGGAGCACTCATCATTAAGTCTTCTACAGATTGAGCCAGAGGAAATGGTATTACATCTCTAATAGCTTCTTCCTGAGCTAAAAGCATAACTAATCTGTCTACTCCTACCGCCATTCCACCGTGAGGAGGCGCACCATAAGAGAAAGCTCTTAACATGCCACCAAATTTATCCTCAACATCAGAAGCACCATACCCCACCAGACCAAACACCTTATACATAATTTCTGGAAGATGGTTTCGAATAGCTCCACTAGCAAGCTCGTAACCATTACAGACAACATCATACTGAAATGCTTTTATCTGCAGAGGAGCAAGCTCATCTAGTGCCTGCATGCCGCCCTGTGGCATTGAAAACGGATTATGGCAGAAATCAAGTTTTCCAGTGACAGGATCAACTTCATACATTGGAAAGTCTACGATCCAACAGAAGCGAAACGCATTCTTATCTACCGCACCCAGATCATGTGCTACTTTAACGCGCACCGCCCCCATTGCCTTTAAAACCTCCGCAACTGGGCCCGCTCCTATCCAAACAACAATTGAAGTGGCTTCAGCATCTGTAAATGAGAATTCACTATCTAGAATACCTAAGGAAGCTACTACCCGATCAGTAACTAGCTTGAGCATTAACGCTAACTCATTTAATTCTTCGTCAGATAAAAATTTAGCAATTGAACCCTTCCATTCTCCTCCAGAATAAACTAGATATCCAAGACCTCGCCCATAATTCTTCTTGCACCACTCAATAGTCTCGTCTAAAACTTTGCGCGAAGGAATCTCCTTAACTGGGACTGGGAGAGCTATGATCTCACCAGCCTGAGCCAATTCCTCCTGAAAAACTCGGAAAGAAGTTTGCGCAAAAACATCGGAGACTCTCACCAATTCATACGGTACTCGCAAGTCTGGCTTATCAGTTCCATATTTATTAAGGGCTTCATCGTAAGTGAGCCTTGGAAAGGGTGCCTTAGTAACCTTAACACTTGGTGACCTAGAATCTTTATCGTGGGCAAAACGAGCAAATACCTCTGATAAAACTGCCTCACCAACTTTAAAAACATCCTCCTGCTCAACAAAAGACATCTCTAAATCTAACTGATAAAATTCACCAGGAGATCTGTCAGCTCGAGGATCTTCGTCTCGAAAACAAGGAGCTATCTGAAAGTAACGGTCGAAACCAGAAACCATTAAAAGCTGCTTAAATTGCTGAGGTGCCTGTGGTAACGCAAAGAATTTTCCAGGATGAAATCTTGATGGCACAATAAAATCGCGAGCCCCTTCAGGTGAACTGCTCGTCAGGATAGGAGTTTGATACTCAAGAAAACCTAACTCCCACATTACCTCTCGAATACGCTGAATAACTTTAGATTTGAGCACTATGTTTGCATGTAGCTTATCGCGCCGAAGCTCCAAGAACCTGTAGGTAAGCCTAAGATGCTCAGGAGCGTTGTCATCTTCCGCTATCATAAAGGGCAGAACTTGCGCTTCAGAGAGAATCTCCAATTTTTCAGCTCGTACTTCAATTTCACCAGTCGCTATCTTGGGATTTTTTAAAGTTTCTTTTCGCTCTTCAACGATACCAAAAACTCGAACTACCGACTCAACTCGAATATTTTGAGCCTGTTCGCCCAAATGGTCGGAAAATACAACCTGAACAACCCCATAGTGATCTCGTAAATCAATAAAGACTACTCCTCCGTGATCTCGCTTCCGGGCTACCCATCCTGACAAAGTTACTCGTTGGCCGGAGTGAGCGCGACGAAGCTCTCCACTCGTATGAGTTCGGTACAAGCTGCGTAATGTTCCCATAGTTAGAAAGTTTCTCCCGCTCTCAACTGCTAAGCAGTAAAGCTATCAAAAAATTGATATACTTAAAACATTATTAGAAAGCTTACCATCCTAAAATCGCCAATCACCCTATCTTTTATTGTTTACACCACAAAAGCCAAAAAATCATCCCTTGCAGCAAATCTTGTCCTTAGGGCTATTCTTCACAGTCTCTTCTTAATCCGACAATCTCTGCCGCTATAATCTGTGCTGCATTACTCTTTCCTGATTGTTCAGGTGTTTTAGACCAAGACAAATAACTAGATTCGCCGTTAAGGATTATCTCACTGAGGTGTTTTTTTATGTCGTTAGTAATGCCTGTTTCCTGATTAATATTTGCGTCACTATTAAGATTAACTTCAAGCTCATTAACAGCAATTCCTTGATGTCGTTCAACAAGTATTTGGGCATTATCAAGCTGTTCAGGAGAATTTGGTAGAGGGATCAGTATAGCTGGCCGTCCACAAACCATAAGTTCTCGCACCGTACTAGCCCCGGAACGGGTAACAACAACGTCAGACCAAGCTAATGCTTCTTCCATTTTATCGATGAATGGCACTACCTTATAGTTTACCCTAGATTCCTCATATCTTGATGAGATTTCCTGAACAAGTTCAGGACGACATTGATGCCAAACTGCGATATTATTTTGAGCAAACCAAGGCGCAAGAATCATACCTATTTCATCAAGTGCTTTAGCTCCCTGTGAACCTCCGAGAATTAAGACCTGCGGCGCCAATTGAGGAGAGGTTTTACTAAAATTAGTAGTGAAAAATTCCGCTCGAAGAGGCTGACCAGATACAATCTTTTTTCTGGCTTCAGCAGGAATTTTAGCCTCAGGCCATGCAACCGATACCTTAGTAGCAATCCGAGCAAGAAGTCGATTTGCCCAACCCGCTTCGCGCTCTGCTTCGTGAATTAGAGAGGGGATACCCTTGAGATAAGCAATTATAACGGGTAACACAGAAACATACCCGCCTACTCCAACTACAACATCAGGACTAAAAGACCAAATTATTTTATAAGCTCGCACTACCGCCTGAGGAAGTTGAACAAGCCAAACCAAAAAACCAGAAATACCCTTACGTCTTAATCCTTGGATAGAAACGACAGCTCTAGCATACCCGGAAGAATCAATAATTTTTTCTTCTAACGGTCGCCCGGCACCGATAAAAAGCACCTGCGCAGTGTTTTCTATGCGATTCAACTCAGATGCAATATGAATAGCCGGAAAAAGATGACCTCCTGTTCCACTTGCCGCAACAATAACCCGAAACGGTCTATCAGAACATTTACCGTTCATGCATTTCACCTTGTTCTTTGCGAGTTACTCCAAGAAGAATCCCTACCCCCACCAAAGTAGCCACAAGACTGGAACCTCCGTATCCGATCAGAGGGAGCACCATACCTTTAGTAGGTAAAAGCCCTGTAACCACACCAGTATTTAAAAAAGCCGGAACAACAATCATAAGAGTAAGCCCTAGGGCAAGAGAAAAAGCAAAAGTATCATGCGCTACAAACGTAGCTAAACGAACACCACGATAAAAAAAAGCCATAAACAGTGTCAACAATATCACACATCCAACAAAACCTAACTCTTCTGCAACAACAGCAAAAATAAAATCAGTATGCGCGGCAGGAAGAAAAAATAATTTTTGTTGACTATTACCAATACCAAGACCAGTTAGTCCGCCGCTGCCTACAGCAATAAGAGATTGAATGAGCTGATATCCCTTACCAGCCGGATCGGCAAAAGGTGATAAAAATGCTGTAACGCGACGCATTCTGTAGGGCGACAGTAGTATTACAGGAAATATTAACATAAGCCCAATAGTTCCACAGATAGCAAGATGAGCCGGCCGAACACCAGCACCCAATCCCATACCAAAGGTAACTAAAAACAACACAACAACACTGCCAAAATCAGGCTGAGCTAAATACAACATCGCAAAAAATCCAAAAAGTCCCGCTGGTATTAATACACCTTGACGAAAAAAACAGATTTTTCGCTCATGTCTGGCAAAAAATCCCGCCATAAATACGATAAACATGAGCTTTACAAACTCACCAGGTTGAAAGCGAATCGGTCCAATTCTTATCCACCGCTCAGCTCCTCCAGCGGCATCGCCAAACATAGGGAGAAGAGTTAAAGCCAAGAAAAGAGCTCCAACTCCGTAGAGATACGGCGACACGGCTCTAATTAAAATCAACGGTATCTGAGCTATGGCTACCATTGAACAAATACCAATAAATGCCGCGATAGCCTGACGTTTTACATAGTAAAGTGAATCATCAAATCGCTCAGTTGCTACTACTCCGGTAGTTGAATATACCATCACTAAACTAAAGGCTACGAGCATTACAACTATGCTAAAAAGGAACGGGTCAATACCAAACCAAAGTCTTCCAAACCTTAACTTGTGAATACTAATGCGATTCCAACCAACAGACTCAAATGAAAGACCTTGTTTGTAAATCATTACTAAACTTCCTCATCAATTAGGGAAGAGTCTTCATGATACTTTTTCCTGTATTGCTTGACCCAGGAGGATATAGCTACACCTCTTTCTTCAAAATTACGAAATTGATCAAAACTTGCGCAGCCCGGGCTTACAAGAATAGTGTCACCAGGTAGAGCAAGACGGGCGGCACTTTCTAACGCACTTTCAAGAGTAGCTGCGTCATGAATTATCTCTTGTGGTAACAAAGATGACTTCAAAGCACTTCTAATTGAGTTTCTGGATTGACCAAAAGTGACAACTCCTTGAATTCTACTCAACACCTGACCCAATAAATTAGAAACTACTTCCCAAGGCGAACGACTTTTTTCCACTCCCCCAAGCAGTAACACTAAACCACCTTGAGTGCTCTCTAATATAGCCCTGATAGCCACTTCGACCGCTGCTACTGTAGTTGCCTTTGAGTCATTAATAAATAAAATTTCACGAACTATCCCCTCATTCTGCATTCGGTAAGGCATGCCATTTAATTTTGGAGTAGCAGCTTCAATTAGGGATGGGTCTACACCGAGTGACACTGCAACGGCTATTGCGCACCCTAAATTGTATCTATTGTGAAGCCCTATCAGCGGAAAATTAAGTAGCGAAACCCTTATACTTTCACCTTGCCACTGAATCGTTATAAAATTTTCCTCGAGCCATACTCCAGACTTATTTCCAAATTTACTATCACTGACACCAACTGATGCTACTGGCATAATTTGACAGCTTACTTTTTGAGCTAATCTAGCTCCCCATAAATTATCTATTGCGACCACCATTAGCTCGCTATCAGTCATTCTAAAAAAAGGCTTAGACTTAGCTTCAAAATAAGCTTCCATAGTGCCATGGCGCTCTAAATGATTTTCAGAAAGATTAAGGAAAACCCCTACTGTCGGACGCAAATGTAAAGTTGTTTCAAGTTGATAACTCGAACCCTCAGCTACAATTATATCACAGTCAGATCTATTTATTGGAAACCCGTCAAGTCCAACAAAATTCTCTACAACCTCCATGACAGGAGTACCAATGTTGCCACATAAAACTGACCTAACCCCAGTCATACAAAGAATCTGATGTATAAGTGAAACAGTTGTACTTTTACCATTACTGCCAGTCACCAAAACAACTGGCAATCCGGCTAGAAGGAGACCAAGCTCAAATTCACCTATTATATGAGCGCCATAACTCTTGAAATAATTGACTAAAGGACTCTTGGGAGGTACTGAAGGACTTAAAATTACTAGTCTTGGATTAAGAGGTAAAGGGATATCAGACGGTGCTGCCACTTTGTAAAAAACAAGCCCGCCCAGATTAGATACCGCATCTATTGACTGCGCGAGATGATAAACTTTTCTCGCTTCTAACTCGCTCTTTTCTTCAAGAATTACAGTAGGAATATTTCGTCGACACAAAAATTGCGCAGCAGCACAACCACTCAGACCAGCTCCTATGCAAACAATTGGGGTGGCAGACTCCCGAGATGTCGTTAAAATATTTCTTATCTCGCTCACTTCCATTCAGCTTACCTCATCTCAACTTGAGAGTTGTGAGTGACAAGAGCGCAAGCACAAGTGAAATAATCCAAAATCTAACTATTATCTTCGGCTCTGCCCAACCAAGCAGTTCAAAGTGATGATGAATTGGAGCCATTCGGAAAATTCGTCGTTTGGTAAACTTAAAATAATACCGCTGTATTATTACGGAGAGTGCTTCAACTACAAATACTCCTCCGGAAATAATTAATAGAAGTTCTTGTTGTGCTAGTACAGATACAAATCCCAAAACTCCTCCTAACGCGAGAGCTCCGGTATCTCCCATAAAAATTTGGGCTGGAAATGTATTATACCATAAGAAGCCCAGTCCTGAGGCAATAATAGCCGCCAGTATAATACTTACTTCGCCTAGCTGAGGAACGTGTGCGAGTTGTAAATAACGGGCTATTTCTGCATGCCCTGTGACGTAACATATAACCGCGTAGGTAAAAGCGACCGTAATAGTCGGGCCGATAGCTAACCCATCAAGCCCGTCAGTCAGATTGACAGCATTTGATGTTGCCACTACTACGAGCATTACAAACGGGATGAAAAAAACTCCCAAAGGAAGCGCTATTTGCTTAAAAAACGGTACAGTGAGCTGTGTAGGAAAATCGGAAAAATACAACATAACCGCAGCTAATGCGGAAATACTGGCTTGAGCTAAAAGCTTACCACGCTCAGAGAGTCCTTTGTAGCTATTCTGCTTTTTAATTTTACGCCAATCATCAATAAATCCTAGGTAAGCAAAAGATACTATTACACCAGTAGTCAGCCAAACATGAAAAGAACGAAGATCACAGAAAAGCAAACTTGATATGACAACGGTACCAACTACTACTAAGCCACCCATGCTAGGTGTGCCTTGTTTACTAAAATGATCTTTTGGCCCATCCTCCCGTATCGGTTGTCCTTTTACTCCTATACGCTGCAACCATTTTATAAATAGCGGCTGAGCAATTAGCACCACGCTAAAAGAAAAAAAGAACGACATGGTCGCGCGAAAAGTTTGATACCGAAAAACATTAAACTCTGAGATAAAGGTAGATAAATATTCATAAAATAAATGATAGAGCACGGCAGATTTCCCTTTAACCGTTTAGTTCTCCCTTAGAAGAAAGTATCTTTTTCACTACTTCGTCAAGCCCTACAGAGCGCGATGCCTTAATTAATAATACATCCCAATTACGCTCAAGCGCAGCTCGAGCAGCTTCTTCGTGACTTGATGCCGTGAAAACATCAATTCCATTAGATTTGCTATCCTTAACTATAAACTCTCCGTAGTCACCACAACCAATAACAAAGGTTGGCTTCAAGTCACAAACTGTTTTGCCTAAACTTTGATGAGCTTGGCTCGCACTATCACCTAACTCAAGCATGTCACCTAAAACAAGGCCAACTCTTTGCCCAGATTGTTTGAGGTCATGCGCTATCTGAATAAGAGCAGCCATAGATGACGGATTAGCATTATAAGAATCATCAATTACCTGACTTCCGTCAGCAAGGTTATGTACCTCAAGACGCATAACTGCTGAAGTGTAACCCTCTAGTCCTTTTTGAATTTGATCAAAATTTATATCGGGAGCAATACTCATTGCAGCCGTCACTGCTGCGGCGGCATTCATAGCATTATGTACACCAATCACCGGCATTTGAATACATCTTGTTGCCCCAAGAGGTGCAACAGTTAGATTAAACGATATGCCCTGTAAACCGCGGGATTCCACATTACTTACTCGAGCGAAACTCGGATTAATACAGCTTAAATCTCCAAAATACCGAGTCGAATTTAACTTAATCAAACCCGCTTCGTACTGCTCTAATAAAACTCGGTCTGAACCATTAAGAAGTGCTATTCCGGTAACTGAATCTAGCCCCTCTAATATCTCTAATTTAGCTCTGGCTATACCTTCAAGAGTACCAAAATTTTCAATATGAGCTGGAGCAATCTTGGCAATTAATGCACTATTTGGCCGAGTCATATTAGTTAACGTTCGAATTTCTCCGGCGTGATTCATACCCATTTCTACTACAGCCCATCTGTGCTCTGGTCGCAGGTGACATAAGGTATAAGGAACACCGACGTGATTATTAAAGGACTTCTGAGAATAAACTCCAATACTGGTTTCCAGCAGAATTCTAGCAGTCATCTCTTTAATTGTAGTTTTGCCTACGGAACCAGTTATCGCGACAATCGGCGTACCACAACAAAGACGCCACCAACTTGCAATATCCTGAAAGGCCTTTAACGAGTTATCTGCAAATAAAAGTGATCTCGGATCAATTTCAGGCACCTCTCGCTCAACTAAAGCTAGAGCCGCACCACGATTAAGTGCGTCAGCTACAAATCTATGGCCGTCGTCAGTGTCTCCCTTAAGTGCAATGAAAAGTTCTCCACCCCTAACTACACGAGAGTCAAAAGCTATACCCGCGAATGTTACATTATCAGCCGCGCCTAAATCTTGCTTTTCTCGAAATCGACGGACTCTTGAAACACCCTCAAGTAGCCTATTAACGGAGGTATAAATCATAACTAATGTTTCTTTAAATTAAGCGCAGCCTGCACAATCTCCTGGTCTGAGAAGTGAATTTTTTTTTCTCCGATAATTTGATAGTCTTCATGACCTTTACCAGCTACCACGAGGATATCATCTGACCGTAATAACCTTATAGCAGTTTCAATAGCTTTCTGCCTATCTGGATCAATTTCAACACGACCTAAAGCCTCGGCAGATATACCGGATAAAATTTGATTAATAATCTGCTCTGGATGCTCATTACGCGGATTATCACTAGTTACCACTACCCTATCAGCCAGTCGTGTGGCTATTTCTCCCATTAGTGGACGCTTACCCAAATCACGTCCTCCTCCACAACCAAACACAACCACTAATGACCCAGATGCTAACTTACGTAGGGTACTTAAAACTCTCTCAAGAGCGTCTGGAGTGTGAGCGTAATCCACAAATACCGTAATGTTTTCCTCTGATTGAAATTTCTCAAGCCTACCTGGCACCTGAGGTAACAAACTAACGTGTCGGACTAGTTCAGAAATATCAGCACCAAGCCCCCTACAAATACCCAAGGCAGTTAATAAATTGGCCGCATTAAAATCGCCAAGAAAAGGAGACTCAAGTTCATAACTTTCACCTTCAAAGGTCATTATTACCTTACCATTGCCACCTATATGGTACTGCATTTTAACCCCCGACACGCCATGCATGGCATTCTTTGCGCAAGAAATGGTGGTCAAAGAAAGTCTTCCTTCAAACTCACAAGCCAAGCGACTTCCGTAAGGAGCATCATAAACTATGATACCATGTACGGAGGGGGTTTTAGACTGATCGGCAAGCTCAAATAATCTTTTCTTAGCTTGATAATAATCCTCCATGGTAGGGTGGTAATCAGCATGATCACGAGTTAGATTGGTAAAACCTACCGCTGAGAAATTAATCCCATCTAGCCTAAATTGATCAAGCGCGTGAGAAGACGCTTCGAGTATAATGTGAGTGCCACCCCTCTCATGATGTTCTGCTATTAATCTCTGAACAGTTAATGAATCGGGTGTTGTTAATGCGGATTCTTCTAATTTTTGTATCCCGTTGTACACCCCTAAGGTACCAATAAGTAAAGTGTGATAACCTAGAGATGTTAGAAGAGAGTGTGCAATCCAAGCGGTGGTTGATTTACCGTTAGTTCCAGTTACTGCACCTATTTTTAAGTTACGGTCTTGATTTGAGTACCGAAAAACCGATAAATAAGCTAACGCTTTACGGGGCTCATTAGTGCGGATAGCCGCAAGCCCGTGCGAATTTTCATTATCTTTAACAACAACAGCTACTGCCCCGCGTTCTTTTGCTTGCCAAATAAATTCACTGCCAGACGCGACACTTCCCGGAACAGCAACAAATATTGCGCCAGAAGTGACTCTTCTACTATCAGCAGCTACATCCGTTACTTTTTTAGAGCCATCTCCATCTAAGCGCACTTGTATGCCGTAACGTTGCAATAAACAAGAAAGTTCATCCAACGAGGCTGAGAAATTTGAGGATAAGCTCATTCTAAAACAATTTGTAAAATGTATTCCTTTCTTCTTTTTTAGATCTATCTTAAAAAAAGATATCAAACAAATCTTTTAAAGATTTTTGGCCGAGGAAAATTCAGCCTTTTCTACAGTTCTAAGATTTACTTGATGTTGAAAGGGGGGATTCTCAGGGGACGATTCCTTAGATTCACTTGATTCACGATTGCTCATAGAAAGTTCTCGACGAGTAACAAGAGTACTCAAAGATCGCCCCATTACCCTTTGAAATACTGGAGCTGCCAATACACCACCATATATTGAACTTGAAGTTGGTTCATCCACGCTAATGACTAAGGTCAGTAGCTCATCTATGCCGAGACTACTGGCATCCACAAAGCCCACAAAAGAAGCGATATATTTACCAGATGCATATCCCCGCCCCCCTAAACGAGCTTTTTGAGCAGTACCAGTCTTTCCACCAACTCTGACACCTTCTATTGCGGCTTTCTTTCCGGTTCCACGGGGATGCTCCACCACTCCGTACATCATCTCTTTGGCGATTTGTGCAGTCTGACTAGAAAGCACTCGCCGTACTCCGTGCTTAACTTCACCTTTAATGAGAGAAAGAGGTTGGTATATTCCTCCGTTTGCTACGGTAGCTACAGCACGAACCATCTGAAGCGGAGTGACAGCAATACCCTGACCAAATGAATGAGTAGCAACATCTACTGTTGCCCACTTTGACATGTGTCGTAATATACCTGCGCTTTCACCGGGAAAACCTAAACCTGAGGGTTCACCAAATCCAAATAACTTTAAATAACGGTATAAAAGCTCCTTACCCATTCTTTCGCCAACCTTAGTCATACCGATATTTGAGGACCGAACCACAACTTCATAAAAAGGTACCAGGGAAATCGGATGAACATCCTTTATTGTATGTCGGCCTACACGATACCGTCCCCCTTCACAATCAACCATCTCTTGTGCTTCGATAAATCCCTCTTCAATTGCAGCAGCCGCCACGAGTGGTTTCATAATTGAACCAGGCTCAAGAACAGTTTCAGCAGACCAGTTCTTCAAAACACTAGAATCAGATTTTACTGCACCATCCTGATTAAAATCAGCGCTAGGTGCCTGAGACATAGCTAAAATTTCACCTGAGCGAGCATTAATCAAAACACCGTAAGCAGCCTTTGCTTGAGCAAATTCACGCCCCTTGACTAACTCATCCTGAAGAATATCTTGAAGGTCAGCATCAACTGTAAGAGCAAGACTTTTACCCCGCGGAACAGCTATAGGTGCACCAGACACCCCGGAATCCTGAATAAGATTACCCATAGCATCTCGGTAAACCGGGACGATATCTCCCTTTATTTTGAGCTGAGTATCATATTTTAGCTCCAGCCCCGAAAGACCCTCTCCATCGATACCTACTTTGCCAACTACTGTGCTACCAGAAGAGCCACGGGGATAAACTCTTTTTGATTCATGAAAGAAACCGAGTCCTTTCATGTTAAGTGCGGCAACCCTTCCAGCGGCTTCAAGTGAACCTTGTCGCTGCAACCATACAAAGGATTTTTTTGTTATTAACTTCTGATAAATAGTACTTGAATCAACGGAAAGTAATGGAGCTACTCTCTGTGCTACCTCAAGTGGATTAGTAATTTGACGGGGATGAGCGTAAACTGACCCACTGGGGATTGAGATTGCCAATGGTTGCCCGTTTCTATCTTCAATGGATCCTCGCACTGATGCCATTGTTATCTTCGTTCGATGTTGCTTAGCAGCCCACTCCTCCCAAACAGCAACTTTAGCAAATTGTAGCGTCCCCAATCGCAAAACAACTACAAAAACCCAAACCATCCCGCACAAGAATATTAACTTAGCTCGCTGTTTACGAAGCCCAGCACAAAGGGCTTGAGTGCTATAGCTAACACCGTAAGAGACTCTTTTTGCGGACTTCCAAGATGATCTCTCTACCATCTGATTATCTCAATTTGTACGGGTAGAAATATAAGGAGTTACGAATTAATAAATTTAAGCTCAAGTATTTTTCAGGAAACTTTCCATACTTGACTTGGCTCTGTGGGTCTTAGTCCTAATGGACGTGCTAATGACTCAAGGTTATCACGTTTAGTTAAAGAACTAAGATCAAAATGCAGCGATCGCTCTGCTCTATCTAATTCAATCATTTGTTGACGTTGTCTTGCTAGCTCATAGCCATAATCTGTTATTTCGATTCGCAACCAAACCTTTACAAGTAGTGCTGCTATTAAAAGCAAACCAGCGCCAAGTTGCACACGAGTTGAAATCTTAAAGCTTGATAACTGTGTTGGAAGCATCGCCGTATCGTATTCAAGACTTAGTGCCATTTAACCCTCATTTAAAAAATTAATAAAAATTTTTGTCTCTCTTAATTTTCAGTATAAAATTCAAACACTCTCATTCGAGCACTTCGCGAGGCTGCATTTTGCTTTATTTCAATCTCTGTCGGCACTATTGCAGTCTTTGTGTGCAAAATTCCTAGGCATGCCTGAGATCTATCTTTTACTGAACCACGCCAGTTAGCTGGCGTAGTATCTCCTTGCCCCCACTGCCTAAAACGTTTCGCAACACGAGCATCTTCGAGTGAATGAAAAGAGATAACTGCGACGAGAGCTCCTGGTGCCGCTATTTTTGGAATAAGATCAAGCAGAGCATCAATCTCACTAAATTCATTGTTCACTGCTATTCGAAGCGCCTGAAAAACAACCGTTGCTGGATGTTTACCATCGCTAGACCTGCTACCACCACTTACTGACGCAATGCAATCTACTAACTCCTTTGTTGACTGCATTGGCCGACAATGCATTATAGCGTTAGCTACAAGTCGGGCTTCTTTACCTACTCCTCCTTCTCTAAGAAGCGCATAAAGAGCCTTAAAAGATGTCTTATTAACTATATCGGCAGCCGAAATTGTACTTTCACTTGGAGTCATCCGCATATCCAAGGGACCATCATCATAAAAAGAGAATCCTCTATCTCCACGAAGCTGGTCTGTGGAGACACCCAAGTCAGCGAGAATCCCATTAAAAGGTCTCTCCTTAGAATTTTTGAACAGTGAAGAATTTTCTACCATACAATTTTGTAATTCAGAGAAGCAGCTTTCCATAACAGTAAGCCTCTCAGCTAATCTCTCTTCTTCGCAATAAGAACGGCTTCGTGCTACAGCCAGAGAATCTCTATCAGAAGCAATTACTATATTCTGCGAATTTAACTGTAATATTCCCCGACTATGTCCTCCACCGCCAAATGTACAATCAAGAAAAATACCCGGACTGCGTTTAGCAAATAACTGCATCACTTCATCAAACAAAACGGGAATATGCTGGGAATTCTCTTTAAACATCTAGAACAGCAAAAATTGCTGGGTCTTCCATTAATAGTGCCTCTGCACTATCAAAAATGTGATCCCATATTCTCTTATCCCAAATTCTGAATCCGTGAATCGAAGAAGTAAAAGTTACCTCACGATCAAAACCTGCATACATCCTGAGATGTGGCGGAATCATTATTCTTCCAGCCGAATCAATCGGACACTCTGAAGCTCGGCTTAGAAAATAATTTTCAAGTTTTTGAAGAGTTGGATCAAAACGACTTTTACCTCTCAATCGCTCTTCAAACTCTTGCCAAGCCAACTCACCATAGCCCTCAAGACACCGAGCTCCTTGGGATATGTTGTTGGTGACAATAACTCGACTACTCCCTGAATCAGACAAAACGCGCCGAAATTCAGACGGCAAACTTACCCTACCTTTCGAGTCGAGCGAATGAGTAAAACTCCCTCTAAAGGCGTAATGAGGGCTTGGTTGCTCCTTCACATGCACCGTTTGAGTGTTGGCACGCCGAACTTCAGTTGTAATCTGGTCCTTCATATCATCGTATGACTCACCAACTTTCCCACTTTATCCCACTCCTTCCCACCTCGCTACACTATAGGATGCTCTCCATAGCGGTCAAGGTGAAAATTTTTAGAGATCAATCAGTCTTTAAATCCTGTACTCCACCGAAGTGAGGTAAAGTTTTGAATTACTTTTCAATTATTTTTCATCTCTAAGAGGGAGAAAAAGTAACTGAAGTGGGAGTCTATTTCGTATGCCGTGGACCCAGATATCGCTCTTAGTTCTAGCTGAGCGACCTTCTATTTGGACAGAAAGGGTACCAGGCAAGTGGGCAGAAGAAGGGTATTCGGTGGGTGTCCTAAGAGATTATGACCTACCAAATTATTCTCATGAAAACAATAAGTTACTTTCCTTTTCAAGCTCTATTAAACAAGATCATATAGTTTCACTTAAGTCATTTTTATCCAAAACTCCTTTTGTACTTCTTCTTAATCCTGGAATCACTCCAAATTTCGATCCAGACCTTGAAACCTTTTGTTCTACTCTTAGAGCGCAAGCTACGCTTTTTGGTCTCACTTTGCTTCAACCGACTTGGCCTCTTAGCTCTCTTGCTCCCATCAAGGAAGAGCAAGCCTCAATTTTAGACACCCAATGGATTGTGTCACATTATGTAAATGCTCATCCTCATTCGCTTCCGCCATTTCTGACTGACGCCTGTATCTACCTATCTGCCACCCTATTGTCGCTTCTACCCGACCGGAACCTTAGTGGCGTAGGAGCGATTGAAGCCACGGGCACCCGTTACCTCAACCGCCAACCCTCCGTTAGCTATCTTCGACCCCTCTGGCCAATGGCACAAAGAGTAGCGGTCAATTCAGGACACTCATTTATTCCACCGCCTCAAACAGGGATTCTGAGCGAGCCGCCCTTAGTTTCAGTTGTTATCCCTACTTTTAACCGGCCGAAACTACTTAAACGAGCTGTTCATTCAGTACTCAATCAAACTTTAAACGCTGTAGAGGTCATAGTTGTAAACGATGCAGGTGTGCCACCTCCGACTCCTATCATTGATAAAGATCCTAGAGTTAGACTCATCACCCATCAAACCAATAAAGGGTTAGCAGGTGCTCGAAATACAGGGATACAAAATGCTAGAGGCACCTATATTGCCTATCTCGATGATGACGACATATTTTGGCCTCGCCATCTAGAATACCTTGTAAAGCACATAGAGCAGAGCGGGTTAAAGGTCGGGTATTCATTTGGAGCACGCAGGTGGGAACAAAATGAGATTCTCTTAAAGCGTGACGTTCTATATGAAGCGCCCTTTTGCCAAGACGAATTATTGTTTCGTAACTACATACCGGTCACGTGTATTATCCATCATAAGTGCCTGACTTCATCACCATCTAATCGCTTTAATGAGAGACTAAAGCGACTTGAAGATTGGGATCTATGGCGGAGGATTTCCCGCACGCACCAATTTGCTTGTTTGGAGGAGGCTACAGTTGAGTACTCGATTGATCCTGAACGCCTCTCAATGACAAACGATGACTTAGCGGCTTTTGGCTGGGCTGAGCTTCATGTTTGGGAGGAGTTTTATGCTGAGGCAATCAGCAAACCAAATGGGCCAAAAAGAGTTAAAAATGCACTAGAAGAAGCTTTACACCGTATCATTCACGGCTACACTTGTGAGTCAAACAGAAATCCTATCAATCCGTCAAAAATCCTGTGCGGTGGGGATATTTTCAAATTGACGAAAGATCTTCATCACTGGAGCTCTCTTTATCCAGAACTATCTCCTCATCTTAACATTTTCTCCCAAAAACTTAACGAAGAAGCCAAAATATCTGGAGAATTTAGTGATGCTTTACATCGATGTCAAAAAGAACTAGCACCTTTTCGAGTATCAATAGTAGTGCCGTTATTTAATGCACTTGAGTACACAAAAATGATGCTTTCGTCTCTAAAGGAAACCACTAATCAGGATAATTACGAGTTGATTCTCGTTGATAATGCATCAACCGATGGAACGCGGGAATACCTTAAGACGCTCAAAGACGATACCCGTGTCATACTTAATGATACTAATGAAAATTTTGCTGGTGCATGCAACCGCGGAGCTCTCGCAGCTACAACCCCATTCGTACTATTTTTAAATAACGACACTATCCTTACCCCGGGATGGCTTGATGGCATAATTGCCGAGCTCGCAGATCCAAGCGTTGCTATGGTTGGAAACAGGCAACTATTTCCCGACACTAAGCTACTTCACCATTGTGGCTTATTCACCCTACCTAACGGTGTACCTAAGCATCACTTACTAAATAGTGACCCAGACGACTTTCGCTCGCTGTATCCCCGAGAAACACCATTAGTTACAGGTGCATGCCTCTTGGTACGCCGTGAACTTTTCCTAATTCTTGGCGGATTTGATACCTCATATATAAACGGCTACGAAGATATTGACCTATGCCTGCGAGTACAACGAGCTGGATTACGAACCGTTTATACTCCCTACAGCACTATCTACCACCACGTATCAAAAAGTCCTGGTAGGACAAAGAGTGAAGATACAAACTTTCACATTTACATATCGCGATGGCATAAGCACGGCAGTTATTCGCTGGAAAATTTCCATGACTCTGATAATCAAGAACGCCAATCTCGAAAACTTTTATCTCATCGAACCCTGCCAAGAATAGGAATAATATTACCTGATGATTGGGGTGAGCTTTTTACTGATGGTATTGAAAATTTTCGTAGAATTTTGGCTCGTCATGGCGCACAAAACCGCATCTTTGATGCTTGCATCCCTATTATTACACGGTCAAATTATCCGGTATTTTGCCCGATTGACCGAGATATTACTCGACTAGTTACAAATACGACTTCCGAAAATCAAAAAGAAATAGATGAATGGTGCGATAAATGGGACGTTAGTCTAGTCATAGCGTGGGACGACCATGCTCTGCCGTCAAAAAAAGTGCCGATTATTACCCCTTCTTTTGCACTAAGCGAAACCTTAACTTATGAAATACATGCATCCGAGCTAACTAGTCTTAGCACAACTATTAACTCAAACCTCACCCTCATCATAGCGGAATCAGCACAACATTTACTCGAATATTTTCCTGATGATCCTGACTATGCCAAACATAGTGATAATCGTCCCGCTCTCGTACTATCGTTTCGGCTTAATCCAGACTTAGCATCACTTCAAACTATCAACATAAAATGTAGTGAAATATGGGGTAGCCCACCTATAATAGTAGGCTCTTTTACCCACTACCGCGCTCTCTCACACTTAATTTTACACGCAAATCAAATAATTTGCTCTTTTCCAGAGCAATCAGCTTACCGAGTTGGACTTAAAAATTTAGCCAAAACTTTAAATCGTCCAATTTCATTTAAACCGTCAAGCATAAGCTACAAACAATTTAATAATTTAGAAGTTGAGCCACTCGTTACTACCTTAGCACAACAAGTCGAAGCTCATCTAAATGATAATTTATCGCCACAACTGCACAATCAGGAGGGCATAGATCTAAATAATAAGGATTTGGTAGCTGATTCACCATTTGGAGTTACTTTTGCAATTTTACTACCACATAACTTAAGCCAAAATCAGGCTCTTGATGACTTGCTTAAAAGTATTCGGGAGTCATGTTCAACCAACTATGAAATATTAGTACTTGGCGGATCTTCCACATTAGACTCCAAGAAGGAGTGTATAGATTATTACGAGCAAGGCTCACAAGCTGCCCGAATGCCCCACATTATTTTTATAAGTGGAGGAATAACAGCTATAGAACCAAATTTCATAGGCGAGTTAGCAAAATACTCTGACCAACAATCAATTCCTCACGTCTGGGTACCAAGCATAAAAAATCCTGATAAATCGCGCTTTCTTGATTGGTTTGCAATAGTTGATAACAACATTAAAGTTTTACTTGATTACTCTGATACCTATCCGTCATTCTCACTAGCTCCTCAAATATTTGGGATCCATTCAAATCTTGCTAAAAATATTAACTGGAGTTCCCTCTCCCCTTCCATATCTAAAGAAACATTAGAGGGATTAATAAAATTAGCTAAAGAAAAATCTTGGCATGTCGCCCCGCTGCCAAATTGCGTAGCATTACAAAGTGATGACTCTTACTCACAAAATGGCAGATCCGTAATAAAAGACAATAAAGAATCTGGTAGTAGTTGTCTTACGATCTATAATCTAGAAGTCACTGGAGGTTCTTACTCTAGCGAACACAATGTTGTATCTTTAACTACACCTATAACAGTTACCGTACCGGCTAATATAAGAGATGTAAATCAGCTCCTTAATTTTATAATCAGGCGGCCAATATCAGATACATCAACAGAAAAAAGAGTTGTAAGAGTCACTTTAGAAAATAACATCTCTCATGAACTTAAATTAGACCAACCGGGAATATCTTTAAAATTATCTCTTCAAATATCACCCAGCTACAAATCAGAGCAACTTCACGTTAATGAAATGGTTAGTCTAGTACCTACACGAACAGATGCTCAAAATTCACCAATTGAATTAATATTTTCACCACTTGAAAAGCTTGCTACATCTCAGGATCTTTCGTCTCAAACATCTAGTAGGGTAGTATGGCACTCTAATATCTTTGATTTTGGTGAATGCGCTAGCTTAGCAAGAAATATTGTTACTCAGTTAGCTATTTATCAAATTCCTTTTAATATATCTCCGTCAAACTACAATGAAACTTATATAGATAGTTTAAACGGAAGTGACCCGGATAAGTATAAGTGGCTGTCTGAGCGATGCCAACGCACAGGTGCCGTTAACCGAACAAATGCTATTAATCACTCCCAAAAAGGCATAGGGATAATTTTTGACACCCCCACTAAACCAAATAATGGTGAATGCTTTACTCAATTTCAAGCTAAACACCCACATCTTAACTATTTTATCGGGTTTACCAAGTTTGAAGCCGATAGAATTCCTGATACATGGGTGAAAGAATGTAACGCTATGGATGAAGTGTGGACTACCTCAACTTTTTGTCGAACAGTCTTTATTAATTCGGGTGTTAAGGCGGACAAAATTCATGTTGTACCAGTCGGTGTTGATACCTCACATTTCAACCCAAAAGGACAAAAATTACTTCCTGAGTCAAAAAACTTCCGATTTTTATCTATCTTTACATGGAATAATCGCAAAGGATGGGACATTCTTCTCCGCTCCTTTATTCAGGAATTTTCACGAAATGAAACCGTAGAACTAATAATAAGATCAGAACCAGATATTTTTAAGGCTCCCGAATTAAATAAACGCATTAACCATTTCCTAGCGGAATACAATCAGACGTGGGATAAAGCCCCTCAAATAACCCTTTTAGAGAACTATATTCCTGATACCGACATACCAAGTTTATACCGGAGCTGTAACGCTTACGTTCTTCCATCTCGAGGCGAAGGTATTGGACTTACCTATCTTGAAGCTATGGCATGTGGGCTACCGATAATTGCCACGAGATGGGGAGCTCCGTTAGATTTTTTATCCGATAAAAACGCTTTACTTATTGAAGTAGAGCGCTTGGTAAATATCGATGTGCACCATACTTTAGAACACTTCCATTTTAGTAGAGATATGATGTGGGCTGAGCCTAGCTATTTAGACTTAGCCAAAAAAATGCGCTCCCTTTTTACCGATAAAAAGCTAACCATAGAACTTGGAGATTGGGCCAGACGTACAGTAGAGCACCACCATCAGATAGCTTTTACTGGTGCCTGGATTGAAAAAAAACTTCGCTCTTTAATTTAAAAATACAATTTGTTCATTAGCCATTTTATTAATTCAGATAAACCACTCCTAGAGTTTATATCTTGTTTATAAAATAAGTGATGCTTTGGGGATAGTTCTTGTGTGTTTGATGAGTTATTCACTCCACTCGACTCACCTATTTGCTCCGGATCACCTCTTTGCACCGGAACCTCCTTTCCTGTAGCAAGGAGATGAGTCTTAGGAGTTTCGATTCTCCCTTCCAATTTTTCTATTTTGTAAGGCACTATTATTATATGCCTTGGGTCAAGATTCTTAGGCAGGAAATTATTCGGAAAACTTAGCTTATCATTTTTACACGAGACTCTAAGCTCAAAAGGTGGTCCTACCATTTGTCCGCTTTCATCTACAAACACAGCATAGTACTGAATATCAGTATCTAATGTAGTATCCCCCGAATCCCACTTAGTTGGCTGAGCTCCTAGTCTCTTAAGTCTTAAATTAGTACCTAGCTCATCACCAAAATTGTAGTAATTGCTAAAAAGTTTTTTTAAAACCTCTGGTATTAAGTTTTTATCTTTAACATAAACAGTTATCCCAAACTGATCGAATATTAAACCGTATCCTCCTCTATTGGGGCGCTTATCCTTTTGAACAACACTAAGGAACGATTTAATGCGTGTTTTAACACTTGTAATCTGAGACCCAAGTATAGGTTTATACTCAAACCAACTTGAAATATGTTGAATACATGAAAAATCACCCACAAACTGTTTTATCGACTGCAAACTGGATGCGAGGTGACGCTTTGATCTTATTCGGTCTGAAACGGAAAACAAGTTTTGCAGAGATCCTATATTTATCTTCTGTATCGTCAGATAACCCTTAAAACTTGGGCTTTTGTTTGCACAATTATTATCATTAGAACTATCATTTGTTGTATATGCTACATTAGTTTTCCAATAAGCATCAAAATTTTCTAATAAATGTTTGGCAAAACAACGCCCGATTTTATTGAAAAGTGTTTCTTCTTTTAGTCCTAACTTCTCCAAGTTTAGTAATAATTGCTTATCGTTTAATATTTTTTTTAGGCGTGCAAGAATTCCAGGAAAAATTAAACTTCGTGGGTTTCTATAAACTGATATATCCCCCTCGTTATTTGAAATAACTTGCGGATTTAAATTGTCTAACAATTGTTGTTGTTTTTCTATGTACTCGTTACAACACAAAAGTTGTTCACATCTTTCTAAAAGTTGTACTGCTAAAATAAGCCCTTCTTCAGGGTTTAAGTTGCTAAAGTTATAAAAAAATCTCTCTAGTAAGTTTATTGCGATTTCGCGGTTATGCGACTTTCTCTGTTCGGCATTATATAAATTTTTAAATTCATATATTAAATCCTTAATCCCTGAGTTATCTTTCCCATCATCTTTCCCATCTTGCCCCTGTGATTCTAATATACCTGACTTAATAAATTGGTTGATACTTTCAAGGATAAGGTCTTGTCTACGAATCCCTACGGGAGGTTCTCCGTTATTTTGACTACGCTCCTGAGTGCCGGGTAAATCGCATAACCTTTTTATTAGATCATCAATCTGGGCATCTACTTCGGATTGCTCTGGAAGTTGGCCTGGGTCATAAATTTTACGATAAAAATCAAGTCTAGGATATTGGTTAGGTAAGGGAGGTAAAGAACCCGGCTGAGGGGTCGCTTCAAAAAAATTCGTGGTTTGTAGCATTGTTAAATTAATTATCTCACGAATACAGCACTGTGGATTATTAATTAATTTGTGGGTTATTAATTAATTACGGCGGTAATTATTATCCTGTTTTTTTAGCGTACTAACCAAATTAATACACGTTTGTCGGAATTATCGTCTTAACTAATAAATCTTAATTATCATTACTTACTAAACCTTTTAGTTATTATTATTGACACTTTATTTGCTATTGATACAGCACTTTCTCATTGGGAATTAAATCCTGGAGGAAACTGCACAAAATATAGCAATACCATGATTTTTCATTTACTATTAATAGGTTAGTTAATAGCAGAAAGAATACGGTCATGTCATCAGAATCTCCTAATCATTTTGAATTTAACGCTAATTTCTCTGATAAAAAACGACCATTATCAGCAAAGCCCCTTAGAATTGAGAGAAACGGCAGTGCCGGAATCATAATAAAATGGAGTGACGGCACTCTTCATCAAATTTCAAGTGCTACACTAAGAGAGCACTGCCCTTCAGCCGTAAGTAGAGCCAAGAGAGGTGACTCTTCCCATGATGCCCCGCTTACGGCTAGTGTCAAAAAGTCAGCGATACTAAAAGTTGTAGAGCATACATCTCAAGAAGAACTTCGTTTAGAAAACATTTGGGCTATAGGGCGTTATGCTCTCGGTATGAGATGGGGAGACGGTCACGACACTGGTATATATCCGTTCGCTTTGCTCTACGAGCTTGGTGAATTAGATATGAGGTTAAATAATGACCCTTGCAATAACTCTGCTGAAAAAACTCAGCAAAATAACTCAAATTCTTCCAAAATAGAATCTAGTGCTGCTTAAGTAGTTAAACATGGATTCTTATATTCTCTATCCTACCAATTCAAACTTGCAGTTTTCCTTGCAAATGTTAGGTAAAAACGGCATAGCTCTTTTAAGCGTGAAAGATACACGCACTGGCGTCGTAGTAAGAACAGCTTTGCCGAGTAATAGCTTACCCTATGCCTCACTTGTAGCATTTGCAGGAGCTCGATATTCACGCTCTGATGCCTCTGTACAAGAGATATTCAGCGAAGTTGTTGATCACTCTGATGTAGCAGAAAAAAAGCTTGCTTCAATTTTTAGAGGCTACGGTCATGCTTCCGTAGCTGATATGGCACTTCTTTTTTGTTACATAGAAAATATTTCCTCTATTCATGCCTTACGCTTCTTCTATGAAACTTCAGTTGGTGCCGGACAAGAAAGATCCACCAGATACCAAAACTTTGCTAGAGGAGTCTCCCCTATTCCTCTCCAACAATTATTACCTAACCAAGTAATTCAAGGTGGAAGTAATGAGGAATTTTCTTGTATAAATAATCAGCTTCTATCACTTCAGAGCACATCGCTTGCTCTTTTTAACAAGTGGACTGCCAAATTAACCGAGGAATATAGCAAAGTTTTTACTATAGATAAAAACAATCAGCGAGAATTAAGCGCACTCAAAGCCCGAGTTTTTGATACAGCTAGAGCCTTTTTACTTTCCGGTCTGTCACACCGAACCTCATTAGCGTGGGTCACTTCTGCTAGGGAGTGGGCTCGTCTCATAGCTCTATTTAAGGGAGATTCTGACCCCTTATTAAATTGTCTTGCAGAACAAATTGAGGCACTTCTTGCGCCCGAAGCAACTTTTGCCAAAAAAATAGGTTACGTTGCAGAGGCTGCTGAGCTAATTCGGTATACCAATGCCGATGAAACTACTAGCTCAGTGCTTGATCAATTACATACCCTGTTAATTAAATATAAAGCCCCTTTTCTTGGGATACCAACCTCATTCAAACGAAAAGAGGTTACATGTCATGTGGACACTACACTGTGGGATACTTCAATAGGGCTTAAAACTTTAACACAACTTTGTCTTGAGATAGCTCCATGGGCAAATACTAAGGATGTATTTGGTTGGTTATCAAATTGCTCACCAACAATTATGGAGGATCTGAGTAATTGTGCGTTTGCTGTATACACACACCACAATCAAATGGGTTCATCATATCGAACAAATCAGTGCTCATTTGAGATTACTTGCAGCATAAGTGAAATTCGCGATCTGAATCGTCACAGAGCTTGGGGGCGCTTCATACCAATTTTATCGTGTCGACCAGCAACAACTGCCCTAAGATTTGGAGATTATGTATTACCTTTATACATTTCTCATCACCCACAGCTAAAACAAATCGGAGACGAGTTTAGCAAAGATCTAGAATGTTTATTTGATCAAGCAGAAGCTACTCTCTCAATGATTGAAGATAACGTAACATGGTTACCGTCAACATTAGCCTTACAATGCATCCCTTTTGCTCAGACCACCCCTTTCCATATGCATGGGTCTGTAAAGGAGTTAAGCTATTTTACTCAGCTAAGAGTCCGGCCGGGAGGGCATATTAATTATCGTCTCCTTTCGCATGAGATAGCTTCCGAGGCTGCAGGCAGAGATTCTACTCTCAGACCTCTTCTTAGATCAGTTGGTTCACAACCTGATGCTACTAGTAGAGCTGAATTTATCGACAGGAGCTAATCGGTAATAGATTTCGGTGCAAATCATTCTTACTGATTTAGATTATGAGTGACTAAAAGGCTTAGGTGTCTAATTTCTCTGGTACCTCAATAAAAGACGCACTTTTATCGGTGCCGGACGGTCTGATTCGTCTTGAAGAAAAACTTTGGTATAATCTCGGAAGATGTCGTTGGCATCTTAGCGACACATCACTACAACCATGTTGTGGTAGATGTTTACGACATATAAAAGAGCGTCAAAAGCTAGGTATTGAACCAAAAACTCCAGTTAAATATCTCAGTGGTTCTTGGTGCTTGGGAGTATCTATTTATAGAGATAATTTTTACCATACAGTCACAGACCTTTTACCTCTACTTCTATCAATTAAAGATACAAAGCCTCGCCTGCTATTAAATGGTTCGCCATCTCCCGCTCAAAAAGTTATTTTTTCTGCCCTAGCAACTGAGACGCTAATTCTTGATTCAGGATGGTACAAAGTCGAGGAACTTAGAATTCCGTCGCCAATTTTTCCAGATTGGAGTCAGGAAAAGCGCAAAATAGTAACCTTTTTTTTTACTGAACTTTTTCCCACAGATCCTCACCAATCAAAATCTACAGATCTTAAACTTTATATATCGAGAAAATTAGCTAGAAGACGCCACCTATCAAATGAAGACGAACTACTACCATATTTGGATAAGCAGGGGTTCACTTGTGTCTATCTCGAAGCTCTGCCATTAAAAGAGCAGATAAATCTTTTTAGACGCTCTAGCCACATACTTACGCCTCACGGAGCGGCCTTAACTCACTCAATGCATCTTCCACCAAAGGCAAGGGTCTTAGAAGTGCGCCCCGTGCCACAAGTTGGTGAGTACTGTTTTGAACAGTTGACTGCCGGAATGCCTATCACTCACACCGTAATTGTTCCAAAGAAAACCGGAGAATTTCAAGTGAGCTTAAACGAGCTTAATCTAGTTAAAGACTTTTGGCTTTAAAACTGCCCAGAAGAGGACTCGAACCTCCACGAAGTTGCCTCCGCCAGCCCCTCAAGCTGGTGCGTCTACCAATTCCGCCATCTGGGCACACTAGTGCAAGAAAATACAAACCACATCTACAGTATGGTATGCCATGCTCAGAAAATACCCTTTCTACAGCATTTTTCAAGCTTTTATCCAAAGATAAGTTTCTAACTCAAATCTTTTATCAATTATTTTGGATTCTGAGTCACCTTTACAGTCGAAGTTACAGCTACAGTAGATCCAATTGTAGCTACCGGACTCGGAGCAGCAGAACTTACTGTAGCAATTACTGTAGCTACAGGTGAACCAGTCACAGCTGGTAAGGCAGTAGTAGTGGGAGCAAGAAGCGTCGGAGTATGAGTAGGACTAGGAGAGGGAGTAGGAGTTTCCTCTTGTAGGAGGGCACCCTGTAAAACGTCACCACTACCAGGCTTACTAGGAAGAGTGAGACTACTGTAATTTCTTACCAGTAAAATTGAGGTCACCATAAAGGCGATAGCTGTACCAGTTGTAAGTCTTGTTACGAATGAAGTAGCACCACCCGCTCCAAAAAGAGTGTTACTACCACCTCCCAACGTAGCACCCATTTCCGCTCCTTTGCCCTGCTGAAGAAGCACTAAACCGATCAGCATAAAACATAGAAGAAAATGGATAAATAATAACGCGTAGATCATTTTTGAAAAATCTCTTATTACTCTAATTTACTACTTCAAGTTGAGGAGCCCCAAGCTTTGCATCCAAGCTTGCAATCACTTTCTGGCTCAATGTATGAAATATACCATCTACGCGCTCATCGGTCATTATAGCTGGCTCTCCTTTGTCACCTCCCTCTCGGAGAGAAGGGATAAGAGGAATGGAACCAAAAAAAGGAATATCAAACTGCTCAGCTGTTTTTAATCCACCACCTTCACCAAAGATAGGTATTACCGTACCATCTGGTAGAGAAAATCCAGCCATATTTTCCACTATACCTAGCACATCAATATTAACTTTTTTGAGCATGCTGAGTGATTTCCGCACATCAGCAAGAGCCACCTCTTGCGGTGTGGTAACAACAAGAGCACCTGCTATCTGTATAATCTGCATCTGCGCTAATGAAAGATGCGCATCACCTGTTCCTGGAGGCATATCAATCACAGCGTAATCAACATCTCCCCAAACAACGTCTGTAAATAACTGGGTTAAAGCCTTAGTCAGCATAGGGCCTCGCCAAATGACTGCCTCATCAGGATGACGTAAAAAAAATCCTATCGACATATACTTTATTCCGTGTCGTACCGGCGGAATAATCTGTCCCTGATCATTGGTTTGAAGCTCACCACCTCCCATTAATGTGGGAATACTTGGTCCATAAAAATCCCCATCTATTAAAGCCACAGTCGCACCGCTACCCCGTAAAGCTAGCGCTAAATTTACTGCAACGGTCGATTTACCGACTCCACCTTTGCCCGACATGACTGCTATTGTCTGCTTGATAGCCACTTGTTTTACCCCTTATTAAACACCAACCCCGTACCTAATATCCCCGATTATTTTTTTACCGTTTTCCACTCTATCACAACTAATTTTGCGTCAATCGTTGTAGGGCCAACTGGAAAGTCACGCTGATATGACCCTTTAGGCGGAATTTGTCGCAAAAATGGTGTTGACTTTAATTCTTTAGCTCCTTTTCCCATCTCAATGAATCGGAAGTAACCCTCTACTGAAGAGTCAGTATTATTGTGTATAGTCGCTAGCCATCGTCCAGGCCTATCCAACTTAACTACACCTGTTATTGGTTGTGTATTTTTACCTGAAGTAGCAACATTACCAAATGTTTCAATAGCTACATTTGTACCTGAACCACCAGAACTAGTCTGTGATATTATCCCCGACTTTTGTTGGTTTTTCTGCAACTGTGTCTCCAGAACCTGTATCTCCAAAGCCTGTGTCTCCAAAGCCTGTGAATACTTACTAGAGTCATCAGCTGATACCTGCTGCGAATAAATTACAGTTATACAAGCCACATAAAATGTAAGTGACAAAACCAGACTTACTCGCCTCAATAATACTCTAATCTTACTCATAAGCTATTTTATCTCGATTAAACTAGTCTCAACCACTATACTACCCACTGATCTTAAATCTCAGTTTACTTTAAATCCTCAATTTTTGCGAGCCAGATATGACCACAGTAGTCGTTTTAATCACATATCCAAGTTTACTGCCTGAACAAGCTTTAGATAAAAAAACCCTTTCAGCCGAAGAATTTGCCGAACAACTCATATCAGAAGGTATCGCAGCTTGTGTAAATTGTTTACCAAACTTAACTTCAATCTATAAATGGCAGGGTAATTTAGAGAGAGCCGCTGAAACGCTTCTCATCGTTAAAACGTCAGAAAAACTTCTTAAAGAACTTGAATTACGAGTCGCTGAACTTCATCCTTATGATTTACCGGAATTTATATCAGTCAGGCCGGAGTACGTCAGCGAATTATACAATAAGTGGGTTACAACACAAATATTTTCATGAAAGATCCTCAGTTATCTGCAGATTTTCCCGTAGTAGTGCTCATTTCTGGCCGCGGCAGTAATTTTGAGTCTCTTGCAAGGTGCGCATCACACTACCGTGTTATGGGGGTAATCAGTAACAATAGAGAAGCAAAAGGTATAAGTATTGCGGAAAAATTTAGTATCCCCGTCGCAATAATTGAAAAAGAAAAATTTAATTCCCTCAGAATCTACCGAGAAGCTGTGGGAGATGCCATAGAAACATTTGGTATCACCGCTAATTCACGAGGCGTAATTGCTTTAGCTGGATTCATGGAAATACTCAAAGAGCCCTTGCTATCGCGATTCTGTAACAAAATTATCAATATTCACCCGTCCCTCCTGCCCGATTACCCCGGCCTTGATACCCACTCTCGTGTTATTGCTAACTACAAATTACTGAATAAAGCGAATGATACTACAGTTTCTATTTATCACGGATGTACTGTTCATGTTGTAGATGCCGGAGTCGATACCGGATCAATTATCGCCCAAGCGAGGTGTCTTGTATCAACGGATGATACACCGGAATCTTTAGCTCACAAGGTTCTTGAAATTGAGCATCGACTCTATCCTTGGGTTGTAAAACAACTTGCTCAAGGGAATATTATTATTTCTTCAAGCTCTATAAAAATCTCTCCAGAAACGTACGCTCACGGAATAAATGAAGGATTTTTATTACCGAATTGCTAAACTAAGTCTAAATTTTACGAATTTCACTGTAGGAATAATTTATGAAAATAAAGTCGCTCACCTTTGCTGGCCACTCTTCAGTATTTTTAAATTGTTCTGATGGCAAACTCGATTTTGTCATCGGTATAGACCCGTGGTTAAGCAACAATCCTCTTTGCCCAATAGAGCTGCGTGAACCAAAGGAGCTTGATCTAATTATTGTCACTCATGGTCACAGCGACCATGCTGAAGATGTTGTAGGTCTAACTAAGCGCCTCGGAAGCTCTATAATAGCAAATTATGAACTAGGTCTATTATTTCATGAAGATGGAGTCCCTCATGAAAAAATAATACCTATTAACAAAGGTGGCACTGTTACGTACAAGGGATTGCATATCACGTTAACGAACGCATTTCACTCTTCGTCTTACACATCAGAAAAACACCGAACTAAGTACGCTGGAGAGCCGTGTGGAGTTGTAGTGAGAGATACAAATAACTCAGTTTATCATGCTGGTGACACGAATCTTTTTGGAGATATGCACTACATAAAACAGCTTTACAATCCAACTGTATGCCTACTTCCAGTCGGTGATAGGTTTACAATGGGTCCAAAAGAAGCCTCAATAGCTGCAGAAATTATCGGCGCTAATGTCAACATTCCTATTCATCATTCTACTTTTCCCCTTTTAACTGGAACTCCGCAATCCTTTCAAAATGAATGTATTCAAAGAGGGCTACAATCAGTCATACTTACTCCGGGGGAGGAATTTATCCTGTCTTAAGTGACCTTAAAGAGAGTTTAATATGAGCTCATTATTTCGAAATAGGATAAAACGAGTACAACAAGTTTTAAAGAAGATTCATCCCAAGGCTGCATTGATTCTATCTTCAAACGTAAGGGCGAATAGATCACGAGACACATATTTCCCCTTTCGGCAGCAAAGTGACTTACTTTATCTTACCGGTTCATCAAGCGAGGGTTTAGCACTTTTAGTTAAAGCAGATAGGACTAATCCTCTTATTATCACTAACAAACCAACCAAGCATCAGATAATTTGGGATGGAAGACATACTGATGCCAAAGCTTTAAGTAAAAATCTTCAAATTGAAGTAAGAGAAGTAAATCAAGTTATCCCTGAATGTCTCAAGGAAATAACTGGTGTTTTTCAGCTTTTTTTTAACAACGATAAGGGAGGAATTGCGAAAACTATAGTGGATACTCTCTTGTCGAAGTCATCTTATGAAATCAGTTCATTGCCAAGAATTTTTGGTTTGTCTGATGTAATTATGGAGCAATTACGAATACGGAAAGATCGGCATGAAATTGCTACAATTAAACGAGCGATAAAAGTCACTGGAGATTCTTTAAATTCCATATTACCTCACATCATCTCAGGTGTATCTGAGTTAGAAATTTCTAGGGCGTTGGAAGCTGAATTTCTGATACGCGGTGCTGTTCCAGCGTTTAGATCAATAGTAGCATCTGGACCGAGTGCTTCAGTGCTTCACTACAGCCATCAAAATAGGCGACTAAAAAATGGTGAGTTTGTGCTCATTGACTGTGGGGCCGAGGTCGATGGATATGCCGCAGATATCACCCGTTGTATACCAGTGGGGGGAAAAGAAAAAGCCTCAGGTATATGGGTAGAACTTTTTAATCTTGTCCTCAATATGCAAGACGCAGCTCTTTCGAAAGTTCAAAAAGGAGCCTCCATTAATACCGTTCATGAAGCCGCTGTCATTACCTTAGTTGACGGCTTAAAATATCTAAAAATTCTTAAAGGCTCCACTGACTCAATTATTAATAAAAAACTATACCAACCATTTTTCCCCCACAGTATAGGACATTCGCTAGG
The DNA here is from genome assembly GCA_044347345.1 of Bdellovibrionota bacterium. Taxonomy (GTDB): domain Bacteria; phylum Bdellovibrionota_C; class UBA2361; order UBA2361; family JBIKUX01; genus JBIKUX01. The sequence goes on along the minus strand of JBIKUX010000017.1, from coordinate 5,263 downwards.
ATTAGATGTTCACGACCTTGGCAGTCTTCGCTCTGGCAAAGGTAATTTAGAAGAGGGGATGGTGCTAACAATAGAACCGGGAATTTATATTAAAAATCGACTTGGATCCGTTCCGGCTGGCGGGATTCGTATAGAGGATGATGTCTTAGTTACCGCAAATGGTTATGAACTTTTAAGCAAAAATATACCGCGCTCTTTAGCTGATTAGCTACCTTAAATAATAACTAATTAGTTAGTAGAAACCATAATATCCAGTCGAATGTAGACTAACATCTGCGGCTCGTGGGGGGTTACCAGTGTACGAAAGTCGCGATACACCTTTAATTAAGGTTAGGTATTGGGGGTAGAGCCTCTGCAAAAGTTCTAATCGTGATAGCCTTTCCTGACCACAGCAATGATGTATTCCAGCTATCTTATTTTTTATTAAATAAACACATGTTCTCACTGCTTCTTCAATAAAGATAGGTGTTCGCCATTCATCGTAGAAAGCTTGTACGATCTCATTTTTTTGAAGCGACTCCTCTACTTGTTTGAGGGGACCTCCTCGAGAACTGACTGATGCACCGTACATAAGAGATAGACGCATGATACCAACCCGTTCTGGTATCACTTGGAGCATTAGTTCCTCAGCATACCGTTTAGTCCTAGAATAAACTGATTTTGGAATTGGAATATCACTCACTCGAAATCCTACCTCTGGAGCTGAATCATAACCCTCAAAGACAAGATCAGTGGAGCAAAAAATTACATAGGCATTAGTAGCAACTGCTACTTTTATTACTCTTTCTGTCAGACCCACATTTACTCCCCAAGCCATTTCTGGATCACTTTCACACAGCGAAGGGGCTGTAATAGCAGCAGTATGAACAATTACATCAGCATCTATTTCACAATTGAAATTACCCCACTTAATATGTTGATAGTTTGAATATGACTCGGTGAAAGAAGGCGAATCCCCACGCCCTACACCCACTACGATATGACCTTGCGACAGCAATTTTTCACATAATTGGCCACCTAAATATCCTGTAGTGCCAGTTATAATAATTTTTTTGCTCACTTTTACCTATCTATCTTTGCTCACACAAAAAACTCATAACACCTTGAGATAACTTAATCCTATTTTTAGCTACTCCTTTCAAAAATCCTCACTGAATTGATCACGAAAAAATTTTGTGTGACATCTCAAATCGACTCGATAAATTATCATTTAAGGCGCGTGATAACGGAATAAATGCCCTATTGTATGCTTCCAAGCCCCACGTCCTTCGGCTATAACGCGACGACCTTCATATATTTTAGAATGTAGATATAGGTAATCTTTATTGCCCCCTGCAAGTTCTAAAAAAGAGTAGTAATCCCAAGAAACTATATATTCAATCCGTCCGCCACTATTAAAAAAATCCTTACTATCTAAATCTATATTTGACGGAGGAATAATATATGTGGAACTAGGAATTACCTTACCGTATGGGGAGCGCGTAGGTAAAAATTGAACTGGGAAGTAAAAGAAGTCTGCTTCATAGTTGTTTAACAAAACTAAATTACTCTTAATTGCTTGATACGCAGCAATATGCCGAGTAGGTTCATAAGTTGACCGCAATCCTAAACCGGTCGGGGAAAAATTAAAATGAAGAGGCAACAAAGTTGAATTAGGTGGTATTTTTTCAATTAGTCTAGAGTACTCTCTTCTTTCAATGTTTAGCCTGGCTTGATAAATTATAATAGAAGTTAAGTTTACCGCACATGCTATGATGACTATAAGTGACAACACTATGGGAGGGGGCTTACCAGTGCCGACCACTATAAATAAGGTAATAATCAGAGCTATTCCTAATCTTAATCCGATAAATCCGCCACCTGCATAGTGGTCTGGTGCGCATAGATACCAACTTAACACCAAGAATGTTGGTACAACATTTAAAAACAAATTTTTCTGCACTGCTACAACTTGCCAAGCTCTTCCCTGAAAAGAATTGGGAAAACTCTCTGAACTTGTATTTTTACCGGAAAGCTGGGCAATAATATTTAAAGTTGCCACTGCGATTAATATTATCGCAACTATCCTCGCAGAAGGTGTATGGGAACCTCCAATAAGACTTCCGTGAAGCAAATCAGCTACCCGAGCTGCGAAAGGCTCCCATATCAAGTCGCTCTTAGAGGATGCTGGCGAGTTTACATAGTATGAAAAAACTATGAATTTTGGCGGAAGAAGACAAATAAACGCCTTTTTTAGCTTTGAGTAATCTCTTTTCGGCAAAAAAAATGTCGCAAATAGCAAATAACAGCTACTAAACCCGACCACAAAGGCACCAACTACCGGATGAAGTAATGCCGCAATGCTTCCCACTGCTACTAGAAAACAGATGAAAATGACAGAAAAATGACCAAACCATAAGGTTCTTACATAAAAAACAGTCGCCAAAATACCAAAAGGAATACCTAAACAAAAATTAAAAAATCCAAAATGCAAGGCTGGATTAAGAACTATCAGTGGTATAAGGCCTGCGAGAAATAAAATAGTCCTACCTGATAGGCGACATGGCAGTACAACTACCAGAGCTAAGGTCGAGAAAAGCGCATAAATGGTAATCAATATTTGTTCAGCGTTATTCAGTCCAAATAAATTCACGATACTTACAAAAAAAAGATATCCTGCGGAATTACCACTCCAAAAAGTATTTCTGGTAAAATATTCGCTTAATTTGAGCTGATTGAAGTATTCATCAGGCAACGACAGTAGAAATGCGTTATAAAGATGAGATGGTCCATCTTGGGTTAAAAAAAACTCCTGCCACCAAATTACAGACACAGTGGGTAAAATACCCAACAAAAATAAAACGTACTTACTAATATTAATGCCCGAAAACTTATCACACTGTTTATAAATGGAAGCTAACAAAAATTTTCCCTCAATCTGAGAATCGTTAAGCAATCTCTAAATTTACTTACGTTTAAGGTTAGTAGTTGTCAGATTTATTAAACTCTACTTGGCAGAAAAATCTATATAGATTTTTTGATAACTATCGACCATGATCAACCTATGCCACAAAATTTAGACTCAAGAAAGTCACTCTTTAATTTCCGGCATCAAAAATAATGGTTTTAAGTCTTCTTCTTTTTATCATAGGTTTTGTACTTTTTGCGTTGTCGTTTGTCAGCATAACTCTTTGGTGGCGTACAATACTTTTTGGGATAATAGTAGGCCTTACTACAACAGTATATCTCCCGAGACTTAAAAAAAATCTTTATTTTTCCAAAGTATCTAAGTGTCAAACTACAACTAACTTACTCCTAGTATTTTGGATGATAGAGCTACTGATTTTTGCGATTATTATCTTCAAGATGGTTCCAGCTGATTTAGATGGGATTATTCAACTCTGGCAGGCAAAAATCTATGCAGCAGGAGCTATTACTGCTCCGGTCAGGGGGCCACTTGAATTCTTCTTTCTTCAAAACGTAGTTTATAACGCCAATAGGATGTTTTCTCAGTATCCGCCGTTTCACCCTGCCCTACTGGCTCTCGGTGTTAAAGTTGGGGCAGTATGGATTGTGCCCATAATTGTAACAATCACTACTTTTATAACAACCATTAAAGCCGCCTTCTACTTCGGCGGTCACAAAATAAAAAAAATTACTACTTTGCTCCTTCCGATAATGGGTTTTATTCTGCCAATCGGCACATCCTTTTTGAATCATGTAACTACTTGCTTTGGAAGCTCTCTAATTTTATTAGGCTTAGGGGCTATATTAAATCGTAAAAGCTACGGAGTTGTATGTGTACCGTTGGGACTAGGAATTATTGCATCCTTAAGACCACTAACTGCCTTAAGTATGTTCATAGCAGTTATATTATCACTTTTATGTCTAATTTTTTATAAAAGAAAAATCGACTATTCACCATTGAAGCTTTTTATCGGAATATCTGGCGCAGCACTAATAAGTAGTACCTACCCTATTGCAAATTATCTCCTTACAGGCGACCCGCTGCTTACCAGTTATGAACTTTTATGGGGGCCAAGCCATCTTCCAGGTTTTCATCTTGACCCTTGGGGTAATCATCATACCCTTACGCGAGGACTATTTAACGCCCTTCAAATGGGTTTATCTCTAAACGAGGAGCTATTTTCTTCAGCAGTGCCAGGCCTCATGATTCTAGCTTTTCCACTTCTTTTTTGTTTTAAGCAATCACAATCTGGTCGCATCTGTTCTATTATCCTATTACTACCATTAGTAATGATTGCATTTGTTCATGTGATGTATTGGCACACTGATTTCATATATGGGCCAAGACTCTGGTATGAAGCCTCCCCATTTATGCTTATTTTAGCAGCGCGCGGAGTATTAACATTCAAGGTAGTTTTTCTAAAAATACTGATAAAAAATGAACACAGAGCCAATTTTAGACGCAGCTTACATAGCGCTTTTTTTGCAATAATGGTGCTTATTTTTTTCATCGGAATTCCCGAAATAATGAATAGGCATCATTTAAGATCTCAGACGCTCAAAGCTGATATTGCTTCAATTAAAACTGAAAAGAATTCTCCCAAGCTCATTTTTGTGGCAGATCTATTAAGTTCGCGAATAATTGCACGGTTAAGAGGTCACGGAGTCTCCGCCTCTCAAGCCGAATATTTTTACGCAAAGATTCCTTCGTGCGATCTATGGGAGATTGTATCTAAAAACTGGATAATAAATGGAGTAAATAATCACAGTGAGATTATAAAATCTTTAACAAAGCTCGAAAATCGAAAGTATACACTAATTTCTGCCCGCTCATTGCCTGATTATCCTTACAAAGATGGAGCCATAAAGTTTGATGCAGATAAGCCATTATCTCAGGAATGTATGTCTGAATTAAGGAAGGATGATTACGCTACTAATAACTATATGCTGTTATCGGCCTTAGCTGATCCATCAAGCGCGAATATAATCATAGCGAGAGATCTGGGAGAACATAACAAAACTCTTATACAACTTTATCCACATTACACACCTTACCTTTTGGTGAAGGAAGTTCTTAAAAAAATGTAGTTTACTAATTGCTATAGCGATTTTAATCAGATTAATGCCTATTTCAAAAATATCTTAAGTAAAGGAGTATTCAGGAGGCACGTTTTATTGTCTTAGTGGGAGTGCCCTGCCCCCCTGTAATAGCTACGTGATGATGTATAGTCCTCTTTAACAGGAGGACGAGATGAGAAAGCGATTTACGGAGGATCAGATAGTGAGGATTCTCCAGGAAGCGGCTGCTGGCGGCAAA